>NZ_JBQKED010000006.1:0-80724 GCF_052121495.1 Faecalimonas sp. LCP19S3_D12 | reverse complement strand
CAATATATTCCATCCACTCTAACAATTCTTTCATAAAGAAACACCTCTTTTCTCTTTAGTTTATCAGAAAAAAGGGATGTTCACAATTTATTTACTCATGCGTTTGTCGTGTACGTTGTGTGAACGTCAACACATTTTTTATATATTGTCATATTTTCTATTGCCATACGCACATTTTTGTGGTAATATATTTTTTGTTAGCGGAAATGTCGGAATGGCAGACGAGCTAGATTCAGGTTCTAGTGTGGGTTACCACGTGTGGGTTCAAGTCCCATTTTCCGCATATAACTAAGATACAGAAGCCTTTGAGATACAAAGGTTTCTGTATTTTTTTATTTTCGAAAATCATAAAAAGGAGTATCAATTATCTTCTAATCAATACTCCTTCTTACTTCGATTCTTCAATCATTCTTTTACCCTTTCTTCATTTTCCCATCTTTTCATTTCTCTTTCTAACATCCGCTTCCACAATCCTTAATAAGAATTGACATTCTCACTAACCAACCGTGTCTTGCAAATCCGAATTTTGAAATTATAATGGTTTTTCTTATGAGTGAAGTCCTCATTCTCTTACTATTCTGGTGGTCCGTACCTCCTGTTATAAATTTGCTTCTCCAATTCCGATATCTTCAAAGCTCTTACCAACAATAAATAAATTTAATAAAAAGATATTTTTATCTGTTATTAACTTTATTTATTTTGTCTATACTGTTATTATATCATTGTTTTTATATTTGTCAATATATTTTAAAATATTTTTTTAATTTACAGATTTTTATTTTAATCTTTTGAATCTCTGCTCATATATCCAAAAACAGCAATCTCCATTCTACATGCAAGCATGCCAATGTCAATTGCTGTTTTTATCAGGCCGTGAACTGTCCGCACCTTCCAATTAGATCATTTCACTGTTCTTTCTCATATTTTTATATTCCGCAACAGATCTGTCAAATGTTTTGATATGTCCAAATAACCAATCTACCACTCTTTTATTCACCTGTGCAACAAACGCATCCGATGGTCCTTCCTCTTCCTCTAACATCTCATGAAGATCATCAATTGCTTCCACAAATTCTTTGTGTTTTTCTTTGTGTTCTTTTATTCCCGGATATTCAATCTTTTCCTGAAGTTTTTCCTCTTCCTTGAAGTGATAATCTGTATATGTTGCCAGATAATTGAGCATCTTTACTGCTGTTGCTTTTTCACTTCCTTTTTCACAACTTCTAAGCAAATCCTGAATTTTCCCAATCAGTTCTTTGTGTTGTTCATCAATCATCTCATTCCCTGTTACTAAGCTTTCATCAAATTCTACATTATACATTGTGTTTACTCCCTTTCATTATTATATTTACACTACATTCCCGATTCAATCTCGCTGATCAGGCTGATATTGTTTTCCTCTACCATGCTCAATTCTACTGTATCCAGCAGCTCACTGATCGAAAGTGTAGGTGTATACCATGATTTACTTTGGAAATATGCATCCAGATCATCTACTCCGAAGATTGCACCATGTCTTGCATAAATCTCATTTCTAGCAATGCGTAATTCCTCTTTTGTATGTCCTTGAACCTCTTCTCTTGTCAGTTCTGTTGTCCCACTGTTCGGGAAAATATAATCTGTCTCTGCCGGCTCGCTCACAGGTTCGTCTACTGTTCCATTCGTCTGATTTTCCGGCTCCTTCGTATCCGTATTTTCCTGTTTTTGCTCCTCTTTTTTGGAACTATTCTGTTCTTTAGTCACTTTCGGCTTTTCTGATGACGGCTTTTTCTTTTCCGGACGATTCACCACCACGGCAATCACTACTGCGACAATCGCAAGCACTACTGCTGCTCCTGCCAGATAGACAGCAAGCCTTTTATCCAACCTTTTCTTTTTCCCATGTATAATAATCTCTTCCTGTATCGGATTCCAATCGTCTGCTTTATAATAGACAACCGTCTTTTTCACACCTGCAAATTCTTTTCCGCTCAGAGAAATAGAATGTCCGTGCAGATCAAGTGTCTTGCAGATATTATAATATATATTTTGCGCACTGGTTATACCGAGGCAATGTTCAACTCCCCATTTGCGAAGTGCCAGACAAACCGCCTCCACAGAAAATGTATCACAGCCTTCCTTGCTCTCACCACGCTCTTCCCATGCATTCTCTATCGCTTTTTTGAAATATTTTCTTGTATAATTCAATCGGTTAATGATCACGCCCACACTACAATCCATCAGGTCCGCAATCTCATCCATTTTCAAATAATCAAAATAAAATGCAAACAGAGTTGCCTGATACAAATCCGGAAGCTGCTCCAAACTTTTGCTGATAACATCTACATTCTCATTCAGATGCTGCTTTTGCTTCGGATTCAGCTCTTCCTCTTCCATCTCCACAAAAACCGCTTCTCTTTCTTTTCTCTTTTTAAAATGCTCGCATCCAATCCGATACACATGCTTTCCGAGCCACTCATATAAATTATCCAGCTGTATCTCATCTGCCGACCGATACAAATCCACATACACCATCTGCATAAACAGCTTGATATCTTCCTCATTTTTCAAAATACTTTTCGCACGTAGATAGACAAAGTTATACGTCTGGGAGTAAATATAATTCAATCCGTCCTCTTCTTTTTGTTTCATCTGCCAAACGGCATTTTCCATTCCGTTCTTCATATCTGCTCTCTCCTGTTAGTTATGTCCTAGAGTATATTACTACTCTTAGTTTAACATGTTGCAGATAGGTAGGCAATATCTACTTCATTTTTATATTTTTCATGTAGACCGACACTGAGAACAGATAACATATAAGGAAGAAAATTCCTATGATCACAACACTTAAAATGTTGATTTCAAGTAGTTCTGTGCGCATCATATTTCCTAATGCTTTCACAGAAAAATAAGAGGATATCGCCATCACAAGGAACGGTGACAAATAGGCAAACCGAAGTTCACACGCAATTTCTTTTTTTACAGTTCTGCTGCCCACGCCGATTTTGTTCAAGATAGCATATCGTTCCCGCTCTTCAAATGCATCATTATAAATCTTCACAAAAATGATACTTCCACTCGCAAGTATGAATACCATAAACATGAAAATACACACCGAATAAATAATCTGAATCCAGCTTGCTTCCTGATCATCAGGATCAATTTTAATCAATCCTGCACAATCTGCACTCCCTTGCAGCGCCGCTACAGAAGCCTCAAAATTTTTTACATCTTTAATTCTATAATTATACACATAAACTTCTTCGCCAATATTTTTCAGACGTTCATATTCATGATCATTGACAAGATAAAATTCTGTCATTTCCTGCAAATATCCAAGATACGGCTCCGTGGTCACATCTGCACATTCATAGGTCTTATCATGAATCTCTATAGCGTCCTCTTTCCTATCCGTAATCAATGACAGCAGTACCAACTTATCTACATTGATATATTCGTCATCCTTCGGCTCTTTCAGATTAAATTTTAGATTTGCTTCTTTTGCTGCCTCTTTCACTTTGGAATACGGTAAAACTGCATACCCAGTGGATTTCCACCTTGCCTTGATTTCGGATTGTTCCAATTGAATCATAGACACCTCTGTTCCATATGCAATATCGTTATCCTTTTGAATTAATTTTTCAAACTCTTTGTATTTTCCCGCACTTGTACTTAGCACCTGATATGTGTAAGTATTTCTGAAGTGTACCATCCCGTCATATCGCTCTTTCATCGCAAATCCTGCTGCCAGTGCGGTAACTGAACACAACATTAAAACAGATACAATTGCATATGTCCGATAATTTCTCTTCATGCGAAATACGATATTATTCACCCAAAGCGTTCTCTGTTTTTTATAAAGAAATGATTTTCTCTTTGTAATACCCTGAAAAATAATCGGAATCAGACCACCAAACACAAGGTAAACTCCAATCGTAACAAACACAACTGCGGATAATGTATTTCTAAATACTTCCATTCCACCTTTGACAATCGCCAGGTAATATCCTGTTGAAAGCGCGGCAACTCCGAGAACCGTTTTTACAAGCAGAATTACCGGATGCTGTCTGACATACTCATTTTTTCTGCTGGCAGAAATCATCTCCAACACACTGCTTCTCACGATATTGACATAGCCTTTGACCGCAAAAATCACATATATGACCACGTAACAGGCAGAAACTGTCAAGATTGATTTGAGCGAAATACTGTTAAAAACCTCCACCGTAATGTCAGATAACTTCATCATAATCATTTGGAAAAGACGCGCTGTCAATGTGCCGACTCCAAGTCCAAGCGCCAGTGATAAAAGGCCTGTCATCGAAGTCTCTATCATATATAACTTCCCGATTTTTTGATTCGTCAATCCCATAAATGCATAAATTCCGATTTCCTTTTTCTTTTTTGTAAGAAATACACTCGTGGAATACCATATAAAAAATAGCATAAAACAAATTAATACAAACGTGACTGCCTGAATGACGAACTCTGCATTTTCTCGATTCGTTTTTCCAAGTCCATCCAGAATCCCCGAATCAATCACATTTTGAAAATTCAGAAAAATCAAAACCGTGAATGCCAATGATACCATGAGCGAAAGATAGTTTTTCAGACTTTCTTTGAAATTTTTGAACGCCAGTTTCCACATACTCATGAAAAATCCCCTCCCATAGACGCCTGCATATCAATGATACGGTCGTAGAATTCTTTTCTGTCTTTTCCCCGGTTAATCTTACATTTAATGACACCATCGCTTAGAATATAAACTTCCTTCGCATAAGAGGCTGTAAACGCATCGTGTGTAACCATCAAAATAGCCGCCTTTTCCTTCTCGTTCACAGCACGCAGACATTCTAGCAGCTCTTTACTCGATCTCGAATCCAACGCCCCTGTCGGTTCGTCTGCAAAAAGGATTTTGGGATTTGTAATCAACGCCCGGCACGCTGCCCCTCTTTGTTTTTGCCCTCCTGACAATTGATACGGATATTTCTCCAAATGCTCTTTCAATCCAAACATCGCCCCCATCTGCCTTGTCCGTGCAATACATTCTGCTGCAGGAACTCCATTCAATGACAATGGCAGTGCAATGTTATCCTGAAGACTCATCGTGTCTAACAGATTATAATCTTGAAAAATAAATCCCACCTTATCCCGCCGTATCTTAGATAACTCTTTATTGTGAATTTTTGTAATGTCCTTCCCATCTAAGATCACCGAACCATGCGTCGGCTTATCAATGGTCGACAGCATATTCAAAAGCGTTGTTTTTCCGGAGCCACTCGGTCCCATAATCGCAATAAAATCACGCTCACATATGCTGAGACTGATTCCCTTCAACACCTTTGTCTGAAAACCTTTCGAGCCATATGTCTTTGTCAGATTGTTTACTTCTAATACTTTACCTTCCATATTTCATCCTCCTTTACAAGCAATATTATACGAAAAGTTCTGCTCATTTGTCCTTACATCCACATTACAAAAACAGCCCCAACATTACAAAAATTGTAATGTCAGAGCTGAAAATAGTCTCTGTTATCCCGAAAGCTCAGGATCACTCTCGTGAAACAGCCAAATTCACTCTCCACCGTAATCGTATGTCCAAGTTTTTTCATAATCAAATGCGCCAAATATAAACCCATTCCGGTAGATTTATATTTTCCGTTATGATGGTTACTTCCGGTAAAGCCCTTCTCAAATACATTTTTCAAATCACAATCCTTGATTCCTTCACCATTGTCTTCTATATAAAGCCGTGTCACATCCTCCTCTGACTCTCCCCAGATAGAAAGTCTCGGACATTCGGATGTATACTTGATTGCATTACCGATAATCTGATCCAGGACATAAATCAACCACTCTTTATCTGTGTACACTGTAAGTTCAGGCACCGACACTTCCATCTCAAACCGATTCTGAATCAGGAAAAACTGATTGTTTTTAACAGAGGCACGCACACATTGACTCAAACTTGTCTTTCCGATCTGCAAATCGTACATCGTACTTTGTACACGACTTCCAATCAGCGCTCCGTTCAACAGCTGACGGATTCGCTCCAATTGCTCCTTCATCGCCTTTTTCTGTACACTATCCTCAATTTTTTCATTCATCAAAAGCAGGGCAGCAAGAGGCAGCTTCACCTCATGACACCATTTTGTAATGTAATCCTGCAGATTGCAATTCATTTCAAACAGCTCATCCAGCTGTCCTTTCAGAACCTCCACATCATGAATCACAATTTCTCTGTTTTCAAACTCCGAAAACTCCGAATAAATAACATCCTCCACCTCAAGCAGTTCCTCAACTTGTCGCCTTTTTTGCGCCTGCTGCCTATAATCTATGATGACAAAACTTATCAATGCAATTCCAATTAACATATCCAGATAAAAAAGATTCTCTCTATCTACATCTGCAAAAAGCAGACCAAAATATAAGTCGTATGCAAGAATGACAGTCAAAAGCAGAAGGAACATCTTTCGATTCTTTTTCAAATACCACATCATTCGATAAAATACCCCACTCCCTTTTTTGTGTGTATCACATCATCATTACAATTAGCTTTGAGTTTCGCACGAAGACGGCTTACAATGGTCGTCAATGTTCCATCAGACACATACTCATCTGTATTCCACAGCTCCATCATCAGTTCTTCTCTGGTCACAACCTTGCTTTTTTCCTCCAGCAATTTTACAAGAATCCTGTTCTCCATCTTGGTCAATTCTATTTTTTCAGATTGAAACAATAACGTCTGGCTGTCCACATCATAGTGAAGATCCTTCAAAACACAAATTTTATCTTTTACTTTATATTCATACGCCCGCCGTAATACTGCATCAACTTTTGCCCTCAAAAGCTCCAAATGAAATGGTTTTTCGATATAATCGTCGCCCCCTTGTGCAATTCCCATAATTTTGTCTGCATCATCGCTTCTGCTGCTCACGAACACAATCGGAATCTCTGAGCGTTCCCGAATTTTCCTGCACCAATAAAACCCATCATAATAAGGAAGATTCACATCCAGCAATACAATATGCGGTCTGCAATCTTGAAATTCTTCACTGATCCTCTCAAACTCTTTTGCCACAACCGCATCATAATTCCATCGCATCAGATAACTTTTCAGTTCTTTTGCCAATGCTTCATCATCTTCCACTATAAAGACTGTTATCTTTCCCTCCATCTGTTTCACCTCATTCCCATTATAAAGGCTTCCACATGGAAAAAAAAGAAAAATTATCTAATCTTACAATAATGTCAGAAACCGCACAGGTAAATGGCACTTTCATATGGACGAAGCATACCTTCCTCACCATCTTCCGAATAATTGCAAATCAATACCTCTCCGCCCTGCCATTCTTTTAGCAGTGTACACGGAACTGTGTTCTCTGTAAAGTTTGACACTACAAACATCTGTTTTCCTTGATATTCTCTTACATAAGCGAAAATATTCTCATCTTCTTCCAAAAGCAGCCGAAAATCACCTTCCGCAAAAATATCATATTCTTTTCGAAGTTGAATTAATTTCTGATAATAATAGAATACTGAATTTTCGTTTTCTAATGCTTTTTCTGCATTGATTTCCGTATAATTCGGATTTACTTCCATCCACGGTATCCCTGTTGTAAATCCCGCATTTACACTGTCGTCCCATTGCATCGGTGTTCTTGCATTGTCACGTCCCTTTGTATAGATAGATTCCATGATTTCTGCCTCTGAATATCCCTTTTGGAGACGCTCCTTATACATGTTGCGGATTTCAATATCTTGATATTGGTCGATACTTTCAAACCTTACATTGGTCATTCCGAGTTCTTCGCCCTGATAAATGTAAGGTGTTCCCTGCATTCCATGTAAGACCGTCGCAAGCATCTTTGCCGATTCCACACGGTATTCTTGATCATTTCCCCATCTGGACACGATTCTCGGAAGGTCATGATTATTCCAAAACAGGCTGTTCCAGCCACATTCAAAAAGCGCTGTCTGCCATTTTGCCAAATTTTGTTTGAGTTTTACAAATGGCAACGGACAAAAATCCCACTTTTCTTTCCCTGCCTCCTGATCTAACATCATATGCTCAAACTGAAATACCATTGAAAACTCACTTCCATCCGGATTGCTGTATAATTTTGCACGTTCCGTGTCTGCTCCCCAAGCTTCCCCTACTGTGATCAGGTCGCCCTTTTGAAATGTCTCTTTACTCAGTTCTCGGATAAATTCATGAAGTCTTGGACCATTATTTGTAATTTTCTGATCTGGTTCTTTTGCAATCTGGTCGATGACATCCAGCCTGAAACCGCCTGCGCCTTTTTCCATCCACCACAAAATCATATCATAAATTTCTTTTCTAAGTTTTGGATTTTCCCAATTTAAATCCGGCTGTTTTACAGAAAACTGATGAAAATAATATTGTTTTAATTCCGGAACCCACTCCCATGCCGGACCTCCAAACACTGAGCCCATATCATTCGGAAGAATTCCTTCTTCCCCATCACGCCACACATAGTAATCATGATATGGATTGTCTTTATCTTTTTTTGCCTCCTGAAACCATCTGTGTTCATCTGAAGAATGATTCAGCACAAGGTCGATCATAATGCGAATATTGCATTTTTTTGCTTCTGTGATCAAACGTTCCATATCATTCATATTTCCAAACATCGGATCAATATCCTGATAGTCTGAAATATCATACCCATTGTCATCCTGCGGTGAACGGCAGACCGGAGACAGCCAAATTGCATCAATTCCAAGCTTCTTCAAATAATCCAATCTGTCGATAATTCCTTGAATATCCCCAATTCCGTCTCCATTACTGTCCTGAAAACTTCTCGGATAAATCTGATATACGACCGCATTTCGCCACCATTTCTTCTGTTCTTCCATATTATTTTTCTCCTTTTATCCTTCGAATCAATGTTCCATTTTTCTGCAATTTCCCGTTCTCATACCCTCGTTGGAATAGGATTTCTCCCTGCCTTTCTATTTTCACTTCCTCTTTTGTACAATTCAATAGAATCTCCAATTGATTTCCCTCATCATCAAGCTTTACATACTCCACAAGCCGTGACTCTTTGTAAGTATTCGGAAAATGAAAATACAGGCTTTTGAATGCCGTTTCTTTTCTGCGAAGTTCAATCAATGTTTTCGTCTCATGGATTCGCCGCTGATTTTCCACTGTATCAAGTTCCTCCCACGGCATACATCTTCTGCAATCCGGGTCATGTCCACCTTCCATTGCAATTTCTGTTCCATAGTAAATACACGGACTTCCCGGCATTGTAAACAACACAGCAAGTTGTTGATAAAAAATGTCCAAATTATTTAATCTGTTCATAAGCCGTTCGGTATCATGCGAATCCAAAAGATTAAATAACACATTGTTGCACTGCTGCATGTACATCGTATAACATCGATTGATCATATATTCAAAATCTTCTTTCGTATCCTGCTCGTCCAAAAAGAAATCATGAATCCCACTCATCAACGGATAATTCATAACCGAATCGTACTCATCCCCCATCAACCACTGACTTGCATCATGCCATATCTCTCCCAGCAAATAGATATCTGGCTTAATGCTTCTTACATGCTCACGAATTCGTTTTAAAAACCGGTGTGAAACTTCATTTCCCACATCAAATCGGATCCCATCAACATCAAATTCTTTAATCCAATTTTCACAGATCCCACAGAAATATTGAATCACTTCTTCGTTGTTTGTATTGAGTTTTGGCATATTGTCGATGAATGCGAAAGAATAAAATCTTTCATCCCGTGTATCTGCTTTTTTCTTAATATTGCTCCAATCGTTCACCATAAACCAATCTGCATACTTCGACTCTTTTCCGTATTCCTGTACATCACGCCACGGAACAAATTTGCTTCCACTGTGATTGAATACTGCATCAACCATCACTCGAATTCCATGCCCGTGTGCCTCTTTCACAAGCTGTGCAAACTCCTCGTTCGTTCCAAAATGCGGATCGATCTTTGTATAATCCATCGTGTCGTATTTATGGTTAGACTCTGCCTCCATAATGGGATTCAAATAGATTCCATTGATTCCCAACTCTTTTAAGTAGGATAGTTTTTTGCGAATCCCTGCAAGATTTCCGCCAAAACGCTCATCATTTGTCACCTTTCCAGTCCTCCACGGAACAATTTCTGCAGTATTTCTTTCAGGTGTCCCATTACAAAAACGATCCGGAAAAATCTGATACCATACTGTATCGTTCACCCACTTCGGTGTCCGATTAATATCTGCCCGATTCATCCACGGCACGATAAAGCACTGCAACATTCTTCCATCCATATTAATCTGCTCTTCGGTCAAAAAACCATCTTCAAAATAATACCATACCTCTGACTCTGTCTGCAGTTCAAAATAGTATTTACATCTTTTGTAAGTCGGAACAACTGTTGTTGTCCACCAAATCTGATATTTCAGCCGTTTCTTATAACAGATTTCCTCTCGTTTCCCAATCCATCTCTCATTTCCACCAAGAATACCTGCTTCAAACGGGTCTCCATAATGTATGAAGACCCGTTTCACATCGTAACCGGTTTTGAGATTGATAATAAGTTCCTTTTCATTCTGTGGATAGCTCATCTGCTCTGATGTCTTATGATAGACTCCGGTAAAATTCATATCCTGTTCCTCTCTTCTTATCTTTGTCTCATCTGTCTACTATATTTTTTCAAACTTATTTCCATTTGTCGCATATCCGGCATTCTCCACTCCCAGTTCGGACTTCCAACCGTACCAGGTGTATTTAGATGGGCCTCTTTTCCCATTCCTAAAATATCCGCCATCGGAACGATTGCATATTCAGCCTTACTCTTCCATGTATAAGCTAAAAGTCGGTCTTTAACAGATCCCTGACGGATTCCTTCCCTTGCAAGAAAACGACGCACTTTTCGTTTTGCTGCAACAGACAATGCATCATACCATTCCATTAATGTATCATTGTCATGTGTTCCCGTATAGATGATCATATTTTCCACATCATGAAAAATATCTTTCGCATATTTTCCAGATGTATCAATTGAAAACACAAGTATCTTCATTCCTTTAAAATGATAATGTTCTTTAAGCTCCAACACTTCTGGTCTGAGATCTCCCAAATCTTCTGCCACAAGATTTACTTCAGGTATCTTTTCCAAAAGTGTGTCAATCACTTCATATCCCGGTGCCTCAATCCATTCTCCTTCAATTGCAGTCGGACAAGTAGCCGGAATCTTCCAGAAAGTGTCAAACGCACGGAAATGATCGATTCTGATAATGTCAAACAGTCGGCTACTGTATCCGATTCGATCCACCCAAAACTGATATCCATTCTCTTTGAGATAATCCCAGTCATAAATTGGATTTCCCCATCTCTGCCCTGTCGCACTGAAATAATCCGGCGGCACACCTGCAATGAAAGTCGGTCTTCCGTCTGTATCTAATAGGAAATTGTCTTTTCCTGCCCACACATCCACAGAATCCACACCGACGTAAAACGGCACATCTCCCATAATTTGAATTCCATTTTCATTTGCAGTCTTTTTAATTTCCATCCACTGGCAGAAAAATATATACTGTAAAAACATTTGATAAGCCGCCTCATGTGCAATCTCCAAAGGCACTTCCTTTTTAGCCTCTGGCCATGTCTTATCCGCTGTATCCCATTCATTCCAGCAACGATTCTCATTTTTTTCTTTTAATGCACGAAACATCCCATATTCTAACACCCAGCTCTGCTGTGCAAATGTTTTATAATCGTCTGTTTCTTCAAAACGAGAAAATGCCTCTCTTAAATAACTTTCTTTCCATGCTCGGACTTGATCGTACCGGACATGAGTTTCCTTTTCTAAAAATGCCGGTGGTAGATCTTTTAAAAGTCCCTGTTCATATAATGTTTCCAGACTGATATAAATCTCATCTCCTGCGCAGGATGAATATGGCTGATACGGAGAATTCCCGTATCCCACCGGATTCAGCGGCAAAATTTGCCAGATTTTTACACCTGCTTCTTTTAAATAATCAAGGAACACTTTTGTTTCCCTTCCCAGTTCTCCGACTCCCGTACGCGACGGGAGCGAAGACACGGGCATCAATATCCCTGTTTCTCTCATAGTCTCATCCTCTTTATGATAACTTCCAAATATCTTCGTTATATTCTGCAATCGTACGGTCTGCTGAAAAGTATCCTGCCTTTGCGATATTTACAAGGGCTTTCTTCGCCCAAGCTGTCTCATCTTCATAATCTGCCAACATCTGTTCTTTCTTCGCAATATACTCTTTGATATCAAGCAACGCCATGAACCAGTCTTTTGATATGATTTCCTTATAAAGTCTTCCAAGATTTACAGGATCCCCAATCTGAATCAACTCTTTGCTGATAATAAAATCTACAAGCTCTTCCACAAGTACATCACTCTCATAGATGTCGCGTGAGCAATAACTTGCCTCGTCATATAACTTGATCACATCTTCTGATTTCTTTCCGAAAATATAGATATTGTCGTCTCCAACAAGCTCATGAATCTCTACATTTGCACCGTCTTCTGTTCCAAGTGTCACAGCGCCATTTAACATAAACTTCATATTTCCAGTTCCTGATGCCTCCTTTGACGCAAGAGAAATCTGCTCCGAAATATCACATGCCGGAATTAGTTTTGCTGCTTTCGTCACATTGTAATTTTCCACCATGACAATCTTCATATATTTGCTCACAATCGGATCATTCTCAATCAACTGCTGCAGGCACAAAATCAAATGAATAATGTCTTTTGCAATCGTGTAAGCCGGTGCTGCCTTCGCTCCGAAAATCATCGTCAGCGGACGTTTCGGTAAGTTCCCTTTTTTGATCTCTTTGTATTTGTAAATCGCATAAAGTGCATTCATCTGCTGTCTTTTGTACTCATGAAGACGTTTTATTTGAATATCAAATACCGAATTACTGTCAATATCCACATTCTGCGTCAGCTTCAAATATGCTTTCAGTTCTTCCTTAGAGTTCTTTTTAATTTCTCTTAGTTTTTTCAAAACAGTTTCGTCATCTTTATATGCAATCAGCTTTTCAAGATTTGCTGCATTTTCTATATACTCTGGACCGATTAGTTCTTTCAAGTAGGCGGAAAGCTCTGGGTTACAGTGAACAAGCCATCTTCTAAATGTAATTCCATTTGTCTTGTTATTAAATTTTTCCGGATAAATGTCATAGAACGGTTTCAGTTCAGACTCTTTTAAAATTTGTGTATGAAGTGCCGCCACACCATTTACTGCATACCCAAAGTGAATGTCGATATGTGCCATATGCACACGATCCATTTCGTCGATAATATAGACACGCTCATCGTGATAATCTCTTCTCACACGTGCATCCAATTCACGAATAATTGGCATCAGATGCGGTACAACTTTTTCTAAATACGAGATTGGCCATTTTTCTAACGCTTCTGCAAGAATTGTGTGGTTCGTATATGCACATGTCTTTCTCACTACTTCGATTGCTGTATCCATATTGAATCCTTTTACAGTCAACAGACGAATCAATTCCGGAATGACCATCGTTGGATGTGTATCATTGATCTGCACTGCAACATGTTCATTCAGTTTGTAAAGATCATATCCATTGTCTTCAGCCTCCTTCAGGATTAACTGCGCCGCATTGCTTACCATAAAATACTGCTGATAGATACGAAGTAATTGTCCCGCCTCATCGCTGTCATCCGGATAGAGGAACAATGTCAGATTTTTCTGAATATCTGTCTTGTCAAAATTAATTCCATCCCCAATAATGCTCTCATCCACTGTATCAATGTCAAACAAATGAAGTCTGTTGCATCCGCTCTTATATCCCGGCACGTCGATATCGTACATGGTAGAAGTCAATGTAAAATCTTTAAACGGTACTTCAAATTTTACATCTGTTTTTGTTAGCCAGCTGAAGTCTGTAATCCATGGATTTTTCTCCTCCTTCTGCTTATGGTTCACAAATCTCTGACGGAACAATCCATCATGGTAGTTTAATCCGACACCATCCCCATTCAGTCCTAAAGTTGCAATTGAATCGAGAAAACATGCCGCAAGACGTCCAAGCCCTCCGTTTCCAAGAGACGGCTCCTGCTCGATTTCTTCAATCTCCGTGATATTATGACCGTGTTTTTCCAGCACTTCTTTTGTCTCATCAAACAAACCTAAGTTGATCAGATTGTTAGACAACAGTTTCCCAATCAGAAACTCGGCAGAAATGTAATACAGTTTTTTCTTTCCTTCGTTTCTTTTTTTTCCTTGCATTTTCTCTTTTGTCAAAATCAATAAGGCAGTATAAATCTCTTCGTTTGATGCCTCTTTGATGCTCTTTTTATATTTCTCTTCTAAAATATGCTCTAATAACTTTTCCATCTTACTATTCTCCTTCTCTTTTTTCAATTACCGCATAAACTCTCAACATTTCACCGACACTCCAAGCCTGTGCAAAACAGCCCTTGGATCTGGTTGGATTTTCTCCGTCATAAATTTCCGGAAGCTGTCCGATACAGCCTTCCCGCATCGCACTCTCAATCACTTCCAGCTGGTCTTTGACATCCGCTTTCGCCTCTTTGCTGCATCCATTCACTTTCAGATATGCCAAATAATACGCACCGAGCGGGAATGTCCACACAGTTCCCTGATGATATGCCATATCACGCTCTTCCATCTCTCCCTGATAGTTTGAATGAAATTCCTCATCTGCTATCTCAAGTGTCCGAAGTCCATAAGGTGTATAAAGCGTCTCGAACACCGTCTCCACAACCTGTCGTTCTTTCGTCTCATCCAGCATCGTAAACGGCATTGACACCGCCCAAATCTGGTTACAACGAATCTGTCTATCTGCTTTTGTTCCGGATACTAAATCTTTTAAACACCGTCTGTCTTCCATCCAGAACTTTTCCACAAAAGATACTTTTACCTGCTCTTTTAACTGTGAATACTCCCACGTCCGGTTCACAAGCGAAGCAAACTGCTCCATAATACACAGCGCATTATACCAATACGCATTAATCTCAACCGGTTTTCCATGTCTTGGTGTCGGCAGAATCTCTCCTATACGCACATCCATCCATGTTACCTGCCACAATCCTTCTCCTGCCTGAATCAACCCATCTGAATCCATGCAAATTCCATAGTCGGTCCCTTCTCGATAACCTTTGATAATGCGCTCCATCACTGGATACATCTCTTTCACAAACGCCACATCTTTTGTTGCTTCGTAGTAGAGATATACACAATTGATAAACAATAACGCCGCATCTACCGTATTATAAAGTGGCTCATTTCCTCCTTCCGGAAAAAGATTCGGCATCAGTCCTTTTCGCTCATGCACAGCAAATGTACGCAAAATTTTTTTTGCCGTCTCATACTGCCCTGTCACTATGCATACACCAGGAAGTGCTATCATCGTATCCCTTCCCCAATCTTCAAAAAACGGATACCCCGCAAGTATCGTACTTCCGCCTGTCGACTCTCTTTTTGATACAAACTGGTTTGCGCTTTTCGACAACTCTCTTGCCATTGGCATCACAAAAGCCGCCTCTTCTTCTAAGCTTCTTCGATATTTTCTCATACCTTCAATAATCAAATCTGCGTCCTGTAGCGCATTTTCCATCGAGTATACAATCTTCAACTTCACGCATTCCCCTGCTGGTACAAAAATACTGATTTCATGATTGGCCTTTGCAAGCCCCTTCTCTCTTCTTCCATCGCAGACATCATAACTATAAAAATAGATTTCCTCTTTTTCTTCAATCTTACGAATCTCTCCATTTGTCTCAAAGTACAATGTCATTCCCTCAGAGTATACTGCATCCCTTTCTAACGTAAACACTTGTGTGGACTTTGGTTCACTTCCTTTTCTTGTGAACTGAAAAAACGGTGTCACACGAAAGACCGCATCTTTTTTTTGACGATTCCATATTGTGTAACGGACTGCAACTGTATTTTCTTCCTGCTTCATGCCGATTTCCTTTTGCAATTCTACTCCCTGCACATGGAATTTCCAAATTGGACTATCATCATAGACAAATGCAGAAAGATACCGGTATCCCTCCTCTTTTGCCCCATCTGCAAATTCCTGAGTGGACAAGATAAACTCGTCCGTTCCAATTGCCAACGTCTCCGCAAGACGATGCACCATATTGTATCTGTGGTTTGGTGCCTGAATACAAGCCATTAGAAGTGCATGGTCATTTCTCACTGCCGAACCGGTCATCGTCAAAGATGAAAATCCTCCAAGACCATTTGTCAAAAGATAGCAATTCTCCTGCCCTCTCTCTATTGTACTAAAATCTTGTTTTCCATATATCCATCTCATATTTTTAACTCCTCTGTCCAAGTACGAGCACACTCTTTGGAGCTGCCTTCGCACATCCTACTTTTTTCCCTTCCTTCCATCGAAAACTACTCTCTGAATCAACTAATATTTCCCAGTCTCCTTCTTTCAACTCTTTCGAAACTGTTTCCCTCGTACTGTTATATATCACACACAATGTTTTCCACTTTGATTCATACACTTTTCCTGTGTTATCCACAAAAAATCCAACAACACCTTCTGTTTTCCACTCTTCAAAGATTCGTTTCCATGCTCCTTCTGATTTATCGCATAATCCAGGAAGCTGTTTTCTGAGCGCAATCAGTCCCTGATAATACGTTCGCAAATCCGTATATCTATAGGCACGTTCCCAGTCGAGACGATTCAACTCAATCGGTGCATTATATGTATTCTCAAGCCCATCTTTCGTTCTTGCAAATTCTTCTCCTGATAAGAAAAACAGATTTCCCTGACAAGTCATATACATCGCCGCTGCCATCTTGTTAATGCGAATACGCTCTTCCTCATCTGAAATTGTCTTTTCAAGTTTATCCCACAATGTCCAGTTATCATGTGCGGATACATAAGTAATCACTTGACTTGGCGCTTTCACGTTCCGCCCGTCTGTGCTCCATGCGCGCACACTGTTTAAGATTTTTTCTTCCAAACCATTCGCTCCATTGACGAATCCCGGAATTTCTGCTTCAAATACATGTCCTTTGATTGCATCTCTCGTGTCATCACAAAACATTCCAATTTCACAATCCAACTGAGCAATATGTTTCTTCAACGCCGGGACTGCCGTCCCTTCTATCGCGGTCTCATCTGCTGCCCAAGGCTCTCCAAAGACTAATATCTCTCCTCGTCCATAACGGACATCAAGTTCTCGTCTGATTCGGTTCATCAGATCCACATCCAAAAGTCCCATCAAATCAAACCGGAATCCGTCTATGTGATATTCTTCTGCCCAATACAGAACCGAATCGACAATATAGTTCGCACACATTGGCCGCTCACTTGCCACATCATTTCCACAGGCAGAGCCGTTTGAGATTGTTCCATCATCCTTCGTTCGAAAATAATACCACGGAACCGCCTTATTCAAATTCGACTCCAACGAATACATGTGATTATAGACAACATCCATAATTACTCGGAATCCATTCTTATGGAGAGACTGCACCATTTCTTTGAACTCCCGAATGCGAACCGCCCCATCTTCTGTATGAGTTGCATACGACCCCTCAGGCACATTATAGTTCTCCGGATCATATCCCCAATTGAATTCCTCATCATTGGACTCGTCCACAGAGCCGTAGTCATACACCGGCATCAACTGCACATGTGTCACTCCCAATTCCTTGAGATAATCCAATCCGGTTGAATGCTCTCCATCTCCAAAAAGTGTCGTATGTTCTTCTGTGAATGCCCTGTATTTTCCTCTATTTTCTTTTGAAAATCCTCCAGACTCATCCCAAGAAAATTCTTTGATATGAAGCTCATAGATAATATTCTCTTCTCTTTTTTTCGGTCTTTGATCATGCTCCCATTGCCGTGGATTCGTTCTATTCAAGTCCACGACCATACTCCGGATACCATTCACTCCGCAACCTCTCGCATAGGGATCTCCAAGCTCAACTATTTCTCCGTCCCACAGGATTTGATAATCATAATAAACGCCATGCAGATATGTCTCTGTCTGGTAGAGCCAGACTCCTCTCTTTTCTTTCTGCATGGCAATTTTCTGAAAGCACTCACCATGCTTTCCATCCCTATACAATCGCAACTCCACTTCTTCTGCCAAAGGGCTCCACAGGCGGAATGTAGTTCCCGCCTGCGTACACAAAGCTCCCAGATCCTTTCCATCGTATTGATACTCTTTCTGGAACTCTAAAGTGTTGTACAATTTTTTTAACTCTTTTCTTGTCTTCATAATCTAGCCCTCTTTTTATCCCTTTACGGCGCCTGAAACTCCGTCCACATAATATCTCTGCATGATCAAGAACAAAATCGCAATCGGAATCGAGATCAGAACTGCTCCCGCCGCAAAGCTTGTGTACCAACTGTCAATATATTCCTTCTCAAGCATTTTCCAAAGTCCAATTGCAACTGTATATTGGTCGGAGTTGGCTCTACAGATTACTTTTGCAAAAATAAAGTCCAGCCATGGTCCCATAAATGCTGTCAACACTGTATATACAATAATTGGTTTGCTAAGTGGAAGTGTAATCTTTTGAAACACCTGCCACCTCGTACATCCATCTAAGATTGCTGCCTCATCCACCGCATATGGAATCGTATCGAAAAATCCCTTTGCAATCTGAAAACCAAGTCCTGCACCACCTGAATAACACAAGATGAGAGCCACACGAATCAGATTTCCTTCTGTTAGTCCAATCGCTTTCAAAATAAAATACACAGCAATCATTGACATAAATCCCGGAAACAATCCTAATATCATCGCCATGTTCATATATGGTTTTCTCAGTTTAAATTTTAACCTTGATAAACAATATGAGACTGCCAATGTGTAAAATGTCGCAAGAATACAAGAGCATATTGCAATGATCAACGTATTCATAAACATTTTGGGAAAGTTCAAAATGGAAGTATCGGTAAACAATTTGATATAGTTATCTAGCGTAAATTCTTTTGGGAAAAATGTAGATACATAAGACCCTTTTTCCGCACGAAAACTTGTAAGGACTACCCATATAATCGGGAATACCCACACAGCCGCCAGTACGGCCAAACTTGTATGCACGATCACGTTCGCTTCTTTTTTGCTGATCGCATTTTTTGTACTGCCATATCTAAATTTCTCCTTCCTTATAAGATTTACTGTTTCTATATGTAAGCAATGCGCCAACCGCCAAAATGATAAATGTCAGAATACCGATAACTGCACCAATATTGTAGTATTGCTTGTCAATTGTCAATTTATAAAGCCAAGTCACAAGTAAATCAGTCTTTCCTGCCGTAGATGCCAGATCTGTTACCGGATCTCCCCCCGACAGCAAATAGATCACATTAAAGTTATTGACATTTCCTGTAAACGTCACAATCAAATACGGTGCTGTCACATAGAGCATATATGGCATTGTGATCTTGAAAAAAATCTGAAGTGCATTTGCTCCATCCACTTTCGCTGCCTCATAAAGCTCTCCCGGAATGTTCTGAAGTACACCGGTCAACTGGAGCAACGTATACGGAACACCTACCCAGATATTAACAACAATCACAGTCACTCTCGCCCATGTTGGGTCCGTAAAAAACGGGAGACTTGCGTCCTGCGCAATCCAGCCAAGATTTCTTAAAAGTACATTCACCGCACCATTTGGTTGAAGCATCGTTCTCATAATGAGCAGAGAAACGAACATCGGTACCGCACAGGATAATACAAAGCAGAACCTCCAAAATCCTTTTGCTTTCGTATCTTTTCTGTTAATTACAAGCGAGAGAATCATACCGAAAATGTAATTGCTGAATGTGGCAAAGAACGCCCACACAAGCGTCCAGCCAAGAACTGACCAGAAGGTACTTCCCAGAATACTATTCGTATCAAATAACGCCTTGAAATTGTCCAAACCAACCCAATCAAACAGCATCAAATGATTTCCAAGCTTGCTGTAATTCGTAAATGCCATACAAATCATAAAAACCAGCGGCAATATTGTCAGGGTAAAAATAAATACCATAGGTGGTGTCATTAAAAGTCTGTGCAGATTCTCATGCAGTAGTGATTTCAAATCTTCTACAAATGAATTAACATGACGCCCCTCTTTATCCAGACATTCTGCTTTGAAAGCACTCTTAAGCGCTCCTCTCCATGCCCAAATCATCAGTAGTGTCACTAAAACCGTCGCTACTCCATACAACAATAGCAATACCGACTGATCCCCTTTTGTATACAGATACACCTGTTTTGTCGCATCCCATACTTCTTTTTGCGGTGCACTGCCAAGTGAACCGAGCGTGCTGAGAAAATGAATTCCATTCACTGCCATAAAAACAATATAAACCACTTCCAAAGCCAAATATAAAAGTCCTTTTATTCTCTGTTTGTGTACAAAATTTCCAAATCCCATCAATATCATAGAAAGCTTCGTCTCAATTCCGCCTTCCTTGATTGCCCGCATACAAGTATATGGTGTTGGAAATTGATTTACTTTCTTTTTTAATTTCAACATTCCTCTTCACCCCTTTTAAATTCCATCACTATTCATCGCTTCATTCATCGCTTCCGTCTGTTCTGCCGCATTCTCGTGTGTCACACTTCCATTGCGGATTCCTTTTCCCATATTTTCAACTGGAACCCAACAATTATTCATCTTCGCCACAAATGGCTGCAAAATTGAAGTATGATTGAATGTATTATTTTGTGCCGAAACAAGTGGATCTGAAGCAATTGTCTCATCTGCAAGCAACTCTGTATTACACGGAATCACATTTCTGAGCTTATAATGACTCATCTGTGCCTCGGCTGAACCAAGGTACACTGCAAGTTCCACTGCCGCAACCATATTCTTACTGTACGGATTCACTCCGATTGCTTTTGAACCAGCATATGCCATCATCTGTTTTTCCTCTCCATTCACAGTAAATGTAGGAAGTGCAGCAGCCCCCATATTCTCACCTAGCGCTTCTTTCACAGCATTCGCATCCCAAGAACCCGAAAAAATAGCTGAGATACTTCCATCTCGTAAGCCTGCAAGTCCAGAACCATCCGCATCAATTTTAAAATACGGATTTGCAGCTAAATCCACCAGATACTCCGTCACACTAACCGCTTTCTCCCCTGAAAAATCGACACCTTTTGACTCATCTGTTCCATCTCCGAACAAGGTACAACCATTTCCAATATAGAATGCCGGTGTATACCATGAGTTTGTCAGCGGAAATGCCACGGTCCCTTTTTTCAACATGCTATCCAGATTCTTAATATCTTCTTCCGAAAAAACACTTTTATCATAGTACATAAACCACGTATTCGTCGTAAATGGTACCCCGTATAAATCCCCATCTTTTATCAGGGACGATAATACTTCTTCTGAATTCGTATTTTCAATCTCTTCTCGATACTTGCCTCCAAACTTTGCCAATGCCTTCGCATCTGTCATTGTTGTAAGTGTATCGTTCGCATACATAAATACATCTGCACTCGCTTCCGGATCCTGTGCCACCTGACTCGCCGCAGTCGCCTCATCTGCAACTCCATATACAAATGTAATATCCCATTCCGGATGTTCCTTTGCAAACTTCTCACAAGTACTCTGTAGCCATTCCCCACTTTCTTTTGACTGATCTTCCGATGGTGACCAGACCATAAGACGTACTTTTTCTTTCTCACCAAGCGTGCCATCTCCACCTGCATTTCTTCCACATCCAGAAAGATTTGCAACCGCAAATACTGCCGCCATCAATAATGCCACTCCTCGCTTCTTCATTTTTCGTCTCCTTTGTTTCGTATTGTTTCGTTATTTGTAATATAACTCACAACATTAAAAACGTCAATATTCCATATCACTTTCTCTACTTTTCACAGTTTTTCTCATCAATTTTTGTATATTTTAACCATCTCATATTTTTATAAAATTATTCTCCGAAACAAATCTATTCTAAACAATTGATTTTTTCTTTTATTTTCGATATAATAAAAGATACTATTTTGATTGAGATTTAAAAAACAGAAAGGGATCATATGGCTACAATACAGGATATTGCTGATAAGCTAGGCGTTTCCAAAGGAACTGTATCAAAAGCAATCAATAATGCGCCAGATATTAGCGAAACTTTACGAAAAACAATTTTAGACACTGCTGTTGAAATGGGTTACTCCAGATTGCGGAGACAGAAAAATGAGGCAAAAAAATTTTGTATCATTATAGAAAATATGGAATACGAAGAACCACATCAATTTGGATATGATTTTATCATCGGCTTTCGGCAGATGGCAGAGCCTGCTGGTTTTGTTGTAGACGTTATCGAGATGACCGAGCAAATACAAAAAAAGATGCCTTATGACGTGTTTATGCTACAAAATGATTACATAGGAGCATTTGTACTCGGCTTTTCTCTCAACGATCCTTGGATGAAAGATTTCAAGACAAGCCACACTCCTACCGTTCTTTATGACAACTACATACCAGCCAACCCATTTATCGCTTCCATTGGAATTGACAACAAAGAGGGGATGGCACTTGCTGTGTCCCACCTGAAAAAACTTGGGCATCACAAAATCGGATACCTCAGCAGTGCACTCGGTTCCTACATCATGCAAGTGCGGCATAAGGCATTTTTTGATGCCATGAAACAAAATGACCTAAAGACTGAGCCGAATTACGCAGGTGCCTCTTACTACATCACACAATGTATTGAAAAACATCTGCCACGTCTTTTGGACATGGGAATGACCGCAATTATATGCAGCCACGACCAGATTGCTAATGCTGTCATTGTGCAGTGCCAGCAACTAGGTTACCGTATTCCCAAAGACATCAGCGTAGTTGGTTTTGATGACCTGCCTCTCTGTGCCTACACCTCTCCACCGCTTACCACAATTCGTCAGAACCGGATTGAACTCGGAAAATGTTGCTATTATGCACTAGACAGCCTGTTGAATAATGTATCAATCGGAACCATCTTGCTTCACGCACAATTGATTACACGAAATTCTACAGATATTGTTTTGTAATTCTCTTTAACAAAGATGTCACTTTTTAAACACATTTTCATCACATTTTCATAGTATTATAATACTTGAATAAAGGATAAAACCTTTAAGTTTCTTTTTTCATAACGCCGGTCGAAAGACCGGCCCTTTCCTTTTTACGAAAAATGGGATGCTCCATATTATGCACGGAGTATCCCATTTTTACCGTATGTTCTATAGCAACATGTGATTTTACAATCCAAAAACCGCTACAAATAGCTATTGCTGCTACAAGCACAAATTATCTTTTATCCATTTATCAACAATGGTAATGCCTCTTCAAGCAAATCGCACTGTTTCATACAAAGTGAATCCATTCCACTTGCATGGATATTCCCTCCATTAATTCCAATAGTCTCAAATCCAGCAAGACGAATTGCTGTTACACCTGCTGAGGAATCTTCAAACCCTACCACTCTTGTTTTTTCCTTTTCTGTAATTCCAAGACCAACTCTTGCCGTTTCTGAATAAAGCCACGGATGCGGTTTTGGTGCAAGTTCACCGATAGTTCCTGTCTGTCCATTTCCAAATGTCGTTCCAGCAGTGATAATCGCATCATAAAACTCCAGCGGATCTCCCATGTTCAATGTTCGAAAGGCTGAAATAATCTCTGGCATCGCTTTTGTATAAAGACCAGAGGTAACAAGACCGATGCGAATGCCATGATCTTTCACTGTATATAAAAACTCTTTCAGTCCTGATGCAGGTGTAAATGCTCCTTGTCTTCCCCTTCCTTCCAAAATTTCTTTCATTTCATATTCTGTTATGGCAAAATAAATTTTTCTCGCTTCTTCCACAGTCTTTGTAGGACAATATTTATTAATACAATATTGCAAATGTTCTGACACAGAATGTCCAGACACGTGAGGTTCATCTTCTGTCGCTAATTCAAATTTGGAGTTTTTTGATAACTTTGCAATAGTCTGTTCGATAATCCACATCCAGAAGGTTTCACTTTTCACACTTGTTCCATCCAAATCCATCAATATTGCAGTTGCCGGCCCTTCATATAGGACTTCTGGCACCTTATACCACGCTGGATACCCCATAGCTGATTTGATGTAACACATTGTTTTATCTGCAAAAGATACAAATTCTGTTTTTTTATCTAGAGGAGTATAAACAGCCTCTACGCCTTCCCTTCCACTTATAAAACTTCCATCTGAAGTTTGTGATAATTCAATCATATTATCTATCTGACCAATTCCTGGATAACAGTTTTTCATCGTAATTCTCCTTATTTTACAACACAATTTTTAATGTACAGATTTTATTGCTTCCTACCGTAACTTGAGCCTTACCTGCTTTGACTTCCAGTTTTTCAATAAACTCCTCTTTCAAGTCTACTACATCAATTGCCTTTACATCCGCATCAAATTTCACAACAACCCTTTCTTGGTCTGCACTGAGATTAAAGAGACGTAAAATCACACCCGATTTATCTTGTGCTAATTTCAAGCAAGATACTGATACATTTCCTTCCACTTCATAAAAAGAGTGTTTCAAAGGAAGTGTTCTCTTTCCCATATTCGGTACAGATGTTTGAATTGGTTTCAACGGAACTTTCATTTGCTCGGCACGCTCTGCAAAACATTCTTCTTCATAAGTTCCCTTTTGAGGTGCAATTGTATAACGATACTCTAGTCCCCCTTGCACCTGTCCCCCATCTTGATTTGGAAAATACCCCTCACTTCTAAATTCTGTACATATAATATTTCTCACTGCACGAAACAGGGTAAATGACAATGATTTTGATTTGCGAAATTCATACTCGCCAAGACAATCTGTCAATACTCCCATTCCTCTTTTGCCATCATATACGGATACAAAGTCTTGCATTGGTTGTGTTGTCAGTTCATTGAAATATGCACCATTATCATCTTTTAATGGGAACATCTTACGATGATCTACAACAAAATGTCCCTCCGCATCTACGGTTTGAGTATCTACGCCTGTATCCATCACAACACTCATCTTGTGATCCCGACATTGATTATTCAATTTAACCTCTACTTCAACCTGACTGCTTCCTTTTTTCAGTGTATAATAGGTTGCAATCGTTACCGTTCCCTTTTCTTCACATCTCTTGCTTTCCCCGTGTATATAATTTTCTGGACGGTATGCAAACCTCGGAAGTTCCATTGCTATCTCCGACACAATTGTCGCTGACAAGCTGCCATTTTCCAACATGTAAATAGATGACTGAATTCCTTTGCTCGTATAGGTCTGGTTATTATATGGTGGATAGTACATCCAATAATCCCCAACATCCCCCGTACTTTCATAATAGTTAAGCGGACCATACACTTCTCCGGTTCTTTTATCACAAATGGTAATGCTTCCATCTGGATTCACTTTCACATTCAAAATGCCGTTATCCATCTCATCACATCCAAGACCTATTTCCTCACCTTTTGTTTTTCTTGTCTTTGCCCAAAACTTTGTTTTTCGCACAAATGAATTACCATCCGCTAAGGAATATACTTGGTATCCGCCTGCTGGTATTTCTCCTGTCTCAAACAAAACTGTATGACGATCTGTATAATACGGAAACGGTCTGGAATGCAAATCTACTACCGGTGAAACTACCTCTGTTCTACCAATTTCCTGAATTTCTCTTACCGTCCCCTCACTATCTGCAATTTTAAAATCCCATATGTTTTTGCTTTGTGGTGTATCTACATACACTTTTAGAATTTCCTTGCGCGGTTTTGCTGTTGGATTAAACACAACAAATAAAATATCCTCTTTTCCATATTTTGAAAAATCTATTTTTTGTAAAATTTTCTGCATACTCCGATTGTAAACTATATCTGCAAGTTCTCCCGCCTGATGCAGTCGATAACACACATCTTCTACTGTTTTATCCTGAGTCACACCATTGATTGAGTCATGGGGATGCGATAACAACAGATACTTTTGTGCTTCTTCTAAAAAATGGGTTTCATATTTTTCTCCCATCATGTACAGAGCCGTTGCCATAGGTTCCGCCTGTCCAAAAAGTTTATTTTGTATCTGCCTATTTAACGTCTTAATATGTGGTCTTGTCATCAGCGCATTTCCTGAAAGAGAAGTTGTCGGACCATCTCGCATTTCCCCATGAATCTTTAATAATCTGTCCATTGGCAGTTTTTCTTTCAAAATCTGAACATATTCCTCCAACGAAGAACTCTTAAATTCAATTTCTTCACATTGTTCATTGATTTCTTTTAACAATGCCATAAGTTCCGGCTGTGCTGTAGTGGAGTCTGTCCCATCCATCATCGCTCGATCATCCACAAGCCATGAGTCTCGCATACCGTGCCAAGCTTTTTCTACTGCATTCTTTACTTCTTCTTTGTGTATATAACTTGTATTTTCTATACGGAAATAATCCTGAATATACTGTTTATCATCTGCCTGATGATAAATCTGACCATCCACACCATATTGATATTCATACTCTTCTGTTTTGTATGCTTTTCCTGTCATAATTTGTAAATATGCATTCATAAAAAAGTTGGCTCTTGCATCATCGCCAAGCCTTGTTGCAAGCACTTCTGTTCCATCTGCCCCGATCCATCGAAACTCGCTTTTCGGCGCTCTTGTCTTATCTACATTCTTAGAAATAATAACTGTGTCTATATCAAATCCTTGATAAATTTGCGGGAGCTGTGATGGCTGTCCCCATCCAAACGACTCGTATCCAATTTTTAAATATCCGCCTAACTTCTCGCATTCCTCTTTTCCTTTTAATAAATTTCGAATAATAGATTCTCCAGAAACCGGATATAAATCTGGAAGAGTATACCACGGACCAATCTGAATTCGATTATTCTGAATCATTTTTTTCAATCTGTCTTTTTCTTCCGGACATACTTCAAGAAAATCTAGCGCTGCCACAACTTGCCCATCTAATAAAAAGCTTTTATACTCTTCATTGTTTTCTAATGTGTCCAAAAGCTCTTCGATCAAATCTCGCAGATACATCCTATTTTCCCAAATCGGATATCTCCATTCTCTATCCCAATGTGTATGTGGAATCACATATCCGGTCTTTTTTTTACTCATCTTTTCACACCTCTAAACCCTTGTAATTAACGCCTCAATGCTTCCTTCTAGCTCAAATTTTCCACTTCCTGCTGGTAGAAAAATACTATCACCTTTCTGTATCATTTGGATATCATCACTTGTCTGAATATTCCCTCTTCCATCTAAGACTAAAATATGCTCAAATGAATCCTGACCTACGAACCCACTTAATGACTTCATATGTATACCATCCAAAAACACCTTATCTACGGTAAAATAGTCACAACTCACAAGATGAGGAGAAAACGATTCTATCTGTACAATCGGATTTCGATTGGTCACTTCAAGAGCTTTTTCTATATCCAGTTTCCTTGTTTGTCCATCCTTTCCAACTCTTCCGTAATCATAAATCCTGTATGTCACGTTTGAATTTTCTTGGATTTCTGCAACCATAATATTTTTTCCAATTGCATGTACTGTTCCCGACTCAATTAAGAGTGCATCTCCCTTTTTCACATACACTTTTTGAAGAACCTCTGACAATGTATTATTTTGAATCCTATTTTCAAATTCTTCTTTTGATATTTGCTTTGAAAATCCATAATAAATAAATGCATCCTTTGCGCAATCCATAATGTACCACATTTCTGTCTTTCCCTTTTGCCCCTCTTGCTGTGCCGCATACCAGTCATCCGGATGCACCTGAACAGACAAATCTTCTTTTGCATCAATCATTTTTACTAAAATTGGAAATTCTTTTTCTTTTCTACAGTTTGTTCCTAATAGCTCATATCCATTTTCTGCAATATATGAACTCAAAGTTTTGCCTGTTTCTTTTCCATTGGAAATCACAGTTTCACCATCTTTATGGCATGAAAGTTCCCATGTCTCTGCCAGATTTTCTCCTTGAAATGATTTATTATATTCATGTATTAGGCGTGTGCCTCCCCACAAATAATCTTTGTAGGAAGGCTGTAATTTTAAAATTGCCATCTTTATCTATTGAACTCCTTTCACTATCCTTTCAATGCGCCCATTGTCAGACCTTCTACAAAATTCTTCTGAGCGCATAGATATGCTATGATTACAGGAAGTGCTGCGAACAATACATATGCAAATACAATCCCCCAATTTGCTGAATGCGGTCCTACTGCTGTATAGATTCCAACTGTAATCGTTTTTACCTGTCCCAACAGCAACGGAGTTTGAAAATCATTCCACACTCCAAGTCCTACAAAAATTGCAATTGTGGCAGTACACGGTTTCAACAATGGGAAGATAATTTTCCAAAATAATGTGAATTTCCCTGCACCATCAATCGCCGCTGCCTCTTCTAATTCTTTCGGAAGCGAACGGATAAAATTTGTATACATAAATGTCGCAAACGAAATATTTCCTGATACAAACACAAGTATCAACACAGGCACCCCAAACGGAATATTTGCATGCCGTAAAAGGATACACAGCGGAAGATATACAATTACATACGGAACCATAATTCCAATGAGGAAATAAATCCGTAAAGCTTTAGATATTTTTGATGTTACTCTCGCAAGATAATACGATGCCATAGATGACACTAAAATCGTCAGTATCGTACTTACCACCATCAATATAATCGAATTTGTATACATTTCCCCTAAATTGGTATTTGGACTATTTAATACATCTTTAATATTGTCCAAAATCGGTGGCATCGGAATTGATAACGGCTTGCTTAAAATAATATCTGACTGTTTAAATGCATTTGCAATCGCAATATAGATTGGAAGTAATACGATAATCCCCAATATAGCTAGAAAAATAGTCTGTATAATATTTGCTATTTTATTTTTTGCTTTCATTGAATGCATTACATCTCTACCTCCTTCTTCGACATTGCTGTCACTACAAATATGGAAATAGCACCTATCGCAACAAATAATACTACCGAAATTGCTGAAGAATAGCCTACCATACTATTTGAAAATCCTTGTGATACAATGTTGTATACAATCGTCTCTGTGTCATATCCCGGTCCTCCATCTGTCATAATCTTTACGACATCATACATACGAAGCTCGTTGATGATACTCATGAGTATACTAACAGACATTCCCGGAACAATAAGTGGAAGTGTTACATTTGTGAATTTGTTCCATCTGTTTCCACCATCTACTGTACATGCCTCATATAATTCACCCGGAACAGTCTGCAACGCTGCAAGATACAACATCATATGATAACCAAGCGTTCTCCAAATTTCTACAATGATGATACAAACAATCGCAGGACCTTTTTCACCAAGCCAATTTCCAATCAATTCGCTTTGCCCCAATGATTCCAACAATCCATTGAATACTCCGTTATACGACAAAATACTTTTCCATACAAAAGAAATTGCTACCGTACTAAGTACAAACGGAATAAAAAAAATCGTTCTGAAAAAATTACTCTTTTTGGTTGCCTTATTTACAAGCATTGCAAGACCAAGTCCTAACGCATTGACAATTAAAATAACGACTACTGCTATAATTAGTGTGTTCTGCACTGCATTCCCTAACCGTGCATCACGAAAAACATCCATGTAATTTTTGATTCCGATAAATTCCATTTCATTAAATCCATTCCATTTAAACATGCTAAAATAAAAAGCCATAATGATCGGAATAATAAGTAAACCTGTATAAATAATAAAGGCCGGTGCTGCAAAAGCAAAAGATATCCGATTTTTTTTCATGTTCTACATCCTCTCTTCTCAGGAAAAGGCTTCTATAAATCCTTTTGTAATATGAATTTACAGAAGCCTTTCTCACATTTTTATATTTTACTGTGCATCTAATAATCTTTGGTATTCAGTATCCCAACTTTCCACTTCTGTTTTTACGTCCGCACCATTAAAAATATTTTGGAATGATTTATCCATGAATGACTGCATTCCATTTGGTGTTGCAGCATCGCCCGGAAGTTTTACAATTTCCTGAACTCTATCCCACCCTTCAACATTTTGCAACATTTTTGTTGTAACAGGTCCTTGCTCATATGTCACTTCTTCTTTTGTTGTCGAATATAATCCGTCCGATTGTAAATATGCTTTATATGGTTCTGTGTTTTCTCCAAACACATATTTGATAAATTCAAAAGCTGCGTCTTTATTCTTAGACTGTTCTGACACTCCCCAATAAGAAGCATCTGATACAGTAATCTTGCTTCCATCCATTGTAGGAAGTGCAAATACGCCAAACTCATCACTATTTTCTGCATCCAATCCCGCTGCCATCCACGAACCATCTACAATCATTGCTGCAGTGCCTTTTTTGAACTCCTCTGCTGCCTGACTATAGCTCAATGACATTGCTCCTTCATAATAATACCCTTTATCAATCATATCTTTCCACTGTGTCAGCACATCAACAGTTGTTTCATTATTCCATTTATATTTTCCATCTTTCAGTCCTTCATTAAAGTCTGGATATTTCGCTAACAGGCTTGTATCTCCCTCTGCTATCCAAAATGGTTCTCCTGTTGCCCAAATATCTCCTGTGCCTCCACACATAAGAGGAACTTCTCCTGCTTCTTTTAATGTGTCACAAACTTTCAAAAATTCTTCCCATGTTTGTGGTTCTTGCAAGTTTAAATCTGTAAAGATTTGTTTATTATAATAACATTGCATTTTATACTGTCTAAATGAAGGTATTGTGATACACTTTCCGTTATATCCTGTCAGTAGTGATTCATCAAACAATTCCTGAACATCTTTCGGCACTTCGGTAAATACCCCTTCCATTGGAGCCAACAATTCTGCTTCAATTACAATATCCGGAAAATTCCCACCGCTTAACATGGTTTTCCAAAATGCCTGACGATCATCACCAGTTGCCAGAACTTTCTCTACTTTTATGTCTGGATTCTCTTCTTCAAATGAATCAATCATATTCTGCCAGATTTCGGCCGTAATATTGTCTGTCTCAAACACGCCCAATGTAATCGTCGTTTTACCTCCGTCTTTTCCTCCATCTGATGCTCCATTTTCTTTCCCACAGCCTGCAAGTCCGGTCACTGCAAGACAGGTTGCCATTATCAAAGCTGCAAATGCTTTTCTCTTTCTCATCCTTATCTCCTCCTGATTATTTTATTCTTTTCAAATCGATTTGTTTTGTTATATTCATTATATTTGAGTCAATATCAGAATACAATTTCAGAAATTATATATATATTTCAAAAAACATATCCTCCCTTGCATTCTCTTTTTGCTTATTATAGAATTTGTTTAATAATTATAAACAGAGAGGAATATGCATTATGAAAAAGTTGCAAAAATTGTTTACTTCCAGTATTTTTATGAAAATAGCACTCTTGACATCGTTGGTTGTCGTTTTCATTTCTATCTTTTCGACCACTTTCCTTGTGAACCATTTTACACGGAACCTTCAGGGAAAGAACTACTTACTAATTGAAGAAGCCACCGACAAGTTATACGATTTTTTCCAAACAAGATATAACATCATATTTAATCAAAGCACTCTTTTACACTCTAGTGACTATATTGCAGATTCCATCGCTTTAACCCGACAATATCCTTCAGATATTTACACGCCAAAACATCTGAACAAAATTACAAACTATCTTTCAGCTCTTACTTCTGCAGATCCACATATACAGGACGTGATTCTGTTTACCGCTGATGGAAAAAATAGTTTTTCTCACTCTACAGCAAGTGGAAGCAGTGTATATTTAGGTTTTGAATTTAACAAACTTTCTTACATAAAAGATTTTTCTGATTCTGATTCTGGAATTACAGCAATTTACGACGCCACACCGCCCTATTTGGCATCTTCCAAAAAAGAAACCAAACCGGTAATCACTTTTATTACAAAAATTTTCAACATGAACGATACTTCCCGACCCCTGCTAGGATATTTGATGGTCAATTATTCCATTAATGACATCGAATCTTCCTACCAAAAACTGATGGAAACCTCAAGTGGAGACTATTATGTAATCAATAGTGATTCCACTATCATTTTCAGTAATAAAGCTGGCTTTTTTGATGATTCCATTTCTTCAATGGAATTGGATAAGAAAAATCTGATCTCTCGAAAACAAATAGGTCTTTCCGGACTTGAGGTTATCAGCATCTTAGACACGGAAAAAGAAAACGCAGACGCAAGACAAATCATCTTGTATTCTGTATTTATAACTGGGGCAGGAATTATAGTCGCAATGTTTGTGTTCTTTCTTTTGTATCACTATTATGCAAAAAAATTTAAAAAATTGTCTCATGCCATGGAAAATATTAGTACTGGAAATTTTTCTTTAAAACTTCCAGTTAACTCCAATGACGAACTCGGTCAATTGAGCAATGTTTTCAATACTATGAGTAATAAACTAGATGAATACATTCAAAAACACTATCTTTCGGAAACACAGCGGCGTACCGCTGAGCTCTATGCTCTACAAGCACAAATTAATCCGCATTTTCTTGCAAACACGATCGAGAGTATCCGAATGCATACTCTTAAAAATGACGATTATGAATCCTCCGAGATGTTAAAACGACTTGGAAATCTTTTCCAGTGGATGATTCACTTTGATGAGAATATAATATACATTGAAGATGAAATGGAATACATAGAATCCTATCTTGACCTGCAGAAATTTCGTTTTCAAGATCAACTAACTGTCATGTTTGATGTGCCTATCCAATTTTACTATTTAGGGATTCCACGTTTTACTTTGCAGCCGATTATCGAAAATGCCCTTTCTCATGGATCTCCAAATAATCGTCCTTTATGTATCTCCATTCAGTTCACTGTTTCTGATGAATTGTTGACTATTACTGTCACAGATAATGGAACCGGTCTTGCCGAAACAGATTTACAAAAGTTAAACCTACATATACAGGGCATCCAAGAATTTTCAGAATTCGGCGTAGCTTTGCGCAACATACACACGCGCATCCAGATGCTTTTCGGCACACAGTATGGAATTTTTATAAACAGCACCCACTATCAAGGAACTACTGTTACAATTACTTTACCAGCAAAAGAAAAGAAGGAGTTGGAAAATTATGTACAAACTACTGATTGTAGATGACGAAATTCTGATTCGAAACGGTATTCAGAATTTAATTGAATGGGAAATCTATGGAATTGAAATTATTGGAGAGGCAGAAGATGGAATGAAAGCATATCTCTCCATCAAGGAAGAAAAACCTGATCTTGTTCTTGTTGATATTTCCATGCCCAATATGAATGGTTTAGAACTAATCGAGCTGTGTAACCATTTAGACTCCCCCCCCCAAAATTTATCATTTTAAGTGGTTATAACAATTTCCAATATGTTCAGAAAGCAATCCAACTCGGTGCACTTAACTATTTATTAAAACCCATTGATCAAGATGAATTGACTAACACGATTATTTCTGCTGTTCAGACACTCGACGACCTGTATATTCATCATAAACAATTTCAAGAAAGTATTCACGCACTCCACGATGATATACTTCTTCGGGTTGTACACAATAAAATTGACTCTAAGGAATTGCGCGAGAAATGTCAGGTAATCGGTATTTCTTTACACTGTATGCATATGCGTATCGGAATCATAAAATTTGTAGAAAGCGAAAATTTGCGTTCACTGCACCCCGCCATAAGATCCTGTCAGGAAATTTGTTCGTCATTTTGTACTAGCTATATTATTTCTGACAGAAATGACAATATAATCATATTTTTTAAAGATTCCGCAAATAACTTTACAGAGAACGATTACATACAAACACTTTCTAAATGTTCTGATCGACTGAACTGTGAAACCAAACAACAAACTATTTTTGCACTCGGCAACGAAGCCAATCATAGCAGCCAGCTTTCGCAGTCCTACAATGATGCAACTTCTAAAATCGAGAAGAAATTAATTTTAGGTGATTCTGTAGAACATCAACTTTCAAAAACGGTTTTTCTCCCTTCTGTCAAGTACTCTGATTTCCTCTCCTACATGGCAGATAGCAATAAAGAAAAAATTAGTTCTACTATACATGACTATTTCTCCGAATTACTTGCTGTCGATACAACATCAGGTACGGAACTGTTAAAATATCACCTGATTGAATTGGTTTCCTATGTTTTTCACTCAAACTACATGAATTCTTATTTAAATTCCGAGTTGATACAGAAAAAACAGACCGCTTTTTCGATTATTAGTCAAACTGATTCTGTTCTGCAATTGGAGAAAAACATAACTACATTCTTTCTCTCACTAGCCGAACATGAAGTAGACACAAAACCGGATGCAAACTATTCATTTCTCGTGCAGAATACATTAGATTACATTTCTAAAAACTATGATGACTGTAATCTTTCTTTGAAAACACTCGCTGCACAATTAGATGTGAATCCTGCATATCTTGGACGTGAATTTGCTCATGCTACAGGAGAATATTTTAACGACTATTTGAACCGAATCCGAATCACAAAAGCGATTTCTCTTTTGACCTCAACGACATTGAAAGGCGCAAAAATAGCTAACTCTGTCGGCTTTATTAACGTCAGTTACTTTTTTACAATATTCAAAAAATTTACCGGACAAAGTCCGGGTGATTACCGCAACACACATAATTCATAAATATAAATTCACCGCCAAAAGGGATATGGTTGTTCTCCATACCCCTTTATCTGTTAATACAACTATTTTTCTTTTCTACCATGGAATCTTTGCGAGAATACTCCTACTGATACTAATACCAACAACGACAACCATAGCCATCTTGTATGATCCCCTGTTTCTACCGCTGCCTGACTGCTCTCATCTCCTTTTCCAGAAGTATCGCCCTCACTTGGCTTTCCACTCGGCTCTCCATCTGGTTTTCCACTTGGCTTCCCATCCTCACTCGTTGGAGGATTATTTTCCTCTTTTATGGTCAATCCATCCATTGCATTTCTTAATGCGTGCGCCACTTTATCCACTTCCTCCTGTGTCGCTGTGTCCGGTAATTTTATTGCATTTTCCAATGCCGTTTCAAATTCTTTCACGCTGTCTTCTGTGTAAATCTCTAAATTCTGAATCTTCATAGCTTCTTGAATTAGAGCATCCAATTTTGTTCTGTCTGCCTTTTTGTATTTTTTCGTCAGATCAAGGTAGACTGTTTTATGTGATTCACCTAAAACACCGAAACCTCCGAGTATTTCTTGATATTCTTCCTTGGATGCCTGATATGTATAGTTCCCAGATGCGAGTGTATATACCGACTCTTTGTCCGTTTTTACATCTTGCCCATTTTCATCAAAGACACGGATATCTAAATCTTTCGGGTTTGAAATAAACTTCACCTCCGTTTGATCATTTCCGCCATACCCAAACGCTTTCACTTCCACATTATCAAATAGCACACTGTTATCTCCTGCAAGATCCGTGAAAGATAATTCCAGACCGCCTCCGCCAGTCAGTCCTGACACTTCACTTTCCGCCATCCAATCTGCTGGTTTTTCTTCCCCTGTTTTCCAAATTTTAAACGCCATATAATTCGTAGATGTCTGTACCTCAACAGAATACCATTCTCCATTTATCACTCTAAATTTGTCGTTTTCAATTTTTCCTACTTCCTGAACATTTCCATTTACAAACGATTGTAAAAAGATGCCGCCCCACTCCGGAATAATCGGATAGTGGTACATGTTATCCGGTCCAAATGACTGGAAGTAATTACTTACATATACCCCACCGTATGAAGTCAATGGATTTTCATACTTGAAATCAAATGTCATGACGGAATTATCCCAAGTATCCGGTTTTATTAAGCGTACTGCCTGCCCATTCACTCCTTTTATTTTTAATTGTTTATTGCCATCGCTTCCTTCTTCAATCTCAAATGCATCTGGATGTGTCAATTGATAGCCTTTCGAAAGATCTGCAAATGTGCCTGTTTCATATGAGTCAAAATTATCCTCAAAAATAACCGTTGATGCTTGATCTATCGCAATTTTTATCTGTACTTCCTCGGTATCTGTAATATTACCAGCTTTATCTATAGCTCGATATGAAACCCTATACTCTCCACTTTCCTGAATTTTTAATGGTTTCTTATATTGTGCATATTCCTCACCATTGATACTGTATTCTATTTCTGCTACTTCTGACTCTGCATCACTTGCTTCTAAAGCTATGCTTACTTCACTGTTATAACTTCCATCTTCTTCCTGATTTCCCGTAACAATAGCTGCTAATGATGGTGCAGTTTTGTCATCTTGATATTCCTCAGTTGCCCCTTCTTCATATTTTAATACTTTCAGATTATCAAACTGTGCTGCCGATTCTTGGAAATCCATATAGTAAAGGCTGAGTCCACCTTCTTTAATACCTGAAAATTCTGCTGTTCCTGTCCAAAGTGACGGCTCTTCGCTGTCCTTCTCCCATACCTTCACTTTCATTTCATTTCCGACCATTGCTATTTTCGTACTATACCACGTTTTATCCTTATACTGGTATCTTGCACTTCCCGGTACGGATAAATTGCCTCCAACGTACTGCTGAAACAAAACTCCATCTCCATAGCTTGGCAAAAATTCAGCAATATTTTTATTTTGAAAAACACAATAAAAATCTGATTATCCGCTAAAACACAGTATCTATCAGCATTTTCAAGGAAATAAACACATCAATTTACTACTTATTTACTACTAACGAATGAGCCTTGATACGCAAGTTTTCCTAGATATGCAAAGATATGGTACAGCACATCAGTATTGAAACAAGAAAAAATTGAATAACTTATAGACTATGGAACGCCTAACATGACGTTCCTTTTCTATTTTCAGCCGTTCTTATTGGACGGCTATTTTATTACCCGAATGAAAGGAGCATTAGATTTATGAAAAAGACATTGAAACGATTATGTACGGGCTTCTTAGCTCTTGCAACTGTCGTTACTGCTTTACCGACTACACCCGTTCATGCAGAAAGTAAGCAATACTGGACGGAGTCAAAAGAGCGTGTCGGTATCGTTGAAAAAGTAATGAATGACGGTTCGATTGGTTCTACCTTTAATGAGGGACATTTGACCGTCGAGGGCGAGGACGCTTACTGTATCGACATTAACACAGATTTTAAGAATGGTTACAAAACCAGAACTGACGCAAGCTCACGCATGAGTACCGACCAGATAAGCGACGTTGCCTTATCTATCGAATATGTAAAACAGTACACAGACAGCCACAGCGGAATAAGCAAAAATCACGCTTACCTTTTAAGACAGCTTGTTGTCTGGCAGAGATTGAGCGTACATCTTGGCTGGCAATGCGACAACGTGCGAGCTTCTTATGATGAAATTCCAAAGGCAACGCAGGACGAAGTTTTCTCTGGTGCGAGAGCCTTTGTCAAAGAGAATAAAGGACGCTATGAATGTGGCGGTTATATCTACTCTGGCGAGGGGCAGGAATTAGGACAATTCTGGGCGAAACTGAATGTCGGAAATGCAAAACTACAAAAGACTTCCAGTAACACCAGCATTACAGACGGTAACGGGAATTACTCTATTGCAGGTGCAACATACGGTGTCTTTTCTGATAAGGACTGCACGAAACAGCTTGCCACCCTTACGACTGATAAAAATGGAAATACAGATGTTGTAGAGGTAACGGCTGGCACAGTCTATATCAAGGAATTATCCGCACCAGCAGGATATAAAGTAGATAAAACAATCTATCCATTAACAATCAAAGCTGGCGAAACAGCGACTTTGAACGTATCTGATATGCCGAAAGTAACGGACACTTTGATTGAGCTTTTCAAGATTGATATGGAAACACAGAACGACAATCCGCAGGGAAACGCTTCTTTAGCAGGTGCGGAATTTACATGGAAGTATTATGACGGTTACTACAACAAGAACAATTTTCCAGAAAAAGCTACTCGTACATGGGTTACAAAGACAATCGCTGAAACAGACAGCGACGGGACAACTCATTACATCACAAAATTAGGGGACGCTTACAAGGTATCTGGCGACAGTTTCTATATGCAGGACGGTAAAGCAGTTCTTCCTTTAGGAACACTAACCGTTGAAGAAACAAAAGCTCCAAACGGCTACTTGTTAGAGGGTGCATATATGCAGGCTGGCGATAAGTCCGAACAGATAAAAGGCTTATACCTTACACAGATTGCCGAGGACGGCAACCTTGCCGTATTATCTGGAAGAAACCAGTTTTCCGTATCAGACAAGGTTATCCGTGGCGGTGTGAAAATTCAGAAGCGAGATTTAGAAACGGGCGATATGAAGCCACAAGGAAGTGCAACCTTGAAAGATACTGCTTTTGACATCATTTCCTTAAATGATAATTCTGTTTTGGTTGAGGGCAAGCTATACAAGAAAAATGAAGTGGTAAAGACAATTCGTACCGATATTGAGGGTGTCGCTTCTACTTCTGCTGACCTCTTACCTTATGGAAAATTCCGTATTGTTGAGAGTGAAGCTCCCGACGGTTACTTAACTGACGGTGCAAAGCCGATTGATTTTACAATCACAGAAAATGGAAAAATCGTGGACTTAACCGACAAAGCCCATTCTATCTATAATCAGATTAAGCGTGGAGATATTGAGGGCGTAAAAATCGGTGCAGGCACACACAAGCGTCTTGCTGATGTTCCTTTTAGGATCACAAGCAAGACGACTGGGGAAAGTCATGTTGTAGTAACTGATGATAACGGGCAATTCTCCACTTCTGCTGACTGGGCTTCCCATAAGCACAATACCAACGCAGGCAAGACCAGCGAGGACGGTGTATGGTTTGGGACTTCTGAACCAGACGACAGCAAAGGTGCGTTACCTTACGATACTTATATCATTGAAGAATTGAAATGCGAAAACAACAAAGGCTTTGAACTTATCCCACCTTTTGAAATCGTGGTATCAAGAAATAACCTTGTGATTGATTTAGGAACGCTGACTGATGAATACGAAAAAGAAATCTCTATCCATACCACAGCGACCAGCAAGGACGGCGAAAAGACAATCCTTGCTGGAAAAGAGGTAACAATCGTTGATACCGTCAAATTAGACGGACTTACAAAAGGCACAAAATATCAGCTCAAAGGCTGGCAGATGTTAAAGGAAGAAAACACCGAGCTTATCATTGACGGAAAGCGTGTAGAAAATGATTATACCTTTATCGCTGATGATGAAGTAATGAAAGTGGAAATTTCCTATACATTCAATGCGTCTGCTTTAGGTGGCAAGAACCTTGTTACCTTTGAAGAATTGTATGATTTAAGCAATCCAGACGAACCCGTAAAAGTTGCGGAACACAAGGACATTGAGGACGACGGACAGACGGTACTTATCACAGAGCGTATCATCAAAATTCATACGACTGCTATCGACAAGGACGGCAACAAAGAGCTTGAAGCAGGAAAAGAGGTAACAATCATTGATACCGTAACCTTAGAGGGCTTAGAAATCGGTACACAGTACAAACTTGTGGGCTGGCAGATGTTGAAAGAAGAAAATGCCGAGCTTCTTATCAATGGAAAGCGTGTGGAAAGTGATTATACTTTTACTGCTGACAGCGAAACTATGAAAGTGGAAGTTGCCTTTACCTTTGACGCTACTTCTCTTGACGGCAAACAGCTTGTAACTTTTGAAGAATTGTACGATTTAAGCAATCCAGACGAGCCGAAGAAAGTTACCGAGCATAAGGACATTGACGACGAGGGACAGACGATTACCTTTAAGGAAAAGCCAGAAGAACCAGAGAAACCCGAAACACCACAGACACCAGAAAAGCCACACCAACCTAGCAACAGTCCCAAAACGGGCGATAACACAAACCTTTACGGACTGCTTGCACTTCTTTTAACTTCTGGTGCTGGACTGGCAGGTATCTTCTTCTACAAACGTCGTAAAATGAAGAAATCATAAGGCGGTAATGGTATGAGAAAAGGAAAATCACGCTCTCCGCCGAAGCTGTCAAACGGCAGACTTCCGCTTATTCTGGCTTGTCTGCCAACAACCTGCAAGAACACGGATAGTCAAGGGTGCGTAAGCATTGATTTTACCCTTTACTATCGGTGGGATTGCTGGTACTTCCCGAACCGCCAGAATAAGAAATCACTATCAATTTATCAAAAATAGAAAGAAACGAGGTAAAACAATATGGAAATGAAATATGTCGTGCCAGATATGGCACAGTCTTTTGGAACTCTTGAATTTGCAGGCGAAAGCGAGCCAGTCTTTGAAAAAGATAAAAATAACCGCAGGGTCTTAACCAGACGAAGCTATAACCTTTATTCCGACGTACAGAAAGGCGAAAATGTTGTGGTGGAAATTCCCGTGCAGGCTGGCGAAAAGCATTTCAAGTATGAGCAGAAAGTAAAACTTGTTAATCCGAAGTTATATGGCAGAGGCTACGCAATCGGGGATATGGGACATACCGATTATGTGTTGCTTGCTGATGATATTGTAGCAGTTGAAGAAAAGTAAAGGAGTGAAAAATTTATGAGATTATCAAACGGGTTTGTCATTGACAAAGAGAAAACATTTGGAGAATTAAAATTTACAGCGGTGCGTGATGTGTTCTTGCAGAATGAGGACGGGACACCGAGTACCCAACTTAAAAAACGTATCTATGATTTGAAATGCAGTCTGCATGGTGGAATTATCCCCGTGTCTGTACCGCCAGAAGTATCGTTAAGGGAATTTCCGTACAATGCAGTCGTGGAACTTGTCAATCCCGTAGCCGATACGGTATCAAGAAAGACCTATACGGGTGCAGATGTGGACTGGTATGTAAAGGCAGAGGATATTATATTGAAGAATAAAGGCAACCAGAACGCAGGCAGTCCACAGAACCATACACCGCAGGGACAGCCGAAAAAATAGGCTTGCTGAATAGATTTTCATTGTAGCGGATATGTGGAACTGTTATAATATGGATATGAAGAAACGGACAAATTAGAAGTTGTAGTACAAAAATAGGAGCATGAAACATGAACATAAAAGAAGCAATAAAAATGATACAGGACGAGAAATTACAAGGTTATAATATGAATGAAAGGAAAGATGATAGAGAAAATGAAGTTGTGTTAATGCGTGAGAATGATAAGTGGATTGTTTATGCAACAGATGAACGGGCTAGTAAGGTTACAAATTCACAAGATATTTATTTAGATGAGGAAGAAGCCTTAGATGATTTTATTGATAGATTAAGAGCTTTTAATAGATTAAGGTAGCTATGGGAGAATTAAAATGACCGCTAAAAAGATATTTAGTAATTTTCTTTTAAATAGACAACTTCCAGTTTGTAGTGCAGTAAATTAGAATTTGGGAGATATAAAAATGGTATATAATGATTTAAGAAGTAAACTAAATGAATACAACTGGGATGACGGATTTGAAATTCCAAAACAAATACTTGCTGCCCCCAGTTGTGATTTAGCACTAGCATTAGAGATATTTTATTTAAGTGATGGTTATGCTTTCTTAGACGATTCAACAAAGATAACTGACTTAAAAGAATGGGGGAAATTTATTACCGTTCTCTATGATGATATATTGAACAATAAATTCCCAAAGACAAGCACAGCATTTGAAATTCCATTATCTCAAGTTCAAAAATACAAACTTCAGAAAAAAGGTATTTCAAAAATTTTTTTAACTGACTTGTAACTTCCAGTTTGTAGAACTGTATTAAATCATCAAATCACATAGAGGTGGCGATTATGCGATATAAAAAAATTTTATTAGGTGTTATTGCAGGCGTGCTTTGTTTGGGAATATTAAATGGTTGTAGTGGTTATTCGCATGATTTTAACTCTAGTGAAGAAGCACAAAAATATATCTTATCCAAATTAAAGGACAAATACAATGAAGAATTTATCATTACAGAAGTGAAGAAGTATAAAGAAGAAAAAATAGGATTGAACTGGATTATGGCAGAAGTTTCCAGTAAAGAAAATTCTTCTCAAACTGCTACTGTATATACACGAAATACTGGACTTTTTGAGGATAGTTACCATGTTTATTACTTTTCTGATGAAATAAAAGAACTTGCAACTCCTTTATTTCAAGATAAGCCTTTTATAAGAGATTATCAAATTGAAGTTCAAGGGCATACAACCACAACAGAATGGAATGGTAAGGAAAGTGTAGAAGAATATCTGAAAAAAAGAGAATACGAAATAGAAACAAGTATATATCTTAACGAGGGAAAAACAGACGAAGAATATGCAGAAGAAATTTCCTATATCATGCAAGAAATTGTAGAAAGTGCTTTGGTTTTTAATATTTCAGTATATACAAATGATGATAACATTATTTTCTATTCTCTACCAGAACAGCACAGTCAACCAGATGTAGAAGCGATTTTAGAAAAAATGGAAGATGTTAAAAGACAACAAGAAGCAAAAAAAGATTATAAGGAATGGAAAAAACAAAATCAAAATAATGAAAAAGATTAAGAATTAAAAATATCTTGCTTTGACATTAACGCATAGGAAACATAGTAGTAAGTAAGATTGAAGGAAAGGAATAGATAAACAATGGACTTTGAAGGATTAAAATTATTATTTTGTGTAGCAGCTTTTGGTTGGATTGTTTATATGGCTTTTAAACAAAAAATGCATAAGATGGATCCTGAATCATTTAAGTTTCTTGCGTTGATATTCGGTGGGCTTTTATTAGCTTTTATATGTTTTCTTATCCCAGGCGGAGCTAAATATACATTTGTATTAATAGGCGTTACAATAGGAGGAATGATTACGATGATTTTTTATCATAATATTAAATCTGTTGCTATTTGTAATGAAGAAATTATGGGGGTCTATCAAGGCTATAATTCGTATCTAAGTAAAACAGTATCAAGCTATGCTCCTATTTTTAAATACAAGTACAACGGAAAAACATATGTCCGTCAGTGTTCTAACACATATAGCTTTAAGAAATTAGATAAGGACATGGTTAAGGGAAATGAATATCGTATATATATAAACCCTAAAAATCCATCATCTTTCGTACTTAACAAAAAAGTCGGTATCAAAAATGTAATGTGTATGATTTTTGGAGTAATGTGTATTTTTGTCGGTTTATCTGCGTTATTCGTTTAAACATATTTTTATAATGGTATGATATTTATTGTAATCGTTTTTTTCAAATGATAAAATGAGAATAACCATTTATGACAAATTAAATTTTACAGGAGGATATTAAAATGCTAAAAGAACAAGATATTAGAGAATATCTAAAGAAGAAGGATATTGCATTTAATGAAAATTCATCTATTATTGGAGTTATATTTCCGAGTAAATTCACATATGCTCTTGGACCGATTGCTACTGCTCTTTCAATGCAGTATTACGCAATAAACTTTAGTGATAGTGGTATTGCTATTATCGGTTTAAATAATGTAACGGGCAAATTAGAAGATGAAGCATTTCTTTTCGTTTCTAAGGAAGAAATAGCAAGCACTAAATTCAATAAAAAGTTGATGTCTTACGAATTAGAAATTACTACATCAAAGGGTACATTAGCTTTTAAAGTGAACAAAACAATGGTGGGTGCTTCATGGCATAAAGAAAATTTAGCTACAATTTTAAAAAGTTTATAAGTTTTTCAAAAATTCATATCTATACATATAAAGCAGTTAGTCTGTAAGCGCAAAATATTGCTACGCTGCCCATGAATTACTCTTGCACCAAAATGATAGATGCAAGCGTTTTGCTCTATGTTTAGTTTTGACAGTTTGCTTTCGCAGTCTCGCTCCATGGGGCAAGCTGTTCCAGCTGTTCATTTGACATTTTATCGTCTGGCCGCTGTGATAAGAGGTATGTCAGATATTTGTAGGTATTCAGGTCATTCGCTTTTGCCATCTCAACCATTGTATACACAATAGCACTAGAGGCCGCTCCCTTCGGACTGGCACTGAACAGCCAGTTCCTCCGACCAACAGTGAATGGTCTGATTGCATTCTCGCTAAGATTGTTGGATAAACTGCAATGACCATCTTCCAGATAGGTCATCAGGGTGTCTTTCCGATTTTGGGCATAGTTCACCGCTTTCGCCAAACGGGTTCCCTTGTTTGGACGCTGTTGATCCAGCCAAATCCAGAATGCCTCCAGTATCGGCTTCTCCTTTTCAAGACGGAACTGTTTTCTCTGCTCCGCAGGATGATTTTTTGCTTTTGAGTACCGCTCACAATCAAACAGCTTGGAGCAAAATTGTACTCCCTGCACCGCCGGAAGGCTGTAATCATACTCTTTCCCTTTCGGTATGGCATCTGTGAAATAACGTCTCACATGTGCCCAGCAAGAGCAGCGTTTGATATCCGGCAGATTGTTATAACCCTGGTATCCGTCGGTCTCCAGATATCCACGGAACCCCTGCAGGAAAGATGCTGCATGGAACTTTGCCCTTGTCTCTGTGTAATGATAGAGCAGGATCGGCGGAAGCCCATCTTCTCCACTGCGGAAGAGCCACATCCAGGAATCTGTTTCAGGATTGCGCTCCGGCTCATTCAGTACCTGAACCCGAGTTTCATCTGCCATCAGATATTTACGCATCCGTAACTGACGGTGAAAATAATCATAAACATGGCAGAGGTAATTCTCGGTACAGTAAATGATCCAGTTAGCAAGCGTAGCCCGGCTCAATGGGACACCCAGCTGCTTCCATTCCGATTCCTGCCGGTTTAATGGCAGACCATTCTGGTACTTCTGGTGCATTGCCCATCCTACAACGGATTCCGATGCATAACTTTCCGGGATCAATGGTTCCTGAACAGGCGCTTTGACAAATGTCTGATCATCCGGGTGTTCCTCTGATATGGCACACTCCGGGCATTTATAGGTTTCACGATAGATATTTACTACTTTCCCTTTGGCAGGGGTAAACCGGAATTCATGGCGGACGAATTCTTTCCCAATACATTCCATCTGCGTTCCGCAGGTTGGACAGTTCCGCTCCTCCTCCGGAAGAGAAATGATCTCGTCGCAGGAAGGAACATTTTTAAAGAGATCCGCATGTGTCCGTCGTGCTTTTCGCTTATGTTCCGGAACAGTGATGTCATCAGGAAGTTCCTGTTTCCATGTCGGATCTGCTTCCTGCTCGGCTTCATCAAAAAGATTCAGCTGACCATCGATATCTTTCCGTTTTTCACTGGAAGTACCAAAGAGCTTCTTCGTGAGATATTCAATCTGCTGACGAAGATTTTCTTTTTCCAGACGGTCTGCTTCCAATGTTTTTTGTAAAGACTGGATCAGTTCTGTCTGTGCGGAAATCGTTTTATTCAGTTGGTTGATCATGTCCTTGTACGCAAGGATTTTTGAATCTTTTGAATTACCAGCCATATGTCTTTTGCTCCTTTTTTACTGCTCTTATTATACCATAAAAAGCAATGAAAAAGAAGCAGAAAACCCAGTATTTACAAGGGATTGCAGACATGATACAGGGTGTGGAAAGCTCTCCATTTTTGTTGGCTGGCATAGAGGTTTTACACAATCATTCCGTAGGTTTGAATGCTTTTGGTTGTTCGATTTCAAGACCGGACATGAGCCAGTCGAATTGCTGCCAGGTCAGTTGCTTTACTTCCAACTGATTTCTGGGCCAGCGGAATCTGCCCTGGACTTCCATACGTTTATACAGCAACACAAATCCGTCAGATTCCCAAAGCAAAGCTTTGATCCTGTCACAACGTTTTCCACAGAAAAGATACAGGGCGCTTCGCCTTGGATCCATATGGAGTTGATTCTCTACAATAGCACACAGCCCGTCAATGGATTTCCGCATATCCGTTCTGCCTGTTACGATATAGATTTCATCGGCGGCTGTGATATCCCCTAACATTCCAACTCCTTCACAATGCGAAGCGTTTGAGCCAGAAGCTGAGGATCTGTTCCATTTGGTATTGTTAGATGCAAACTTCCTACAGACAGCTTCATTGGCTCTGCTACGGAAAGGTTATTTTTTTCCGTAGCTACCGGAATCACATTTAATGGCTGTTCATATGGGAGCGGGTCAGTATCATGAAAATCCACTCTGACAACTTCCTGGCTTTCCGGTGCACGATAGCTGCGTCCGGTTGACGCTGGCAAATCCACACAACCTTTCTGACGCAGCCTTTTTACCCAGTTGTAAAAAGTTCCCGGTTTAATGTCATGTTCCACACACCATTGATGATCTGTCAACCCACTTTGACGGCATTCCATGATGAGACGGTATTGTTCTTCGGTAGGTATTCTTTTGCTTCTCATGAGCACACCTCCATAAATCGGATAGAGTAAAATGCTCGCATCTATCATTTCTAGCAAGAGAAGATGAAGTGAAATGCTTGCATTTTCTATTGATTATTATGGAATGATTTTTAGGGCAACACAATCCGTCGAATTATTTTGCGCTTACGTTAGTCTTAGGATTGACTGCTTTTTTCATACCCAGAAAGGAGTGAACGATTTATGCGTAAGATTTTGAACAAAGGACACCGTATCAGAGCCAGCGACAAGCACCTTGTTTACCACTTTTCCATAGGGACGCTTCTGTTTGTATTTATGGCGGTTCTTTTGCTACTGAATATCAAACAGCTCATGCGTACCGATTGGGAGCATTTCAGCTTGTTAGAGAACGGCTTGACGCTTTCCACATACAACTTCATAACCATACTGATAGCGACTGGTGTTTGTGCATTGGTCGCTTTTCTGTATTACCGCTTCTGTTACGACAGTTTCAAGAAGCTCCTGCACCGTCAAAAGTTGGCAAGAATGATACTAGAAAATAAGTGGTATGAAGCCGATACCGTACAAGACAGCGGTTTTTTTACTGACCTGCAAAGCAGATCAAGGGAAAAAATCGTCTGGTTTCCAAAAATTTATTATCAAATGGAAAAAGGACTGCTTCATATCCGCTGTGAAATCACGCTGGGAAAATATCAAGACCAGCTTTTACGGTTAGAGGATAAATTGGAAAGTGGCTTGTATTGTGAGCTGACCGACAAGACCCTGCATGACGGCTATATCGAATATACCCTGCTTTATGATATGATAGCGAACCGAATTACCATTGATGAAGTACGGGCAGAAAACGGCTGTCTTAGATTGATGAAAAATCTTGTCTGGGAATATGACGCACTTCCTCATGCTCTGATTGCTGGTGGGACTGGTGGCGGTAAAACTTATTTTCTGCTGACGCTCATTGAAGCCTTATTGCATACCAACGCTGTCCTTTATATCTTAGACCCGAAGAACGGTGACCTTGCGGACTTGGGAACAGTCATGGGGAATGTGTATCACACCAAAGAAGAAATGATAGATTGCGTCAATGCCTTTTATGAGGGCATGGTACAGCGAAGTGAGGAAATGAAGCGATACCCGAACTATAAGACGGGCGAAAACTACGCCTATCTGGAACTGCCACCCTGCTTTCTTATCTTTGATGAATATGTGGCGTTTTTTGAAATGCTAGGGACAAAAGAAAGCGTGAGCCTACTTAGCCAGTTAAAGAAAATCGTTATGTTAGGGCGACAAGCAGGTTATTTCCTTATCGTTGCCTGCCAGCGTCCAGACGCAAAGTATTTCTCGGACGGTATCAGAGATAACTTCAATTTCCGTGTGGGACTTGGGCGTATCAGCGAATTAGGTTACGGTATGCTGTTCGGTTCTGATGTGAAAAAGCAGTTTTTCCAGAAGTGTATCAAGGGGCGTGGCTATTGTGATGTGGGAACAAGCGTGATAAGCGAATTTTACACGCCTTTAGTCCCGAAAGAACATGATTTTTTGCAGACTATCGGCTCTCTTGCACAAGCAAGGCAGGACGGGACGGCGACGTGCGAAGCGAAAGGCGACGGCACGGACTAGCCGTTGCTGGTGTGGCGTTAGCCACGCCAGCAGGTAAAACCCCTCGGTATCTAACAGAGGGGTACGTTTGCAAATAGACAATAGACAAAAAACATAGGAAACATAAGGCTTCTGGCATGATTTTCTAGCAAAAATCGGCTGTGAAGTCGTCTTAAAAAACTTCACACTTGACAGATTGGGGGTATGGTTCTGAATGAAGAACAATGGATAAAAGAATTACGTGAGAAACGGATTGCTTACGGTATCTCACAAGGCAGGCTGGCGGTGGCTTCTGGTATCACAAGAGAATATCTCAATAAGATAGAAAGCGGAAAAATGAAGCCGTCAAAGGAGCTTTTGGAAACTCTGCATAAAGAACTGGCAAGGTTCAATCCAGAAGCACCGCTTACTATGCTGTTTGATTATGTGAAAATTCGTTTTCCCACGCTGGATATACAGCACATCATCAAAAATATATTAAAACTGAATATCAATTATATGCTCCATGAAGATTACGGACATTACAGTTATACGGAGCATTATTCTTTAGGGGACATCTTTATCTATACGTCGGCTGACGAAGAAAAAGGTGTCCTTTTAGAGTTAAAGGGGCGTGGTTGCAGACAGTTTGAAAGTTACCTGCTGGCACAGCAAAGAAGCTGGTATGACTTTCTCATGGACGCACTCATAGACGGTGGTGTGATGAAGCGTATCGACCTTGCTATCAACGACCATACGGGCATTTTGGATATTCCAGAGCTTGCGGAAAAATGCAGGAAACGGGAATATATCGGAAAGTCCAGAAGCTATAAGTTTTATCAGTCGGGCGAGCTTATCAAGCACAGAGAGGACGACAGAGAATATATGGGACGTACCCTTTATCTTGGTTCGCTGAAATCAGATGTGTATTTCTGTATCTATGAAAAAGACTATGAGCAGTACGTCAAGCTGGGGACACCGCTTGAAGAAGCCGACATTATCAACCGTTTTGAGATACGGCTTAGAAATGAACGTGCCTATTATGCAGTACGAGATTTGCTGACCTATTATGACGCAGAGCAGACCGCCTTTTCTATTATCAACCAGTATGTGCGGTTTGTTGATGAAGAACCCGACAAGCGAAAAAATGACTGGAAACTCAATGACCGCTGGGCTTGGTTTATCGGCGATAACAGACAGAGTTTGAAGCTGACGACAAAGCCAGAGCCTTACACCTTAGACCGTACATTGCGTTGGGTACAAAGGCAGGTAGCACCGACCTTGAAAATGCTGAAAAAGATTGATAAAGGAAATGGGACAGACTACATGGAAACAATCGAACAGCAGGCAAAGCTCACAGAAAAGCATGAAATGATAATCAAACAGCAGACGACCCCTGCAAAAGATTTGGTGGAAAGTTAGGAGTGATAAAAAATGTGGGTATTATTAAAAGACTTCCTGCTGGTATCTATGGGAATGGGTATCGGCGTAGTCTTGATGTGTATTTTGAATGTCGGCAAAGAAGCTGACTATGAAATGAAACAATTAAAAGAAAGCGAGGACAATTAAATGAATTTCGGACAAAATTTGTATCAATGGTTTTTATCAAATGCACAGAGCTTAGTGCTTATGGCGATTGTGGTTATCGGTATCTACTTAGGGTTCAAGCGTGAGTTTTCCAAACTTATCGGCTTCTTGGTAGTTGCCTTGATTGCTGTCGGCTTGGTATTCAATGCTGGCGGTGTGAAAGATGTACTGTTAGAGCTGTTCAATAAGATTATTGGTGCATAAAATTTTATTGTAGTGTTAATATACGAATGGTATAATATGGATATGAAAAAAGCGACAAACTTGAAGATATACAATAGAGAGCGTGATGAAATGACGGATATTAGTGGTATTTTTTCAATAGGTAGTAGTACAAACCCTCAATGGATTTCATTATGTGGACATTTGGAAGCCATTATTGGAAATTATTTTCTTTCACAGGCGGGAAATCCAGAAGCATATTGGTATGCTATATACTATGACTCAACAATAGACAGATATAATGAATGTGTGGAAATAACAGATAAGAATTTAATTGGTTATGTTTATTGTGATGATAGAGTAGCCTTTGTTTTGAACAGTTTCCTTGAAAAATTTATAAACGATACTGTAGATTATGATATTCATTATGTCGGCGTAGATTCTTTAGATAAAGAATGTATTGAATGCAGAAGATACACTGATTATTGTGAGCATATTTTACCTGCTTTCTGGATAGATGACGATTTTTTGAATAATGAAAAACTTGCGTTTGATTATGAAAAATTTGAACTGATAGATGCTGGAGTTAAATATCTTAATCCCAAGCATTTTTCTGTAAAAAACTTTGTAATGTATTGCAGATTTGATAAAAAGTGAGATTACAGTATAATAAAAGATATTTCTTTCGTTGTTAGCGACAAATTCTAGTTTTACAATTTTATATCCATACACACAAAGCAGTTAGTCTTAGGATTGACTGCTTTTTTCTTACTAAAATTTTAGATTGGAGTGATGAAATGAACAATATTTTTAAGGATATGCAGGAAAAAATCGGTTGTGAATACATTTCTGACCTGCCCTCTTACAAGCGTAAGGTGTGGCAGGAAATGAAACAGCTGAACCCTGCCGACTATGAAGAAAGACAGTTAGAAGATTTTTCAAAGTATGTGTTTGGTATGTCGTACCAGACCTTAAAAGATGTGATGAAACAACAGAAAGGACGTGAGGAACAATGCAGGAAACAAGGGTGCTGGTGGAAACGAGAGGAACAGCTGGCGAAGAAACAACATCATACTGGTTCGACCTGCCGATAGAGGTTGCCGAGTTTGAAGAAAAGTTAGGTGTCGGTGCAGAAAGTGGGGATTACCGCATTATCGAAAAGGTGTTGCCTTATGCTGATGAAGTTCACGAACATACAAGCGTGTATCAGCTTAACGAATTAGATTTTATGTACCGCCAGCTTTCAAGTGATATGCAGGAAGAATATGTATCACTACTTACGGTGTTTGAGAATTTAGAAGCACTTTATATTTGCAGGAACGTGATTACCGTTTATCCAGACTGCAAAAGCATGATAGATGTTGCAAGGCAAAAGCTGATGAACGACCCGACGTTCAAACATCTGTCCGAGGACTGTCAAGAATACTATTTTGACTTTGAAGCCTACGCTTCTCACTTGCAGGAACACGGGAAATTTTTAGTAACAGAACACGGTATCTTTGAACTGCCAGAGTAGGAAATGAGGTGGTGCTTATAATTGATGATATGGCGGTTTATATTGCTAATCTTGGTAAATACAATGAGGGTTATTTAGTCGGTGCTTGGTTCACGTTCCCCATTGACGAAGAAGATGTGAAAGAAAAAATCGGCTTGAATGAACAGTATGAGGAATACGCAATCCATGATACCGACAACTTCCCGATTGCGATTGGCGAGTATGTTTCCATTGAAGAACTCAATGAGATGTATGAAATGATAGAGGAACTTCCCGACTATATCGTAGAGTGTCTGGACGAATTTATCAGCCACTACGGGACGCTGGAAGAAGTCGTGGAACACAAGGACGATATTTATTATTATCCCGACTGTGAAACCATGACAGACGTTGCCTACTACTACATAGACGAATTGCAGGCACTTGGCGACATTCCACCCAGCTTACAGAACTACATTGACTATGAAGCCTACGGGCGAGATTTGGATATGGGCGGTTGCTTTATTGAAACAAGCCGAGGTATGTGCGAGATACCATATTAACGCTGGAAGATCAGCAACGGCATGGTTGCTACTGACAGCGTATTTCTCTTTTAAGGGACAGTCTGAAACATGGCTGTCCTTTTCTCATTTAGAACTTACGAAAGGAGCTGAAAGAACTTGAAAAAGATTAAATCTTATACGGGTATCTGGAACGTGGAAAAAGTCTTGTATGCAATCAATGACTTTAACTTACCCTTTCCCGTTACTTTTACACAGATTACATGGTTTGTGATTACGGAATTTATCATCATTCTGTTTGGGGATATTCCCCCACTTTCCATGATTGAGGGAGCATTTCTCAAATACTTCGGTATTCCCGTTGCTCTCACTTGGTTTATGTCGCAGAAAACCTTTGACGGAAAGAAGCCGTACAGCTTTTTGAAATCACAGATAACCTATGCCCTGCGACCGAAAATCACTTATGCAGGAAAAGCCGTAAAACTGCATAAGCAGACCTTGAATGAAACAATCACGGCAGTAAGGAGTGTGAACTATGTTCCCGATAAAATATATTGACAATAACCTTGTCTGGAACAAGGACAATGAGGTGTTCGCCTACTATGAGCTGATACCGTACAACTATTCTTTTCTATCCGCAGAGCAGAAATTTATCGTGCATGACAGTTTTCGACAGCTAATCGCACAGTCCCGTGAGGGAAAAATTCATGCGTTGCAGATTGCCACAGAAAGCTCCATTAGAAGTATGCAGGAGCAGTCAAAGAAACTGGTAACGGGCAAACTTCGTGAGATGGCAGTCCAAAAAATAGACGAACAGACCGAAGCGTTAGTATCAATGATTGGGGACAATCAAGTGGACTACCGCTTTTTTCTTGGCTTTAAGCTCATGGTTACGGAAGAACAGCTCAATCTGAAGAACATCAAAAAATCGGCATGGCTGACGTTCAAGGAATTTCTTCATGAAGTGAACCACACGCTGATGAATGATTTTGTTTCCATGCCGAATGATGAAGTCAACCGTTACATGAAAATGGAAAAGTTACTGGAAAATAAAATCTCCCGTCGCTTTAAGGTGCGTCGCTTGGAAATCAATGACTTTGGCTATCTCATGGAAGATCTTTACGGCAGGGACGGTATCGCTTATGAAGATTATGAGTACCAGCTACCAAAGAAGAAATTGCAGAAAGAAACGCTGATAAAATACTACGACCTTATCCGCCCGACAAGGTGTGTGATTGAGGAAAGCCAGCGGTATTTACGCTTGGAACATGAGGACAAGGAAAGCTATGTGTCCTATTTTACTGTCAATGCGATTGTAGGCGAGCTTGATTTTCCGTCAAGTGAAATCTTCTATTTTCAGCAACAGCAATTCACATTCCCCGTTGATACTTCTATGAATGTAGAAATCGTGGAAAATCGAAAAGCATTAACAACCGTCCGCAACAAGAAAAAGGAATTGAAAGATTTGGACAATCACGCCTATCAAGCAGGAAGTGAAACCAGCTCAAATGTGGTGGACGCATTAGACAGCGTGGACGAGCTGGAAACGGACTTAGACCAGAGTAAAGAAAGTATGTATAAGTTAAGCTACGTGATACGGGTGTCTGCACCCGATCTTGACGAGCTGAAACGCCGTTGTGATGAAGTCAAGGACTTTTACGACGACCTCAATGTAAAGCTGGTGCGTCCTGCTGGGGATATGCTGGGGCTTCATTCTGAATTTTTACCTGCCAGCAAGCGATATATCAATGACTATGTGCAGTATGTAAAATCAGACTTCTTGGCAGGGCTTGGCTTTGGTGCGACCCAGCAGTTAGGGGAAACTACGGGTATCTATATGGGCTATTCCGTTGATACGGGAAGAAATGTGTACCTGCAACCGTCCCTTGCCAGTCAAGGTGTAAAAGGTACAGTTACCAACGCTTTAGCGTCTGCTTTTGTCGGTTCGCTTGGCGGTGGGAAATCGTTCTGTAACAATCTTCTGGTATATTACGCGGTGCTGTTTGGCGGTCAAGCACTTCTGTTAGACCCTAAAAGTGAGCGTGGCAACTGGAAAGAAACACTTCCAGAAATCGCCCATGAAATCAATATCGTAAACCTAACAAGCGATAAAGGCAATGCAGGACTTCTTGACCCGTTTGTGATTATGAAGAATGTAAAAGACGCTGAAAGTCTGGCAATCGACATCTTAACATTCCTTACGGGTATTTCCTCTAGGGACGGCGAAAAATTTCCTGTGTTACGTAAGGCGGTTCGTTCCGTTACCCAGAGCGACAAACGAGGCTTGCTCCATGTGATAGACGAGCTACGCCGTGAAGATACGCCCATAGCAAGAAATATCGCAGACCATATCGACAGCTTCACGGACTACGACTTTGCACACCTGCTGTTTTCAGACGGTACGGTAGAAAATGCAATCAGTCTGGATAACCAACTCAATATCATTCAAGTAGCGGACTTAGTATTGCCAGATAAGGACACGACCTTTGAGGAATACACGACCATTGAATTATTGTCGGTGTCTATGCTGATTGTGATTAGTACCTTTGCCCTTGATTTTATCCATTCGGACAGAAGCATTTTTAAGATTGTCGATTTGGACGAAGCGTGGGCGTTCTTAAACGTGGCACAAGGCGAAACCTTATCAAATAAGCTGGTGCGTGCTGGACGAGCTATGCAGGCAGGCGTTTATTTCGTTACCCAGTCTGCCTATGACGTGTCAAAGGAAAGTCTGAAAAACAATATCGGCTTAAAGTTTGCATTTAGAAGCACGGATATAAACGAGATAAAGCAGACCTTAGAGTTTTTCGGTATCGACAAGGACGATGAGAACAACCAGAAACGCTTGCGTGATTTGGAGAACGGACAATGTTTATTGCAGGACTTATACGGGCGTGTCGGTGTGGTGCAGATACACCCAGTCTTTGAAGAACTGCTACACGCCTTTGATACCAGACCGCCCGTGCAGAGAAATGAGGTGGAGTGATGAAAGAAAGGATAAAAGGTGCGTTCACAAAAAAGAAGATTTTCCACTTTCTCAAAATGGCTATGTTTGTCGTGGCACTCTCCCTTATCCTGCTTTCACTTCTGGGGACGGTGGCTCATGCGACGGGGCTTGTGGACGATACCATAAACGCAGAAAATCTATACTCAAAATATCCCCTTTCCAACTACCAGCTTGATTTTTATGTGGATAATAGCTGGTCGTGGTTGCCGTGGAACTGGCTGGACGGGATTGGAAAATCGGTGCAGTACGGGCTTTACTGCATTACCAATTTTGTCTGGACGATAAGCCTTTATTTAAGCAATGCTACGGGCTATGTGGTGCAGGAAGCCTATAAGCTGGACTTCATCAATGATATGGCAGACAGTATCGGAAAAAGCATACAGACCCTTGCAGGCGTAACACAGAACGGTTTTTCCAGCTCTGGCTTTTATGTCGGTTTCCTGCTTCTCATTATCTTAGTGGTGGGACTTTATGTTGCCTATACAGGACTGATAAAACGGGAAACCAGCAAGGCACTTCACGCTGTTATCAACTTTGTGGTGGTGTTCATTCTGTCCGCTTCATTTATTGCCTACGCTCCCGACTACATCAAGAAGATAAATGAATTTTCATCAGACATCAGCACCGCTTCTTTGGACTTGGGAACAAAAATCATGCTCCCCAACTCTGACAGTGAGGGTAAAGACAGCGTGGACTTGATACGGGACAGCTTATTTTCTATTCAAGTAGAACAGCCGTGGCTACTCTTACAATTCGGGAACAGCAACGCAGAAGAAATCGGTACAGACCGTGTGGAAGCTCTGGTATCGGCAAGTCCAGAGGACGAGGACGGGAAAACCAGAGAGGAAGTCGTGAAAACAGAGATTGAGGACAACGACAACAACAATCTGACAATACCGCAGGTAGTGAACCGTTTGGGTATGGTGTTTTTCCTCTTGTTCTTCAACTTAGGTATCACGATATTTGTATTCTTGCTTACGGGTATGATGTTGTTCAGCCAGATACTTTTTATTATCTTCGCTATGTTCCTGCCTATTAGTTTCTTGCTCTCTATGATACCGAGCTATGAAAGCATGGCAAAGCAGGCAATCGTAAGGGTATTTAATACCATAATGACACGGGCAGGAATAACGCTCATTGTAACGGTGGCGTTCAGTATTTCCAGTATGTTTTATAACATTTCCACGGACTATCCGTTCTTTATGGTGGCGTTCTTGCAGATAGTATGTTTCGCTGGTATCTATATGAAGCTGGGCGACTTAATGAGTATGTTCTCTTTGAATGCTAATGACAGTCAAAGCATGGGACGCAGGATTTTCCGTAGACCGTATCTGTTTATGCGACATAGGGCTAGGCGTATGGAACACCGTATTGCAAGGGCAGTAAGTGCTGGCGGTATTTCGGGTGGTGTGGCTGGTGCGGTGGCTGGAAGTGCCGTTGCTGGCAAACGAGCGGAAAGAAAAAATACAGCTTCTAAAGAAAATCGGGGCAATACCACTTCCAGCATGGGACAGCGAGCAGGCTCAAGGGTGGGTGCTGTCTTAGATACGAAAAATAAAGTGAAAGACAAGGCAAATGCTGTCAAAGAAAATATCAAAGATATGCCGACACAGACCGCTTATGCGGTGTATTCCGCAAAGGAAAAGGCAAAGTCCAGCGTATCAGATTTCAAGCGTGGCATGGTGCAGGAACAGCAGTCCAGACAGACGGGACGATTGGAAAAGCAGGAGCAACGCAGGCAGAATATTGCTGACAAGCGTATGGAGCTTCAAAAAGCACAAGAAGCAAGGCAGGCACAGCGAAAGGCTGACGGATCAGCAACAACGGGAGCTACCAGTCCCCATGAGCGACCAGCCACAGCTTCAACCATTCCAAAGCCGAGTGTGGAAAAAATGCAGGAAGTCAAACGCCCTGCCACAGCGACCACTTCAAAGATAAGTGAGCCAGTCAAGACAAGTGTTATCAAAGAGCGTCCGTTATCTTCTGGTGCTTCTGATAGAAAAGCGTCCCAGCCTATACAGCCAGCACATAGGCAGAATGTAGAAAAAGTGGTATCGCAGGAAACACGCCAGAATTACAAAGCAGAGCGTACCACAAAGGCACAGACCTTTGAACAATCAAAGCGTACAACGGAACATACCGAAAAGAACCGTAACCTTGTAATGAAGAAAGGACAGAAGAAAAAATGAAACTGAAACATATCGCTCTTATTGGCAGTCTGTTTCCTATCCTCTTTTCTCTGGTGCTGTTCTTTGGTGTCCTCATTAGTGCGGACAGCGACGACGAAAACAGCAACTTTTCTTCTGGCATTACGGGTATGAATTTATCCGCAGAAGTTTTGAAACATCAGCCTATGGTGGAAAAATACGCCAGAGAAAACGGTATCTCCGAGTATGTCAATGTGCTACTTGCTATCATTCAAGTAGAAAGTGGCGGTACGGCAGAAGATGTTATGCAGAGTTCGGAAAGTTTGGGACTACCACCCAACTCTTTAGATACAGAAAGTTCAATCAAGCAGGGGTGTAAATATTTTGCGTCCCTGCTTTCTTCCTGCCAAAATCAAGGTATCGACGACTTGAATGTAGCGATACAGTCCTATAACTATGGCGGTGGTTATGTGGGATATGTGGCAGGAAAAGGAAAGAAATATACCTTTAATCTTGCAGAAAATTTTGCCCGTGAGAAGTCGGGCGGTAAAAAAGTAACCTACACCAACCCGATAGCCGTTGCGAAGAACGGGGGCTGGCGGTATGGCTATGGAAATATGTTCTACGTCGAATTAGTCAATCAATATCTAACTGTTCCGCAGATGTCGGGAGAGCTGGCACAAAAGGTAATGAATGAAGCATTGAAATATCAAGGCTGGAAGTATGTGTATGGTGGTTCTTCTCCTACGACTTCCTTTGACTGCTCGGGACTGACGCAATGGTGTTATGGAAAAGCTGGTATCTCCTTACCGAGAACAGCACAAGCACAATATGACGCTACCCAACATCTTCCGCTTTCGCAGGCAAAGGCTGGCGATTTGGTGTTTTTCCATTCTACCTATAACGCTGGTACTTATGTAACGCACGTTGCAATTTATGTAGGGAATAACCAGATATATCATGCAGGCGACCCGATAGGATATGCAGACCTAAGTAGTAGTTACTGGCAACAGCACTTAATCGGTGCAGGACGAGTAAAACAATAGAAAGGACTTGAAAATATGTTTAAGAAGAATAAGAAACAAACAGAAACTATCAAAGAACCAAAAGAAAAAAAGGTGCGTACTGTTAAGGTAGGCACACATAAGAAAACCGTGATTGCGTTGTGGGTGGTGCTTATCGCAAGCGTAAGCTTTGGAGTGTATAAGAATTTTACGGCTATCGACCAGCACACCACCCATGAAAAAGAAATCATTGAGCTTCGCTTGCAGGACACCAACGGGATTGAAAATTTCGTGAAGAATTTTGCGAAGTCCTACTACACATGGAATAACAGCAAAGAAGCGATTGAAGCAAGGACGCAGGCAATCAACGGTTATCTGACAAAGGAATTGCAGGACTTGAATGTTGATACAATCAGAACGGATATACCGACCAGCTCCACAGTTACAAATGTGATTGTATGGAGTATTGAACAGTCGGGAACGGACACTTTTTCTGCTACCTACGAAGTAGATCAGCAGATAAAAGAGGGAGAACAGACAAACAATGTGAAAGCAACCTATACAGTAAAAGTCCATGTGGACGCTGACGGGGATATGGTAATCGTTCAGAACCCTACCCTTGCACCAGCAATCGAAAAATCGGACTATGAGCCAAAGACACCAGAAGCAGACGCAAGCGTAGACGCTGATACCGTAAACGACGCTACCGCATTTCTGGAAACATTCTTTAAGTTGTACCCGACAGCTACGGAAAAAGAGCTTGCTTACTATGTATCTGGAAATGTGATTGAGCCTATCGGCAGGGACTACCTTTATTCTGAATTGGTAAACCCTATCTTTACAAAGGACGGGGACAATGTAAAAGTCAAGGTAGCTGTGAAATTCCTTGATAATCAGACAAAAGCGACACAGGTATCGCAGTATGAGCTTGTGCTACATAAGGATAGCAACTGGAAGATTGTAGGATAAAAAGTCCATAAAGGTTGTTATACTCCCACATACTACTTATTGTTTTAATTTTGTTAGATACAATGAAATCTATAAATTCCATAATGTAATATATACTTGACATTATGGAATTTATAATATATAATTCATGTATAAACAGAAAGAAAGGAGCATTAAGTGAAATTGTGAAGAATAAAAGAATAAAAATTGCTAGACTTGAGTGTGATATGAGTCAAGAAGATTTAGCAAAAACAGTAGGTGTAACACGTCAAACAATCGGATTGATTGAAGCTGGAAATTATAACCCGACACTTAAACTTTGTTTAGCAATCTGTAAAGCACTTAATAAGACTTTAAACGATTTATTTTGGGAGGAATAAAAGCATGAAAACAAATAAAATTAAAGATGAACGTATCATTCAATTAAATAACAAAATTCAGAGTGAAGCATTTATTTTGGTTATTGCTATTTTAGCACTATCTATTTTTATAAAAGCATATATGCTAGATATGGGAGTACGAGAATATTTAACAGAAATGATTGTTATGATTGTTTCGATAGTGTATCTTTCAATCAGAGGTGCAATGGTTGGATACGGTTCTATGGATAACTTATATTTTGGGAAAAAAATTAAGGTAATTTCTACTTTACTATTAGCAGTTCTGATTACCATTTTTAACGGAATTAGAAATTATACTATGTATGGGGAAAAATATACTGGAATATTGGACGTACATTTTCTTGCTGTAATAGGTATTACTTTTATTTCTTCTCTCATTTTTGTTACTTTAATTTTGGGGGCTGTATATTCTATTGAAAAAATAGGACAAAAACGACTTGAAAAACAATTTGATAATGACGAGGAATAACTATGTTAGGGCTTAGAAAACGTGATATTAAAAAGACATTAAAAGCTGGTGCAAAAGCTGGCAGTGTATCATTGTCTGATGTTCGGGCGGATATTGAAGCAACGATTGATGAAGCTATGAATAGCACCGACCCAGAAGTGCAGGCAAATTTCAAAAAGTATTTTGGAAATAAACGCCCTACACCAGAAGAATATATTTACAAGATTACGAAAAAAACAAAGGGTAATAAAAATCAAGTGCTGTAAGGGGGCTTGGGTCATGGAAAGTTTTAAGCATAATCTTATACGGTCATACACTACCTAACAGCATTTTATCAACAACTGAATATCTCACAGCTTTAATAGCTCGTACAGACTATATGTTTTGTGCGGGCTTTTTTTGTACCCGAAAAAATTTTTTCACTTTTTTTCAAATTCATGCAACAAATCACACCTTGCTGTACAGATATGGTGCGGAAAGAGGGATAAACACTTTTCACGTCATAACGGAAAGGGGGTGTGATGATATGAAACCGTCGGACTTCCAAAAGACAATACAATGTCAATTTGACTGCAAGCTCAAACGTGTAGTGAAAGGCATTGTCCGTAATTATCGCAAAGAATTAAAGCGACGAAGAAATAAGGAAATTTCCTATTGTGAACTTCCAGAAATCGTCGTGGAAAAGCTGGCAGTCTGGGACGAATACGAAAGCGATTATACCGCCTTTGATGTATGTGGTATTGAGGTTCGTGTCCTTGATGATGATTTAGCAGAAGCGATTAAGTATCTGTCTGAAAAAGACAGAGAAATCTTGTTGATGTATTTCTTCTTAGGCATGAGCGATACAGAAATCGGCGACAGATTAAAGATTAACCGTTCAACGTCGTTCCGAAGTAGGAAGAACTCACTTGAAGAAATCAAGAAAAAATTAAAGGAGAACATGAATGATGAATAACACACGCCCGTCATTTTACCTTATCTCGTCGGCTGTGGACGGCAACGTAAATTCGATTGAAAAGATACTAGCATTGTATGACCCGTACATATCAAAATGTTGTTTGCGTCCGTTCTACGACAGATATGGTAATGTCTGCATAGTCGTAGACATGGAATTAAAAGGACGTATCAGAGAAGCACTTATCAAAATGATTTTGGACTTTGATATTCCTTTAGAAACCGAAGAATAACAAGCAGTAATCGCAGAGCATGATTTGTTCAATCCCCTCTTTCCTGCTCTGCACCTGCTTTTACATGAAAGCAACACGCTTTCGCCACAGCTCTTTGACAACTGAATAAAGCAGACAGATACGTTTGTGAGATAGCGAGCCACGGGGACTGTACGCCACGACCTTTTCAAAAGAAAGCGAGCGACCCACGCAGTGATCCGAGAGCGACTGTTGGAAAAGTCGTTTTGCCACGACCTATCCTCACAGAATAATGATACGTCCGCATGGTGCGGTTCTGCCCACAAGAATGGGAATAGTTGAGATACTAACGGAGCTTTCCAAAGCCGTCTGCCTGCTTGTAAAAAATGATACACAGTAAAGGGGGTGCATAGATTATGAACAATACTGATGTGCCTATCTGGGAAAAATATACGCTGACGATTGAGGAAGCGTCCAAATACTTCCGCATTGGCGAAAAGAAATTGCGTAAATTAGCCGAAGAAAATATTGACGCTGGCTGGGTTATCGTGAACGGTAATCGTATTCAGATTAAGCGAAAAAAATTTGAAAAAATCATAGATACATTGGACGAAATCTAATGTCATTGAGCCGTAGATATGGTATAATAAAGTATAGCGTATCACGGCTCATTCCATGACGGAAAGGAGCTTTACACTATGTCTAATGCGAAACGAAAAGACAGTAAAAATCGCAATTTGCGTAATGGAGAGAGCCAGCGAAAAGACGGAAGATACGTTTATAAATATACCGATATATACGGAAAGCCACAATTTATCTATTCTTGGAAACTTGTACCGACAGACAAGACACCTGCTGGAAAGCGTGATGATATTTCATTGAGGGAAAAAGAAGCACAGATAAAAAAAGACCTTAACGACGGTATCGACACAGTCGGCGGTAAAATGACAGTCTGCCAACTCTACGACAAGAAAAACAGCCAAAGAAAGAACATCAAAAGGGCTACTGAAAAGGGACGACAGTATCTTATGAATGCTCTGAAAAATGACCCATTGGGTATGAGGGCGATTGATACTGTTAAGCAGTCGGACGCTAAAGAATGGGCTATCAGAATGAGCGAAAAAGGATATGCCTATAAAACGATTGATAACTATAAGCGTTCCTTGAAAGCTTCATTTTACATGGCGATACAAGACGACTGTATCAGAAAGAACCCATTTGAATTTAAGCTAAGTGATGTTCTGGAAGATGATACAGAGCAGAAAGTTATCCTTACACCAGAGCAGGAAGAACGCCTGCTTGCCTTTATGGAAAAGGACAAGATTTATAGTAAGTATTATGATGAGGTTGTGCTTCTGCTGGAAACGGGACTTCGTATTTCTGAATTTTGCGGACTGACGACGCATATTGATATGCAGAACAGAATACTCAATATAGACCACCAGTTATTGAAAGATAGCGAAATGGGCTACTATATTGAAACACCAAAGACCAAAAACGGAAAACGGGAACTTCCATTGACAGAACGGGCTTATCAAGCAATCCAAAGAATACTAAAGAACAGAGGAAAAGCACAACCGCTGATTGTAGGTGGTTACAGCAATTTCCTATTCTTAAACCGTGAGGGCTTGCCTAAAGTTGCAGGAAACTATGAGGGTATGGTGCGAGGATTGATTAAGAAATATAACAAGTATCACACGGATAAGTTACCGAACATCACACCACATTCATTCAGGCATACTTATTGTACGAATATGGCAAATAGAGGAATGAACCCAAACACCCTGCAATATCTCATGGGACACGCTAACATAACCATGACACTTGGCTATTACGCACACGGTACATTTCAATCTGCAAAAGCGGAACTGGAAAGACTGGCTTGTTAATATCGGAGCTTATATTTACTACTCATTTACTACTTTTGGTTGCATTTTCATGCTGGTAAATGCCAGCTTATGCAAGGTATCTTCCAAAAAGAAAATACCGATAAAGCCCTAAAATACGGGATATATCGGCATTTACCAACTTATGAAAAGATAATCAGAAATTTAGTAAGTTTTTATAATAGAATCTTGATAACGCGGTACTACATAGATCCCACCAAAACTTTCTGGTTTTTTCTCGAAATAAAAATCAAGAGTAAGCATAACATCAGACCAATTTGCATTTTTTGAAATTATGGTATCTGCCCAATTTGAACTCAACTTTAATACTTTAGAACCATCTTCTTTTTCTTCAATACTTGCCCTGTCTGATATTTCATTGTAGTTTTTTGCTGCCTGATCCTGTTCTTTAAGGTTTCCAATTTCATAGGAATCGAAGTCATCTTCAAATAATGTTTCTTTAAAGTTTCCAATTGTCAAAATATCACTTCTGTTCGTGTCTGTCCCATCAGCACATTTGACATAAACTCGTCCTGTAACAACACCACCTGGAATGCGGAACAAAATTTGTTCTTCTGTCCAACTGATAATATTCCCTGACGCTTTATCCACAACAATTTCTCCATCTTTTCCCTGAAGAATAATCTTTCCTGTTTCTTTTCCAAAGTTTCCTTCCAAAAGAACTCTATCTCCGGTCTCCGGGAACTCCGGCGCTATCATAGAATTTAATTCTTTTGGAATAATGCAACTGTATTCATCTTGTACCCCTGTCTGTGCTGCTAATTCAGTTGGATATCCATCCATATCAGGAGAAATATTAAAATAATTATTATCCTTAATTACCGGATGATCATTTTTATAACCCCATGTGTATTCTCGGACGTTATGATTGAGCGGAACCTGAACATTGTATGTAATATTTTCTTCCACAGTCATACCGCCGCTTCCTTGATCCAAATAAATACCTCCCGGCCATCCGACATTATCATGAATCAGATTATATCTAATACTTGAATTCGGCATATCTCCGAGTGTGTAAATTCCTGCTCCGTCATGTAATTTCATCATACAGAGTGATACATCATTATATTCGATTACATTATTTCTGGAAACCGCTGCATCGCCAACAGGAAATACCGGATAATCTGCCGGAGTTTCATCATCGCCAAAGCGTCCTCCTTGATCCCAATATCCCCATCCCCATCCTACGGAAATTCCAGAATACGCAACATCTCGAACTGTATTATGTGTAATGACTGTGTGATCTGTATAACCTACAGTAATACCAATACTTCCCTTATACTCTGTTCCTATTCCATTGAAATAGTTATTTGTTATTGTATTATCTTTTGCAATGAGTCTGTCATCATGTGTATGGTTTTCTATTGTCATGCCCTCTCCTGTATACGGATGTGCATCATCAATATTTACACCACCAACTAAAATACCGCCTGCCGAAATATCTTTAAACACACACTGCTGCACTACATTTTCTACAGTTCCCTGTAAAATATTGATAGCAGCAGAACCAAGATTTTGGAAATTACAACCTGTAATTGAAATTCTTTCTGCCATCTTCACTTCAATAGATGCCTGCGGAATCATTGAGTACGCATGCATATTATAGGTTTCTTTTGGGTCATGTGCAAAATTTGCCTGCTGCTCCGGCCATCCGTGTGTACTCGGATAAAGCCACGTATTATATTCAAAATTTAATCCTTCAAATGAAATATCATGTACCTTATCATTCACCTCACCTTCTACTGTAAAAAACTGTTCCGTTGTCGGAACGATTACTTCTGTCTCACTCATCTTCTGCCCTTTTTTAGGCATATAATAAATTTTCTTTTCTTCCTCATCGAAATACCACTCACCAGGTTCATCTAATAGTTCATATGCATTTTCAATATAACTTGGTAAATTTGCCTGAACTCCTCCTGCAATCTGACTCGTGCGGAAAGAATCTTCTTCCATTCGAATAAAAATTTCAGAATCACTCATCTTCTCCACACTGTCAACCGGTACAATTCGATGTGCCCAGCTAATATCGTATACAAATTCCAATGTCTCTGGATTTTTCCAATCCAGTATATTCAAATTGTCGACCTTATATCCGCTGTATGCATCATGGTCTCCATTGTAAGTTGTATAAACTTTTTTGTCTCCATAACGAGTAATATTGCCTTCAACATTTCCTCTGGCTCGCACTGCCATCTCACCATCTACATATACTTGCCTTGTGTCAGTAATATCTTTTGCATCTGCGACCATTAATCCTGTTCTCTGTGCATCTCCTGCATCTTTCCACCCTGAAATTTCTACCCCCGATGTAAATATCGGAGTCTCTCCAGGAACTGCCTTATAAACGACTTTGTGCCCATTTGTTCCTGAATCTTTGGCAGAAAAAGCACTTTTTTCCTTTACAAAGTATTCTCCCCCCTCAAAGTAAACAATAATATCTCCACTCATATTGTCGTTCATTGTCTGAACTTTTTTTCTTGCAGATTCCATACCATCCAAAGGATCTGCTTTTGTTCCAGATGCATCTGGATGTCCATTTGGTGATACATACAGCTCCTGCATCACCGAAGGCTCTGCTGCTTCACTAATAAAGCAATCTGCCGGAACACTGCTAGCCGCCATTGCAATTGCCAAAAGAGTTACAACAATCTTCTTTCTCATACTTTCTTTCCTTTCTTTTTAAATTTTGTTAGGTATAAATTAATTGTATCTATAGCAATGGCATTTCACAATTTTACACATTATACTTTTCTTTTTAAAATAATAGAATTCAGAAAATAGAATACAGAAAAAGGAGCTCACTCACAGCTCCTTTTTCTATAAAAATTCACAATTTGTCCGTTGAAATGAGAATAATCCACGGTTCATTCTCCGCGCTAGTTCTTGTACTATCTTCGGATTCTTTTCTTCTACTGAAAAAATACTATAACGATATTGATGGAATCCTCCTAAATCCACTTTGAAATTCGTCTCCCAAAAATTATTCATCACCCAGGAATATAACATATCACTGTTTTTCTCGTTTTCTCCTGCAAACTGAATTGGATGTGCTTTGATATTCCCCAAAGCAATCAGTGGTGTATCCGGAGTGGCTACCAAAACAGTTCCATAATCTCCTGTATACCATACTCCATTTTGAATTAAATAAAAATCAATACAACTGCCTGGAAGCTGATCTATCCTCGGACGTATAACCGCTCCCGTCTTTTCTAGCCAGCATACATCTTTCTCTCCCGCCGAAAACGGAAGCGAAAGATACAGATTCTCTGGATCCCAATTACTTTTTTTATGCACTTTCAAATCCGCATCTATTTTCGGAAAATTACGATAAACAGTGAGCGTTACCTGACATATTTCTGTCCCTTCCAAGTCATACTCTATGCAAATACGGTCAAACACTTCTCCACTTTCAAGTATGCGCACGTTCATAACGTTTCCCACATATCGTTTTGTGGAAATACTCTTTCGATTTCTTCCCATCTCTTTTCGTACACGGTACTGATCTGCATCTGCTACCGGGGTATGTTCATATATAGGTGTAAGCGGTGCATAGCTTGCATGTTCTCTCAAAAGGCTGATCCCTCTGTTTTTATCAAACATCTCCTGAATTCCATACTCTTCATCAATGCAGATTCTTACCCACTGATTTTCCAGGCACCACGGTGATACGACAATTCCTTCCTTCTCATATTCAGATGGCATATCGCAGATTCCTTCTGCCCCATATGGCGTACGCATTCCCCCTGTAGGATCAAGTTCTTCCTCTCTCCGCTCCAATCGATAACATCTTTTTTCTTTCGGACTCAATTTCACCTGCAAATAAATTCGATCCCCTCTGGAAAACTTCTCGCTCTGATATCGCACAACTTTTCCAGTTGCCATATCTCTAATCACATCTGCTTTTCCCAATGTTTCTTCCATCTCAAATGATACAATATCCTCAACCTCTTCCTCATCCGGGTTCATTACCACAAACTCACTGCTTCCCTGTCCATACAAGGCCGGAGTGGCTCCATTCTTCTTTGCAATTTGAAGAAGCGCTTTACTTGCCGCCTCATGGGCGCGCTGTGCATAGAGCCCTTTTCGAAGCTCTAATCGGTTAACTCCCGGATCAAACGGTTCCACAACAGAAGCAGAATGTCCCCATGTATGTTCAGCATAAATCATCATGTTTTGCTCTGACTCTTCAATCACTCTCGCATTTTCTAAACCATCGCAATCTAATTGTTTAGCCAGACTTAGCCTTCTTTGCGCCTCTCTAAAATGCTGCACATGAACCGGAGTAGAACCTACCCCATCTGCCCACCAGTCCGCCCAGTCTCCTCTGTACTTCGGAAATTCTTTTTTCTCATTCTCCGCTCGCAACCTTTCAAAAAATTCATCAAGCGTTACCATTTTTAATGTAATGTCTTCTCCATAGAGTTCATTATGTTCTTTCACAAACTCTATTGTAAACGGACTCGGACAGGCATTATCTGTAAAATATCCAGACAACCCTAAAACAGTAAAGTCATAAGCATATCCCTGTTCTTTGAGTGTCTTTACATAGTTGTGAATCCTCAACTCTGCTTTCTCTACATTTTCGGCCTCCATTTCACCCAAACCATCCAGACATGTATACTCTTTCGCAACTAACTTGCTAATTCCCAGCTCATTTGCAACTTGATAATGGTCTCCAAGCCAAACCAAAACCTCTTTTCCAGACGGCGTAATCCACCAAAATGGAGTCTGCTTTTTAAATAATGGATATCTTCCATGATGTGTATGCACAAAACTTAACAAGTTGCGAACCCCTGCTTTTTCTAATGCGTCTGAATACCCCCAACTATACCCATTGATATCTGCCGTCATCGCACTCTCTACTAAAACATCTTCTCTGCCACTTTCTTTTTGTGGTTTCTTCAAATACGTTTCAAGCACCTCTTGGTCAATCAGTTCTGTCATATTCACATAATTGGCAGATAGCCCAATCTCTCCACTTTTTACATACTTCCAAAATGCTTTCTTTTCTTGTTCCGAAGCAATCTTCAAAAACTTTTCTACTGCCCACCAACATTCGCATTGCCAGACAAATCCAAGCCACTGTGGACGATCCGAATGTGCCTTGTTCAGAATCCATATTGCGTGACGTATATAGTAAACATGGTTTTCTTCTATCTGTTCCTGATAGTCTGTGTATCCAATATCTGTATGGCTATGATGTATTAAATATATTGTAAATGGCATATCTTTTCCTCCTACCTAAATATTCTCACTTTTAGCGTACTCTTGCACAGATTACACCCACTTTTTCGCCTGTCTTTGGTCGTAGTATGTATTCTTTTACCGATGCCGGAACAATAAAAGTCTCTGCATAATGCACCTCATATGGCTCAAAGCTGCCATCTACACTGTGCACCGTAACAGCATCTCCTTCTACAAGATTCAACATATTCACACTATCTTTCGTCTCAACTAGCACATCTTTCTCTGTCCAGATTCGTGTCGTCTCAATAAATTCTCGTTCATGGAGACCTGTTTTTTCTATTTTTACCCCTTCCTCCTCTTTTTGCAGTTTCACTTGTCCAACCAAATGTTCCATTACCCACTTCGTGTCTCTGTCCCACTGGATGTTCGCAAGTCCATGCTCAATATGTGTCGGTCTTGGAAGTCCATCAAGTCCTACTCTGTCCCAGTCCCAGAGCTTAAATGTAAAAATATAAGGAGTTGCACTGATTTCCAGTACCATTGTCCCTGCTCCTGAACAATGTACTGTTCCCGCCGGAATCAGAATATGATCATGCTTTTTCACCGAAATTTTATTAACGTATTGCTCTGCCGGAAAACTAATTTGACCATTTTGCGCTGCATACAGCTCCTTTGCCATCGCTTCTTTGTCAATTCCTTCTTTTAATCCGAGATACACATATGTATCTTTTTCCTCCGCATCCAATATATAATAGCTTTCATCTTGCGTATAACGCATATTGAATTTTTCCTGAATATATTCTGTCAATGGATGTACCTGCAATGACAAATTCTGCCCCTCCATCGTATCCAAAAAATCAAATCGAATCGGAAATTCTGCCCCGAACCTTGCGTGGACATGCTCTCCTAACAATTCATGCGGACAGTAAAATACAACATCGATTGCCGGCACCTGGAGTACTGTTGTTCCAAAATCTAAAAGAATGCTGTTCTCTTCCGGCACTCCATCAAAACTCCACGCATAGTTTTTCTTACTCTCATCTAGACCGCAGACTTTTTTCATCCACTGTCCGCCCCACACTCCCGGATCAAAATATGGAACTACCCGGAACGGCTGTCCTGCCACTTGCTTTAACCCTTGGCGAAACGCATTTCCCGTCGCCATATTCCATACACCTTCTGTATTCGTGTCCAAAACAAAATCAATACGGTTCATCAGCTTTTTCTTAAGTTTATCCGCAATTCGCCATTCAATAAAATATCCTCGCTTATATTTACTTAAAATCGGAGCTTCTGAATTTTCCGTATTCCAATTCGACATGCCAGCACGATAGCGCAGCTGAATCTCCCATCTTGCCATATCGCAATAAACAAGAACATCTCCTTCATGTATCAGACTCGCACCTGTTCCGCAAATCACAACAAGTCCTTCTGTTTCTTCTACCTGTTTAGCTGCATCTTTTAATTTTTCTTGGTCAAAATAATCTTCCAAAGAATGTGTTGTATAAATTCCAAATACCCTGTCATCTGTCAGCTCTCTTTCCATCATTTGATCCAGAACTTCTCCTTCATACGCACACGAATCTGAATCAATCCACAACGCCACCGACAGTCCTTCGAGCAATGTGTTAATATCTTCTTTCCGCACCCCCGGATAACACTCCAATGTCAAAATAGTTCTTTTCCCTTTTCGTTTCTCTACTGCCGCTTTTAACACAGAGCACACTTTATCTCTTCCGCTCCACGCTTCACTTTCATATCCTAGTATCTCTATTTTGGGATTTTTATCATAGTTAGTTTTTATCATTTCTTTCTACGTCCTCTCTTCTATTAATATTCTATAAAGTCCATTAAAAGTTGTCTCAGATGTTTTTGTAATCACTTGAATCTCTATCTTCAGCTCCTCACACATTTTTACCAATATATCTCCAAAAAACGAAAAGCTGTTCATAATCTGACCGCCTAAAATACAAACATCCGGTCGAAACTTCACAAGATATGGTTCTACTGCTTCTTTTAACAATCTTCCAAATTGCTGATATGCAGCCACCGCCTTTGGATCACCCTTCTCCACACATTTTGCAAGTTCTGCACCTTCCATTGCTCTCCCTGTAAATGTTTTTGATAATTCCATAATCCCTCTTTTCGATATCCAATCATCAATCCTTTTCCCTCGAAAAGGCGCATCATATATCGCTCCATTTTCAGGCACTCCATCTTCTCCCTTCGGCGCTGGTTGACCATTTTTTATAAAAGCAGATCCGGCTCCTGTCCCAATAACGATCGCTATTGCTTTTCTTCTATTCCATGCTGCCCCTACCGCAAATCCTTCTACATCATTCACAAATACTATTGGCATGTCTTTCGGATTTTGAAACTGATTCTGAATCGAACTTCCGCAAATCCACTCTCGTATGGTTTCTCTAACATTCACCTGATAGATTGCATCATATTTATCTAGGTTTTTTAGTAGAGAAATTCCTCTCTCATAATCAAATTCTCCAGGAAACGCAAATGCTATCCCTTGTATATTCCCATGACTTTCCCCCGCTATAGTTCTAATTATCCAATAGAAATTATCCATAATTTCCTCTCTGGAACATTTTGCTTTTGACGGAGTTTTCAATATCTCAGACTTTTTTTCACCCAATTCATCAATCAGACAGCTCTTTATTTCTGTACCGCCTACATCCACCACAATATATTCTTTCACTCTATTCACCTCTTCAATTCAATCAAGAATTTACTTCGACCTGCCGGATAGTAGCTCTCCGCATACTCCATTGTTTCTCCATTTTTTAAGAAGCCTTTCGAAGCCACAAAAATAGTGGGCTCCCATGCACCTATTCTTAGTGCATCTCTTACTTCTTGCGCGGGCATACAGACTTCCAATATTTTACTGACATGGCAGATTGACATGCCATACTTTTCCAATGTTTCATACAAAGATACTTTTGAAAAATCTTGAGTATCAATCTCTGGAAATCGAAAAAGAGGGATATAGACACTTGTATACACAACTGGAATCTCTTCATTCGATCCACCTTTATTCTTTCGAATGCGAACCAGCTTTTTGACCTGCATTCCTTTCTTTATTCCTAATTCCCTTGCAATCTTTTCATTAGCAGCTATCGTTTCAAATTCTACTACTTCATTTACAAAAGCTCTTCCTTGCTCCTCCGCCTCTTTTTTATAGCTCGCAATAAAACTCGTGGAAGTATGAAGCACTTTAGGTTCCGTAACAAAGGTTCCGCTGCCTTTTACGCGACTCAAATATCCCTCTTGCTCCAGATCTTTCAATGCCTGCCTGACTGTAGGTCTGCTTACCTCGAAACGTTTTGCGATATTTTCTTCCGTCTCCAGTTTATCTCCCGGCATCAAATTTCCTTTTTCAATTTCTGCCAACAAATATTGTTTTATTTTTGTGTGCTTATGCATCTTCATGTCTTCGACATAACATGTGCCGAATTCCTCCTTCCCCTACAATTTTTCTTAATTATAGCAGTACAAATATAATTTGTAAATACTTATAATAATTTTATCACTATTTGTAATTACATTTAATTTTACACAAAAAAAGTCGCAACCCTTGATTTTTCAAGAATCACGACTTCTATACTGCGGATGACAGGAATCGAACCTGCACGGTCTCCCACTAGATCCTAAGTCTAGCGCGTCTGCCAGTTCCGCCACATCCGCATATCTGATTTATCGGAATATCTCCCGAAGAATAAATATGAACAAGCTTACGCTTGTCCATCCAGTGAAGCATCGGGGATTCGAACCCCGGACAACTTGATTAAAAGTCAAGTGCTCTACCGACTGAGCTAATGCTCCATAATAATTACTGGGCTAGTTGGATTCGAACCAACGAATGCAGGAGTCAAAGTCCTGTGCCTTACCGCTTGGCGATAGCCCACTATAGAAAGGTGGATAGTGGGACTCGAACCCACGATATCCAGAACCACAATCTGGCGCGCTAACCAACTGCACCATACCCACCACAAAGCGTGCTTGAAGGGATTCGAACCCCTGACCCACGGCTTAGAAGGCCGTTGCTCTATCCAACTGAGCTACAAACACACATTTGATTTCCTGTTCCCAAATCCTCTAAAAGACTTTAGGAAAGCGGGTGATGGGAATCGAACCCACGTATCTAGCTTGGAAGGCTAGTGTTCTACCATTGAACTACACCCGCAAAATCGGGGTGACAGGATTCGAACCTGCGACCTCCTGGTCCCAAACCAGGCGCTCTAGCCAAGCTGAGCCACACCCCGTTATTCTGTTTTTTGTTGTCATCTCCGTGACACAATAGCTATTATATATGCCTATCACGGAAATGTCAACAACTTTTTTAAATTTTTTTATTTTTTTCAACAGGGGATTATTTTATACGTATTTAAGCTCAAAATATGCCTCTCCTGCTACATCGATTTCCATCATCACAAAGGTCGGTCTTCTCCCCTCCTGACGCGGATAAGAAAGACTTCCCGGATTGATAACAATGACATCATCGGTAAAATCCAAATCCGGCTTATGTGTATGCCCATACATGACGATATCCGCCTTTCGCGCTCTTGCCTCTTCTTTTAATCGAACAGTCCCCATAGATACATAATAGTTATGTCCATGTGTGATGAATATATTATACTTTCCAAGTTTGAACTCTCTTTCCTTCGGCAAAAACGAAAAGAAATCATTATTCCCTGCAACTATATAAGTCTCGCAATCCGCCACTGCTTCAATGTAATGTTCACCGTTCTCCACATCTCCCATATGGATAAGTGCATCAATTTTTCCGACGCGTTCTAACACCGTATCTAAATTTCTGTGACTTCCATGTGTATCACTTACAATTAATACTCTCATAGTTTTTTCTCCATAATTTTACGCATTGCACGAAGTGCTTTCCCGCGGTGGCTCAGTTCATTCTTCTTCTCCGGATCAAGTTCTGCTGTCGTGCATCTGTATTCCGGTAGATAAAAGATCGGATCATATCCAAAACCATGTTCTCCGGCGATTTCATAGCCGATACGCCCTTCAATTGTCCCTCTGACTACTTCTGTAGTCCCATCTGGAAATGCCGCAGCCACTGCACAGACAAATCTCGCTGTACGTTTTTCATCCGGCACTCCTTTCAGACGGTCGAGCAACAAATTATTTTTGATATCATACGATGTATCCACTCCCGCATAGCGTGCAGAATAAATTCCCGGCTCCTTGTTCAGGTAATCAATCTCCAAACCTGAATCATCTGCAAGCACAACACAGTTACCGGCAAGTTTTGCAATCTCCGTCGCCTTGATCAATGCATTTTCTTCAAACGTGCTTCCATCTTCCACAACATCCACATCAATACCAGCTTCTTTCATCGACTGGATTGGCATTCCAAGGTCAGAAAGGATCATGCGGATCTCTTTCATTTTATTCTCATTACCTGTTGCAAATATAATCTTTGGTTCCATATTCGGTTTCCTCCTTTATTTCTTCTGTTTTGGTGGTTTCGGTCCCAGAAATTGATAAAAATACGTCTTCAGCATTCCATTGTAAATCTTTCGGTTCTTGTCCGCTTTTCTACCAAAATACTTTTCTGTATCCTCATAGCTTGTAATCATATACGCCGACCAGCTGTCCAAGTTGCGGAAACTGTCGCCAAACTCTTTATATAGTCCTGGAAGGTTCTCTTTTTCCTCCAAACGCTCTCCGTACGGCGGGTTTGTGATAATGAATCCATACTTTTTCGGATGGCGCAGATCTTTCACAGCACGCTCCTGAAAATGAATCAAATGCTCCACCCCTGCCTCTTTTGCATTTTCTCGTGCGGCACGGACAACGTCTCCATCAATATCGTATCCTTGGATATCTACCTCGATATCGTCATTTATGAGACTGTTTGCTTCATCAATGGCATCGTACCACGCTTTTTTCGGAATCAGATTGCTCCATTCTTCTGCGGTAAACGATCGGTTCATTCCAGGTGCAATATTCGCTGCAATCATCGCCGCCTCAATCGGAAAAGTTCCACTTCCGCAAAATGGATCGACAAGTATTCTGTCTCTCCTCCAAGGGGTCAGCATGATCAGCGCCGCCGCAAGTGTCTCAGTAATCGGAGCCTTGCTTGACAGTTGTCTGTATCCTCTCTTATGTAAAGAAACACCGGATGTGTCAATTCCGACCGTCACGATATCTTTCATCAGAAAAACGCGCACCGGATAAGAGGCTCCACTTTCTTCAAACCAATCCACATGATAATGTTCTCTCATGCGGTTTACCATTGCCTTTTTCATAATAGACTGAATATCGGATGGACTAAACAGTTTACTTTTTACCGATGCAGCCTTTGTCACCCAAAACTTTCCATCTTTCGGAACGTATTTCTCCCAAGGAATTTTTTTTGTATATTCAAACAGTTCTTCAAATGTAACTGCCTTAAAGCTTCCCACTTTCAGAAGCACTCTCTCTGCGGTCCGCAAAAATATATTCGCCCTACAGATTGCCTCTGCATCTCCATAAAATGATACCCTTCCATCTTCTACATTTGAAATCTCATACCCGAGATCCTGTATTTCTCTTTTTAACACAGCCTCAAGTCCAAAATGACATGGTGCTATTAATTCGATTCTTTCCATTCTCTTCCTCCTGTTTCTATATACTTTATATTACGTGTAAGGCGTCCCTCTGTCAAGAGACGCCACATATTAATAAAGATGGGAAATGATCACATTCCCCATCCCTTGCTGTCTAATTAATAGTTGTTGCTTTCGTTTCTGCTTGCATCAGATGCGCTTGCTTTATTCTTAGATGCATTTGAGTTTGTATTTTTGCTTGTTGTCTTGTTAGATGTCTTATTCTTGCTCTGTGCATTGCCATAAGAAGAAGTTGCGTTGTTGTTCATTGAATTGTTGTTTGTTGCATTATTATTTTTTGCCATTGTTTCATTCCTCCTGAGATTTTAATTGGTACAAACCTTATTATCTCTCATCCGAAATGTTTTATGCATTCAACTTTTACACAAATTACTTCTTAACAGTCTCTGAACCTGCTTAAGAAATTTTTAATTTTTAACTTGCTTTTTTTTCCAATTTATATTATACTAACTCTTGTAGAAAGCGATTTTCTACAACCCCTTATTAATTATTTATACTCCCCTCAAAAAGACCAATGGCTCCCCCATTGGTCTTTTTATTTTCGGCGGAGCATGTTGAAAATCGTCACAATCAATATCAAAGGAATTGCAATCGGCAACACAATCGAGAGAATCCCCAATATCAAAGAAATAATAAGAATAATAATAGCAATCACGCCCAAAATAACCGCGGCCTTCTTCCACCAGGTGTCTAGTCCAAACAGATGAATCTTTTGGCTTTGGTGTGTCTGTTCTTGATTGCTCCACACTTCCTCTGAATTGACACTTTCCTGAGTTCCACTCATCTTTTCCTCCAATAGGATTGTCTTGGCAATCACCCACGGATCTCCAAGCATGTTCATCACTTCCTGCTCCGATTTTCCACTTTTCATTTCCTCTTTGATATAATTTTTATAATATTCTACATTATCCTGAACCTGAGCTGCGCTCAATTCATTCTCCAATGCTTTTTTTAACTGTAATAAAAAATCACTGCTTCTCATACATTCACCTCCGTGTTGTTCTTTATATGCAGAATAACACAAAGGCTTCTATATGAAAAGCAGTTTTTTATACTTCGAACAGCAGATCACCGTAAGACGGCATCGGCCACATCTCTTTATTTACAATCATTTCCAGTGCATCTACCGGTTCACGCAACGTCTGCATTCCAGTCACGACTCTATCTTTGAAAAATTCCGCCTGTGCCGAACCTTCCTGCATCTGGCATGCCTCATCTGTCACTACAGTCAGATCTTTCAAAGCTTTTCTGGTCCGAGCTAGCAATTCGGAAGATTCTTTCAAAAGCTCTTCCTGCACATCTACTCCAACATCTCCACATACTTCACGCACCTGATTAATGGAATTTGCAAGAGAGGTAATATACTTGATTACCGCCGGAATAATATGTTTACTCGCAATATCGATCATCGCTCTCGCTTCTATATTGATTGCTTTTGCGTAAGTCTCGTATTTAATCTCTGCACGTGATTCCAATTCCGCTCTTGTGAACACGCCAAACTTTTCAAACAACTCGACGGTTTTCTCCGTTGTCAGATATTCAATCGATTCCACAGTTGTTCTAATGTTCGGAAGCCCTCTTCTCTTTGCCTCCTCTACCCATTCGTCGGAATATCCGTTTCCGTTAAATACGATTCTTTGATGCTCAGAAGCAAACTGCTTGATTAGATCATGTACTTTCATGTCAAAGTCTTCTGCTTTCTCCAACTCATCGCAGACTTCCTGAAATACTTCTGCCACAATCGTATTCAGCACAACATTCGGCGCAGCCACAGAATCTCTGGAACCCACCATACGGAACTCGAACTTATTTCCGGTAAACGCAAACGGTGAGGTACGGTTTCTATCTGTCGCATCTTTCGCAAAATCAGGCAAGGTGCGGACACCTGTCTGTAATTTTCCACCTTTCAGACTGTGAGTTGCCTCTCCTGTACTGATCAATTGTGAAAGTACATCTTCTAACTGTTCACCTAGATATACCGAAATAATCGCAGGAGGCGCCTCGTTTGCCCCAAGTCTGTGGTCATTTCCCACATCCGCAGCAGATTCTCTCAATAATTCCGCATGTCTGTCTACCGCTCGCAAAATACATGTCAGGACAAGTAGAAACTGGATATTCTCATGTGGTGTTTTTCCCGGATCTAAAAGATTAATTCCATCGTCCGTCGTCAGAGACCAGTTGTTATGCTTTCCGGAACCATTCACTCCTGCAAATGGTTTTTCATGTAATAAACAATGGAGTCCATGATGGTATGCAACCTGTTTTAACGTCTCCATCACAAGTTGATTGTGGTCAACTGCCACATTACATTGTGCATAAATTGGCGCTAACTCATGCTGTGCCGGTGCAACTTCATTATGTTGTGTCTTTGCCGACACACCTAATTTCCAAAGTTCTTCATTGACATCTTTCATAAAGAGCGCAATACGCTCACGAATTGCCCCAAAATAATGATCGTCGAGCTCCTGCCCTTTTGGCGGCATTGCGCCAAATAATGTTCTTCCCGTAAAAATAAGATCTTTTCGTTTCAGATATTTTTCCCGGTCAACCAAAAAATATTCCTGCTCCGCTCCTACTGACGGTGTCACTCTCTGAGAAGTTGTGTTGCCAAACAGACGAAGAAGTCTGAGTGCCTGTTTGTTGATTGCTTCCATAGAGCGAAGCAACGGTGTCTTTTGATCCAGCGCATCTCCTGTATACGAACAAAATGCTGTCGGTATGTAAAGGATCGCCCCCGTTCCAGTTGCATCTTTTTTGACAAATGCCGGAGACGTACAATCCCACGCCGTATATCCTCTCGCCTCGAATGTAGCTCTAAGTCCTCCTGACGGGAATGAGGATGCGTCAGGTTCTCCCTTGACAAGCTCTTTCCCCGAGAACTCCATCAACACCTTTCCATCTGACTTCGGTGCGGAAATAAAAGAATCATGTTTTTCCGCAGTTGCCCCTGTAAGAGGCTGAAACCAATGTGAATAATGCGTTGCACCTTTTTCAATCGCCCATTCTTTCATCTCATGTGCCACTACATCCGCAATCGACTGCTCTAATTCTTTTCCTTCTTGAATTGTTCTCTTTAATTCTTTATATACTTTCTTCGGCAAGCGCTCCTGCATAACAGAATCATTGAAAACATTTTCGCCAAATATCTCTGCTACATTTATTATCTCACTCATTGTTTCACCCTTCCCAGTTCATTCGTTTCTTCCAAAATATTCTCTTCTAAGATACTCTAATTTTTTTTAAAATGCAAGGAAAAATAAAGAAGGTGACGGAAATAACTTCCATCACCCTCGATTAAGAACTTGTCCTTATTAAGCTTTATTAACAGAACCAAATAATTCCATTTTTTCTTTTACAGTTGCTTTGATTGCCTCTGCACCTGGAGCTAATAATTTACGTGGGTCAAATCCTTTTCCCTGTAAATCTTTACCAGCTTCAATGTATTCACGAGTTGCAGCAGCAAATGATAACTGGCACTCTGTATTTACATTGATCTTAGCAACACCTAAGTCAATTGCTTTTTTAATCATGTCTTCCGGAATACCTGTTCCTCCGTGAAGTACTAATGGCATCTCTCCTGTAAGCTGCTGAATAGCATCTAAAGTCTCGAAGCTTAATCCTTCCCAGTTTTCTGGATATTTTCCGTGGATGTTACCAATACCTGCTGCTAGCATAGATACTCCAAGATCAGCGATTGCTTTACATTCCTTAGGATCTGCACATTCACCTTTTCCTACAACACCGTCTTCTTCTCCACCGATTGAACCAACTTCAGCTTCAAGAGACATTCCTTTTTCATTACAGATTGCAACTAATTCTTTTGTTTTTGCTACGTTTTCTTCGATTGGATAGTGTGAACCATCAAACATTACCGAAGAAAATCCAGCTTCGATACATTTCAAACATCCTTCGTAGCTTCCGTGGTCTAAGTGAAGTGCTACCGGAACTGTGATGTTCAGTTCTTCTAACATTCCATTTACCATTCCTACGATTGTCTTGTATCCCGCCATATATTTTCCAGCACCTTCAGATACACCAAGAATTACTGGTGAATTGCATTCCTGAGCTGTAAGTAAAATTGATTTTGTCCATTCTAAGTTGTTAATGTTGAATTGACCTACTGCGTAGTGTCCTGCTTTTGCTTTTTCAAGCATTTCTTTTGCTGATACTAACATTATTCTTTCCCTCCGATTCTTTACTATAAGTTTTGACGTTTCTTATTATAAACCATATTTTGCAAAAAAGAAACCCTTAAAACAAAGTATTTCAGGGCAAAAAAATATCCGCAGAAGCTTCTGCGGACACTTTTCAAGAAATGACTCCAAGGAACATTGATATACGTGCTTTACATTCGTTCTTATTCGTATACACTGCATTTTTCAACATTTACTATAGAGTTTGCAACAAGATTTTTAAGTAAGATTCACTCTTATTTGCCCTCTTATTTTCACTCTTATACCGAATTTGATACAATATATCTTTATATAGAAGAAACTCCGAAGGATACAATAAAAGAAACCGCTCCTCATGTCTCCGGGGTACGTTGAATAAGGAACGGTCTCTTTGTTTATTTCTACTTATAATATAACACTTGTGCATTTAATGTGTCAATAAGTTTTCGCCCCACCTCTTCGGAGATGGGGCTGTGTTATTTAGATTTTCTCGACTGATTTTGAATTGATAATAAAGTTGCCGTTTACGATATTCCCCATGTAACCACTATCCTGACTGATCAGCTGTGTACCTTTTTTAATTGTAATTGTAACATCTTCTACTATTCGAAGTTTTTCTCCCGGATAGATTACTGGCATGACATATTTACAGTGCATGTAGCCAACTGTACTGTTGTGTCTTACTTTAACTCCCTCTGTACCGTGATCTAACACAGTGATATGATCTCCTTTTTTCCCATTAATGATAACATTTTTAAATGTAACGTCATAAATTGGGCAATCCTCATTTAAATAAGCTGTTCCCGGTTTTATTCTTCTTACTGTATTCACTCCACTACCTCCTGTTGTACTGATTTTTTTGTTTAAGATTCCTTCCACGATTGCTTTTGCGCAGCGTTTTGCATCCCACACTTTTGCGTCGTCTGCATCATCGACAAAGCAGCACTCTATTAGTGCTGCAGGTGCTTTTGTACTGTTAAGCACTCTCAAGCCTTTGTCTATTTTTACACCTGGACACGGTGATGTGCTGTCACTTCGTAGAGTGTATCCAAATTCTTCTGCAATGTTTTTGGCGATTCGTTCCGCAATTTCTCTCATTCCGGTATCGTATATAATTACTTCGACGCCTCCCGTTTTTGTATCGCCGTGGTAATCATTCCTGCCGGAATTGAGATGAATGGAATAATCTCCATCTACCTTGTGAGCATTACACTTTGCAATAATTTTATTTAAACAACCTGTTTTCGTTGTATTTTCGTCGCAGGTGCAGTCGTAGACTGTATTTCCCTCTGCTCTTAACAGACGGATAACTTCGTTTTTTACGATCCTATCTTCCACAGATTCCTGCAAAATACCAACTGCACCGGATGCCCCCTGTCCTTGTGGACAGTGTCCTGCATGTACGTTATATGTTCCCATAATAAAATCTCCTTTTCTTTTAATTATATGTGTGAGGGCTATTATTCGCCCTCTACCTCCGGGATGCCTGCTACTGATGTAAGTGCACTAACTACCCCAGCAAGCACAGCCGCCGAGCATACATATTTCCAGTCTACCTGTCCCATTGCGGCTGCTGCACCAATACCGGCAATACCAGCCTGTGCCATTGTCTTAACTGCACGAATTCCCGCTGCCTTTAACCATCTCTTTGTGTCTACACTTGTTTTTAATACGCTGTTTTTAAACATATCTCATCAACCTTTCTTTTTTAAATGTAATTCATCAATCTCATGTTTCATCTTTGTTACCATTCCATTCCCGCCGAGTGCATGATAAGCATCATACATTTCTACAAAATTTTCATAGGCATAAGAAGGTATTTCTCCCTCTCTCATGTATTTTGTATGATACTCTATTAGCTGTACACGCAATAACAGCATTGTTCCGTGACTATTTGCATCTCTGTCTTTCTTCTGATTTTTAAGCAGCCATACAATGTAGCCAAGAACCGGCGTCATGATAGCAACACAGATGTCTATAATCATTTCCTGCATTAAACTTTTCCTCACTTTTCCTTATCTTTGCAAAATAAAAAGACCATTACGGTCCTTTTGCTCTGCCAGCTCCGGCACTTCCAAATCTACCAGTAACTCTTTTACCTGATCACGGATTTTTGCCGGTACATCTTCGATTTTCTTTTTCCCTTTTACAATTAATGTTGCGTA
>NZ_JBQKED010000005.1:0-94624 GCF_052121495.1 Faecalimonas sp. LCP19S3_D12 | reverse complement strand
ATCTAAGCGTGAAGCCCCCCTCAAGATGAGATATCCCATAACGTCAAGTTAGTAAGACCCCTTGAAGACGACAAGGTAGATAGGACAGAGGTGGAAGTGCAGTAATGTATGCAGCTGACTGTTACTAATCGGTCGAGGGCATAACCAAACAGGTGATAGGAAGAAGGATGAAGAGAGACTTATCAAAGTGGATTGTATGTGATTTTGAAGGTATATGAAAGTACCTAAAAATAATCCTCCTTAGCTCAGTCGGTAGAGCACTCGGCTGTTAACCGAGTTGTCGTTGGTTCGAGTCCAACAGGGGGAGTTTTTGGCTCCTTGGTCAAGCGGTTAAGACATCGCCCTTTCACGGCGGTAACACGGGTTCGATTCCCGTAGGAGTCACTTATTTATCATATGCCGATGTGGCTCAATTGGCAGAGCAGCTGATTTGTAATCAGCAGGTTATCGGTTCGAGTCCGATCATCGGCTTTTGCTTATGCAAAATAAGCGGTCTTTAGGTTATAAGACAAAAAAGATTTGGACCTTTAGCTCAGTTGGTTAGAGCAATCGGCTCATAACCGATCGGTCCTGGGTTCGAGTCCCTGAAGGTCCACTTTTTAAAAATGTATTTTGGCCCGGTGGCTCAGTTGGTTAGAGCGCCGCCCTGTCACGGCGGAGGTCGAGGGTTCGAGTCCCTTCCGGGTCGCTTGTATCAAAGCGATACATATAATTTAATATTTTATGGGATCATAGCTCAGCTGGGAGAGCACCTGCCTTACAAGCAGGGGGTCACAGGTTCGAGCCCTGTTGGTCCCATTGCCTAATTTCTATTAGGTAGAATGCCGCAGTGGCGGAACAGGCAGACGCACAGGACTTAAAATCCTGCGGGACTTATACTCCCGTACCGGTTCGATTCCGGTTTGCGGCATTGTGTGGGTGTAGCTCAGCTGGATAGAGCGTTTGGCTACGGACCAAAAGGTCGGGAGTTCGAATCTTCTCACCCACGCTTCGGCGTTAAGCCTTGAGAAAGTGCAAATTCTTTAACTTAAAGAGTTTGCACTATTTTTGTATTTGAGAAAATTTCTGAAATATAGCTGAAAGTACATACATAATAAGAAGAATTTAAGAATATCGCAAAACTATATTTTCATTTGTATGTTATAGTAGTAACATACGAGGAGGACGAAAGATGAAAGTAATAGGAAAAATTATAAAAGGACTGCTTGCTGTAGCTTTTATAATGATTGTATGCGTAAGTGGCATTTTTATTTACAAAGGCTACAATATGTATAAAAATGCTATAGAAGAAGTGAGTATCGAGGATAAGGTGAATGAAATAAGAGCGAAAGAGAATTATACAAAAATAGAAGAATTACCCGAGATATATCTTGAGGCTATTATTTCCGTGGAGGATCATCGATTTTATGAGCATTGGGGAGTGGATGTATTAGCTACTTTGAGAGCCGCGTATAATGATATTAGAGCAATGTCATTTGTGGAGGGAGGAAGTACGATTACACAGCAGCTTGCCAAAAATCTTTATTTTACTCAGGAAAAGAAAGTAGAGAGAAAAGTTGCGGAAGTTTTCATGGCAGTTGCATTGGAAAAAGAATATAGTAAAAAAGACATATTGGAATTGTATGTGAATTCTATTTATTTTGGTAATAATTATTATTGTGTAAGAGATGCAAGTATGGGATATTTTGGGAAAGAACCGGGAGAGATGACAGAATATGAGAGTACCTTGCTTGCCGGAATCCCGAATGCACCGTCAGTGTATGCGCTGACTGCTAATCCGGATCTCGCAGCACAAAGACAGAGACAAGTATTAGAAAAGATGATAAAATATAAATATCTGACATCAGAAGAGGCAGAAAAAATATTAGAGTAGACTTGGAGGATGATTTATGAATCAGCAATTTTATGATGCGATGGAGGAAAGCCCTGTTATTGCGGCGGTGAAAGATTTTGAAGGATTAGAAAAATGCTGTAGGATTGAGGAGATCAGAGTTGTTTTTATTCTTTTTGGAGATGTATGCAATATTGATGAGATTGTGAGAAAAGTGAGGGAAAAAGGGAAAATAGCGATGGTTCATATTGATTTGATCAGTGGACTTGGCTCGAAAGAGATTGCAGTGGATTTTATAAAAAAGCATACAGAGGCAAATGGAATTATTTCTACAAAGCCATTGTTGGTTAAGAGGGCAAAGGAATTGGGGTTATATACCATATTACGCTTTTTTATCATTGATTCTATGGCATTTGAAAATATAAGCAAACAATGCCATCTGGTAAAAGCTGATTTTATAGAGATTTTGCCAGGGGTCATGCCTAAAATCATAAAGAAAATATGTAAGATGGGGAATATTCCGGTTATCGCAGGTGGTTTGGTGATGGACAAGGAAGATGTTATGGCGGCATTATCTGCAGGAGCAATATCTGTTTCTACTACAAACCAAGATGTTTGGTTGATGTAATTGTCTAAAATATACAAAAATATAATTATATTTCTTTACAAATAGTTCAAAACACCCTAAAATAAAGATAACATGGTAATCTCAATATGGAGGTAAAGGAATATGAAGGGAAATGTAATTGTAGGACAATCGGGTGGACCTACCGCAGCAATCAATTCAAGTTTAGCGGGAGTGTATCGAACTGCAAAAGATCGTGGTGCAAAAAAAGTCTATGGAATGCTTCATGGGATTCAGGGACTTTTAAAGGAGCGGTACATTGATTTATCAGAGCATATCACAAATGAGCTGGATGTGGAGCTGCTCAAACGGACTCCGGCAGCATATTTGGGGTCGTGTCGTTATAAGCTTCCAGAAATTCATGAAAACAGAGATGTTTATGAGAAAATTTTTGAAATACTCAACAAATTGGAAATTGAAGCGTTTATCTATATTGGAGGAAATGATTCAATGGACACTATTAAAAAATTGTCGGATTACGCAATTGTAACTGGGCAGCCAACGAGATTTGTCGGATGTCCAAAGACAATTGATAATGATCTTGCTTTGACGGATCATACACCTGGATATGGGAGTGCGGCAAAATATATTGGAACTTCTGTAAAAGAAATCATAAGAGACGGATTTTGCTTAGAATATGAAAAAGGTGTTGTTACCATAGTTGAGATTATGGGAAGAAATGCAGGATGGCTTACAGGGGCAGCGGCACTTGCAAAGGGAGAGGATTGTCCGGGACCTGATTTAATCTATCTTCCAGAGTTAGCATTTGATCTTGAAAAATTTAGTACAAAAATAAAAAAACTGATGGAAAAGAAGATGTCTGTTGTAGTAGCGGTTTCTGAGGGAATCAAGCTTGAGGATGGGCGTTATGTATGTGAGCTTGGAACAGGTGTTGATTTTGTAGATGCATTTGGACATAAACAACTGACAGGAACAGCAAGCTATTTGGCAAATTTTGTTGCGGGCGAGGTAGGTTGTAAGACACGTGCGATTGAGTTGAGTACATTGCAAAGAGCAGCATCTCACCTTGCATCCCGTGTGGATATTTTGGAAGCATATCAGGTAGGTGGAGCGGCTGTAAAAGCAGCCGATGAAGGAGATTCAGGGAAAATGGTTGTCATTGAGCGATTTTCAGATGATCCATATCAAAGTGGAACGGAAGTAAAAGATGTACATAAAATAGCGAACGGAGAGAAATTAGTTCCAAGAAATTGGGTAAACCAAGAGGGAACATATGTTACAGAGGAGTTTATTACTTATGTAAAACCGTTGATTCAAGGGGATGTATCTCCTGTTATGGTAGATGGTATTCCAAGGCATTTGTATAGACCATTTTAGGTAAGAAGGGCGGAACAGAAGGAGTGGTATTTCTGTTCTGCTTTTATTTTCAAAAAATGCTTGCTTTTTGACAGAAAGTGGGCTAGTATAGATGCATATTCTAAAAGTTCTATAGATTTCTAAGGAGTTTAGTCGAGGCTCCGAGTTCCATGAATAAAAATTGAATAGAAGAGGAGGAGTGCATTTGGAAAGAGAATACGAGGTGATCCGTTTGATTCAGCAGAATGCTTCTTGCCATATTATTACGGACTGTGTTTTAGGAACAATGTTACCTGAATATCTGGAGAAGCATGGAATGATAGCAAAAGAGCAGCTATTTTCCTACTTATGTCAGATGATCAAACAGCTTGGATATTTACAAGATGTCAGAGATGCAAAGCCGTATCGCTATATCACTCCGTTTTGCATGATTATTAAGAAAAGTGGGGAGTTGATGTTGTTGGATCTCAATGCAAAAGGAAATCAGCATATCGTGAATCAAATGGGAAGAGGAGAAATTCGGGATGGATTTTTAAAAAAGGGAAATTCCTATGAGGCAATGTATTCAATTGGAAAAACGATGCAGTTTATTTTGGCAAAAGCAATCATAGAGCCAAAGCTTACAAAGCATGAAGAGAGTAAGTTGAAAAAAATCATTTCAAAATGTCTGTCAGACAACGTAAAACAACAATATCAAAAAATTTCTGAAATTCTTTTTGATTTTCCACAATTAAAATATAAAAAAACGAATAAAAACAAAAAAATAAAATGGATTATAGTTGGAATAATTGTGCTTTTGGGTGGCGGTGCGAGTATGTTTCTAAGTGATGAAATGGAGGAAAAGAGACCAGAAGCGATTATTGACCAGAAAAAGGTAGATTTCTTGGAGATTGGCAGAACTTATTTTTTAGAGATGGAGGACTATAGGAAGAGTATGCAAATGTTTGAATGTGCAGAAGATGAGATAGAGGCTGCGGAAAACTATAAGGAACTGTCGGCCTATATGCTTGGAGAGAGTCAAAAAAGTGAGGAGGAGATGGAGTCTGTATTATCAGAGATAGAAGAAGGTCAGAAAGGCGAGTTGGCAGAAAATAGAATGCTTTTTCGTGTGTGGGCAAAGATAGAAGGTACGGCCTCACTGGAAGCGAGAATCCGATTGGGGGAAAAGATATTATCGACATATGAAAAATGGAAAGAAAATGATGTGGATCAAAGGATAGAAAATGAAGTTCGGACCGTATTGGCGGAAGCATATGAAAAAACAGGAAAGGAAGAGTTGGCATTAGAACAGTATAGGAAGGTAAGTCAATGGAATCAAACAGAAGAACTCTATCGTTCTATGGTAAGAATTGCACAAGATATCGATGAACAAGAGGCGTTGCGGCTGTGTGAAGAGGGGATAGCGGCAAATCCCAAATCAAAAGAGCTTCGTCTTCAATTGATACAGATACAGTGTAAGGATAACGAGACAACAAAAGAGATGTGTGAGGAAAGTATAAGAAAAATATTGAAGGAATGTCCGGAATTAGCTGAGGAGGAAATGTTTCGAAAACTGCAGGAAGAATGTGGAATAAAGATTGAAGGAGAGGTTATATGGGTAGAAAAATAGGGAAAATTTTAATTGTTTTAGGTATGATATTTTTATTAAATGTGCTTGGCTCGCGGGCTGAAGAAAAGGTGCAGATGTATCAGATTTATTGTGAAGAGCCAAATGGGGAAAAAGGATATTACACAAAATCAGTCAAAGTAGAAATTGAACATTTAGATCAGGAATGCATTACAAAGTTTCAGCTGAGTTTCCCGGATGGGAAAGAGTTGACTGGGGAATTGGAGAAAGCGAAAGAAAAAATCGTGCTGGAGGAGAGTTTATTTGAGAAGGGAAACTATCATCTGATTGTATGGATGGAAAACAAGGAGGGAAAAATGGTGGAAGGCACCGAGCAGAAACGGGAAATCAAGATCGATAAGGAGGCACCGGCAGACCCAATTTCTTTTCAATATTCGAAACATGATGGTGAAGAACAGATTATTTCAAATGAGGAGATAACAGTGGAAATGACTGCTTCGGATGATACTTCAGGGATTCAGGGAATTTATTATCAAATAAATGAGGAAGAGTATCAGTTTTTAGAAGGAAATTGCGTAAGTGTTGTGATTCCGGTTGGATTTGAAGGGAATCTTTCTGCATATGCGATAGACGGAGCTGGAAACAAGGGAGAAGTAACCAAGTCCTCAAAAATTATTTGTGAAGATGAAATACCGGAAATTTTAATCAGAGCGTCAGAAGGGTTAGAAAAATGGTATAACAAACCATGTCTGATTCAGATTGACATAAGTGAACATGGAGTTGCATCAGGCATCAAACAGGTAATTTGTTCAGTAAATAATAAGGTTGTGCAAAATAGAGAGTATGAGTGTGGAGAAAAAGAGACAGAGAATGTAACAATCTCTGTTGATAAACTGTCTGAAATTGTGGTAGAGGTAAGCGATTGGGCGGGGAATTACACAAAGAAACGAGAAAAGATTTTATTTGATAATGAGAATCCGCAGCTGATTTTAGAGGGAGCAGAAGATTATTGTATAGCAGCCAATGATAAAATGCTTACATGTAAAGCAATTGATAATCAAAGAATAGTATCTGTGGGTGGTACGATTATCTGGAATGATGCCAATGGGAATAGGATACAAAAAAGAATAGAAAGTTGGGAAAAGGACGGAGCACAATATTTTGCGAAAGAGAATCTGACGGAGAGTGGAAAGTATAAAGTTTATCTGGAAGCCGTTGATCAGGCGGGGAACAGAAGTGAAAAAGAGATGCAGATTATTATGGATAAAGAGAATCCGCTGATACATAAAATAGAAGAATTAGAGGGAAAATATGTGCCATTTTTTGAATGGAAATATGACATTTCTGAAATTGTAGAGGATTTTACCACATATACTTATCGGATTAACATGGATGGAAGAATTTGTGAGCAAAACAAAAAATATACGCGCGAAGGAAAGCATTCATTGGAATTGATTGCGGAAGATTTGGTGGGAAATACATCGAGTATGGAAGTAGGATTCTTCATAGATCATACACCTCCGGAAATTCAAATCGATTGCTCAAAAGAGGAGAAGGAACTGGAGATTGTCCTGGGAGAGGAACATGATTTTTTAGATGCGGTCTTTATTAATGAAAAGAAACAACAAATAGGAGAGAATGAGAGAAAGTTTTCGCATATATTTGAGAAAAGTGGAAGTTATGAAGTCTTGGTATTTGCCAGAGATCTGGCAGGGAATCAGTCAGAGAAAAAAGTCACATTTGAGATAGAAGGAGAAAAGTCATTTTTTCAAAATTTGATACAACCTGAAAAGGAAATATTAGAAGAGAGAACAACAGAGAAGAGACAAAAAAGTTATGAGGCCCTGATGTGGATTCTTGTTATAATAGGAATTTCGGTGATTGGAATCAGATATAAAAAAACCTCCCAAAACAGGGAGGATGCCGGGTAACTGCTTTCGCAATTCCCGGCACGTATTATGAAAAAGTTTATTCAAATAGTATGTTAATACTTTAGATAATTGTTAAGTTCTTTTCTTTTGATACTGTTAGTATATTCTAGAAAAGTGAAGAAACAATGTTAAATAAGTAAAGTAATTTTGAAAGATAAATGAACAAATTATGAACGAAACATCTTTCTACTATTTACGGAATGCAAAGAGCGGAAGTCCATTTTCGGTTGGAACATCTACAGAGCCTTGAATTAATGGGGCTGCATAACGAATAAACTCATCAGTTACATCGGAACCATCTTTGGTGATCCAAGAGAGAGGAACAGCTTTTTCCTGATTACAGATGATATTGACATCCGCAGTAGAAAAAGAAAGTTCATAAGGGGAAGTGTTCGCCCTCACAAAAGAGATCATCTTTCCTGTCTCCCCATTCAATGCTGCATTTACGGCAAAAGCACCGGAGTGATCCGCTTCATCTAAATCTGTCTTAGAAAGGCAGGAAGAAGAGCAGCGCTGACTCACATTCAGCTCTACGGAACGCACTTTTACACCAAGCTTTTCTTTTATGAGATTCTCCAGGTATTTTCCGGAGCCTGTAAGCATCTTATGACCAAAGGTATCAACACCCACGTCGCTTGCAAATTCACAGATAAAAGTACCATTTCCATCATTGATTCCCTCGGAAACACATACAACAAGATTAGGGGTTGTCTCTAAAGCTTTTTTCACTTTTTCGAGAAATTCTTCCTGATTAAATGCAACTTCTGGAAGATAGATAAGCACCGGATTATCTCCCTCAAATTTTCTTGCAAGAGCACTTGCAGCAGTCAGCCATCCGGCATGACGTCCCATGATTTCTACAATTGTTACAGATTTTTTATTGTCGTATACAGATGCATCAATAGCGATTTCTCGTACTGTAGTCGCGACAAATTTTGCGGCGCTGCCAAATCCAGGTGTGTGATCAGTCTCAACCAAATCATTGTCAATTGTTTTAGGAACACCGATTACACGAATCGGACTTTGAATCTTGGCTGCGTAGCGAGAAAGCTTGCTGACAGTATCCATAGAGTCATTTCCACCAATATAAAAGAAATAACCGATATTGTAGTCTTCAAATTTTTGAAATAGTTCAGGATATACGGGATCATTTAAATCTTCAGGCAGCTTGTAGCGGCAAGACCCAAGGTAAGAACCAGGAGTAGTTCGGATGAGTTCTAAATCTCCGTTTTTCAGTAATGGGTGTATGTCCATAATCTGATTGTTTAGAAAACCTTCGATTCCATTTATCATACCATATACATGTTCTATCGCTTCCGGATGTTTGAAGCCTTCGGATACAACACCATACAGACTTCCATTTATCACTGCAGTAGGGCCTCCAGACTGACCGACGATCATATTTTTCATTTGCAATTCCTCCATTTATGTAATCTATATTTACTATAACGGAAATTCGTGGAATTTACAATATATGTGTTGGAAAATTGCCCAAAATGAATTATACTATTAAGAACGTAAAAGATTGGGAGGATTGAATCATGAAGTATATATCATTTGCGATTCCCTGCTATAATTCAGAAAGCTATATGGAACATGCAATAGAGTCGATTTTAAAAGGCGGCGAAGATGTAGAGATTATTATTGTAAATGATGGATCGATGGATGGAACATCAGAGATTGCAAAACAGTATGAAAGAAAGTATCCGACGATTGTAAAAGCAATCGATAAAGAAAACGGAGGACATGGAGATGCGGTAAATACAGGATTGAAGCATGCTACCGGACTTTATTTTAAAGTAGTGGACAGCGATGACTGGGTAGATGAAGGGGCATTGGAAAAGATTTTAAGTGTATTACACGAACTGGTTGAAAAGCAGACGTTAATTGATATGCTTGTCTCCAATTATGTGTATGAAAAAGTAGGAGCAAAACATAAGAAGGTGATTCATTACCGGAATGTGATGCCGCAAGATCGAATTATCACATGGAAAGAGATGGGACATTTCCGTCTCGCTCAATATATTTTGATGCATTCAGTCATTTATCGGACGGAGCTTTTGAAGATGTGTAAGCTGGAGCTGCCAAAACACACTTTTTATGTAGATAATATTTATGTTTATTATCCGTTGCCGCATGTGAAAACATTCTATTATCTGGATGTGAATTTTTATCGTTATTTCATTGGGCGGGAGGATCAGTCGGTAAATGAGAAAAACATGATCAAGCGCATTGACCAGCAGATATTTGTTACCAAAACAATGATTGATATGTATTCTCTAAGAAAAATTCCAAATAAAAAGCTTCGGAATTATATGACAAATTATTTGGCGATTATGATGACGGTTTCCTCTATTATATGTATTCGATCTAAGAGTCAGGAAAATCTTGATAAAAAGAAAGAACTGTGGGAATATCTGAAAAAGAAAGACCATCGAGTATATTGGAAGATAAGACATGGCATTTTGGGAGAGACTATTAACTTGCCGGGAAAATCAGGAAGAAAGATATCCTCTATGGCATATACAGTTGCAAATCAGATTATAGGTTTTAATTGATTCTCGGATAAGTGAAGCAATTTTGGATATACTTTTCAAGGAAAGGAAGTGGAAAGGATGGCGTCTCAGTTAAAGAACAGTAAAACAAAAGAAAACTTGATGAAAGCATTTGCAGGAGAAAGTCAGGCAAGAAATCGTTATACTTTTGCGGCAGAGGAAGCAAGAAAAGAGGGCTTGTATGCGGTGAGTCAAATATTTTTATTTACGGCAGAACAGGAGCGGGCTCATGCAGAGCGATTTTATGAATTGTTAAAAGAGATGGCAGGAGAAACGATTGAAATCTGTGGTGGATATCCGGTTGATAAGCAGGATTCGACTGAAGAACTACTTTATGCGGCACAGCACAATGAATATGAAGAGGCGGATGATGTGTATCAGTCTTTTGGTGACGTGGCAAAAGAAGAAGGATTTATGGAAGTTGCATCCGCTTTTTATCAGATTGCGAAAATAGAGAAGATTCATGGAGACAGATTCGGAAAACTGGCGGAACTGTTAAAGACAGGAGCATATTTTGAGTGTCAAGAAGGTGAAAAATGGATGTGCTTAAATTGTGGGCATATTCATAGTGGATTGAAAGTACCGGGAGTATGTCCCGTATGCAGACATGAAAGAGGTTATTTTATTCCTGTAAGCCTTGCACCATATCTGATGGAATGTGAATAATGACAGTATCCCGATAAGCGTTAAGGCTTATCGGGAGAATACTTATTCTACTGTGCCAATTGGCAAAGTGCGGACAGGAACACCGTTGACTTCTACCTGATCGTTGATTTCAATGACGAGGCATTGTTTTCCATCGATCATTTTTGTCTCCACAAGATCGGTGCGGTCTGGATTGACTTTGATGGAAACATCAGGTGTTTCAATACTGAATTTTCTGGTCTCAGCAATATTCGTTGCCAGAAAAGATGCTTTTTCGCCTGCTATGGTGTCAAAATTATTATCAAATATTTCAATTTTTTCATCTGCAACACCGCTTTTTGCAAGGAGGCGTTTTACTTCGGGTTTCGTAAGTACAGGCACTTCCGGAGCATCTTTGGTCTCTTCGATAATCTCATTTAAGTTATCATGAATATTTTTAACAACCGTATAATCGCACTCTTCGCCAAGTGTATTCATCACAACGGCATGGAAGGTATCTTTTTGACTGCCTGCTGACATTGGGAAGGTACATCCGAGAGCGTTTTCGATAAATTCAGGTTGTAAATCTTCTGGCTTTTTTGAGTAGTACAATACTCCATGAATATCAGTGCTTCTGTCATTGAATACAGGGAATAAGAATCCTTTTACCGGTGGTTCGACAATCCAGTCACGAATCCGGTTTTCGACATGGTTCGTCTCAGGATTGTAGCAAAGTCCTTCTTTGGAAAGGTGAACCGGACAGATACTGCAAAGCACATATTCAAAAACTTCATCTGAAGCATCGAACATCTCAGTTCCATCAGTAGATTTTCCTGGAATGTCATAGGCAACGTGGATGAGAATAATGTAGTAATTCTCTCCATAATTGTAATTTTCAATAATCTTTTGATAAAATTCTTCGATGAGCATATCATCTTGCAGTTTACTGTCGCGAAGCTGCAAAAGAAATTCCTGTGTTCCGCCGGAGAGTTCTTGTTCCAGTGGAAATTCCATGTTCAGCAGATTTTTTCCGATTGTTCCGGAAAGTGTCTGTTTAAAGATATTGAGATATTTGAAAATTTCTTCTTCCGGAAGGGACAAAAAGGCATCTTTCGTCTGTGATTTAATTTCTTTTTCCCCATCTACATAGCAGCCGCAGATTCGGGTGATAGAGCAGTCTTCGGGTTTGAACTGCTTTCTAAGTTCTAATACTTCTTTTTTATTCATAATGGATACTCCTCTTTTATCATAATACTGATGTAATATTAGCATATGAAAAAAAATTTTACAAATAAATTATCGGAATGAATATGTTAGTATGGGAGGTGAAAATATGGCAGACCAAAAAATAGAGAATTTGTTAAATCTGGCATTGAATGCTACAAGACGAGAACGGGAAAAATCGCTGGAATTAGATGTTGGATATAGCATAGATGACAGGGAATGGCAACTGATAGTGAAATATTCGGGGACATTGAATGAACTGCGGGAAATAGGAATTCAGGTGGTTGAATTGAGCAATGAATTTGCAATTTTAACAGTACCAGAGAGCTTGGTAGAACGTTTGGCTGATTTTCCACAGATTGAATATGTCGAAAAGCCGAAACGATTATTTTTTCAGGCAGCAAACGGGAGAAGAGTATCCTGTGTGCCACCAGTGCAGAACCCTCCATTTTCATTGTTTGGTTCAGGGGTTCTTGTTGCAATTATCGACTCAGGAATCGATTATACAAATCCGGATTTTCGCAATGACGACGGAACGACAAGAATACGTAATCTTTGGGATCAGACAATCATGGGAAATCCACCGGAAGGATATTTGATAGGGACAGAATTTACGAGAGAACAGATCGATGAAGCAATAAAGCAGCCGATAGTGCCGATGCGTATGCAAATTGTGCCGAGCGTGGATGTATCAGGTCATGGGACATCAGTAGCAGGAATTGCAGCTGGAAATGGAAGAGGAAGCAGAGGGAGAATTTATCGGGGAGTTGCGACACAGAGTGAACTTCTTGTGGTGAAACTTGGAAATCCGAGGGAAGAAGGATTCCCTCGCACAACAGAACTAATGCAGGCGATAGATTACGTAGTACGAAAAGCACTTTTTTATAAACAGCCGGTGGCAATTAATATCAGCTTTGGAAATACATATGGTTCTCATGACGGAACGAGCTTACTAGAACGATTTATAGAGGATATTGCGAATATATGGAAGAGTGTGATTTGTATTGGAACGGGAAATGAAGGAAGAAGTGCAGGGCACACAGCTGGAATTGTCAGGGAAAATGAAGAAACGGTTATCCAGCTTGCAGTGCAGGAGCAGGAACCCGCGCTAAATCTTCAAATTTGGAAAGCTTACTATGACATCATGGATATTTCTTTTGTATCACCGTCTGGGGAAAGAATAGGACCGATTCAGGAAGTGCTTGGAACACAGCGGTTTTCTGTGGGAAATACAGAACTTTTGCTCTATTATGGAGAACCAAGTCCATACAGCACTGCACAGGAAATCTATGTTGATTTTCTACCGAAAGAGGTATATATCAACAGTGGCATTTGGGAGATTGTGTTGACACCGAGAAAGATTATATCAGGAAATTATGCGATGTGGCTCCCGAGTGAAAATGTATTGAATCCGGGAACAGCATTTTTATTCCCGACGGAGACCGGAACACTCACGATACCATCCACAGCTTCGCGTACAATTGGTGTGGGGGCATACGATGCACTTACTTTTTCCTATGCGGATTTCTCAGGACGCGGACAAAGGGGGGCAGGGAGATTATCAAAGCCGGATATTGTTGCGCCAGGTGTGAATGTTACAGCACCGACGACTAGTGGCACATATGCAAGCTTCAGTGGGACATCATTTGCCACACCGTTTGTAACCGGAGGAGCGGCGCTTATGATGGAGTGGGGAATCATTAAGGAAAATGATCCGTATTTATATGGAGAAAAGGTAAAGGCATATATGCAAAGGGGAGCGAGACCGCTGCCTGGATTCACAGAGTATCCGAATCCGCAGGTGGGATATGGAGCACTGTGCGTAAGAGACAGTATTCCGATATAAGAAAAGTCTCTCTTACATCAGGGCTGATGCGTAAGAGACTTTTCTCTTAATTAAGAAGATCTTTGAGACAATCTGGAATTTGTTCGGAGTTCAGATAAAATAGATTGGAAGAACTATAAATGCTGCTTTTAAATGTTACAATAAATTCAATCGGTTTTTTATAGAAATAGTAGGGAACCCATGTGAGTTTTGGAAGAATCTTTGCAATGTCTTCCGGAGTATTGAAAACAATATTTTTTTGATTGTCTTGATTCGTTGCTTCAATGCGTTGCACATTATCTAACTCTATTTTTGTTGGAAGGTCATAGCCAAGTTCTTTTAAATAGTCATATGTGTTTGTAAAACTGCAAAAAAGTGGTCGCATGTATGTATCAGACGAATTCTTCGGAGCAAAATTAATAGTTCCGCTTGGAAATTGACTGGTCAAATCAAAATAGCTGGCATTGACCAGATCTTTTTGATAAATATCCAACAACGTCTTCATTTGAGCAGCTGAAATATTCAGTTTACTCGTGGATTGGTAAATATCAGTTACCTCCGCATATTGAAAGTCTAAAGAAGAATACAAATTAGTCTGAAACAATGCTTCTTTATATTGTTGATTGTTTAGAAGGTATTTGGCACAGTTTTGCGCATCAGTTTTGTTAATCAGATACATTCTGTAAACACTTCGCCCATTTTTTAAGTTGTATTTCAAATTTACATATTGAGCAGTTTCGTCCGTCATATCAAATGTGGCTGCCCCTTTTTGAGCGAGCTGATAAACTGGATCAAAGTCTTTTAGTGCAGAAGAATCTAAAAAGTCTTTGATTGACTGGACATTGGTAGGAATTGGATAATTAAAACGAGTATTAAAATCTTCCATGTAAATTGCGATGCTCTCGATCTCATTTTTTTTCGGAATGTAGTTATCATATTTGAACAAATCAAATTTGTAGATTGCAGTGATTCCGAATGCAAGACTCACAGAAAGCAATAAAGCCCCCTTTTTGGCAAATAAATGTTTTAAGTCCATTGTATAAATAAATTCAATTACAATTGCAAAAATAAATGTGCATAATATAGCAAGTATAAAAATTACGATATTGTTGGAAGCTTGATTCGCTAAACTATCAAGATAAAATGCAGCGCAGATTCCAAGCGGAATGCTCAATAATATTTTCAGTACAGATTCTGCTTTTGGGAAAGCGATTGGCTTCCCAGCAGTTTCTGTAGGGCGCAATCGATACAAAAAAATCCCAAGCAGTAAAAATACGACTGTTCCAATCACTGAAAAAAGAATTAACTTGTACGGAACTGTCTGGTTAGACATTTGGTTTAACGTGGAAATATACGCTAACAAAGGAGAAGAAAGCCCGTCGCTTCCATCAGTTGTTATATAAAGTGATTTGAACCAACTAAACCAATAAGCGTCAACTTTCAAAAAATATGTAGAGAAAAAGCGTATCGCCAATAATCGGAAAAGTGCAATAATAAGAGTTCCGTATGAAAAAAGGCTAAGTGTGACAATGAGTCCAATCAATAATTTCCCTGTCATAATCATAGAAAAAACGGTAAGTGTATATAAGAATAAGAAAAACAAAACATGTATTCCAAATGCAGCAAAACTTACTTTTAATAATTCTAAGGACATGTATCCCTGAAAGGAAATACTTAGCATGCTGACTAACAGATTTAGCGTAAATGGAATCAGAAAAATAAGAAATCCACTTACAAATTGGATAAAAAATAGTCTCTCACGTCGGATTGGCAAACTGTGTATAAGATTTAGTTTTTCTTTGGAATGCAGATAATAGAAACCAGACACCCCACAAAGGATTGCAAATAAAATCACACAAAAGACAACAGCGTTATTATTAAATCCCATGAAATTAAATAACCAAAATTTAAAATCTTTCATGGTAAAGCCCGGAGAAACAGTGTTTATCCAATTTTTCTTTTCATTGATCCCGATAATAAGCATCAGAGGCTGAAATAAAAATGTTACGGTGGAAAGAATTGCAATCAGCCAAGTCCTTTGGCGCAAATCTTCTTTTATAAATTTAATACATGAAATTTTTGATGTCATATCCGGCAGCCTCCGTTTCGCTAATAAAGATTTCTTCTAATGAAAGGGGTAATACCTCAGCAAAAAGAGGCGATTTTGTATTGACCCTTTCTAAAATTTCCTCACGAGTTCCGCGTGCAACGATGGTAGTCAGTGAACCACGTTTTTCGCGGTGCAGAATTTCTAACTGTCTGAGAAGTTCTTCTTCTGCGACAGGATCTTCAATCACGCACTGCAGGCGGTGTACATGGAATTTCAAGTCTTCTAAATCTTGAGATAAAAGTATTCCGCCTTTGTGTAAAAGTCCGATATGATCACAGATATCTTCCAGTTCTCTCAGATTGTGTGAGGAGATGACCGGCGTGAAATTTCTATTTAAAAGTTCAGCTGCAAAAATACCTTTTACAGACTGGCGAACAACAGGGTCTAAACCGTCGAACGTCTCGTCACAGAAAAGATATTTTGTGTTTGCACAGATGCCGAGCAAAATAGAGACTTGTTTTTTCATTCCTTTTGAAAAATCGCTGATTTTTTCCTGAATATCTATATGGAATTGTCTGGCAAGCTCTTCAAAACGGATCGTATCAAATTGTGAGTAAGCAAGGCTGTAGTAATGCGCCATAGTATGAGGAGTCGCATTTGGGAAAAAATATGGATTATCGGATAAAAAACAAATATCTGCTTTTGTAAGTTCGTTTTCAAATACAGGATGGTCATCGATGATGACAGTTCCGGAATCAGGCTTTAGAATACCGCTTAATATTTTTAAAAAGGTACTTTTGCCCGCGCCATTTGTCCCAAGCAGACCGAAAATGTGTTCATCGTGAATGGAAGCGGTTATGTGATCAAGTGCCATTTTCTTACCATATGACTTACTTAGACTGTCAACCTGAATCATTGTGTTTCCTCCTAGAAAGCTGTTACAATTTTACGTATCTTGGACGGTGTCCGGTATATTTTAGAAATTTTTTGATAATATCATCCATTTTGATCTTGAGACTGGAAGTATTGATACATGGGTGGCATCCGATATATTCATCATTCATTAAGTCCTTGTCAATCAAAAGGTCTACGTACCAGTCTTTGTCGTTCATCAGTCCGAGAACACTTACGGATCCAGGAGTGATATTCAGAAATTTTTCCATATATTCTGGCTCGGCAAAAGAAAGTCTTGAGATGCCAAGCTGCTTCGAAAGATCTTTCGTCATGAATTTTTTGTCTCCCGGTATCAATAACAGGAAAAAGGTTGTTTTTTGCTGATTGCGCAGGAATAGATTCTTGCACATTGTAACCCCAAGGGCTTCGTCAACAGCAGCACATTCTTCCATTGTGCCGGCAACATCGTGGTCTACTCCTTCATATGGGATTTTTAGTTTATCTAATAGCTCATATACTGCCATCTCTTTTGGCAGACGGTTTCCGTCTGTCGGGGCAGAAGTAAAATGTTTTTCGCTGATATGTATTTCACTCATAAAAATAGTTCCTTTCTTGTATAGAGTTCTTTCTATGGCTAAGTATAATGGAAAGTGAAACAAATAACAAGCTAGAATTGACAAGTTTATGTACATGGTATTATATTAAATTTTGTAATTAATAGAAGAAAAACAGGAAGAAAACAAATTGCGGGAGAGAAATAAAAGCATGAGAAAATTACTTCGTTATTTGAAACATTATAAAAAAGAAAGTATTATCGGACCATTGTTTAAACTGCTGGAAGCGTGCTTTGAATTGATTGTGCCGCTTGTTATGGCAAATATTATTGATATTGGGATCAAGAATCAGGATATGCCTTATATCTGGAAAATGGGAGCGGTGCTTGTTCTTTTTGGAGTACTTGGACTTGCCTGCTCTTTGACGGCACAGTACTTTGCGGCAAAGGCAGCAGTCGGGTTTGGAACAGAATTACGCCATGATCTGTTTGCGCATATCAATTCGTTATCCTATGCGGAGATTGATCAGGCGGGAAGCGCGACGCTTGTGACGAGGATGACCAGCGATATCAATCAGGTACAGTCCGGTGTGAATCTGGTATTGCGTCTGTTTTTACGATCTCCGTTTATTGTGGTGGGAGCAATGATCATGGCTTTTACAATCAGTGTGAAAGCTGCCCTGATTTTTGTGGTGGCAGTACCGCTTCTTGCAGTTGTGATCTATGGAATTATGATGATCACGATTCCGTTATATAAAAAAGTGCAGCGCAGGCTGGATGGAATACTTTTATCTACGAGAGAGAACCTTTCCGGAATACGTGTTGTAAGGGCGTTCTGTACACAGAAACGGGAAATCGAAACATTTGCAGAGGAAAACAGCAGTTTGCTCGATGTTCAGATACTGGTAGGAAAACTTTCGGCACTTTTAAATCCAGCGACTTACATTATTGTAAATGTGGCAACAATTGCAATTGTCTGGTTTGGTGGAAAGCAGGTGTATATTGGAAATATTTCACAGGGAGAAGTGATTGCGCTTGTCAATTATATGTCTCAGATTCTTCTAGCGCTTATTGCATTGGCTAATTTGATCGTATCTTTCACAAAAGCGCTTGCATCAGCGTCTCGTATTAATGAAGTGTTTGAATTGACGTCAGATATTGTCGATGGAGAATATGATAGAGAGGAATCAAATAAAGAGAATATGGTGATCTTTGATGAGGTCGGTATGTCTTATTCCGGTGCAGAAGAAGCGATATCAAATATCAGTTTCGTTGTAAAAAGGGGAGAGACAGTCGGTGTGATCGGAGGAACCGGATCCGGGAAATCGACGTTGGTCAATCTGATCCCTCGATTTTATGATGTTACGAAAGGACAGATATTGGTAAATGGAGAAAATGTGAAAAACTATAAGCTTGAGACGCTTCGAAAGAAAATAGGTGTTGTTCCGCAAAAAGCAGTATTGTTTCGTGGAACCATTCGCGACAATATGAAAATGGGAAATGAAAATGCAACAGACGAGATGATTTACAGAGCATTGGAAACGGCACAGGCTCTGGAAGTGGTAGAGAAAAAGAAAGAAGGACTGGATGCCAAAATCAGCCAGAACGGAAAGAATCTGTCAGGAGGACAAAAACAGAGGCTTACCATTGCAAGAGCACTTGTGAAAAATCCAGAGATATTGATTTTGGATGACAGCGCATCTGCACTTGATTTTGCGACAGATGCGAGGCTGCGTAAAGCGATTGCAGAAAATACAGATCAGATGACGGTATTTATCGTGTCCCAGAGAGCCTCATCGATCATGCAGGCGGATAAAATCATTGTATTGGATGACGGCAAAATGGCAGGAATCGGAACACATCAGGAATTGCTTCGGACCTGTGAAGTTTATCAGGAAATTTGCAGTTCGCAATTCTCAAAAGAGGAGGTGGGACATCATGCGTAAACATCATGGAACGATTAAGAGAGTCGGAAAGCTTTTGCTGCCGTATCTGCATTATCTGATATTATCGTTGGTTTTTGCTGTGATCACAGTGGGCTTTACTTTGTATGCACCGATTTTAATTGGGGATGCGGTAGATTTTATTGTAGGAAAGGGGCAGGTCGATTTTGGGAAAATTCTGCAAATACTTGTGAAACTTGCAGTTATCATTGGAGTGACAAGCATGGCACAATGGCTGATGAATCTGTGCAATAATCAGATTACGTACCGGGTGGTAAAGGATGTGCGTATGAATGCATTTGAACATCTGCAAAAACTTCCTTTGAAATATGTAGACAGTCACCCATACGGAGAGACGATCAGCAGAATCATCACAGATGTAGAGCAATTTTCAGATGGACTTTTGATGGGATTTTCACAGCTGTTTACAGGTGTTGTGACAATTGCCGGGACATTGGCATTTATGCTTTCTATCAATGTCAAGATTTCGCTCATTGTTATTTTCATCACACCATTGTCATTGTTTGTCGCAAGTTTTGTTGCAAAAAAGACGTATAACATGTTTAAAATACAGTCTGAAACGCGGGCACAGATGACATCTCTCGTGGATGAGATGGTGGGAAATCAAAAAGTTGTGCAGGCATTTGGGTATGGAAAACGTTCATTAGAACGGTTTGATACAATTAACGAGGAACTAAAAACATGCAGTATCCGCGCCATTTTCTTTTCTTCCATCACGAATCCAAGCACAAGGTTTGTGAATGGGCTTGTATATTCGGGTGTGGGAATTTTTGGAGCCGTTTTGGCGATGCAGGGCGTGATCACGGTTGGACAGTTGTCTTGTTTTCTCACCTATGCCAATCAATATACAAAACCATTCAATGAGATATCGAGTGTGCTCACAGAGATCCAGAATGCATTTGCGTGTGCGAAAAGAGTGTTTGATTTTATAGATGAAGAGGTAGAAACGAAAGACAAAGAAGGCGCACTGATTTTGCAGCAGACAGATGGAAGTATGGAATTGCAGCATATTTCGTTTTCTTACCGAAAGGATACACCGTTGTTGAAAGATCTGAATCTACATGTAAAACAGGGACAAAAGGTTGCGATTGTAGGTCCGACAGGATGTGGAAAAACAACCTTGATCAATTTGTTGATGCGGTTCTATGATATCGATGCGGGGAAAATCTATGTGAGTGGACATGATGTGAAAGAGATTACAAAAGACAGCCTGCGTGCAAATTTTGGAATGGTATTGCAGGACACCTGGCTGAAATCAGGAACAATCGCTGAAAATATTGCATATGGAAAACCCGAAGCTACGAGAGCAGAGATTATTGAGGCTGCAAAGGCAGCGCATGCACATGGATTTATCAAGCGCATGTCCGATGGGTACGATACAGTCATCTCGGAAGATGGAGGGAATCTGTCACAGGGACAGAAACAGCTTCTGTGTATTGCCAGAGTGATGCTGAAACTTCCACCGATCTTGATACTGGATGAGGCGACATCGTCAATTGATACGAGAACTGAGATTAAGATTCAGGAAGCATTTCAGAAAATGATGGAGGGGAGAACGAGTTTTATTGTGGCACATCGTCTGTCAACAATAAAAGAGGCAGATATCATTTTAGTGATGAAGGATGGCAATATTGTAGAACAGGGCAACCACGAGGAGTTACTTGCAAGAAACGGTTTCTATGCAAAATTATATCAAAGTCAGTTTGCATAGTATAAAACACAAAAAAGCGGACATACTGTAAAAAAAGAACCAGGAGGAATTACAGGATGAAAGCAGTTGTAGAAGATGGATGTATTGCATGCGGGATGTGTGTAAGTATCTGCCCGGAAGTGTTTTGCATGGGTGATGAGATTGCACAGGTACATGCAGACGTGACTGAAGAGAACGAAAAGGAAGCAAAAGAAGCAAGAGATGGCTGTCCTGTCTCAGTGATTGACATCGAAGAATAGAATTTATAGAGAAAAGAAAAAAAGAGGTCTCCTTTTTCTGACTTTACCATAAAGTGTAAAGTATAGAGAAATAAAGGAGACTTTTTTATGTGTGAAGAAGAGATTCAGGTAAGAGATTCTGCAGAATATCCTCCTGTGAAAGTATGTGAAAAAAATCCGAGGTATGCAATGGCGATGTTAAGCAATATCGGAGCCTGCAACTCAGAGATGTCTGCAGTCAGTCTGTATTTTTACAACAGTCTGATCGCAAATGGCAAGTATGAAGAAATCGGAAAGACATTTCACAAGATCAGTATGGTGGAAATGCACCACATGAATATTTATGGGCAGCTGGCGCAGAAACTTGGGGCAGACCCAAGGCTTTGGAGTGTTGAGCGGAGAAGATTTACATATTGGAGCCCTGGGTGCAACCGATACCCAAGGCGGATAGATATGATGCTGAAACATGCATATGAAGGGGAAAAGCTTGCGATTGCAACCTATAAAAGACAGGCAGAATGGATCCAGGACGAGTATGTTGTCGCAAATCTGGAGCGAATTATTTTAGATGAATGGCTGCATATTGAAATCATAGAGCAATTGTATGAAAAATACGTAAAAACGGCTATTCCCCGAGTGTAAATAAGTTGTATTTTTTAATCTGCTGGATATCCTCTTTGGAGAGCAGCAGGTCATCTATGAAATGATTTTCTTTTTGTATCTGAGACGTGATCAGGATCTTTCGGCTGCAGGGGCGCATGGTAAGTTGTGAGATACCGGACAAGATACCACTTTTCAGATCCGTTTGAGAAAAGGTATTTACGGTGCACATCCAAATTTCCTCCAGTGTATTTGCAGTATTTTTTAAACTATAATTTTGCCATGGCCCAAAGGTTGTGCTTTCACCGGAATAGATTACCTCGCATTTTCCAAAGTGTTCCAGATCATCTACGTCATAGAAAAGCTGAATCGAATAGGTATCCGGCTGATCTGTGGCGTATTCTTCAATAATACTTTTCATAATTCGTTTTCTTCTGCCATCATAATTGTACATGTAGTATTTTTTGAGGAGACTTTTGCGAGAGACATCCGGTTTCCCCTCGGACGGCGCAGACAAGAGATGCGAAGTGGGAATATGAAAAACCTCCCCGAATTCTTCCAGCGTCTCAACACTGACAGGAAGAATTCCTTTTTCATATTTTGAAAGAGTAGAACAACTCTTGTGTACAAGTGCAGATAAGTCTTTTAATGTATAGTGGTGTGCAATTCTGTATTTGCGGATATTATTTCCGACGCGCTCGTTTATTGTCATGTGTATACTCCTGAATTTCTTATAAATCAATTTTTGGATAAAAAATTAATCTTTTTAATATATAGAACTTTTGTTATGTAATAATTTGTAAGAAAATTTTACTCAGAATATAATACTATATGAAAAATTTCTTGTCAAGAAAATAGAAGATGTTTGATTTATAAACTATGTATAAATAAAATATAAAAAAATAAAAAAAATTGTGAAAAATGATTGGAGGGTTTGCAATGGGAAAACAGAGTGTATGGAAGTCGTATGACCAGAAGGAACTTAAGGAAGTTGATGCGGTCTGTGAGCGATATAAAACATGTCTGGATGCAGGAAAGACAGAGCGCGAATGTGTGGCATTGGCAGTTGAGATGGCTAAGGAGGCTGGATACAAAGATTTGAATGCCTATATTGCCGAGGACAAACAGCTGAAAACAGGTGATAAAGTGTATGCGGTCTGGATGCATAAGATGGTTGCATTATTTCAAATCGGGGAAGAGCCGATTTCCAATGGAATGAATATTCTTGGAGCACATATTGACTCACCACGTTTGGATGTAAAACAAAATCCGCTGTATGAAGCGGATGGATTTGCCTATCTGGATACACACTATTACGGTGGAATCAAAAAATACCAGTGGGTTGCACAGCCGCTTGCGCTACACGGTGTAGCTGTACTGAAAAGCGGAAAGACCGTTCCGATCTGCGTTGGGGAAAAAGAAGGAGATCCGGTATTTACGATTACGGATATTTTGATCCATCTTGCGGGCGAAAAAATGGAAAAGACTGCGGCAAAGGTTATTGAAGGTGAAAATATGGATCTTTTGATCGGAAATATGCCTTTGAGAGACTGTAAAGATTTGAAAGAAGAGGAAAAAGAGTTGGTGAAGGCCAATATTCTTTCTATTTTAAAACAGGAGTATGGGATTGAAGAGGATGATTTTCAGTCAGCAGAACTTGAAATTGTGCCAGCGGGTAAAGCAAGAGATCTTGGTTTTGACCGCAGTATGATCTTAGGGTATGGACAGGATGACAGAATCTGTGCATTTACATCCCTTTTTGCGATGCTGGAGGCAGAAAATCTGAAAAAGACAGGTGTGTGTCTTCTTGTGGACAAGGAAGAAATCGGCAGTGTAGGTGCGACAGGAATGCAGTCACATTTCTTTGAAAATACAGTTGCTGAGTTAATTGCACTGACAGAAGGGGAATCTGAATTGAAAGTAAGACGAGCGCTTGCACGTTCCAGAATGCTTTCCTCAGATGTAAGCGCGGCGTATGATCCGCTGTATGCAGAGCATTATGAAAAACGAAATTCCGGATTCTTTGGTAGAGGAATTTCCATGAATAAGTTTACCGGTGTCAGAGGAAAAAGCGGTTCTAATGATGCGAATGCAGAATATATTGCAGTTTTAAGAAAAATCTTTGATGATGCAAATGTGGCATATCAGTTTGATGAGCTTGGAAAAGTGGATGCCGGAGGCGGCGGTACAATTGCTTATATCATGGCAAATTACGGGATGGAAGTAATTGACAGCGGAATTGCACTTCTTTGTATGCATGCACCTTACGAGGTGAGCAGCAAAGCGGATATCTACGAAGCCGTAAAGGGATATCGTGCCTTTTTGGCGAACGCATAGAGTACAGGAGGAGAAAGAATGGCAGAAAAAACAAAAAAACTAACAATGGGAGCATTGATTCTAATGATCTTTACATCGGTCTATGGATTTAATAATATGCCGAGATCATTTTATCTGATGGGATATGGAGCAATTCCGTTTTTCCTATTATCAGCGGTACTTTTCTTTGTTCCGTTTGCGTTCATGGTGGCAGAGTATGGCTCGGCATTTAAAGATGAAAAAGGTGGAATCTTTTCATGGATGCAGATTTGTGTCGGAACAAAATATGCGTTCGTGGCAACATTCATGTGGTATACATCTTATGTAATCTGGCTTGTAAATATCTCATCGGGAATTATGGTTCCGCTTTCCAATGCGATTTTTGGGAAAGATACGACAGCAGATTGGACATTGTTTGGATTGAAATCAACACAGACACTTGGGATTCTCGGTGTAGTTTTTATCATTGCCGTTACATTTTTTGCAAGCAAAGGATTGAAAAATATCCAGAAAGTAGCATCTATCGGTGGAATCGCATGTATGTTCTTAAATGTCATGTTAATCGGAGGAGCGCTTCTTGTACTGATTGGAAATAAAGGAGAGTTGGCTCAGCCAATCGTTTCTGCGGCGTCACTTGTGGAATCTCCGAATCCAGAATATGCAGGAAGCCTTGCTATGCTGGCGTTTCTTGTATATGCATTGTTCGCATATGGCGGAACAGAGGCAGTCGGAGGTCTTGTAGATGAGACTGAAAATCCGGAAAAGAACTTTGGAAAAGGTCTTACAATTGCAGCGATTATTGTTGCGGTTGGATATTCCATCGGAATCTTTTGTGTCGGAATCTTTACAAATTGGAGCGACACACTTTCAGCTGCTACCGTACATAAAGGAAATGCTTCCTATGTAATTATGAATAATCTTGGCTATCAGATTGGAGCTGCATTTGGGGCAAGTCAGGGAACCTGCATACAGATGGGAGACTGGGCAGCGAGAATTATGGGAATCTCTATTTTATTGTCTTTGGCAGGTGCGGTGTTTACTTTATGCTACTCACCATTAAAACAGTTGATTGAGGGAAGCCCAAAAGGACTGCTCCCAGAGAAATTCTGCAAAATGGAAGGTGGAATGCCAAAGTTTGCATTGAAGATTCAGGCAGTGGTAGTTGTGGCATTTATTTTGCTAATCTCTATGGGTGGAGATACGATGACACAATTTTTCAACATTCTTGTATCGATGACAAACGTTGCGATGACACTTCCGTATATGTTTATTTCGGCAGCGTTTATCAAATTTAAGAAGAATAAAAATATTCATAAACCATTTGTGATCTTTAAAAATGATACAGTATCCATTATTTTTACAATAGTGGTGACAGTGACGGTTGGGTTTGCGAACTTCTTTACAATCATCCAGCCGGCGATGGCGGGAGATGTTGCGACAACTGTTTGGAGTATCGTAGGACCGGTGTTGTTCACTGTAGTAGCATTAGTATTGCACGGCAGATATGAGAAAAAAATGAAATAAAAGAAATATTAGGTTTACAAATCACCACTTTTTAGATAAATTAGAAGGAAAGTGGTGATTTTTTATTGCATACCAAGGAAATTAAGAAAGGTGGGGGAATATGATAGAGATAAAAAATCTGACAAAAGTGTATAAACTGAACAAAAAGCAGATGAAAGAATCCAAAACAAAAAGCAATCGAAAGGTAGCGGTAGATCATTTGAGCCTAAATGCACACAAAGGGGAAATATATGGTCTATTGGGACCGAACGGTGCAGGGAAGACGACGACACTTCGCTGTATTGCAACGATTATTAAGCCAACAGAAGGTGAGGTTAAGGTTGCAGGGCATGATGTGGTGACAGAGGCGGAGCAGGTGCGTAAAAGCATCGGTTTCTTGACAAGTGACATTAAGCTTGATCCACAGTTTACACCCGACTATATGTTTGAATTTTTTGGAAGGCTTCACGGTGTGTCAAAAGAGGTTTTAAAAGAACGAAAAGAACAATTATTTGAGTATTTTGGAATTAAGGATTTTGCGCATAAACAGATCAAAGAACTGTCGACCGGAATGAAACAAAAGGCGGCAATTGCGGTAAGTCTTGTACATGATCCGGAAATCGTGATTTTTGATGAACCGACAAATGGTCTTGATATCGTGACCGCAAGAGGTGTGACAGATTACCTGAAAAAATTACGTGAAGAGGGAAAGCTTGTTATTGTCTCCACGCACATTATGTCGGAGGCAGAAAAGCTTTGTGACCGGATTGGAGTGATCATTGACGGTCAGAAGGTGAGTGAAGGTACATTGCAGGAAATACTGGACAGTACAGGGACGAAAGATTTGGAGGATGCATTTTTCGAGTTGTACAGAAGCAGAAAGGGGGAGGCGTAGATGAAGAGCATCAAAGAAATCTTCAATAAAGAGATGGTACGTGTTTTCAAGGATAAAAAAATGGTCTTTTCGGTATTTTTTCTGCCGGTTATTATCATGATTGGAATTATGTATCTGATGAGTCAGATGATTACAGGGATGGAGGATGACATCACAAAACACAAGCCGATTGTCTATGTTCAGAATGAACAGGAAAGTTTTGAAAAATTTTTAGAGAGTATCCATGCAGATTATAAGATACATACAATTTCCGAAAGTGAGAGGGCAGATGTGGAGACGAAGATTCGGGATGGAGAAGCCGATCTTCTGATTGAGTTTCCAAAGAATATGGATGAGATGATTCAAAATTACAAGGAGGGAGATCCGGTTCCACAGATTAAGACTTATTACAATCCGTCGGAAGAATATTCTAATGCGGCATATAAAGAGCTCTCTTTGGAAGTACTTGAGGCGTACCGTCAGACACTGCTGACAGAGCGTGTGGGAGATTTAGAGCAGATTGCAGTGTTTACAGTGAATTCTGACAACGATAAGATGGTCATTCAGGACGAGCAAAAGGCGAGTGGAAAGGCGCTTGGAATGATGCTTCCGTATTTTATCACAATTCTTTTATTTGCAGGAGCAATGGGAATCGGAACGGATATGATTGCGGGTGAAAAAGAACGAGGAACAATGGCAAGCCTTCTTGTGGCGCCGATCAAGAGAAGTTCGATCGTGCTCGGAAAAGTGTTTGCATTGATGGCATTGTCTGGAATTTCTTCGGTAATTTACGTGGGAGCGATGGTGGCATTTATGCCATTGATGTCCAAGTCGATGCTTGGAACATCAGGTGAGAATTTGAATATCAGTTTGAATGCAAACCAGATTGCAATGCTTGCAGTCCTGCTTATTGGAGTTGCGTTTTTATATTCTACGATGATCGCACTTACTTCGGTATTTGCAAAGACAATCAAAGAGGCGACTACCTATGTAATGCCGCTCTATATGGTAGTGCTTGTTGTAGGTTTGATGACGATGTTCACTACAGGAAACACAGATGGAAAGATGTACTATATTCCGGTTTATAATATTTCTTTGGTTTTAAAAGGAATCTTAAGTCATGAGGTGACAATGGCACAGTATGGGGTGACGGTAGCGATGACATTTGCAATCGGTTTCCTGCTTGTGGGTATTATTGTAAAAGCATTTGAAAGTGAAAAAGTGATGGCAGCATAGAGGAAATCGGCATATACTGAATAATAAATGAGTCAGGGAAAAAAGATGCGGTTGTGTGAATTGAGACAGAAAGAAGTGATTAATCTTTGTGACTGCAGGCGGCTTGGGTGTGTGGTGGATCTGGTATTTGATCTATCCAAAGGATGTGTGGAGGCGATCGTTGTACCGGGGCAGGCGAAGATGCATGGGCTGTTTGGATGCGATTCGGAATATGTGATTCCATTTGAGTGTATCAAAAAAGTAGGACCGGATATTATCATGGTAGAAATATGTGAAGAAAAATGTCTGAAAACTTGCAAAGACTAACTATTATCTGCTAAAATGACGATATGAGAAAATCTTGAGGAGGAACAGAATATGAAGTGTCCATATTGCAGTAATCCAGATACGAAAGTAATTGATTCCAGACCGACAGAAGACGGGAATTCGATTCGAAGAAGAAGAGCCTGTGATGAGTGCGGGAAAAGATTTACTACATATGAGAAGGTTGAGACGATTCCTTTGATTATCATAAAAAAAGATAATAATAGAGAGCAGTATGATCGGTCAAAAATTGAGGCCGGCATTTTGCGGGCGTGCTATAAAAGACCGGTGTCTGCAGAGGCGATTCAAAGGACGATCGAAGCTATTGAGACGGAGATTTTTAAGCGGGAAGAAAAAGAGATCTCCAGCAATCTGATTGGAGAGATTGTGATGGAAAAGCTTAAGAATTTAGATCCGGTTGCCTATGTGCGGTTTGCGTCGGTGTATAGAGAGTTCAAGGACGTGAATACATTTGTGGCAGAATTGAAGAAAATTCTGGATAAATAAAACACACTTGATACGAGAGTTCCGGAAACGGAACTCTCTATTTTAAGTAAAGGGAGCAGTATAGATGAGAAATTATAAAATGATAATTGCATATGATGGTTCAAGATACAAAGGATGGCAGAGACAAAATTTGACCAATCTGACAATTCAGACAATTTTGGAACGTACGGTGGAGCAGATGGTTGGTTATCCGGTCGAAATTGATGGCTCCGGAAGAACGGATGCGGGTGTTCATGCAAATGGCCAGGTGGCAAACATGAAAGTGTTGGGGCTTTTAGATGAGAGTTTTGTGGGAGAACTGAATTGTCTTTTGCCCGAGGATATCTGTGTGAAAGAAATGGAGCTTGTTCCTGGAAGTTTTCACAGCCGTTACAGTGCAAAGGCGAAAAAGTATAAGTATTGTATTGATACACGAAAGAAGCCGTGTGTTTTTACAAGAAGATATGCATATCATTTTACGAAGGAACTACATCTGGATGATATGAAGAAAGCGGCAGAGTATCTGAAAGGAACACATGATTTTTCAGCATTTACGGATAATAAAGACGAGAAATCAAAAGTGAGGACAATCTATGAGATTAAGATTGTAAAAAAAGGGACGAGGCTGGAGTTTGAATTTTATGGAACCGGATTTTTGTATCATATGGTGAGAATTCTGACAGGAACACTTTTGGAAGTAGGATGCGCAGAAAAGAGTATTGAAGATATAAAGATGGCTCTTGAACAGAAAGAACGAGAACTGACAGGCTTTTTAGCGCCGGCGAGAGGACTGTTTTTAGAAAAAGTATATTATCAGGAAGGAGAAGAAAGATGAAACTGATATCGTGGAACGTAAATGGAATCCGTGCGTGTGTGCAGAAAGGATTTTTGGAATTTTTCCAGGAGGCGGATGCAGATATCTTCTGCATTCAGGAGAGTAAGATGCAGGCAGGACAGCTAGATTTGGAATTGGAAGGATACCATCAATATTGGAACTATGCAGAGAAAAAAGGATATTCCGGGACGGCTGTGTTTACAAAAAAGGAACCATTGTCAGTACAATATGGCATCGGGATAGAGGAGCATGACAAAGAAGGGCGTGTTATCACACTGGAATTTGAGGAGTTTTATTTTGTGACCGTGTACACGCCAAATTCACAGAGTGAACTTGCAAGACTTTCATACCGCATGCAGTGGGAGACGGATTTTCTTGCATATCTGAAAGGATTGGAACAGAAGAAACCGGTTATCTTTGCGGGGGATCTGAATGTGGCGTATGCGGAGATTGATTTGAAAAATCCAAAAACAAATCGGAAAAATGCCGGTTTTACAGACGAGGAACGTGCAAAATTCGGTGAAGTTTTAAAAGCCGGTTTTATCGATACATTCCGCTATTTTTATCCGGAGATGGAAGGAATTTACTCTTGGTGGTCATATCGATTCAGTGCAAGAGCAAAGAACGCCGGCTGGAGAATCGACTATTTCTGTGTGTCAGAGAGTTTGAAAGACAGGCTTGCAGACGCAAAAATTTTAACTGATGTGATGGGATCGGACCACTGCCCGATTGAACTGGATCTAAAATAAGGAGGAGACATAAGATGAGAATAGAGGCGGAACATACAGCGGCACTTGTCATTGACTATCAGGAAAAATTAGTGCCTGTCATGCACGAAAAGGAAAATTTGATCTGTCAATCTGACATTTTGCTTCGAGGGTTAAATGTGCTTGGGATTCCGATGTTTCTTACCCAGCAGTACACAAAAGGACTTGGAGAGACTGTTAATGAGATTACAACGGCTGCGGGAACAGAAGAGTATGTGGAAAAGATTTCGTTTAGTGCATATGAAGGTGTAAAAGAAAAGATAAGAGACAAAAAATATATTATCATCTGCGGGATTGAGACACATATTTGTGTACTTCAGACGGTGATTGATCTAAAAGCAGCAGGATTTATTCCGGTTATTGTGGAGAATTGTGTTTCCAGCAGAAAAGAAGATGACAAAAAGATTGCATTGCAGCGGATGAAAGAGGAAGGCGCAATTATTACGACGTACGAGTCAGTGCTGTTTGAACTGCTAAAAGAAGCCGGGACGGAAAAGAGTAAAAAGATACAGAGATTGATTAAATAGAGTGGGCGATAGAATCCTTGTTTTATAAATCATTTTAGGTTTATAAAGCGAGGATTTTTTAAAATTATAGAAAAATCCAATATATATATCAAAAAAACCAATTTGTTTCTGACTTTTTACAATACTATAATAGGAATGTTGAGAAAAGAAAGAGGAGGTTTTAAAAATGGATGCACTTTTAAGCGTAAATTGGATTGCCTTGCTTGTACTTATCATTGCCTTGCTTTTATTTAAAGTGTTGAACAAACTGGCATATAAAATTAATTGGACATTTGTCATTTTGATCAGTATGGTAATGGGAGCGGTGCTTGGAATCGTATTTGTGTCCGAGAACAATTCTTATATGACATGGCTTGCATTGATCGGCGATATTTATGTGAATTTGATTACGGCACTTGTCGCACCGGTGATTCTTGTTTCTGTCATTTCAGGATTGATTCAGTTAAACGATAAAGAAAAAATGAAACGAATTGGAACAAAGTCTGTATTCTGGCTTTTGGTTTCATCGGCAATTGCGATTGTAGTTACAATTGTCTTTGGGATGGCAACACAGGTTGGAAAGGGAGCGCAAGCGGTGTTTGCCGACATTGCAGGAGTCTCCAGTACAACACTTGACGCATATAAGGAAATGGGGACATCTTTTGACAAGATTATTTTGAACTTGTTCCCGACAAATGTGTTTGGGGATCTGGCAGCAGACAATGTTGTAGCTATTATCATTATTGCAGTTGCAATTGCGGTTGCATATGTAAGTGTAGCATCAGACGAAGGTGAAGATAAAGTGAAGCCGTTTAAAAGTATTATTGAGGCGGTGAAGAACATTATTTTCCGAATTCTTTCCTACGTCATTGATTTGACTCCATATGCAGTGCTATGTTTGACAGCAGTGTCTGCAAGCCAGCTGTTGAGTGATAAAGACGCTTTGGTACAATTGATTCTGCTTGTTGCGGTTGTCTATGTGGTATGCTTCGTACAGGCTTATGTTGTAAATGCGTTCATTCTGAAATTTGCAGGAAAAATAAGTCCGCTCAAATTCTTTAAAAAGACATTTGATGCACAGGCGACAGCATTTACGACACAGAGTAGTGTCGGCTCGCTTCCGATTACAATTGACCGTCTGATACATAAGGTTGGTGTAGATGAGGAGGTAGCGAACTTTACAGCGCCACTTGGAACAACAATTGGAATGGCGGGCTGTACGTGTATTTGGCCGATTTTGTTAGCTATGTTCTATCTAAATGCAACGGGGCAGAGTTGGAATATCAGTCAATACCTCATCATGTGCTTTATGTGCCTTGTACTTTCGATGGGAAGCGCCGGAATGCCGGGAATCGGAGTTGTGACAGCAGTATCACTGTTCAGTGCAGTAAATCTTCCGATTGCAGCAGTGGTACTTCTGACTCCGATCAATAACATTACAGATATGGCACGAACATTGACGAATGTCGTAGGAGCAAATGTGACAGCTGCTGTTGTTGCAAGAAAAACAGAACTTTTGGATGACGAAATTTTTCAGACAGAGGATGAAAAATTAGAGAAAAAGGGAGGACGGGCATAATGAAAAAATCAACAATTGCACTGATTGTGGCAGCTTTTGTATGTCTGGGACTTTCTGTATTTTCTGTAAAAGCCTCAGTGGTAAGAACAAATGATGCCATTCAAAATATCGGAGAAGTAACTTATACAGAGGAATCAAAAGCAAAAATCGATCGTGCAGTAAAATATTATAATGCATTAGACCCGAATTTTGATCTCAAAAAGAAGATTAAAAATATGAATGTATTTAATGCGGCAAAAATAGAATATGCACGTCTGGCAATTAAAGCGGCAAGTGTTGCAGATGCAAGAAAGACTGTAGAAGGCTATTCCTTTGATGATGTGAAAAAATATGTAACAGAAGCAAGAGAAGTGATTGACAGCTATCTGACAGCTGAACAATATACTCTTATCGAAAATTATGCAGACCTGGTAGAGTTGGAATCTGAATATACTTCAACAGGAAGTTCCGGTGGTTCTTCGGAAGAAGTATCTATTCCAATGTGTTAGGAAAAGATAGGAGGAGATTGATCATGAAAAGAAAACTAATCTCTGCTGTTCTTGTTACAGTGATGGCGGCAGGAATGATTACGGGTTGCTCAGGAAAAAACAGCAGCATCAAAAATAATGTTAAAACTTTAGAAAAAGAAGAACTCAAAGTCTCGAATGCACAACTTTCTTCCCCGGACTATGAGTTTGAAAAAGAATATGCTTACGGTGACTTTAATGCACACTCCAAAGCAGATGCAGAACGACAGGATGGAATTGATACGTTTGAGGATAAAGATATTGTATTTCAGGACATCAGCTATGACCAGCTCATTCAGCTTTTGGGACAGGAAGGAAATTACCTGATTCAGTTGAGCGGTTCATGGTGTCATAACAGCCGTGCAATGAGTCCTTATGTAAACGCATATGCAAAGGAATACGGAATTGATACTATTTATTCTTATGATTTTAATGTAGATAATGGTGATGACGGTTCTATGTTTGTCCGTATGTCGAATGAAAAGACAACGCTTGGAACAAAATACAATTATATGTATGGAGAGTTTGTGTCAAGATATCTTACAAACTTGGATGACTGGATTGCATATCCGTCAGATCACGATACTGCACTTTCTTATACCAATGCAGAAGGGAAAGAGGTGACAGTCGGAAGACTGCAACAGCCTATTATCTTTCTTTATAACAAAGATAATCAGACAGACTACAGTGGGAAAGGAAATACAAGCGGAAAATGTCCAATCATGTATGCTTTTGAGGAGATGGTTGACCGTGACTCCAAAGGTCTTTATGTGAAGGAAACGGACGACGAAGGAAATCCGGTTCTTGATAAAGATGGAAATCAGGTAAGAAAGTATGTGACGGATGAGTATACAGCACGTCTAAAACAAATGTTTGAATTTATTAAAACAAATAACATTCAATTTTCAAAGTATACAAAAGAAACATATATTCGAGATGCATTCAACAGTTACGGAACAGAAGTTTTTGGCTCTGACGAGCAGATCAATATTTACCCGATTACATACCGTCAACTGGAATGGTTGCTTGATGAAAAGGGAAATTCGCTTGTGCTCATAGGTGGTCCTGGAAATGAAAAAACACGTGCCATTATTGGACAAATCAATCAGTATGCAGTGAAAAACAATGTTCGTGTGTACCTGTATGATCCTCAGATTGACGGAGGAATAACTGTTAATAAGTGGGGATACACACAGACAACTTCTATTTGTGAAGAAAACTCTCCAATTGCGAAAATGTATACAGGATTGATTGACAGACATCTTACAAATCTGACAGCAGCAAAAACAACAGAAGATGGTTATGCATTGATTCAGGAACCATATTTCTTTGCTTATAATAAAGATGCAAAAGATGAAGATGGTTTTGCTGCACCGATTACGGCTTCTGTGGAATTGCCGTATACGACAGATTCTGAAAAGAGATATTATATCGGAAAAGAAAAGAACATGGAAGCATGCAATTCGCAGATTGAGACTGTGTTCGAAAGCTATGCACAGAATGTAGGTATAGAATTAGAAAAATAGGTAGATATATGGTTATAGAAATACCACTCCATCGCTCGCCAAAGTTTTGGAGTGGTTTTCTATGCTCTAAAACATTATCTGATAAACGTAAAAACGAATGTTAGTAATGCCAAAATGAACATTCCAAAAGCCATCAGGTCTTTGAAATCAAAATGATCATATCAATGTTAGCTTTTCAAGAATCTTATCTAAAATTTGTTTTGCCGCTTCGGCTTTTGTCATAATGTCTAATGCGAGTTCTTCTTCTTTTGTAATCATCGTAATGACATTCGTATCGGTTCCGAATCCGGCACCGGACACTTTTAAATTGTTCGCAATAATCATATCGAGATGTTTCTTTTCCAGTTTCGCACGGGAATTCTCTAACATATTTTCTGTTTCCATAGAAAAGCCACATAAAAATTGGTGATTTTTTTTGTGTTCTCCTAAGTGCTTCAAAATATCTTTCGTGCGCTCTAATGGAATACAGAGAGAGTCGTCTGACTTTTTCATCTTTTCATCACTGACAGAGGCAGGACGATAATCTGCCACGGCGGCAGCTTTGATGATAATGTCCTGAGTATCGGAACAAGAAGTTACGGCCTCAAACATTTCTTCAGCACTTTTAATAGAAATCGTATTGACAAATGGTGGTTTCGGAAGTGAAGTAGGTCCAGTGACCAAAGTTACATTGGCCCCGCGGAGCATTGCGCAGTTTGCAATGGCATACCCCATTTTTCCGGTAGAATGATTGGTAATATAGCGAACAGGATCGATCGCTTCTGTGGTTGGTCCGGCGGTGACAAGGACATTTAATCCTTTCATATCTTTTTCGTATGCGATTTCTTTTAAGATATAGTCTAGTAAAGTTTCTGGCTCAGGGAGTTTTCCTTCTCCTACGTCACGGCAGGCAAGCATTCCGGTTGTCGGATCAATCACCTCAAATCCGTAATCTCTTAATTTCTGCAGATTGTCCTGTGTAATCTGATTTTGATACATCTGTGTATTCATCGCCGGCGAAATGATTTTTTTACAGGTACATGCGAGTGTTGTAGTTGTAAGCATGTCATCAGCAAGTCCATTTGCCAGTTTGGCGATAACATTGGCAGTTGCAGGAGCGATTAAAACGACATCTGCCTGTTTGGAGAGCGCTACATGCTCTACATTATATTGAAAATTTCGATCAAATGTATCAACAAGACAACGATTGTTTGTCAATGTTTCAAATGTAATCGGATGGATAAAATTTGTTGCGTTCTTTGTCATGATAACATGGACATTACAATGAAGCTTTACAAGCATGCTGGCAAGATTGGCGATTTTGTAGGCGGCAATACTTCCCGTAACACCTAAAATAACAGTTTTTCCCTTTAACATAATTTGAAATCCTCTGCTTTCTGAATGGTTTGTAAATTATTCTAGCACATATTTAGAAAAAGTGTACGCAAATCTTGTGTTTATTTTTGAAAACATGGTTGTTTTCGTGTGAAGGAGGATGGTATACTGAGACAGTAACTCCGTTGCAGTTCACGGAATTCCATTCCGTTCATCAACACACGACATCAGACGTTTTCATGTGAGCATGAGCGTTCTCAGACGTATGTGTATGTGTGAACTGGAGCGATATGTATTGTATCTCGTAAGAGAATGATAACAAGGAGGAAAAAATGAATAACAAAGCAAAGGGTGACGGAAGGTCACAGACACTTGGCATGGTACAGGTTGCACTGTTCGCGGCACTGATTATTATCATGGCATTTACCCCATTCTTAGGATATATCCCGCTTGGATTTACAAGGGCGACGATTATCCATGTACCGGTTATTATCGGTTCTATTTTACTTGGTCCAAAGAAAGGCGCTGTTTTAGGAGGCATTTTTGGACTGACGAGTTTTATTAATAATACGATGAATCCGACAGTGACATCGTTTGTGTTTACACCGTTTTATTCACTCGGTGAGATGCAGGGAGGAATCGGAAGTATTATTATCTGTTTTGTCCCACGTATTTTAGTTGGGATTATTCCGTATTTTGTATTTAAAGTATTGTATAAGAAAATGAAGTCCAAAGGATCAGGCATGCTGGTAGCCCTAGGAATTGCAGGGCTTGCGGGATCTTTTGTCAACACATTGTTAGTAATGAATTTGATTTTTGTGTTTTTTAGAGATGCCTATGCAGCGGCAAATGGAGTTGCGGCAAATGCAGTGTATGGCTTTATTTTATCCGTCATTGCGATGAATGGAATACCTGAGGCGATTGTTGCGGCAGTGATTGTGGCAGTTGTCGGAAGAACGCTGTTGAAATCGCGTCTCGTGACAGGATAGCAGGAGGAAAAATATGATTCTGGCAATTAATATCGAGAATACGAACACCGTGGTCGGATGTTTTGAAGGTGAAAATATAGTCTTTGTGGAGAGCATTTCCACGAGCCTGACAAGAACAGAGCTGGAGTATGCAATTAGTTTTAAAAATATATTTGAATTACATGGCTTGAATATGAATCAGATAGAGGGAGCGATTATCGCATCTGTGGTGCCTCCGGTGACAAATGTTGTAAAAGAGGCGGCAAAGAGGATTTCCGGAAATGAGGTGTTGATTATCGGACCGGGAGTAAAGACCGGATTGAATATTATGATGGATCAGCCGGGACAGGTAGGGAGTGACCTGGTGGCAAATGCAGTAGCAGGGATAGCAGAGTACCCACTTCCGCTCATTGTAGTCAACATGGGAACAGCGACGACCCTTTCTGTGATTGATGCAAAAAAACATTATATCGGAGGAATGATTATTCCGGGAGTCCGGATTTCTTCGGAATCTCTGACGCAAGGAACGGCGCAGCTTCCGAAAATCAGTTTGGAAAAGCCGAAAAAGGTTATTGGAAGTAATACGGTGGAATGTATGAAAAGTGGAATCATTTATGGGACTGCTGCCTGTATAGATGGCTCCATTGCCAGAATTGAGAGAGAATTGAAAGAAAAAGCGGCAGCTATTGTTGCGACCGGGGAGGCTGCGAAGTATATCGTTCTCCATTGCGGTCGGAATATGTTTTTAGATGAAAATTTATTGTTGAAAGGTCTAAAACTCATATATGAAAAGAATCAGAAATAGTGCTTTAGATGGCGGTTTTAAATATAACCGCCATCCAGACCGATGATTTGACCGGTCAGATAGGAAGGACTGTTGACAAGATTCCATACCAAATCAGCGACTTCCTGCGGTGTGCCGAAACGCCCCGCAGGAATTTCTTCTTCAAAGGCAGATTTTTCTTCTGCGCTCAGTTGGGCATTCATGCTCGTCTCAATCGCACCGCATGCGATAGCATTTACCTGAATATTACTTGGAGCAAGCTCTTTGGCAAGAGCCCGCGTAAGCCCGTGGATACCGGATTTTGTTGCGGAATAGGCAGCTTCGCAGGAGGCACCGACTGTTCCCCACATCGAGGATATGTTGATAATCTTACCGGATTTTTTTGACACCATTTTTGGAATTGCTTCACGGGAGCAGTAAAATACAGAGGAAAGATTCGTGTCCAAAAGATTACACCATTCTTCATCGCTCATATCGCTTAGCAGACCAATGTGAGCAATTCCCGCATTGTTGACAAGTACATCCAGACAGTCGTATTTTGTGTAAATCATCTCGTACAGCTCTTTGACAGAATGTGGATTTCCTACATCGCCGATAAACATATCACAGGAGCCGTAAGGAATTGCTTCGATTGCAGATTTTACGGATTCCAGTTCTGAGATGGAGTGACGGCAATTTAAGAATACGTGGTAATTATTTTGTGCAAATGTCATTGCAATGGCACGTCCGATCCCACGGGAAGCACCAGTGACTAATACCGTTTTTTTGTGCATAAAAATTCCTCATTTCCTTCGTTGATGACATCATTATAGCGTAATTGGGGAGGAGAGGCAATCACAAGGTGGTTTTAGTTGACATTCGTCATGAATTAGATTACAATGAATACATCAAAAATATTTGATGTGAGGTGTTCGTAGAATGAATGGGTATAGAAACGATACGATCATATTTAAAGCACTCTGTGATGAAAAGAGACTTTCGATACTGGAATTGCTCAAAGGCGGTGAAAAGTGTGCGTGTGTCCTGATGGAAGAATTGAATATCGCTCAGTCTGCGTTATCTTATCACATGAAGATTTTGTGTGAGTCGGGAATAGTAACAAGCAGACAGGAAGGTAAATGGACGCACTACACCATCAGTAAAAGTGGGAGAGAATATGCAATCAAGAGGTTGACGGAACTTACATCCTAGCAGAGGAAGAGGAGTCGGAAATAAAAAGTCATCATTAGATGGCTTTTATAAAAGTCTAACACATCAAAAATATTTGATATGAAAAAACAATATGGAGGTGTTGAATGGAGAATTTAAAATTAATGTTTCAATTTTTGCAGGAACAGATACTTGGAATGAAATGGATGAATGAACTTATCGGAAAAGGTTTGTCAGTGTTGGGGGTAGATATTCAAGGAAGAGTAGGAGGAAGCATTCAGTTTTTCCTATATGATGTGATTAAGATTACGATTTTATTATGCTTGCTTATTTTTATCATATCCTATATTCAAAGCTATTTTCCACCGGAGAGAAGTAAAAAGATATTAGGAAGATTTCATGGAATATGGGCAAATATAATTTCGGCGTTGCTTGGAACCGTGACTCCGTTTTGCTCGTGTTCAAGTATTCCAATTTTTATGGGATTTACAAGTGCAGGATTGCCGCTTGGAGTAACATTTTCGTTTTTGATATCTTCACCGATGGTCGATTTGGGAAGTTTGGTATTGCTGATGAGCATCTTTGGCGCGAAAATTGCATTTGTCTATGTTATCTTAGGACTTGCGATTGCGGTAATAGGAGGTACGCTTATAGAAAAAATGCATATGGAAACGTATGTGGAAGAAATTATCAGAAACGCCAGTCATGTGGAGAGTGACTCCCCGACTGTCACAAAGCGAGAACGAGTTATGTATGCAAAAGAACAAGTGCAATGGACATTTCGTAAAGTATTTCCGTATATTTTAGTGGGTGTGGGAATTGGAGCGATTATTCACAATTGGATTCCGCAGACGTGGATTGAATCCATTTTGGGAAGCAACAATCCGTTTGGCGTAGTCCTTGCAACCTTGGTTGGAATTCCGATGTATGCGGATATTTTCGGGACAATTCCGATTGCGGAAGCACTGCTTGCAAAAGGGGCGCAACTTGGAACGATTCTTTCTTTTATGATGGCGGTTACAACACTGAGTCTGCCGTCCATGATTATGTTGAAAAAGGCTGTAAAACCAAAGTTGCTAGGTGTATTTATTACAATTTGTGCGGCCGGAATTATAATAGTTGGATATGTGTTTAATGCATTTCATGTATTTTTGATGTAGATGAGCAGGAGGAGATGAAAATGAAAGAGAAAGTGGCATTTGTATGTGTCCATAATTCTTGCAGAAGTCAGATTGCGGAAGCACTTGGGAAAAGCTTGGCTTCTGAGATTTTTGAAAGCTATTCAGCAGGTACGGAGACGAAACCACAGATCAATCAAGATGCTGTCCGTTTGATGAAAGAGCAGTATCAGATTGATATGGAAGAAATACAATATTCAAAATTGTTGTCTGAAATACCACCGGTGGACATTGTCATCACTATGGGATGTAATGTGACATGTCCGAATTTACCATGCAGACATCGAGAGGATTGGGGAATTGAAGACCCGACTGGAAAGAGTGATGAAGAATTTTTGGATGTGATTCAGACGATACATGGGAAGATATTAGACTTGGCAAAGAGAGTGGAAGAAGAAAAGTTGTAATTGTTGACACTACAATGAGATGGCATTATAATCTGTGGTAGAGAAAAGCACGAAAGGGAGGAACTACCATGCAGATTTCAAGCCGTTTTACAATTGCAGTTCATATATTTGCCTGTATCGATACATTTAAAGAGGAATTTAAACTGACCAGTGAGTTTTTGGCTGCTAGTATCAACGTCAATCCGGTGATTATTCGAAAGATATTGTCTCAATTAAAGGCAGCAGGACTTGTGAAAGTGCAGAGAGGAAGTGGAGGTGCTTCGATTGCAAAACCACTTGATGAGATTACATTTTTTGATATCTATCAGGCGGTAGAATGTGTAGAGCATGGAGAACTTTTTCATTTTCATGAAAATCCGAATCAGAAGTGTCCGGTTGGAAGAAATATTCACAATGTTTTGGACGGAAAACTTATACAGATACAAGATGCCTTGGAAAATGAGCTTGGTAAAATTACATTAGAAGATGTGATGAAAGATACACAATATTATATTGCGAAAGAAAGAGAATAGATAGAGAGACTTTACTTAGAAATTTTCTGGGTGAAGTCTTTGAGGTCATGTGACCATTGAAAAAGATTTTTTTGCGGAACAGTATACAGTTGACAGGCAGCATTTTGCAGAATCTCAAAAGATGCACAGAGAGATTGTAACAGCTATTGAAAATCAGGATATGGATATGGCATATAGAAAAATGCAGGAGCATATTATTCAAATTCGTTTTGCTCTTGACTTAGATTCGATTAGGAGGACCGAGAAATGAAAACTTATCGTTGGGCTACTTTAGGATGTGGTGTGATTGCCAATGAATTGGCACAGGCAATGCAAAAAGACGGACGAACATTCTACGGTGTTGCAAATAGAACATATGAGAATGCAGTTGCGTTTGCGAAAAAGTATGAAGTTGAAAAAGTTTATGAGAATATACAGGATCTTTTTGAGGATGATGATGTGGATATTGTCTATATTTCCACACCGCACAATACACATATACAATATTTGAGAGAGGCATTGAAGCATGGAAAACATGTGCTTTGTGAAAAATCTATTACGCTGAATGCAAAGGAACTGGAAGAAGCAAAACAGCTGGCAGAAGAAAATGGTGTCGTTTTGGCGGAGGCAATGACGATCTATCATATGCCTTTGTATAAAAAATTGCAGGAAGTGATTCAAAGCGGAAAGTTAGGGAAACTTTGCATGGCTCAGATGAATTTTGGAAGTTATAAGGAATACGATATGCAGAACCGTTTCTTTAATCCGAATTTAGCAGGCGGAGCCTTGCTGGACATCGGCGTATATGCCATTTCGCTTATTCGGTCATTTATGTCCTGTACACCGGATCAGGTTGTATCACAGGTGAAATTCGCCCCTAGTGGAGTGGATGAGCAGGCGGGAATCCTGCTAATGAATCCGGCAGGAGAGATGGCTACGATAGCGCTTACCCTGCATGCAAAACAGCCGAAGAGGGGAATGCTTGCATTTGAGAATGGCTATGTTGAGATTTATGACTATCCACGGGCAGAAAAAGCTGTAATCACTTATACAGAAGATGCCTCGCAGGAAGTCATAGAGTGTGGAAGTACGAAGGATGCACTCTGGTATGAGGTGAATGATATGGAAGAGGCAGTGTCAGGTGCTGCAGATGAGATGCATTTTGATTATACGGTGGATGTGATGAACGTTATGACTGAAATCAGAAAGGCGTGGGGACTGTCTTATCCGGAAGAACGAGAAAGTTTATAATTGGAGGGATTGTTATGGAGTATAGAAGATTTAAAGATACCATCGTTGCGCGACTGGACAGAGGAGAAGAGATTCTTGCACAGGTAAAAGAAATTGCCCTAAAAGAAGAGATAAAACTGGCAAGCGTACAGGCGTTGGGGGCGGTGAATAAGTTTACAGTCGGTGTGTTTAAAACAGATGAAAAAGAATATTTGGCAAATGAATTTTGCGGAAGTTTTGAAATTGTGTCTCTGACAGGAACAGTCAATACAATGAATGATGAGTTTTATTGTCATCTGCATATGAGCGCAGGTAACGACAAGGGCGAAGTCTTTGGCGGGCACTTGAATCAGGCTGTTGTAAGTGCAACTTGTGAGATGGTGATTACAGTCATTGATGGAGCAGTAGACAGGTATTATGATGAACAGATCGGGCTTAATCTGTTTCGATTTTAAGTTGTTTTATTTTTACAGAGCTTAATATTGACATATCTGTAAAAATAGATATATAATGCAAACATGAGCAAATTAGATATATTTAAAGCATTAAGCAATAAAACGAGATTAAACATTTTAAAATGGTTGAAAGAACCTGAAAAATATTTTCCGCCACAAGGGCTACATATTCCGGATGGAGATGATTTTTCAAACAGTGTATGTGTTGGTTCTATTTGCGAGAAGACAAATATCTCACAATCAACTATATCGCACTATTTAGATATGTTACAACGTGCAGGGCTTTTGGAATCTAGAAGGTTCGGTAAATGGACGTATTACAGGAGGAACGAAAAAAACATTCAAGAACTTGCAGAATTTATCCGTAGTGAACTTTAAATCTCTTAGGCAGGAATCTTCCTGCCTATTGCTAATGATAAAATATCTATATTTAGCGATATATAAATTTGATAAAAATTCATAAATCGCTGAGAAGAGGTTGTGGCTTTAGAAGATGAGTGTTAAAATTTGTATTATATATAGCTTGCGACACAGGCATTCTTGAAGTAAAGACAAGAAAGTATTCAATTTCCAATGGCAGAAAAAGGTAGAAAGGACGGTATCGAAGTGATAGAAAAAGCGATTATGTTTGCGACACAGGCACATGAGGGACAGGTTCGAAAAGGTACGGACAGACCGTATATTGTACATCCATTAGAGGTGGGCAGAATTGTAGCGTCTATGACAGAGGACGAGGAGATCATCAGTGCGGCAATCTTGCATGATACAATTGAAGACTGCGAAGAAATTACGGAAGAAGTGATCTGTCGGGAGTTTACAAAAAGAGTAGCAGAGTTTGTGGCGAAGGAAAGTGAAGATAAGTCTAAGACATGGATGGAGCGCAAAGGGGCGACGATTGAACATTTGAAGACAGCGTGCAGGGAAGTGCAGATGATCAGTCTTGCAGATAAGCTGTCGAATATGCGCGACATTGACCGTGATTATCCGGAATGTGGAGAAGAATTGTGGCAGAGATTTTGCATGAAAGATAAGGAAATCATCGGCTGGTATTACAAAGGTGTCAGAGATTCACTGAGGGAAGCGATGAAAGAAAATCCAGTGTACTTGGAATATTGCGAGTTGGTGGAAAAGAATTTTGGGTAACACATGTAATGAAATGATATCATTTACCTGATTTGTCACTGGTGATTTAAAACATAGAAAACCACCACTTGGAGTTGAGCGGTGGTATTTCTATGTTCATTCTTTATAGGTTAATCCCTTGTGGGCAGTTGAGTATAACACGATTGTTTAGTGTATTCAACAGAGAGTTATTCTGTCACAAAGATGAATTTTACATCTCCGTCCATACCGTCAGAGATACCGGAGAAGTTCTTATAAGATTTGGAGCTGTCTAATATTGTATTGACTTTATTGAGCAGTCCATCAATGTCACCGTCAAATACTTCGACCAATTTTTGGATTCCCTCTTCATTGAATTGAATCATACCATCATTCAGTGCGATGGCGCCGTCATCCAGTTTTTTCACGCCTTCGATCAGTGCGGCGGAACCGCTGTTTAACGTCTGGAGACCATTTACAAGTGTTCCAGCACCGGAATCCAATTGTGCGGCACCGGAGTTTAATTGTGCTGCACCATCTGAAACGCTTTTGGCACCGTTATATGCCTCAGTCATTTTTTTGTTCAAAGTGGCAGCCCCACTGCTTACCTGAGAGGAGCCACTTGCGAGTTGATTCAAGCCGTTGGCAAGACCGTTCTGTCCGCCGATTCCTTCGCAAAGTTGCGAGGTTCCGTTTTTTAAAGTGGAGACACCAGCATTCACTTGGTCGATGAGACCATTTTGACCGGTTACGGCGTTGTTAAGTTCACTGACGCCGGAGGAAAGTTTATCGGTTCCAGCGTTGATTGCAATCGTATTCTGAGCAACTTGATCTACAACAGCGCTGGTTGTCTGTGTGCCAATAACTAGGTTCTTTAACAATTCCTGAATATCTGATTTTGCACGTTCCTGTGTGCTGGCTTGTTCTTGCAACGTATTGATGCTTTCCTGAATAGATGCTTTTACATCTTCTGGGAGATCGTCACGCTCTAATAATGCAGATAAGGAAGCGATTGCGCTGTTTGCTTCATCACTTGTTGAAGAAGGTGGAAACATCTGGGCAAGTGTCTGTGCAGCAGTGGCAGTATTTTTTGCAATATCTTTCAGGCTTTGGTTACCAGTCTGTGAAGTGCCTGTATTCATCACATCATTTACAGCAGAAATACTGGCTTTTAGTCCAGGCTGTTCTGCGGTAAGCGGATTGTTAAGTCCGGCGTCTAATTGCAGCAGAGCGCCTGCAAGCGAAGACATTCCGGGAGCTAGCTGCTCCTGCATTTTCGCAACGCCTTCATCTAACTGAACTGCGCCAGGAAGAAGTACGGCAGAAACCTGCTTAGAGGCGGAAGTAAGCCCCAGACTTACCTTGGAAGCACCGGCATTGAGTGTGTTTGTGCCGTCTTTTAATTGTGAGGTTCCATCTGTGAGGGCAGCGCTTCCATCTGCCAGAGATTTACTTCCGGATGCAAGGGAAGAAGTACCGTCTTTTAGCGTATTGCTGCCGGCGATCAATTGATCAATCCCGTCTGTCAATGTACCGGAAGAAGACAGCAGGGTGTCCAGTCCATTTCGTAATTCTCCTGAACCACTTACCAATTTGTTGGAATAATCCTGAAGTGTCTGCATAGAATCTTCTAGTTCAGACAAACTGTCAAATCCTTCTGTATCCAATTGATTGAAAATATCGTTTGTGGCAATCGTCATTCCTTCAGAGAGTTTATAATCTGTGACATCAGCTTCCAGCTCGAAATAGTCAGGAATGTCCAGAGCCAGATTTTTGACGTCCAATTTTTCTTTTAAAGAAGGAAGTCCCATTCCGATTATAATGTCTCTGTCGCCGTCGGAGAAAATTTTACCATTTGTCACTTGCAGGTTTGTCATCTTATCTGTGTCGAAAATCAGTCCTGTCACCATTAAGAACGGAACGTAATCTTCTTTGGAAATCGTTGTATTTTCATATTGGTAGCGCGCAACAAGATGACCGCTTTTCCCCTTTAGATCTTTGGCGCTGATTTTTTTGCCGTCCAAAGTATAAGTTACTTTGACTCCGACAGGAAGCGATTGCGTGGTTGTACCCTGATAGCAGATATCTTTTTTGGCTGTGTTCCAGATTAACTTATTTTTTTGCTTAGAAAATGTTTCGTTGCCCTTTACATTTTCGATATCACTTAAAGTGGAGGTATCACTGAATTTTCCGGTACTGTTAATATTTTTTAGATGGTCAGACACAATGATAGATGTGACGTTTCCGTCTTCGTCTGTCTTTGCATATACTGTCTCAGATTTATATGGTTTTGAATCAGAAGAGACCTCTTTTTCTTTTGTGGTTTTCTTTTCTGCTGTCGTTATCTGAGTGGTAGTTTTGGTATCTTTTGCAAGTGTTGGAGACGATACGGCACCCAAAGATCCAACAATTAAAGTGACAGCTGTTGCAATTGTTACAAGTTTTTTATAATCTCTGTTTTTCATAATTAGTTACCTCCTGATTGATTGAACGCATTCCTTTTGTCGTTGCACAGATTGGTTTATCGAAAATCATCAGTGCGGACGGAAGAATAAAGATTACGGTGAACATACTGATAATTGCACCACGTGCCATCAGGCTGCAGAGAGCGGAAATCATATCAATGTCAGAATATAGTCCGACTCCAAATGTCGCGGCAAAAAATCCAAGTGCAGATACGATAACGGAGCTGATGGAAGTTGAAAGCGCGATATAAACAGCCTCTTTCTTTGGTTTTCCTTTGCAGCGCTCTTTTTTATACCGTGTTGTCATCAAGATTGCGTAATCGACAGTTGCACCGAGCTGAATCGTACCGATTACGATAGATGCAATAAACGGCATCTTCACTCCAGTATAGTATGGAATTCCCAAGTTGATAAAGATTGCAAATTCAATGACAGATACAAGAATCAGTGGCAGTGAGCCGGATTTGAATACAAATGCAATGATAATGAAAATTGCAATGATCGAAATGACACTGACTACTTTAAAGTCTTTGTCGGTGATTGTAATCAGATCTTTCGTACACGGTGCTTCGCCGATTAACATTGCGGATTTGTCATGGCGTTTGATGATTTTATTCAATTCGGTACATTGCTTGTTCACTTCGTCGGTTGCAGCTTTATATTCAGACTGTACTAAAATCAATTGCCAGTCTCCTTGTTTTAATGTCTCTGTCAATTCGCCTGGAATCATATCGCGCGGGATGGAAGAACCGAGAAGACTATCAAGTCCAAGTGCAAATTTGACACCTTTTACATCAGACATCTCCTGAAGCATTTCCTTTGCCTCTTTGGAAGACAGATCAGCGTCTGCCAAAACCATATGTGTTGCATTCATGTCAAAGGTATTGCTCAGCTTTTCGTTTGCCTTTATGCTGTCCAGGTATTTTGGAAGGGTAGCATCTAAGTTATAATACACATCGGCTTTCGTGTATCCCCAGACTGCAGGACCTAATGCTAACAGGAAGACAACGGCAAATATTTTGTAATGATCCGTGACAAAGTGTGTCAGTTTTTCCATCTTAGGAATGAGGGAGCGGTGTGAAGTTTTTTCAATCCATTTGTCAAAAACCAAAATAAAAGAAGGAAGAATAGTCACACAGCTGAGGACACCGAAGACAACACCTTTTGCCATGACGATGCCAAGATCCATTCCGAGTGTGAAGCTCATGAAGCAAAGTGCGATAAAGCCGGCTACGGTAGTGACAGAGCTTCCCAAAACGGAAGAAAAAGTGTTGGAGATGGCATGGGCCATCGCACGGTCTTTGTCGTTTGGAAAACGTTCCTGATTTTCCTGATAACTGTGCCACAGAAAAATCGAGTAGTCCATTGTAACTCCGAGTTGAAGGACAGCACTTAGCGCTTTTGTAATATAGGAAATTTCTCCAAGAAAATAATTGGTTCCCATATTATATACGATCGCCATTCCGATACTGATCATAAAGAATACCGGAAGAATCCAGCAATTTGTACAGAGAGCAAGAACAATGGATGTAAGTACCACGGCGATCAGCACGTACATAGAAGTCTCTTTTTCGGAGAGTGCCTTGATATCCGTTACGACTGCTGACATACTACTAAGATAACATTGCTTATTTGTGATACTTCGAATCTCTGTGATGGCATCCATTGTATTATCAGCAGAAGTTGTGTCGTCGAAGAAGATCGCCATCAGTGTGGAATCATCTTTTTGAAAAATGTCTTTGATTTTGTCTGGAAGAGAATCAATCGGAACGGACAGGTCGGAGACCGAATCGTACCAGATGACATCGGCAACACCGTCTACAGCTTCAATTTTCTTTTTTACATCGGTCACTTCTTTGGTTGTCATACCTTCGACTACCTCCATTGCGAAGGCGCCTTTCCCAAAATCATCCATCAGAATCTCCTGACCTTTCATGGTATCAATATTATCCGGAAGATAATACAGGATATCGTAGTTGACTCTGGTGTTGAAGTATCCGAAAGCAGAAGGGATTAAAAGCAAAAAACCGATAATTAGAATGGCAATTCGGTGTTTTGCAATCTTTTTTCCTACTTTCACCATAAAAATTCCTCCTTTTCAAATGTGACTAACAGTCATTTTTAACTATCTAAGAGTATAACCTAAAAATGACTATAAGTCAATAATTTGGAAGTAAAAAGTTGACTTTTGGTCATTTTGAAATTATAATAGGGAAAGAAAATGGACAAAGCGAGGAAAAATATATGGGAAAAGTAGATGAAAATAAACAGCAGAAAGAAGATGCGCTTTTTAGAAGCGCGTATAATTTGTTTATGTCAAAAGGAATTTCCAAGACGTCGATACATGATATTGTTCAGGATGCAGGAGTTGCCAAAGGTACGTTTTATCTTTATTTTAAGGACAAGTTTGAAATTCGAGACAGACTGATTGCAAGGACTGCAGAGAAACTTTTTAAGGCGGCAAATACAGAACTGAAAAAAGTGAATGTTCCGAAATTTGAAGATAAAATTATTTTTATTGTGGACTATGTGTTAGAGCAGATGAAAAAGAATAAGGCAGTTCTCCGGTTTGTCTCAAAAAATTTGAGCTGGGGAATTTTCAGGGCAGCCATTGAGCAAAAAGAAGAGGCAACAGGGGTAAAGCATCTGTTCGATGAGTTGTTGGCAGAATGTCCGGGCGTACAGATTGAAGCACCAGATACGATGCTGTTTCTCATTATAGAGTTGGCAAGTTCTACCTCGTACAGCACGATACTAGACAGCGATCCAGTCAGTTATGAAGAGTTGAAACCATATCTAAATGCCAGCATCCGTGCCATTATAAAAAGTCATATGTACACAACACAGAGACATGAAGAGCAGAAGATTTAATTTTAAAGAAAGAAAATCCTGTGGTTGTATTCCGTGGAAAGACATGTTAAAATGAGACAGTGAGGTTGATGTGAAATGAAAAAAAAGATTCTTATGGTTGGTACAGGTGGTACAATCGCTTCGAAACAAACGGAACATGGACTTGCACCGGGACTGTCATCGGAGGATATTTTATCCTATATCCCACAGGTTGAAAATGTCTGTGATGTGGATACATTGCAAGTATGTAATATTGACAGTACAAATGTCACGCCAATGCATTGGAGACTTCTTGCAGAGACGATCGAAAAGAATTATGGACTATATGATGGATTTGTCATTTGTCATGGAACGGATACGCTGGCATACACAGCGGCGGCATTATCCTATATGATTCAAAATTCTTCAAAGCCGATTGTCATTACCGGGGCACAAAAGCCGATTAATATGGATGTGACAGATGCAAAGACGAATCTGCTTGATAGTTTTATCTATGCGGCAGATGAAGAATCACAGGATGTGACGATTGTATTTGATGGAAAAGTGATTGTTGGAACAAGAGCAAAAAAAGAGCGAGCGAAAAGTTACAATGCGTTTTCAAGCATTAATTTTCCGTATCCTGCTGTGATCCAGGATCAGCGTGTGATCCGCTATATTCCTTCCATTCCTTATGAAGAAGACGTAATGTTTTATTATGATATGAAGGAAAGCATTTATGTATTGAAATTGATTCCGGGAATGAAAGCAGATATTTTGACGTACATTTTTGAAAATTATGACGCGATTGTAATTGAGAGTTTTGGCGTTGGAGGTCTTCCTGAAACAATTGTGGAGACGTTCTACAAAGAGATGAGTAGTTGGATTGAACGAGGGAAAATCGTGGTTATGACAACACAGGTGGCAAATGAGGGAAGTAATATGACGGTCTACGAAGTTGGGAAAAAAGTAAAACAGGACTTTAATTTGCTCGAAGCGTATGATATGACTTTGGAGGCAACGATTACTAAATTGATGTGGCTGATGGGGCTTCCGAAGATGAAGTATAAAGAGTTTAAGAACAGATTTTATACGATGGTGAACCATGACATTCTTTTTACAAAAAAATAGAGGGGATTAGAAAAATTTATGGAACGGACAAAGAAGATAAAGGAATATGTAATTATTACACTGGGAACATTGATTGTTTCGATGGCAGTCTATTTTTTTCTGTTGCCAAGTAATGTAGTTGTGGGAAGCTTGTCGGGACTTGTGATGGTACTGGCGACGTTTATACCACTTAAAATTTCGGTTATGACATTTATTTTGAATGCGGTTCTTCTTGTGGTAGGCTTTCTGTTTATCGGAAAAGAATTCGGAGCAAAGACCGTATACACATCGCTTTTAATGCCGGTGTTTTTGTATGTATTTGAGTTGATATTTCCAAATAACAAGTCGCTGACAAATGATGTGGTGTTGGACACGATCTGTTATATCCTTGTCGTGAGTGTGGGACTTGCTCTTTTGTTCAATGCCAACGCATCTTCTGGAGGATTGGACATCGTGGCGAAACTTTTGAACAAATATCTGCATATTGAGATTGGAAAAGCGATGACACTTGCGGGAATGTGTACGGCGATCAGTTCTATTTTCGTGTATGATACGAAGACATTGGTGCTCAGTATTTTGGGAACTTATGCAAATGGAATTGTTCTGGATCATTTTATTGATGGATTTAACAGAAGAAAACGAATCTGTATTCTTACGGAACAGTACAAAGAATTACAAAATTTTATTGTCCACGAATTACACCGTGGTGTGACATTGTATCCGGCAATTGGTGGATATAATAATGAAGAAAAGATAGAATTGGTGACGATTCTTACAAGAAATGAATATGCGGAAGTATTGAATTATCTACATTCGGTTGATGAGAATGCATTTGTCACTGTCTCAACAGTAAATGAAGTGATTGGACAGTGGAATGTGAAACAGAAGATGCGGGGCATTTAACGTAACAGGAGGACAAGATGAGAGATTACAAATATATTTTGTTTGATTTGGACGGAACATTGACAGACCCGAAAGAAGGAATCACGAAGTCGGTTGCATATGCATTGAAACATTTCGGGATTGATGTGGAAGGTTTGGACACATTATGCAAGTTCATTGGACCACCACTTAAGGATTCTTTTATGCATTATTATGGACTGAGTGAGGATGATGCACACCTTGCGGTGGAAAAATACAGGGAATATTTTGAACCGTGTGGAATGTTTCAAAACAAAGTGTATGACGGGGTGGAAAATCTGTTAAAGGAACTGAAAACAAGTGGAAAAGAGATTGTTCTTGCGACCTCAAAGCCGGGAGTCTATGCACAGAAGATATTGGAGCATTTTCATTTAGATTCTTACTTTTCTTATGTGGCAGGAAGTGAGCTGGATGGACGAAGAGTGAAAAAAGGCGATGTGATCGCATATGCATTAGAGAAGATGAATATAAAAGAATGTTCACAGGCGGTCATGATAGGAGATCGGGAGCATGATATTATCGGAGCGAAAGAGCATGGACTTTCCTGCATTGGTGTACTTTATGGATATGGAAGCAGAGAAGAATTTGAACGGTATGGCGCAGATTGCATTGTGGAGACGGTGAGCGAGTTGAGGGAAGAACTGTAATCTTAAAAATGTATGAAGAATTTTGGAACGGCTTGACAAATGGTTGTTTCGAGGATAATATATTCAGTAGTTTCTAATAGCAAAAGGTAATGAGAAAGAGGAGTACACATAAGTCGCTTGAAAGAGAGAACCGCCCTTAGGCTGAAAGGTGGTTTCAAGATAGAAATGTAGAAGGTAGCTTTCGAACCGGATTTCTGAACTGTGTATAATTATATAATAAGGTCAAAGTAGGAAGTCACGGGGTGGTTCACGTTAAAGAACCGAAGAGATATATATGAAAGATTTCGTATATAACAAAGGTGGTACCGCGATTATTCGCCCTTTACATTTTCATGATGTAAAGGGCTTTTTGTTACGAATAATACGAATCATGAGAGGGATTTACAAGGAGGAAGCAATGAGTAAAAATTTAGAGAAGACATACAATCCAAAGGAGATTGAGGCGAAACTTTATGAAAGATGGTGTGAGAATAAATATTTTCACGCAGAAGTAGATAGAAGCAAGAAACCATTTACAATTGTTATGCCGCCACCGAATATTACAGGTAAGCTGCATATGGGACACGCGCTTGACAATACATTGCAGGATATTTTAATTCGTTATAAGAGAATGCAGGGGTACAATGCACTTTGGATTCCGGGAACAGACCATGCGGCAATCTCAACAGAAGTAAAGGTTACAAACCAGTTAAAAGAAGAAGGAATTGACAAAAAAGAGCTGGGACGTGAAGGATTTTTAAAGAGAACCTGGGAATGGAAAGAAGAGTACGGCGGAACAATCACACAGCAGCTTAAGAAACTGGGAACATCTTGTGATTGGGACAGAGAGCGTTTCACAATGGATGAGGGATGCTCCAAAGCAGTAGAAGAAGTGTTCATCAAGTTGTATGAAGAAGGATATATTTACAAGGGTTCCAGAATTATCAACTGGTGTCCGGTATGTAAGACTTCCCTTTCTGATGCAGAAGTAGAGCATGAGGAACAGGCAGGACATTTCTGGCATATCAAATACCCAATCGTAGGAACAGACCGTTTCCTTGAGATTGCCACAACACGTCCAGAGACAATGCTTGGAGATACTGCAATCGCAGTTCACCCGGATGATGACAGATACAAAGATATTGTTGGAAAGAATGTATTACTCCCATTAGTAAATAAAGAGATTCCGATTGTGGCAGACTACTATGTAGACAAAGAATTTGGAACAGGTGCGGTGAAGATTACACCAGCGCATGACCCGAATGACTTCGAAGTTGGAAAACGTCACAACTTGCCGGAGATCAATATCATGAACGATGATGCGACAATCAATGAACATGGTGGAAAATATGCAGGTATGGATCGCTATGAGGCAAGAAAAGCGATTGTGGCAGATTTGGAAGAGCAGGGATACCTTGTGAAAATCGAAGACCACACACACAATGTAGGAACACATGACAGATGTCACACAACAGTGGAACCGTTGATTAAACAACAATGGTTTGTGAAGATGGAAGAACTTGCAAAACCGGCGATCAATGCGTTAAAGACTGGAGAATTAAAATTTGTTCCTGAACGTTTTGACAAGATTTATCTGCACTGGCTGGAAAATATCCGTGACTGGTGTATTTCAAGACAGATTTGGTGGGGACACAGAATTCCTGCTTACTATTGTGACGAGTGCGGAGAATTTGTAGTGGCAAGAGAGATGCCGGAAGTATGTCCGCACTGTGGATGTACACATTTTACACAGGATGAAGATACACTTGATACATGGTTCAGTTCAGCGCTTTGGCCGTTCTCAACACTTGGTTGGCCGGAAAACACAGAAGAATTGGATTACTTCTATCCGACAGATGTGCTCGTAACAGGATATGATATTATTTTCTTCTGGGTAATCCGTATGGTATTCTCTGGATTTGCACACACAGGAAAAACACCGTTCCACACAGTATTTATCCACGGCCTTGTGCGTGATTCACAGGGACGTAAGATGAGTAAATCACTTGGAAACGGAATCGATCCGTTGGAAGTGATCGAACAATACGGTGCAGATGCACTTCGTATGACGCTTGTGACAGGAAATGCGCCGGGAAATGATATGCGTTTCTATGATGAGAGGGTTGAGGCAAACAGAAACTTTGCGAACAAAGTATGGAATGCATCTCGTTTTATCTTGATGAACATGGAAGATAAGACAATTACAACACCGGATCTTGGCGAGCTGACACCGACAGACAAGTGGATTCTTTCAAAAGTGAATACACTTGCAAAAGACGTGACAGAGAATATGGATAAGTTTGAGCTTGGAATCGCACTTCAGAAAGTATATGACTTTATCTGGGATGAGTTCTGTGACTGGTATATTGAGCTTGCAAAATATCGTATGTATCATGCAGATGAAGATGCAAAAGCTGCAAATGCGACATTATGGACCTTGAAAACAGTATTGGCAAACGGCTTGAAATTGTTACATCCGTTTATGCCGTTTGTGTCAGAGGAAATCTACAGTGCATTAGTGCCGGAAGAAGAGTCTTTGATGATGTCGACATGGCCACAATATAAAGAAGAGTGGAATTTTGCGGCAGAAGAGAATGTGGTAGAACACATGAAAGAAGTAATTCGTGGTGTGCGTAACGTGCGCGCAGAGATGAATGTTGCACCTAGCCGTAAAGCAAAAGCATTTATTGTATGCGAGAATGAGACATTGAGAGATGGTTTGGAAGAAATCAAAATCTCTTCTGCTCCTTTAATGAATGCAAGTGAGATTGTGATTCAGTCAGACAAGGAAGGAATTGCTGAAGATGCAGTTTCTGTTGTTGTGACAGATGCAGTTGTATATCTTCCGTTGGCAGAACTGGTAGATTTTGAACAGGAAATTGAACGTCTGAAAAAGGAAGAAGCAAAATTAGAGAAAGAACTTGCTCGTGTAAACGGAATGCTTGGCAATGAAAAATTCATCAGCAAAGCGCCGGAAGCTAAGATTAATGAAGAAAAGGCAAAATTAGAAAAATATACACAAATGATGGAACAGGTAAAAGAAAGACTTGCAGGACTTCAAAAATAAGTCCTGCGAAAGTCAGGAAATATAGGTGAGGTTAGAGTATGAAACGAATCCACATCAGGAAACCAGATATAAAGGGGAAATTTCAAAAACTAAGGCATTTAAAAAAGGAAGATATCAAAGAATATTGGCATAAAAAGAAGCTTCGAAGAGAAGCAATTTTGGAAAAGAGAAGGAACAGTGCTTTTGCAAAAAAAATGCAGCCGGTCTATAAAGTGATGAACCGATTTTCGCTTTTGCTGCATGTGTTGTACGCATGCCTGATCAATCTTGTGATTGAATCAATTTCAAGACACTCGTTTTTTGCAGCATGGGACTATATGGTCGGTTCGCCTTGGACATTTTTGTTCAATACGTACTTGATATTTATCACATTTTTACTCGTATACTTGGTGAGAAGACGTGTTTTTGTGCGTATATTGATTACTGCTTTCTGGATGATACTTGGTATCACAAATGGCTATATGCTGATGGTGAGGGTAACGCCGTTCAATGCACAGGATTTAAAGGTTGCGGGCGATGCGGTGACATTGTTTGATAAATATTTTTCCGGATTTGAGGGCATGATGCTGGCTGTAGGAATCATTGCAGTGGTTGTGTGGCTCATATCCATGTGGAGAAGAGGCGGACAATACCAGGGAAAGATGCATCGTATTATTGCTCTGATCGGGATTGTGTTCTGCTTTGGAATTACCGGATTGATCACAAATCTGGCAATCAATAAGCGTGTAGTTTCAAATTATTTTGGAAATATCGCATTTGCGTATCAGGATTATGGATTTCCATACTGCTTTAGTGCAAGTGTGTTTAATACAGGGATATCTCAGCCGAATGATTACAGTAAGGAGACGATTGATCGGATCAGTAATAACGGGAAGATTACAGAGGCGACTACAGGCAGAAAAGAGATGCCGAATATTATTTTTATTCAGTTGGAATCGTTCTTTGACCCAAGTGAAGTAGAATTTTTCACGACATCAGAAGATCCCATTCCGAATTTTAGAAAATTGATGGAAAATTATTCTACAGGGTATTTCAAAGTACCTTCTGTAGGTGCGGGAACTGCCAATACAGAGTTTGAAGTGCTGACAGGAATGAATCTTCGGTATTTCGGACCTGGGGAATATCCATATAAAACAGTCTTGAAATATCAGACAGCAGAGAGTGCAGCAACCGCACTTACAAGATTTGGCTACGGTGCACACGCACTGCACAACAATGGGGGAAACTTCTATAGCCGTGCAGATGTGTTTAACAATATTGGATTTGACACTTATACAAGTAAAGAGTTTATGAATATTTTGCAGGTGACAGAAAATGGATGGGCAAAAGATGATATTCTAACACAGCATATTTTAAATGCGATGGATTCCACAGAACAGCAAGATTTTGTATTTGGCATTACAGTGCAGGGACATGGAGATTATCCGGAAGAAAAAGTGTTGGAGAATCCAAGAATCAAGGTAAATGGAATTGAGGATGAAGGTCGTACAAATGCGTGGGAGTATTATGTGAATCAGTTGTACGAGACAGATCAGTTTGTTGGAGAACTTTTACAGAAATTAAAAGAAAGAGGAGAGCCGACAGTGCTCGTACTGTACGGAGATCACCTTCCTACGATGGGATTGGAAGCAAAAGATCTGAAGAATCGTTATCTGTACAATACTAATTATGTGATCTGGGACAATATCGGACTGCAAAAAGAAGACCGTAATATTCCGTCATATCAGATTATGGCAGATGTATTTGACAGATTGGATATTCATTCCGGAACAATCTTTAATTATCATCAGACAAGGCGTCAGACAAAGCATTATCTGTCAGATCTGGAGTTGTTACAGTATGATATTTTATATGGAGAGCAGTATGTCTATGGCGGAAAAGAAAATAATCCGGTAGAAGAAGGGCATATGCAGATGGGTGTGCTTGATGTGTCATTGAGCGAGTTAATTGCGCAGATGGATGGAAGTTACAGCTTGTACGGAGAGAACTTTACAAAGTCAAGTAAGGTTTATGTCAATGGTGAAAAACAAAAGACGACATTTTTAAATAATACAAGAATCGATATTTTGGATACTGAGATAAAAGAGGGCGATACGATTGAAGTCAGTCAGGTCGGTTCAAGCAATCGAATTTTCAGAACATCGAAACAGTATATTTATCAAGGTGGAAAACTGGTGGAAGCACCGGATACGGCCGTTGATCAGACGGAGGGTACAACAACAGAGAATACAGAACAATAGATAGAAAATACACAAGAAAATGATGGTGAGATAAGTGGATTATAGAGAAGCGATTGCGTATATTTTAGAGATACCGAAATTTACAAAGAAAAACAGTTTGGAACACACAAGAGATTTTTTGAAGATTCTTGGGAACCCGGAGAAAGGGAAAAAGATCATTCATGTTGCTGGGACAAATGGAAAAGGATCGGTATGTGCATATATGCAGTCGCTTCTTTTTGCTGAAAAAAAGACTGTCGGATTTTTCACATCTCCGCATCTTGTGAAGATGAATGAGCGGATTCGTATCAATGGAGAAGAAATCAGTGATGAGATGTTTTTAAGTATATTTAATACAGTGTTTGCAGCTGTGCAGAGAATGAAATCAGAGGGAAAGCCACACCCGACTTTTTTCGAGTTTTTATTCGCAATGGCGATGACCGCATTTGCAGACAGTGGGGTGGAGTACATTATATTAGAGACAGGAATCGGCGGAAGATTGGATGCGACGAATGCAATTGATAAGCCGTTTTTGACAATCATTACATCGATCAGTTTGGATCATGCAGAGATATTGGGTGAGACAATCGAACAGATTGCGGCAGAGAAAGCAGGAATCATAAAACAGGATGTGCCAGTGATTTATATAGGAAAAGAAGAAAAGAGTGCAAAAGTAATTCGAGAGTGTGCAGAAAAGGTCGGAGCGCCTTGTAGAGAAATCTCGAAAAATGCGTACGAAATTCTGGAAATCACGAGTAAAGATATTGCATTTTCAATTACAAATGCGTATTATGAGAATAGTATTTGGAAACTTGATACAAAAGCACTTTATCAGGTGGAAAATGCAATGCTCGCATTGGAAGCAATGCAGTATCTTATAAAAGAAGAAAAACATTTGAATCGATGGACAGATGCTTTTTATAAGACTCACTGGGAAGGCAGGATGGAGGAGATTTTGCCGGGGGTTATCTTAGATGGTGCTCATAATCCGGGGGCAATCGAAGCGTTTGCAGAGAGTGTGAACACACAACGTGGAAATAACTTTGAAAAAATTATTTTGTTCTCAGCGGTAAAAGAAAAAGAATATGAAACGATGATACAAATGCTTTGTGAATCAGTAGATGCTAAGCAGTATATATTAACTCAGATTCAGAATGAACGCGGGGTGAGCACAAAGGAGCTCGCCGATGTTTTTCAAAAATACACAGATAAAAAGATTATAGAAGAGGAAAATCTCGAGAAAGCGTTTTACATGGCATTGGAAGAAAAAGGGGAGCATGGCAGGGTGTATTGCCTTGGTTCATTGTATCTGATCGGGATGCTCAAAGAATTGATAGCGGGAGGAAAAAAGCATGCTTAATTTTGAAGAAGAATTGAAAAAATTTAAACCAAGTTTGGAAGTGGAAGATATCGAAGAGGCTGTCTATCAGGAAGATATGACAGATATGACAGACATTTTACGTGAAATGATGAAACAGAATAAGTAGAGGATAAGGGTGAATTTCAGTGGAGTATACAAAAAAGTTTCTATATCAATCGAATCAATGGTATAATGATGGTCTTCGTAGGGCAAATATACGAGATTTGTCCGGAGCGATTATTTCCTTGAAGAAAAGTCTTCAATTTAACAGAGATAATATTGCGGCTAGAAATCTGTTAGGACTTATGTATTTTGGACAGGGAGAAGTCGGGGAAGCGCTTGTAGAATGGATTATTAGTAAAAATATTAAATCTCATGAGAACATTGCAGATTATTATATCAAAAAAGTGCAGGAGACACCGAGTGAACTGGAGACGATGAATCAGGCGATTAAGAAATACAATCAGTGTCTTACATATTGCCAACAGGATGGGGAAGATTTGGCTGTGATTCAGCTGAAAAAAGTGGTTACATCGCATCCGACATTTTTGAAAGCATATCAACTACTTGCTCTGTTGTATCTAAAGACAGAACAATATGCAAAGGCGAGACAAGTTTTAAGAAAAGCGCATAAGCTAGATGCAACTAATGAGATTACCATTCGATATATGCATGAACTTACAAAATTGCATAATAAGAAAGCCTCGAAATCTGACGAAGAAAAGGATCAGACTGTTACATATAACCTTGGAAATGAAACAATTATTCAGCCAGTGTCATCATCTTTAAAAGACAATGCCACAACAATTACGATTTTGAATATTGTAGTCGGAATACTGATAGGGGCGGCAATTGTATGGTTTCTGATTGTTCCAGCAATTAACCATAATAAATCGACAAAGACGAATAAAGATGTGGTTGCATACAGCGACCAGATTGCTGCCAAAGAAAGTGAAATTAGTGCACTGCAAAAGCAGGTGGAAGGCTATCAGGCGAAAGAAAAGGAATTGGAAGCCGAAAAACAGAAAGCAGCCAACACACAGAGCAGTTATGAGGCATTGATCAATGTGATTTCTCATTACAATCAGAAGAATTATAATACGACGAACTTAATTGATGAATTGCTTGCACTTTCTACGGATTCATTAGGAGAAGTCGGAAAAGCACAGTATGATGAAATGACAGGAGATATATTCCCGAAACAATGTGACAAGTTATATCGTTCAGCAAGACAAAGTTATCGGGTTGCAAATTATGGAACAGCGATTGAATCCTTAGAAAAGGTCATGAAGATGAATGAATCCTATGAGGATGGAAAGGCACTCTTGCTGCTTGCAGATTCCTATGCGGGAAATGGTGATACGGAAAAAGCAACAGAGAAATATAATCGTGTGATTGAATTGTTTCCAAATAGTGATGTTGCACAAAAAGCAACAGATGCACTGAATGGAACGAATGAAGAAGGTCAAAGCAATAGCCAATAATAAGAGGTACGAAAGAGAAAGGATATGTAACGAGTTGGGTTACATATCCTTTTTGTGCATAAAAAACAGACGTGATTTTTTAACAGGAGGGAAAGAAGTATGAAGTATCAGGTAGAGGAAAATTGTCTCACAATCTTTCTGCCAGGCGAGTTGGATCACCACAATGCAGAAGAGATTCGGAAGGGGTCGGATAAACTGATTGAAGAAAATCATATTAAGTGTGTCATTTTTGATTTTCAGGAGACAAATTTTATGGACAGCTCGGGAATCGGAGTGATTATGGGAAGATACAAGATGGTATATCTGCTAGGAGGAGAAGTATGGGCAGTCCATGCAAATGAAAGAATGAAAAAGATTTTAACGATGTCCGGTGTGACAAAAATAATTCAGATGTATGAGGAGGAGACGATATGAAAAATACAAATGAAATGGAGTTGATTTTTGACAGTCTGTCTGCAAATGAGGGATTTGCAAGAGTTGCAGTGGCAGCATTTATGACACAGTTAAATCCGACGGTAGAAGAAGTCGCAGATGTGAAGACAGCGATCTCTGAAGCGGTAACAAATGCGGTAATTCATGGATATGAAAATGAAGTACATAAAATTTTCATACGATGCAATATCAAAGAGCAAACGCTTTATATAGAAGTGGAGGACCGTGGAAGAGGAATTGCGGATGTACAAAAAGCGATGGAGCCGTTATTTACAACAAAGCCTGAAATGGATCGGTCGGGGATGGGATTTTCGTTTATGGAAGCTTTTATGGATCATATTTGTGTGGAATCAGTAGAAGGAGAAGGAACGACGGTAAGAATGCAAAAAACAATCGGAAAAGGAAGGAAATTATGGACCACACAATCGCTTTGATCAGACAATCACACGATGGGGATGAAAAAGCGAGAGAACAATTAGTGGAGGAAAATATCGGTCTGATCTGGTGTATTGTAAAACGATTTTACGGAAGAGGTGCAGAACCGGAGGACTTGTTCCAAATTGGAAGTATTGGTCTTTTGAAAGCAATTGATAAATTTGATATGACGTATGATGTCAAATTTTCAACCTATGCGGTGCCAATGATATCTGGGGAGATTAAGCGCTTTTTGCGGGATGACGGAATGATCAAGGTGAGCAGATCGCTGAAAGAACTTTCATATAAAGCATATTTTGCAAAAGAAAAGCTACAGGAAAAGCTTGGAAGAGATCCAACTTTGGAAGAATTAGCAGAAGCTATGGAAGTAGAAAAAGAAGAGCTTGTCATGGCGATGGAGTCGAGCGGTGAAGTGGAATCACTTCATAAACCAATTTACCAGAAAGATGGAAATGAAATTCAGCTGATGGATAAATTGGAGGAGACCGGGGAACAGGAAGAAAAGGTGCTCAATCAGATGTTACTTATGCAACTTTTGGAGGGGCTTGAAAAAGAAGAGCGCCAGTTGATCTATTTGCGCTATTTTGCAAATCAGACACAGTCGCAGGTTGGAAAGACACTTGGAATTTCTCAGGTTCAGGTGTCGAGATTGGAAAAAAAGATTTTGAAAAATTTGAGGCAGAAGGTTTAAATTGACCGAGTTCGTAATAGAAAAAGTACGAACTCGGTTTTTTGCATAGTTTTGAGAAAAAATGACATAATAAAGTGCATATGAAGGGAAGGTGAAAATAATGGAAAAGGCAAGAAGGAGAATTCGCATCTGTTTGACATGCATTGTTCTTGCAGCGATTGGAATCGGACTGTTCTATTATTATTATGAAATAAAAGGAAATGGAACGGCAAATACAGGGACTTTGATTTCAAATGTTGAGATGGGGATAAAAAAATTATGGCAGTGACAAAGGATACCGTTTATATCAAGAGTGAACAGAATGTAGAAGTAAAAAAAAGAGAAGTGAGACTTGGGGATATTTTATCCTTGGAATGTGCCAATGAAAAGATTGCTGCTAGAATTAAAACGATTCTACTGTTAAAAATTCCAGATACCGGAAAGCACCGATATGTGGTATCAATACTGAAGATTATCGAGTGTATTCACAGAGAATATCCAAATCTGGATATTCAAAATTTGGGAGTGCCGGATATTATCATCACATACGAGGAACAGAAGGTGACAAATCCAATTGGACATTTCCTAAAGATTGTTGGGGTTGTGGCGGTCACATTTATCGGCGCTGGATTCTCCATTATGGCGTTTAATAACGATGTGGATGTCTCACGACTGTTTTCACAGATTTATGAGTTTTTTATGGGAAAACCCAAAGAAGGATTCAGTGTATTGGAATTGACGTATTGTGTGGGGCTCATTGTCGGAATTTTAGTATTTTTCAATCATTTCGGAGGGAAGAAATTTACGGTCGATCCGACTCCGATGGAGGTGGAAATGCGATTGTACGAGAATGATATCCAGACAACGTTGATTGAGAATTATTCCAGAAAGGAGCAGGAGATGGATGTGGGCAAGACAAGTCATTCTCGCAGTCATCGGACTTAGCTCTGGAATTGCGGTGGCAGGAGGACTATTTTCGTTTATCATTGGTCTGGGGGTGGTGTCTGATTTTGCAGACAGGACACACACAGGTGCAAATGTTATTTTATACGAAGAAATGATTGCGCTTGGAGGAATATTAGGGAATATTATGTATGTCTACCAAATCTGTATTCCGGGTGTACAGTTTCTGATTGGTCCAGTTGGACTTTGTGCAGGAATTTTTGTAGGGTGCTGGTCCATGGCACTGGCAGAAATTTTAAATATTTTTCCTATTTTTATCCGGCGCGTTAAATTGTTGCGAGGAGTGCCGTATATCATTTTAAGCATGGCCATCGGGAAGGGAATTGGCGCATTGCTGTTTTTCCTGAAAGGATGGTAGGAAAGGACAAAAAATGAAAAAAATGAGTGAACAGGCGTATGCAGCCTATGTGAAAGAAAAAACACCGGTACACAATGTCTATGCAAATATGGCGAAGGCGTTTGTGACGGGAGGAACTATCTGTCTGCTTGGGCAGGTGATTCTGAATTACTGTAAAAATACAGGAATGAAAGAAGAAATAGCGGGTTCATGGACATCGTTAGTTCTGGTGCTCATCAGTGTATTGCTGACCGGCTTTAATATTTATCCAAGTATTGCAAAATGGGGTGGTGCAGGAGCGCTTGTCCCAATCACGGGATTTGCCAATTCTGTGGCAGCACCAGCGATTGAGTATAAGAAAGAAGGACAGGTATTTGGAATCGGATGTAAGATTTTTACGATAGCAGGTCCTGTTATCTTATATGGGATACTGACTTCCTGGGTACTTGGATTGATTTACTATTTCTTAATGAAAGTGGGGATTGTACTATGATGACGAAAGGAAGCCAAAGCATAGCATTTCAGGAAGCACCATATATTATCAGCAGTGGTTCTGTTGTGGGAAAGAAAGAAGGGGAAGGTCCTTTGGGAAAATTATTTGATATGGTGGAGATGGAAAATCTGTTTGGAGAAGATACTTGGGAGGCAGCAGAGAGTACGATGCAGAAAGAGGCATGTCTTTTGGCAGTTGGAAAAGCAAATATTGCGTTGGAGAAAGTCAGATATCTGTTTGGAGGAGATTTACTGCGTCAGGGAATTGCGACATCTATGGGAGTGGAGGCACTTCAGATTCCGATGTTTGGACTTTATGGAGCCTGTTCAACATCAGGAGAGGCAATTGCATTGGGGGCGATGAGTGTGGCAGCGGGGTATGGCGAATATATGCTGGCTGTGACATCAAGTCATTTTGGAAGTGCAGAAAAAGAATTTCGTTTTCCGCTTGGGTATGCAAGTCAAAGACCGTTGTCAGCGCACTGGACAGTGACAGGGAGTGGGGCATTTTTAATCGGAAGGCAGAAAAGTCATGTGAGGGTAGCTGGTGTGACAGTCGGCAAGATTGTAGACTTTGGATTGAAGGATTCTCAGAACATGGGTGCATGTATGGCACCGGCAGCCTGTGATACGATTATACAGAACCTTCAGGATTTTGGAAGACAGGAGAGTGACTATGACCGTATTATTACAGGAGACCTTGGATATGTGGGACAAAGCATTCTTTTTGATCTGATAAGAAAGCAGGGGAAAGATATCAAATACAATCATGCAGACTGTGGGATGATGATTTTTGATCAGAAGACACAGGACACACATGCAGGAGGAAGTGGGTGCGGCTGTGCAGCGGTTACGCTTTCTGCGTATATTCTTCCAAAACTTGCAAGCGGAGAATGGAAGAGAGTGTTATTTGTGCCAACCGGGGCTTTGATGTCAACAGTTAGTTTTAATGAGGGAGAGAGCGTTCCTGGAATCGCGCATGGGATTGTGTTGGAACATTGTTAAAAAGGAGAAGGATATGGAGTATGTAAATGCATTTTGGATAGGAGGGCTTATCTGTGCCTTGATTCAGATTCTATTGGATCGGACAAAAATGATGCCTGGACGAGTGATGGTGCTGCTTGTGTGCGGCGGTGCTGTATTGGGATTCTTAAACATTTATGAGCCGTTTTTAAAATTTGCAGGGGCAGGTGCGAGTGTTCCGTTGCTTGGATTTGGCAATTTGCTATTTAAAGGTGTGAAAGAGGCAATCGGGAAAGAAGGATTTATCGGTATATTTATGGGAGGATTTACGGCAAGTGCAGTTGGAATTTCTGCGGCACTTATTTTTGGTTACCTCGCTTCGCTCATTTTCGACCCGAAAATGAAGAAATAGTTAAAAGAATGTCAAAAAAATGTAAAATTTTGTTGTTTTCTTCCGTAGATAATGTTATGGTAAAAATAGTGAGTTTATTGAGAGGATTTGAAGGAGGAAACCTATGAATTACACTAGCATTATTATCCCTTTCCTCGGCGGGCTTGGGATGTTTATCTATGGAATGCAGATTATGGCTCAAGGCTTAGAGAATGCAGCTGGGAATAAGATGAAATCGCTTCTTGAAGCATTGACAAAAAATAAGTTATTAGGAGTACTATTGGGAGCATTTATTACTGCTGTGATTCAAAGTTCGTCGGCGACGACTGTCATGGTTGTAGGTTTTGTGAATGCAGGAATTATGAACCTGACACAGGCAATGGGTGTTATCATGGGTGCGAATATCGGGACAACGGTAACAGGATGGCTTGTTTCCAGCGTGGAATGGGCAAAATTTTTGAGCCCGACAACACTGGCGCCGATTGCGATTATGATTGGTGTTGTGATTATGTTGACCGGAAAAAGAAGATCCACAAAGGATATTGCGAGTATTATCGTAGGATTTGGTCTTTTGTTTGTCGGTATTTCTACAATGTCAGGAGCAGTTGATCCGTTAAAAGAGTCAGAAGGATTTGTAAATCTTTTCGTGACTTTAGGAAAGAATCCTTTATTGGGAATTATAGCGGGAGCACTTGTTACAGCGATTATCCAGAGTTCATCAGCGTCTGTTGGTATTTTGCAGAGTCTTGCAGCAGCAGGGTTGGTTCCATTTAATGCGGCAATTTATATTATTATGGGACAGAACATTGGTACATGTGTAACTGCAATGTTGTCAAGTATGGGTGCGAAAAAGAATGCTAAGACAGCAGCACTTATGCATTTATTGTTTAATATCATTGGAACGATTATTTTTAGTGTGGTAGCAATTGTGTTTTTCAAAGTGGTCAATCCTGTTTGGGGACACGGTCAGATTACACAGACAGAGATTAGTACAGTACACACAATTTTTAATATTGCAACAACCGTAATGCTGTTCCCAGTATCCAATCTGATTATCAGACTTGCTAAGAAAATCAGTGGTGTGAAGGATGATGAAAGAGATGACAGTGTTGTTTCACTGGATGATAGAATGTTACAGACTCCTTCTCTTGCACTTCAAGCTACAGTCAGTGAAGTGGCACGCATGGGAGCGATTGTGAATGAGACTTTAGATGCGGCAAAACGCGTTCTTTTTACACTGAGTGAAGAAGATATTCATACATTGAAAGAAGATGAATCCAAAGTGGACAAACTGACTGCGGGAGTCACAGATTATGCGATCAAAATTACGGGACTTCAAATTGGAGAAAAAGAACATCAGCAAGTGGCACACCTACTTCAAATTGTTTCTGATATTGAACGTGTCAGTGATTACTGTGAAAATATCTCAGAATTTGCAGAGACGTTAAAAGAAAAGAAATTGTCGTTCTCTGAGACAGGGAAAGAAGAAATCAAAGAGATGATAGAAGTTTGTGCAGACAGCTACCGCTATGCATTAGAAGCTTTTGTGGAAAGCAGTCGGGACAAGGCGTTAAAGGTAATTGAGAAAGAGACGAAGGCAGATGATCTGGAAATTAAACTTCGTTCAAAACATATCAAACGTTTGACAAACAATCTGTGCAATACAGAGGCGGGAGTTGTATTCTTAGATACGATTATTTGCCTGGAGCGTATTTCAGACCATGCAAGAAATATTGCAGAAGAAGTATTGGAACAGATGGGATAAGAGTGGAAAAGCAGGTAGGAGCTACCTGCTTTTTTTAGTATGTTGATGCTCTAATTCTGCAATTTTTAAAAGAGCTTTTTGCAGTTCATCCTGTGTGGAGTACAGTTTATCCTGTGTGGAGTGTAGTTCATCCTGTGTGGAGTGCAGCTTATCCTGTGCGGATTGCAGTTCATCCTGTGTACTGTTTAGTTGAGTGTGTGCATCATTTAATTTGGATTCTGTATCTTGCAATTGTATTTTCTTTTGGTCTAGCTCATCTTGCATTTCATCAATCATATATAAGACAGTATTTCTGTCTAATTCTCGTAATTCTTTAGAAAACATCCCCATGACCTCCTCAATATTTCTACAGATATCGTAGATCTGTTCGTACATTGGCTTGAATTCAGGATATGTTTCGATAAGTTTTACAATCATTTCGGGATTATCCATACTTAAAAATACAAGCCATGCATCTAATTTGTTTTTGATATCTTTATTTTGCTGATTTTCTTTAAAGATGTCAAGAGGAATAAAAATATATTTTTGTAACAATTCCATCTGCAATCCAGTATTAGATTTTTGTTCAAAAAAATGAAGATAATTTTGAGGAAATTTATGAAATGTTTTTGGACTTTTTTCAAAGAAGACAATGGTGTAGACGTTTTTGATACTTTTATATGTAAATTTTCTTTTCTGCATTCCTTTTATTCTTTTATATTGCCGTAGAAGCAAGTCTGAGGAATAACAGGCACATCGTTCACCGGGGAACTGATACCCGATTTTTTGTATTTCAATGTTTGCGATACTGCCGTCTTCTAGTTCTACAACGATATCGGTGATAATAAGAGATGTTTCATCAGCGATGCGGGTAGTATCATTTGGCAGTACGGTTAGTGCTTTTACTTTCTGGTTTAGCAGTAAAGACAGTAGTTCTCCAATTCGTTTCGGCACTGCCTCTGGATTCAGTATTTCTTTAATCATAAAATCGTATAATACTTTGACTCCGGATATACCTGTACAGATATTCAGAAATTCTTCAAAATAACATACTTTTTAGGAAAAGTAAAGAAGTTTGAGCACATAAAAAGTGCATAAAACAGAATATGATGTGAATAAAAAAACATTAAAAGTGTATAAAATACAAAAAAGTGCTTGAAAAATAAAAAATAAGATGTATAATATAAGAGTAAAATGTATAGTTATACAAAAAGGAAATGAAGGGAATGGGGAAAATGATAAAGAAGAAACAAATAGCAGCACTGGTTTTGGCAGGCACAATGGCCATGGGGAGTTCTATGCAGGCATTTGCCTGTATGGGAGTATATGTAGGGAAAGAAGTTTCAGAGAATGGCTCATCCTATATTGGAAGATCAGAGGATATCGGAGCGGGACATACAAAAATATTTACGGTGCACCCAGCAGAAGACCATGAACCAGGAGCAATTTTTGAAGATGCATATGGATTTTCAATGCCATATCCAGAACACACATACCAATATACACTGGCAAAAGATTCACCACTGTTTGGAGAAGGAGAAGAGCCTTATGCAGAGGTTGGAATCAATGAAAATGAGGTTGCTATGACGGCCACTGTATCTACCTATTACAATGATAAGGCAAAAGCGGCAGATCCATTGGTGGATACCGGTATCTGTGAATTATCGATGGGATCGATTCTACTTGGACAGGCAAAAACAGCAAGAGACGGCGTGGAATTGTTAGGAGAGATTGTGGAAAAATACGGTTCGGGGGAATGTAACACGATTATGATCAGTGATCCAAATGAAGCGTGGTACATGGAAATTGTTTCCGGTCATCAATATGCAGCCATTAAGCTGCCGGAAGATCAGGTTGCGGCAATTCCGAATATGATGCTTCTTGGAACGGTTGATGTGACAGATACAGAAAATGTGATTGCATCTGAAGGATTGGTATCATTAGCGGAAGAAAATGGATTTTTAAAGACGGAAGATGGAATGATTCATGTCACACAGACATATGGTGCAGAAAACCCGGGAAAAGGTCAGCTGACACGTTTGTGGCAAGGGACATATTACTTGAACCATGAAAAAGGAGAGGGTTTAAGTATTGAGCCTTCAGAGGCTGGAGTTTATGGTCCGTATGATTTGTTGTTTACGCCAGATAAAAAATTTTCTACACAGGATATCATGAAGTTTCTGGCATACAGAGGAGAAGGAACAAAGATGGATTCCAATGTAAATGAGTCAATCTATGCAATCGGCAATAAGAATCAGGCAGAATGCCATATTTTGGAGATGCGTGACGGGATGTATCAGGGAATGTCAGGAGTAGAATGGCTTGCGATGTCAAGAGCAGAGTTTTCTTTATATCTTCCGTATTATGGAGCAATGCTGACAGAGACATGGGATGGATACCACAATGATGAGCTGACATCTGTAGAAGATTCTATGTTTTGGGTGTTCAATGACTTGAATGATCTGGCAGATGACAATCGAGAATTGTATGGGACAAATATTCGAAAATACTGGGATGCGTATCAGGCAGAATTGATTGAACAGCAAAAACAAGTTGATGTGGATATGCAGAAGTTATATGAAAAATCACCGGAACTTGCACAGGAAAAAGCAACAGAGATTGGAAAAGTAATTGCACAGGATGCATTTAACAGTGCAAAAAGTATTTTGACAGAATTAAAAGCGTTCAAAGAAAGTGGATCAACAGAAATGTTTGTACCATCTGTATTGACAGAGAATATAATGCCAAATTACACAGTTGCACGTGTGATGGATGAAGTTTCAACAGAAGCGTTGGAGGCGTTGATTGCCAAAGCGGAAGCTGTTCAGAAAGATATGTATACAGAAGCCAGTTATGCGACATTAGAAAAAGAACTGGAAAACGCAAAGACGGTATTAGCAGATGAATTTGCAGTTCAAGATGAGATTGATGCAGCGACAAAACAGCTTGACAGTGCATTACAAGGCTTGGAAAAAATACAGGCAGCGGTACCACAATCAGAGAAGGAACCGGTATCGGAAGAGAAAACGACTCCAACACAGCCTTCACCAAAAACAGTAGATGCTACTCCATTGATGTGGCTGTTGGCTGTAGCGGCAGGAAGTTCGTTGGTAAGTGTGAACGTTTGGAAACGAAGAGAAGAAAAATAAAGTCAAGAGAAAAGAGCTTTTAGAGGCTCTTTTTTCTTGCTTAAAAGCACTTATTTTATAGGTTAAGGAAAACTTAAGATTTCCTATATAATATTCAGAAAATCCTTTGGTATAGTAAAATTAAGAAAAAAACAGGAAGGAGAGTATCTGTGGGGAAAATTATAGAAGTGAAGAATTTGTTTAAGCTCTATCGTGTCGGGGACAGTGTTGTGCATGCTTTGAATGGAGTGAATTTTTCAATCAACGAAGGAGAGTTCTGTGCGATTGTAGGGACTTCGGGATCGGGGAAATCAACGTTGTTAAATATGCTTGCCGGATTGGAAAAACCGACAAAAGGAGAAGTGATCATCAACGGCGAGCACATGGAGAAGCTGAAGGAAGATCAGCTTGTCAGCTTTAGACGTGATCATGTTGGATTTATTTTTCAGTCTTTTCATCTGATCGGGACGATGAATGCGGTGGAAAATGTGGCATTGCCCTTGAGCTTTCGCGGAGAGAAAAAAGAAAGCCGACTAAAAAAAGCAGATAAGATGCTGGATCTGGTCAATTTAAAAAAGCATAAAAAGCATTTGCCGAATCAGATGTCGGGAGGGCAGCAGCAGCGAGTCGGAGTTGCAAGGGCACTAGTTGTTGATCCAAAGATTATATTTGCGGATGAGCCGACAGGAAATCTGGATTCGCATACATCCAAAGAGGTGATGGAACTGATGCAGAAGGTGGTAAGGGAGCAGAAAAAGACGCTTGTTATGGTTACACATGACAATCATCTGGCTTCGTATGCCGATCGAATTTTCCATATTATTGATGGAGAGATTGTAAAGATAGAAGACAACCGTACAAAGGGAGAGGAGAAAGAAGATGAGAAAGATTAAGAAAATAATGATGGTTGCCATGAGTATGATTCTGGTGGCAGGGATGGTGATGCCACTGCACGCAGCAGGAAAAGTGACCGTAAAGGCGAGTGGAACTGCGACACCGGCTTATCAGTATGGACAAGAAAAAGAGTTAAAGCTTACGATTACAAACGGCACAGATGCAGCAATTGAAAATGTAGTGGTAGCTCCGCAGGTGAGGGCAAATATTGAGAAGTGGCCGTTTGAAATTGAAAATGTATCCTATGAACAGAAAGTGGATAAGATCGAAGCAGGAAAATCTTATGAGATCACATATGATGTGAAAGCAAGGGAAGATGTGGCATCAAAATATTATAATGTAAAATTCAATGTCATTTACGATGGATTGGAAAATGCATTTGAGCAGAGTGTATTTGTAAAAATGACAGCTAAGCCGGAAGAGAAGCCACAGGAAAAACCAGAAGAAAAACCACAGACAGATTCACAACCGCAGCAGCCTTCGGGGGATACAGGTGTCTACAACAGTGAACCGATGATGTATACTGGAGGAGATAGTGCAGGCGGCGGATCAGCAACAACATCGACATCTGTTCCGAGAGTAATTGTCACAGGATTTTCAACAGATCCGGCAGAAGTAAAGGCGGGAAGTAATTTTAAACTGATTGTACATTTGAAAAATACATCCAAGACAACAGCGGTAAAAAATATGCTGTTTGACTTTAACGCACCGACAGAAGGACAGGATGCAAACACTGCATCTCCGGCGTTCCTTCCGGCGTCCGGTTCTAGCACTGTATATCTGGATGGCATCGGAGCAAATGGGACAAAAGATATTTCGATTGATATGAATGCAAAATCAGATCTGGTACAGAAACCATATAGTGTCGAGATGTCTATGAAGTATGAAGATGGAAGCGGAACACAATTTGAAAGTACATCAAGTATCTCAGTTCCGGTTAAGCAGGATGCAAGATTTGAATTCAGTGAATTTGAGCTGAGTGGAGAGACTGTGGAAGTTGGAAGCGAAGTTAATGTCATGTGCAGCCTGTATAACATGGGAAGAATTAAATTGTATAACGTAAAAGCAAAATTTGAGGGTGAAGGAATCAAATCCAAAGAGATTTTTGTCGGAAATGTAGAATCCGGAGCGACAGCTTCAATTGATGGTATGATAACCGGAGAGTCAGAGACAACAGGTGATGGTAAAGTTAAGATGGTTGTTACTTATGAAGATGAGTCGGGAGCAGTATTTACAACTGAAAAAGAACTGACACTTTTAGTGACAGCACCGATGACAGATGACATGATGATGAATGAAAGTGAAATGGTTGAGCAAGAAAAAGCGTTTCCGATTATTCCGGTGATTGTCGGAGTAATTATCATCGGAGTGATTGTTGTAGTTGTAATTGTGAAGAAGAAAAAAGAGAAAAAGAGAAGAGCAGAAGAGGAGGAGATTTTAGAGGATGAGCTTAATAGACTTACTGAGAATGAGTAGTGGAAATCTGAAACGCAGAAAGCTTCGAACCTTTTTAACCGTTCTAGGGGTTGTGATTGGGACAGCTTCCATTGTTGTTATGATTTCTCTCGGACTTGGTCTTCAGCAGTCTACCTATAAAGAAATAGAAAAATCTGGTGGTTTGACGACCATTCAGGTGACAGGAAAAGGCGGGCAGGGTGGCATGATGGTAGATTCCGGAGAGGAATCGAAAGAATATATCACAGATGATGTGATTGAAAAATTGAAAAAGTTAGAAAATGTAGAATTTGTAAGTCCTGTTTTAGAAGTATCGGCAATTGCGTTAAAGGGCAATTATGAAGGATTTTTGACGTTGCAGGGAATGTCCCATGAGGCATTGGAAAAAATGAACATTCCATTGAAAGAGGGGGGAAATTTACCGGCTGAAAATGGAAGCTCATTAGATCTGGTGATGGGAAACATGGTAATCACGAATTTCAGCAATAAATCAGGAGGCAGTGGTTATTGGGATACCGGAGAACTTCCGGATATTGATTTCGCCAAGGATTCTCTGTTTTTGATCTTGGATACAGATGCCTATTACCAGAGCCAGTCGGGAAGTGGTTTTGGTAATGTGGAAAATGGAGGAGAGACAGCAACGAAGACACCAAAGACAGCAAAAAAATATGTTGTAAAAGCGTCCGGTGTCGTGGAAGGAACCGTTGATGAATACAATGCATATTCTTACTCAACTTATTGTGATATCGAGACACTGAAAACCATTTTGAAAAAAGAATTTCGGGGAAGAGTGATTCCGGGGCAACCGTCCACGAGCAGCGGGAAACCTTACAGTTATTTTACGTATAGTTCAGCACAGGTAAAAGTGGATAATCTTGACAATGTAGAATCTGTTTCCAATGAAATTAGGACACTGGGATTTCAGACATACAGCAATGCAGAGTATCTGGAAAGTATGCAGAAACAGTTTGCAATGATACAGGCGGTTCTCGGCGGAATCGGTGCGGTATCCCTTCTTGTTGCTGCGATTGGTATTGCAAACACGATGATGATGTCGATTTATGAAAGAACGAAAGAAATCGGTGTTATTAAAGTGTTAGGCTGCAGTCTGAAAAATATTCGGCAGATGTTTCTGCTGGAAGCCGGATTTATCGGACTGATCGGGGGCGTGATCGGAAATATTTTAAGTCTTATGATGTCATTCGTGGTCAATAAAGTGGTTGGAAGCATGGGAACTGAGATGGGGATGACAGATGGAATTTCTTACATTCCACCTTGGCTTGTGCTGATTTCACTTGCATTTGCGATTCTTGTGGGAATGGCGGCAGGATACTTCCCGGCACGGCGCGCAATGAAATTAAGCCCGCTTGCAGCAATTCGAAATGAATAGCAATTTGAAAAATGATAATTGGGGATGTGGCTTTTGAGAAGCTCACATCCCTCATTTGTTACTCTTCAATGATATGAATTTCCAGATAGTCAAAATCAATGGAATCTACGAAATTGTCCTGATAAAAGCGTGCTTTGTCATGTTTTTTGAATTCGGCAATCGTAGAATCCAGCCAAATCGGTTTACTTAAATCAAACTGGTAACAAATCTCATCCAGCGCATGAAAAATCTTGTGCGTTCTTGTATCGTCTGTATCATCACAGATGACAGTATCTTTTAACATTCGATTATCTTTAAATATTTTTCCCCATAAACGAAACATGGTTGTCATCCTTTCTATATTTGTTCGTATGCATCATTATACAATACTTTGCAATTGATTTTCAATATAGACATGCTTGACTTTTTATAGGTAGATATGGTAGACTTTGCTAGTGACAAGACACATGTAAAATAAAATGTAATGGGAGCGTAGAATGGAAAAATTAAAGAAATTATTAGATCGTATTTTTATTGATGGATTAACAGGAATGGCACAAGGACTTTTTGCAACATTGATCGTCGGCACGATTATTCAGCAGATTGGAAGTTTGATTGGCGGGAATGTCGGGGATATGATTTTTGTACTTGGAAAGATGGCAGCTGCGTTTACGGGGGCAGGAATTGGTGTAGGTGTTGCCTATCGCTTTAAGGAAAGTCCGCTTGTTGTGCTGTCAGTAGCGACTGCCGGAATGGTGGGCGCATTTGCGGCAAAACTGCTCGCGGGAAGTGTTCTTGTAGATGGTGCCATGGTATTTTCAGGACCGGGAGAACCGTTGGGAGCATTTCTTGCAGCTTATGTAGGGATTGAATTCGGACATCTTGTCTCAGGAAAAACAAAGGTGGATATTTTGGTTACTCCGATTGTAACGATTACAGCCGGATCGGCGGTAGGTCTTTTAGTTGGACCTCCGATTTCTGAATTTATGACAGCGCTTGGAGCATTGATTAATTGGGGAACAGAGCAGCAGCCGTTTTTGATGGGAATTATTGTCTCGGTTTTGATGGGAATGATTCTGACACTTCCGATTAGTTCCGCGGCACTTGGGATTATTTTGAATCTTTCCGGTCTTGCGGCAGGAGCTGCAACAATTGGATGCTGCTGTAATATGGTTGGATTTGCAGTTGCAAGCTATCGAGAAAATAAAATCGGGGGACTATTAGCACAAGGAATCGGAACATCGATGCTTCAGGTGCCAAATATTGTGAGAAAGCCAATTATCTGGGTTCCTGCAATTTTATCAAGTGCTATCTTAGGACCTGTCGGAACGATGATTCTGCACATGACAAGCAATGCAACAGGTTCTGGAATGGGAACAGCAGGACTTGTCGGACAGATTATGACATGGCAGACGATGACGGCAGTGGAGCCGCCGATGGTTGTGCTTGTGAAAATTATAGTGATACAAATTGCCCTTCCAGCTGTTGTGACACTGCTCATTTCAGAATTTATGAGAAAGAAAAAATGGATTCAGTATGGCGATATGAAACTAGAATTATAAAGGCTGATGAAGAGAAACTTTCTAAAAAAAGCATGAAGTTTATGACAGTCTCTTTGGATTATGGTATACTATTGTAGTAATAATTACTCTTCGAGTAAGATAGGGGAGAAGAACTTGATGTTAGATGCAATTAAAAGTTATGAAGATGTTGATAGTTGGAAAACAGTTATGTTTTTGTACAATTCAGCATTGAAAGAAGTGGGCACAAAATTAGAGATTTTGAATGATGAATTTCAGCATGTGCATCAGTATAATCCAATAGAACATATTAAAACGAGAATTAAGACGGCAGAGAGCATTGTCAAAAAATTAAAGAGATACGGATACGAGGCAACGATTGAGAATATGGTAAAATATGTGAACGATATTGCAGGAGTGAGATTGATTTGTTCGTTTACTTCCGATATTTACAGACTTGCGGAGATGATTGGGAATCAAAGCGATTTGAAAGTGCTTTCCATCAAGGATTACATTAAGAATCCAAAAGAAAGTGGATATAAAAGTTATCATATGCTTGTGGCAGTTCCCATTTTCCTGTCAGATAGCGTTGTGAATACAAAAGTTGAGATTCAGATACGTACGATTGCGATGGATTTTTGGGCTAGTTTAGAACATAAGATTTACTATAAGTTTGAGGGAAAAGCGCCGGCTTATATCAGCAGAGATTTAAGAGAATGTGCGGAGATGGTATCTGCGTTGGATGAAAAGATGTTGTCTTTGAACGAAGCAATTTTAGAATGTCTCATGCAGCAGAAGAATGGACGAGAAGAGGAAAGACAGGAAGAATTTGATGAAAATAATATTCAATTTGGATTATAGAGGATAGGGGTGCCAAATGGCACTCCTTTTTTGGTGTCATGGAAGGATAGAAGATTGTAATTCATTAAAGATTACTTCATATTCCTGTGAAAAGACACTGTCTTTATTCCAAAGAAATGTAAAATCATGCATGACCATAAAGTCAGAGAGTGGAATTTGTCTCAGGCGACCATCGTTTATTTCCTGTTCAACAGCTGATTTGTACAGGAATGAGATGCCACAGTCCTGACAAAGCAGGCTGACGATAGCGTGGATGTTTTCAATTTCCACAATATGAGGGAAATTCTGAATCGACATATTTTTGAGAGCAAGTGTTTTCGTCAGGATTGCTCTTGTGCCGGAGCCGTGCTCCCGAATCAAAAGACGTTCAGAGGTTAAGTCTTTCAGACAGTGAACAGGTTTTTGAAACACATGGTTTTTGGAAGCCACAGCAATATATTCTTCTGTCTTAAAAATACGGGTCTCGTAATTATCGGATTTAAAATACCCTTCCACTATGGCGAAATCAATGCTTCCCTCGTATAAAAAAGAGAGTAGTGTTTGCGTATTGGCGTAACGAACGTGAATATCGGTGTCGGGGTGCTTTTTGATGAATGCAGAAAGGGAAGGGACTATGGCATATTCGCCAATTGTCATTGTGACACCAAAAGTCAGGATCTTTTTTCCACAGAGACTTTCTTTCATGCGTATCTTCATAGTGTTCTCATCATTTCGCATCGTCTCTAAAGCAGAGCGAAGAATTTCACCCGCAGGAGTCAGTGTTAGTTTTTTCTTATCACGCAAAAACAATGGTGCATCATATTCTTTTTCCAGATATTTGATGTGTTGTGAAACAGCAGGCTGAGTCAGATTCAAATCATGAGCGGCATGTGTAAAATTCATATATTCACAGACCTTTAAAAATGTTTCCATTCGAAAATCAAGCATAGTTTCTCCTTTTAATATGGTAATAATTTTTATAATCATAACAAATATTTATGATTATATCAATATATATAATTTTACAAAATGATAATAATCCTGTATAGTGTAGCTGTAAAATGAAACTGTGCGGAAATGTAGAGGGAGGTTACTATGAATTTTATATCTAAAAACTGGAAAGGACTTTTGTTGTGTCTGGCATTGGCAGTACCGGCAAGTCTGCTTGGAAAACAATTTCCGATTATAGGAGGTCCTGTATTTGCGATTCTTGGAGGAATGATTTTTGCTCCGCTTGTAAAAAAGAAAGAGTCCTTTGCATCAGGAATTAAGTATACATCGAAAAAGATTTTACAATATGCAGTTGTGTTATTAGGATTTGGAATGAATCTAAAAGTTGTGATGGAGACCGGAAAACAGTCTTTGCCGATCATACTCTGTACGATTACGGTATCATTGGTGATTGCATATGTACTTCACCGTGTACTTCGCATACCAGCGAAGATTTCAACATTGGTTGGAGTTGGCTCTTCCATCTGTGGAGGTTCTGCGATTGCAGCCACGGCACCTGTCATTGATGCAGATGAAGAAGAAGTGGCGCAGGCGATTTCCGTTATCTTTCTCTTTAATATCTTGGCGGCATTAATTTTCCCAGCACTTGGAGGTGCACTTGGTTTTTCTACCACATCCGGAGAAGCGTTCGGTGTATTTGCGGGAACGGCGGTAAATGATACATCTTCTGTTACAGCAGCAGCATCTACATGGGACAGCCTTTATAATTTGGGAAGCCAGACACTTGATAAGGCAGTGACTGTAAAGCTGACGAGAACTTTAGCAATTATTCCGATTACACTTGTACTTGCATTTATAAGGGCGAGAAAAGCAGAGGAGAAAGAAGGAGATAAAGTGTCCCTGAAACAGGTATTTCCGTTCTTTATTTTATTCTTTATCGGAGCGAGTGTGATTACGACAATCGCTACAGCAGTGGGAGTACCGGCAGAAGTATTTGTGCCGCTTAAAGATTTGTCTAAATTCTTTATTGTTATGGCGATGGGGGCAATTGGATTCAATACAGACGTTGTAAAGTTAATAAAAAGCGGGGGATGCCCGATTCTTCTTGGAATGTCATGCTGGCTTGGAATTACAATCGTAAGTCTTGGAATGCAGCATGTAATGCATATATGGTAAAATGTTTGATAGGTTGGAAAATCGTTTGATTTTCCAACCTGTTTTTGTAAAATTATTTTACATAGATTTAACATTACTTGCGTTTTAGATTTAACAGAGGTTCGATATGATATGACCTGTGAAGAAGTTAAGGAATAAAAAATCTTTTACTGAAAAAGGAGAAATGTAAAAATGAAAATGAAAAAGTTTTTAGCGTTAACAGCAACAGTAGCAATGGTAGCCTCAATGGCAGTTGGATGTGGAAACTCAGGTGATTCAGATAAAACAGATGGAAAAGCAGAGACAGAATTTGATGCGGCAAATGATATCTCGGTTGTTTCGAGAGAAGATGGTTCGGGAACAAGAGGTGCTTTTATCGAGTTGTTCGGAATTGAAGAAAAAGACGCTTCAGGAGAAAAAGTAGATAACACAACAGAGGAGGCTAACATTACAAATAGTACATCCGTTATGTTATCAACAGTGGCGGACAATGAGTATGCAATCGGATATGTTTCACTTGGTTCTTTAAATGACACTGTAAAAGCATTGAAAGTAGATGGGGCAGAGCCGACAGAAGAAAACATCAAATCTGGCGAATACAAAGTGGCAAGACCGTTTAATATCGCAACAAAAGGTGATGTAAGCGAGGTGGCTCAGGACTTTATCAATTTTATCTTGAGCACGGAAGGTCAGGCAGTTGTGTCAGAAAGCGGATATATTGCTTTGGATAACGTTCAGGCATATGCAGGAAGCAAATCGGCAGGTAAAGTATCCATCGCAGGTTCATCTTCTATCACGCCGGTTATGGAAAAATTAAAAGAAGCATATTTAAAAGTAAATCCATCAGCAGAGATTGAAATTCAGGAAAGTGATTCTACAACAGGTATGACATCTGTAGCAGACGGTATCTGCGACATCGGAATGGCATCCAGAGAAGTGAAAGAGGAAGAGCTTGCAAAAGGCTTGAAAGCAACTGTAATCGCAACAGATGGTATCGCAGTGATTGTCAACAAAGCAAACACATTGGATGACATTACAAGTGATCAGGTAAAATCAATCTATGTTGGTGATGCACTTTCATGGGATGAAATTATAAAATAAGTAGAGGAAACGAAAGACGATGAAAAAAGCATGGAACGAGAAATTCATGCAGGGAGTGTTCTTCATTGCCGCCTGTGCTTCGGTGCTGGCGGTAGCTCTCATTTGTGTATTTTTATTTGCAAATGGGATTCCTGCGATGAAAGAAATCGGATTTTTACAATTTTTAAGTGGTGAGCGTTGGAGACCTTCCAATGATATCTATGGAATCTTCCCGATGATTGTGGGGAGTATTTATGTGACTGCTGGAGCGATTCTTTTTGGAGTGCCGATTGGAATTTTGACATCGATATTCATGGCGAAATATTGCCCGAAGAAAATTTATCCGGTATTAAAAGGTGCGACAGAGCTTTTAGCGGGAATTCCATCTGTAGTATATGGATTCTTTGGACTGGTTGTGATGGTTCCGATGATTCGAGAGCTTGGTATAACATTGAAGCGTGCGGGAATTGTAAAAGCATCAGGTGATGGAAATAGTATGCTGACAGCTTCCATTTTGCTTGGAATGATGATTTTACCGACAATTATCGGCGTGACAGAGTCTGCAATCAGAAGTGTTCCGAACCAGTATTATGAGGGAGCACTTGCACTTGGAGCAACACATGAGAGAAGCATTTTTGCAGTTGTGCTTCCGGCGGCAAAGTCAGGTGTAGTAGCTGGAATTGTACTTGGAATCGGACGTGCGATTGGAGAGACGATGGCAGTTATCATGGTAGCCGGAAATCAAGCGAGAATGCCAATCAGTATTATGAAGGGTGTGCGTACTATGACGGCAAATATCGTTATGGAAATGGGGTATGCGACTGGATTACATAGAGAGGCGTTGATTGCTACAGCGGTTGTGCTGTTTGTGTTCATTCTGATTATCAATCTCTCTGTATCATTGTTAAATAGGAGGAAACACCGTGAGTAAAAAGATGGGAGAAAAACTGCGTTCTTACAAGAGAACACCGGGATCATTTGTGCTGATGCTCTTGGTTATACTCTCTGCAATTATCACATTTGCAGTATTATTATTTTTAATTGCATATATTTTGATTAATGGAATTCCGCATATCAAACCAGAGTTGTTTGCACTGAAATATACAAGTGAAAATGGTTCTTTGTTTCCGGCATTGATTAACACAATTGTTATGACTTTGTTATCTTTGATTATTGCAGTTCCATTTGGGATTTTCTCAGCAATTTTTCTTGTAGAGTATGCAAAACGTGGAAATAAGTTTGTAGATATTATCCGAATTACGACAGAAACATTGTCTGGAATTCCATCGATTGTATATGGGCTTTTTGGAATGTTGTTTTTTGTGACAACTTTAAAATGGGGATATTCCTTGCTGGCGGGAGCGTTTACATTGGCGATTATGATTCTTCCGCTCATCATGCGTACTACAGAAGAGGCGTTAAAAGCAGTTCCCGACAGTTATCGGGAAGGAAGTTTTGGACTTGGAGCGGGTAAACTTCGAACAGTGTTTCGAATTGTGCTTCCATCGGCGGTGCCTGGAATTTTGGCAGGAGTCATTCTTGCAATTGGAAGAATTGTCGGTGAGACGGCAGCACTTATTTATACAGCCGGAACTGTTGCGGAAATTCCGACTGGAGTGATGGGATCAGGAAGAACGCTGGCGGTTCATATGTACAGTATGTCAAGAGAAGGGCTTCATATGGATCAGGCGTATGCAACAGCAGTAGTACTGCTTGTACTTGTGATCGGAATTAACTGGCTGTCAGGATTTATAGCGAAAAAGATAACGAAAGGAAACGGAAATGGCGAAAATTAGTATCAAAAATCTGGATCTTTATTACAGTGACTTTAAAGCGCTGAAAAACGTGAATTTAGATATAGAGGCAAATAAAATTACGGCGTTTATCGGACCGAGCGGATGTGGTAAATCAACACTCTTAAAATCGTTGAACCGTATGAACGACCTTGTGGAAGGATGTAAGATTGAAGGGGAAATCTTACTGGATAATCAAAATATTTATAAAAGTATGGATGTAAATCTTTTGAGAAAACGTGTTGGAATGGTATTTCAGAAACCAAATCCGTTTCCGATGAGTATTTATGACAACATTGCATTTGGGCCGAGAACACATGGAATTCGCTCCAAGGCAAAACTGGATGATATTGTAGAAAAATCATTGCGAGATGCGGCAATTTGGGAGGAGACAAAGGACAGATTGAAAAAAAGCGCTCTTGGTATGTCTGGTGGACAGCAGCAGAGATTGTGTATTGCGCGTGCGCTGGCGGTACAACCGGAAGTGCTTTTGATGGACGAACCTACGTCAGCTCTTGACCCGATTTCTACCTCGAAGATAGAAGATCTTGCGATGGAATTGAAAAAAGATTATACTATTGTTATGGTTACACATAATATGCAGCAGGCTGTTCGTGTGTCTGATAATACTGCCTTTTTCCTTTTGGGAGAAGTGGTTGAATACAATGAGACAGAGAAATTGTTCTCAATTCCGTCGGATAAGCGGACAGAAGATTATATTACAGGGAGGTTCGGATAGTATGAGAAATAAGTTTGACATGCAGTTAGAAAATTTAAGTACCCAGTTGATTAATATGGGAAGTCTCTGTGAAAAAGCGATTGCAAATGTGGCAAAAGCAATTCAAAAAGGAGACTTAGAGCTTGCGAGACTTGTAATGAAAGAAGATGAAGAAATCGATCAGATAGAAAAAGACATTGAAAGATTATGTCTGAAACTTTTGTTGCAGCAGCAGCCCGTAGCTCGTGACCTGCGTCAGATTTCCGCAGCCTTAAAGATGATCACGGATATGGAGCGTATCGGGGATCAGACTTCTGATATTGCAGATATTATTATCGCAGCAGGCATGTCTGAGGCAAGGGAGATCCCTGTTATTGGAAAGATGGCGGAAGCTACAAGTAAGATGGTGAATGACAGTGTCCTTGCATATGTGAATAAAGATTTGGAACTTGCGAGAAAAGTAATGCTTGCAGATGATGAGGTAGATAAATTATTTGACCAGACAAAGCAAAAACTGGTAAAATTAATTGCTGAGGATCATGGAAATCAGGGAGAAAAAGCAATCGATCTGATTATGATCACAAAATATTTGGAGCGTATCGGAGACCATGCGACAAATATTGCGGAATGGGTAGAATTTTCTATCACAGGTGTACACAAAGGAATGGCAGCTGTATAGGAAAAGATAAAGGAGAATCAAGGGATGATATATTGTGTAGAAGACGATGGGAATATTCGGGAACTGGTAGTATACACATTGAACACGACGGGGATGGAAGCCCGTGGGTTTGAAGATGGAAAATCCTTTATGGAAGCTTTGGCGTTTGAGACGCCAGAGCTTATTTTGCTTGATATCATGCTTCCGGGTGAAGATGGACTATCATTGTTAAAGAAACTTAAGAATTCGGCAAAGACAAAGGAAATACCGGTCATTATGGTGACAGCAAAAGGGGCGGAGTATGACAAAGTAGTAGGTCTTGATGGTGGAGCGGATGACTATGTGACAAAACCGTTTGGAATGATGGAGTTGGTATCACGAATCAAGGCAGTGCTTCGAAGAACAAAAAAAGAGAAGGAAGAGGGACAGTATTCTGTCGGCAGCCTTTCCATGGATTTGAAAAAGCATGTAGTGTTTGTGGATGGAAAACAGGTGACTCTTACGTTGAAAGAATTTGAACTGCTCGGTCGCCTTGTGCAGAACCAGAATATTGTGTTGACGAGAGACCGTTTATTAGAGGAAGTATGGGGATATGATTTTGACGGAGAGACACGTACAGTGGATGTTCATGTGCGAACACTCAGACAGAAACTTGGAAGCGCCGGTGATATGATTCAGACTGTGCGGGGAGTCGGCTACAGATTAGGTGAGATCAATGAGAGCTAAAATACAAAAAAGTATGCTTTTAGTACTTTGCATTACACTTCTTATAACCTTTTCGCTTTTGATTGCGGCTACGTATTTCCAGTCTTTGAATAATATGAAAGAAGAGCTAAAGCAGGAGGCAGTATATATTCAGACGGCAATCAACATATCCGGGACAAAGTATCTGGAAGATATGGATGCGGCACAGGTGAAGACGAGGCTGACAGTGATTGATGAGAATGGCACTGTTTTATATGATTCAAAAGAAGATGATTTCACATTTGAAAATCACAAAGAGAGAAAAGAAGTCAAGGATGCATTTGCAAATGGTTGGGGGGAAGATTTGAGAAGGTCGAACACCTTAGGAGAGCAGACATATTACTACGCACTGACCTTGAATGATGGAAATATCCTGCGAGTTGCAAAAACAGTAGATAATGTGCAGCCGGCAATTATGGATATGCTGCCTTATATGGCGGTAATTGCGGTTGGAATGTTTTGCTTTGCCTATTTTCTTGCAAAATGGCAGACGTCGAGATTGATACGCCCAATTAATAATCTGAATTTGGAAGAACCGCTTGAGAACAATGTATATGAAGAATTGAAACCATTGTTGCTAAGTATTGACAAACAGAACAAAGAAAAAGAGGCTGTGGCAAACATGCGAAAGGAATTTTCTGCAAATGTTTCTCATGAATTGAAGACACCGCTTACTTCTATTTCTGGATATGCTGAGATTATGAAGAGCGGACTTGTGAAACCGGATGACATGATTGGATTTTCTGAGCGGATATATAATGAGGCAAGTCGTCTGATTACCTTGATTGAAGATATTATTAAGTTGTCTAAGTTGGATGAGGGGAATGTGGAAATCGAACAGGAGGATGTGGATTTATTCGGATTAGCGCGGGAAATTTGCAGCAGATTGGCACCGCAGGCAGAGAAGAAGAAAGTTCATCTGGAAGTGATTGGAGAAACGGTGATTTATCATGGTGTAAAAAGAATTTTGGATGAGATGATCTACAACGTCTGTGAAAATGCGATCAAGTATAATGTGTCAGGCGGTGAAGTGAAAATCTGGGCGGGCAATACACTCAAAGGACCGAAAGTGATTGTTCAGGATACCGGGATTGGAATACCGGAAGACCAGAAAGAACGTATTTTCGAGCGCTTTTACCGTGTGGATAAAAGTCATTCAAAAGAGACCGGAGGAACTGGGCTTGGACTTTCGATTGTGAAGCACGGTGCGATTTTGCACAATGCAGAGATTACAGTGAACAGTAAAGTTGGAGAAGGAACAAGAATGGAGATTTTGTTTGAGCGTAAATAATAAAAAATAGAATGTGCGGATGTTGCACATTCTATTTTTATGAAAGATTAAGCTTCTACAAATACTTCTTTACCCATTCCGCAGATTGGACATACCCAATCTTCCGGGATATCTTCAAAAGCTGTTCCAGGAGCGATTCCGTTATCTGGATCACCAACTTCTGGATCGTATTCATAGCCACATGGTTCACAAATATATTTCTTCATAGTAATACCTCCTTATAAATAACATGATAGATCAGTTACTATCATAATCTTTTTGACAAAATTTATTCTAGCAGAATTTTTGGTAAATGTCTAGATAAAAATAGTAATCTTTCCTATTTTGTGCAATTTGCATAGATGTTATGTCTGAAAAGTTTGTGCATATATTAATAAAAAGAGAGAGTGGGTGTTTGGATGAAGAGAAAAAATCTGATGTCTGTATTGGTTTGCTTGTTTATTCTAGGAACGTGTGTGGGTGCGGTGAGAGAAATATCTGTAAGCAACACAGTCAACGGCAGAGAATTGCCGATTTATTCTGTAGAGACAGAAGCAAAGCGGGTGGCGCTTTCCTTTGATGCAACATGGGGAAATGAATATATGAAGCAGATTTTGGATGTGCTGGATAAATATGATGTGAAGGCAACGTTTTTTCTTACAGGAAACTGGGTAGGGAAATATCCGGAAGATGTAAAACAGATTCAGCTTGCAGGGCACGATATCGGAAATCATAGTGAGAATCACAAATCGATGAGCCAGCTCTCAAAGGAAGCTTGCAAAGAAGAGATTGTATCTGTACACGAAAAAGTAAAAGCCTTGACTGGGATGGAGATGAAACTGTTTCGAGTTCCTTATGGAGATTATGATGATCAAGTGATCAAGACAGCAAAAGCTTGTGGATACGAAGTGATACAGTGGTCGATTGATTCTCAGGATTGGAAGGATTATGGGAAGGAGAGCATTGTAAAAACTATTTTAGAAAATAAAGAATTAAAAGGCGGGGCGATTATTTTGCTGCATAGTGGAGCAAAATATACAAAAGATGCTTTGGAATCTGTGATTTTGGGGCTTCGAGAACAAGGATATGAATTGGTTCCGGTGTCAGAACTGATTTATAAAGAAAATTATCATTTGGATGTGACCGGAAGACAGATAAAAAATAAATGAGAAATTAAGACTGATAAAATCATTTTAGAAGTAATTGACAAACGTAAAGCAGGTAGATATAATTATAAGAAACAAGGGCGTTTTCCGTGGAGTGAGAACGTCCATTTTTATTTCATGATTTGGAGGGATATCAGTGAGAAACTATACAAGAAGAGACATATACAGACTTGTAGAAGAAGAGGATGTCGGCTTTATCCGGCTTCAATTTACAGATATATATGGAATGATGAAAAATATAGCAATCACGACAAACCAGCTGGAAAAAGCGCTGGATAACCGATGTGTGTTTGACGGTTCTTCCATCGAGGGATTTGCAAAGGATGAGGACTCGGATATGTATCTGTATCCGGATTTGAATACATTTGAGATTTTTCCGTGGAGACCACAGCAGGGAAAGGTTGCGAGACTCATTTGTGATGTGTATCGTCAGGACGGAACCCCTTTTGAGAATGATCCGCGGCATATTCTAAAAAAGACGGTTGAGAAAGCAAAATCTATGGGATATCAACTACAAGTAAGCCCGAAGTGTGAGTTCTTTTTGTTCCATACAGATGATCATGGACTCCCGACAACCGTATCCCATGAAAATGCAGGATATTTTGATTTGGGACCTCTGGATTTCGGGGAGAATGCAAGACGTGATATGGTCCTGACATTGGAGGATATGGGATTTGAGATCGAGACTTCTCATCATGAAGCGGCTGCGGCACAACATGAGATTGATTTCCGATATGATGAGACATTGGCTGCCGCCGATAAGATGATGACATTTAAACTTGTGGTAAAGACGATTGCAAAACGGCACGGACTGCATGCAACATTTATGCCGAAACCAAAATCAGGAGAAAATGGTTCGGGTATGCATCTGAATATGTCTCTGACAAAAGACGGAGTGAATCTGTTCGCCGATGAGAACGGTGAGAATGGACTGAGTCAGGAAGCAAGTTATTTCATCGGAGGAATTATGAAACATATTCAGGCGATTACACTGATCACCAATCCGATTGTAAATTCTTATAAAAGACTCGTGACAAGAAGAAAACCGGTATTTCGGATTCCGGCAGAACGCGGGGAGAAAACGAGAGTTGAGTTGCGAAGTCCAGATCCATCTGCCAATCCATATCTCGCATTTGCAGTGTGTCTCGCGGCTGGATTAGAAGGAATTGAAAAGAAGATCCTTCCGCCGGAACACATGGAAAAATATAATGAGTTACTTCCGGGAAGTCTCCTGGAAGCAGTCAGAGCTTTTGAAGAGGATACATTTGTTCAAAATGTTTTGGGAGAAGATCTATCAGCCAAATATGTGATGGCAAAGAAAAATGAATACCAGCAGTTTCGAGAGTATGTGACAGGCTGGGAACTGGAAAAATATTTGCACAAGATTTGAGTCTTTCTGTAATGAATAACCCGTTGAGCCGAAGGAGGTAAGTATGAGTAAAATTATTGTTGTGTTTCCCAAAAAGGATACAGCAACGAATATTCGTAATATCTTAGTGCGAAATGGTCTGGCAGTTACAGGAATCGGGACGACAGGAGCCCAGGCAATACAAAGTGCGGAGACGTTGGATGAAGGAATTGTGATTTGCGGTTATAAGATGCTGGATATGATGTATACGGAATTGCGGGAATATCTGCCGGATACATTTGAGATGCTCGTGATCGCATCTCCGGATAAATGGGGAGATGGGATTGTAAACGGCGTGGTAGGACTTACGATGCCGCTGAAGGTGCACGATTTGCTCAGCACGCTGAATATGATGCTGCAGGCGATAGAACGGCGGAGAAAGAAGAGGAATGTGAAGCCGAAAGCCCGCAGCGAGAAAGAACAGGCGTTACTGAGAGAAGCGAAAGTATTACTGATGAACCGTAACAACATGACTGAGGACGAGGCTCATCATTATTTGCAAAGATGTAGTATGGACAGTGGAACAAATATGGTAGAGACGGCACAGATGGTACTAAGTGTTATGTCAGGATAAGAGAGTTTAGGAGAAATGAAATGAAATTTACGAAAATGCAAGGTTTGGGAAACGATTACGTATATGTGAATTGTTTTAAAGAGACTATTGAAAATCCGCCAGAGATGGCGAAAAAGGTAAGCAACCGGAATTTTGGAATCGGTTCAGACGGATTGATCATGATTAATCCGTCCGATGTGGCTGATTTTGAGATGGAGATGTACAACGCGGATGGTTCGAGAAGTGAGATGTGTGGGAACGGAATCCGCTGTGTTGGAAAGTATGTGTATGATTACGGTCTGACAGAGAAAGAGCATATCTCTGTTGAGACACTTGCCGGAATCAAATACTTAGATTTGACAGTGGAAGATGGAAAAGTGAAACTTGTAAAAGTAGATATGGGAAGTCCGAAGCTTGTGCCGGCAAATATTCCGATTGTGGCGGATGGGGACCGTGTGATTGATGAGCCTATCAATGTGAATGGAATTGAGTACCGTATGACCGGAGTCTCAATGGGAAATCCTCATGCGGTCGTCTATGTAGAAGATGTGAAAGGACTTGATATTGAGACAATCGGTCCGGCATTTGAGAATCATGAGCGTTTTCCGAATCGTGTGAATACAGAATTTGTGAAAGTGCTTGATCGAAATACAGTTGAGATGCGTGTGTGGGAACGTGGATCGGGAGAGACGATGGCCTGCGGTACGGGAGCGTGTGCAGTCGCAGTCGCATGTATTCTAAATGGACTTACAGAAGATAAAGTGACAGTAAAATTACTTGGAGGGGATTTACAAATCGAATGGGATAAAGAGGCGGACAAGGTATATATGACCGGTCCGGCTGAAGTTTCATTTGACGGAGAAATAAACCTATAAACGGAGGGAAAAGAATATGTTTAAAATAAATGACAACTATTTGAAACTGCCGGGAAGCTATCTGTTTTCGACAATTGCAAAGAAAGTGGCTGCCTATACACAGGCAAATCCGCAACAGTCAATCATCCGACTTGGAATCGGCGATGTGACACAACCGCTTGCGCCTGCGATCATTGACGCGCTTCATACGGCGGTAGACGAGATGGGAGTGTCGGAGACATTTCATGGCTATGCGCCGGATTTGGGATATGAATTTTTAAGAAGTGCAATCGCAAAAAATGACTATGTCCAAAGAGGCTGCGACATCTCAGCGGACGAGATTTTTATTTCGGATGGTGCAAAATGTGATTCCGGAAATATTCAGGAGATTTTCAGCAAAGACAATAAAATTGCAGTATGTGATCCGGTTTACCCTGTGTATGTGGATACGAATGTCATGGCAGGGCGCACCGGAGTGTATGATGCAAAGACAGAGATGTGGAGCGATGTGATCTATATGCCATGTACTGCTGAAAATGGATTTGCACCGGAACTGCCAAAGGAGACACCGGATATTATCTATCTTTGTTTCCCGAATAACCCTACAGGTTCTACGATTACAAAAGAACAACTGCAGGTGTGGGTTGATTATGCGAATAAAGTCGGAGCTGTCATCATATATGATGCGGCGTATGAGGCATACATTTCAGAAGAAGATGTGCCGCACAGTATCTATGAATGTGATGGGGCGAGAACTTGCGCAATCGAACTTCGCAGTTTTTCAAAAAATGCCGGATTTACGGGTGTCCGTCTTGGATTTACAGTCATTCCAAAAGAGTTGAAATGTGGAGATGTGACACTGCATTCACTGTGGGCGAGACGTCATGGCACAAAGTACAATGGGGCGCCGTATATTGTTCAGCGAGCAGGAGAAGCTGTGTATTCAGAGGTTGGAAAAGCGCAGCTGAAAGAACAGGTAGCGTATTATATGAAAAATGCAAAGACGATTTCGAATGGTCTGAAGGAAGCGGGTTACACTGTATCAGGTGGAATCAATGCACCATATATCTGGCTGAAAACACCTGATCAGATGACTTCATGGGAGTTCTTTGATTATCTGTTAGAGAATGCAGGAATTGTTGGAACACCTGGTTCTGGATTTGGCCCGAGCGGGGAAGGGTATTTCCGACTGACAGCGTTTGGAACATATGAAAATACAGTTGCAGCGATCGAGCGGATTCAGAAATTGTAATAAAACAAAGGAACGTGGGAAAATTTCTCACGTTCCTTAAAAAAGAATTATCTATTTAAAATTAATTTTGTCAATTCAACTGGCTCTACAATTTTTCCGTCTTTGTATACGCGCATGTTACCAGAAGCGATCTCATCGATTAGGATTACTTCGTCGTTGTTGTAACCAAATTCGAATTTGATATCCCATAAATCAAGACCGATTGATTTTAAATCATCAGCAACGATCTTTGTAATCTTTAATGTCTGTTCTTTCATGCTTTCGAACATCTCAGGTGTCATGATTCCCAAAGCTGCAAGACCTTCACTTGTAACAAGTGGATCGCCAAGAGCGTCATTTTTGAATGTACATTCTACATATCCACCGTCTAATACAGTCCCGTCTTCCATGTACTCTCCGTATCTGCGAATGAAGCTTCCTGTTGCAACAAGGCGGCAGATTACTTCAAGTCCGTGTCCGAATACAGTTGCTGGAAGTACTTCCATAGTAGCTTCTTCTACATTCGCACTTACATAGTGTGTTTTGATTCCGGCTTCTTTTAATAATTCAAAATAATGAACAGAAGTCTCTAAGTTTGCTTTTCCGATTCCTTCGATTGTTAAACCAACAGCATTTTCGCCTGGATCAAATACTCCGTCTTTTCCAGTACAGTCGTCTTTAAATTTTAATAATACATTTCCGTTGTCAAGGCTAAATACGTCTTTTGTTTTTCCTTCATAAATCTTTTTCATCTTAAAATATCCTTTCTGTGTTTGAATTAAGGGCTAGAATAAAAACCTTACCTTTATTTTTTATCACAAAATTGGAATTTGTACAATTTATTTTTTGTAAAGATTTCAAAAAAAGTGATTTTGTATAAAAAAATAAAAAAAACAGATTAAAAATTAGATACATCGTATCTGCAATTGTATGATGTGTTCATTTGCATCTTCTGACTGATGGATGTCAACCCAAAGAATTTCAAGAACAGGATCGACAGGTGTCAATCCGTTTTGGGATGCGTAGTCAAGCATTTTGGGTATGTATTTGGCGTTTTGGTTGCAGCTTCCCTGATAGCAAAGTGAAAGATAATTACCGGCGGGAAGTGTGTCGTTTCCGTGCTCATCAATGATAAATACAGCCTGATAACCCTGAAAATACCGTTTACGCACATCGTTTAAAGCAAGAAGAGAGCCAATCCGATTATTTCCGATGATATAAAGATTATGTTCATCTTTATTTAGCAGCTGCTTGATCAGAACGTCCATCTCCTCATCTGTCTGGTAGCCGGACTGTATCATATGGCAATGTCTCGTATGGTGATAAGTCTGCTCTATGATGCCAAGAGGATGGCGCCTGACGTCTTTTAAAGTCTGAAGACGATTTTGAACATTTTCTCTCAGCGCATATAATTCTTCCAGTTTGTTATCGATTGCAGACAATTCCTGTTCAAACAGAGATTCGGTAGAGGTAATGCTGCGGTTATTCAGATAGTCTTTAATCTGTTCCATTGAAAAATCCAGATTTCGCAGGTCACGAATGACATTCAGACGCCAAATATCATGAAGGCTATATAGCCGATAATCATTTTCGCTGCGCTTGGGAGTCAAAATCCCAAGTTTTTCATAATAACGCAAAGAATCCGTTCCAATGTGATAAAGTTTTGCGATTTCCCCAATTTTAAAATATTTTTTCATAATGCATATCTCCTATTTATTCGCTGGCAGGTACAGAAGTTTCGTCTAAATTGAAATTTTGGACAAAATCAATCAATAGTGACGATACCATAACAGTTATTACAGAAAAAATGATTCGTTCAAAAGGAATGTAAGACAAAGACAATCCAAGTACCAGAAAATCCGTAAACAGATAGGCTCTGGAAAGGCGCCAACGCGTCACTTTGGAAATTGTGAGTGCCAGCGCGTCATCACCACCACTTGAGCCGCCTTGCCGAACGATCAGACCAACTCCGATTCCGACAAAAATACCTCCAAGCAAAGCGCAGGCAAGTGGATAAGGTGTCAGATCCGGAATGACCGGAGGGAATAATTCCCAAATTTCAAAAAACAAAGAGACGCTGAGCGTAGAGACAATGGAAATCTTGATAAATCTACCGCCCAAATATTTGAAGGCAAGCAGATAGCAGGAAATATCCAGTATCGGAGTGATAACAGAAGGAGAGATGCCAAACCAGTGATTGATAAGCAGCATCATGCCAAGCACGCCTCCTTCGGTAATTCCTGTCTGTTGATGAATATTGTAAATTCCAAAAGAACAAATGGCAGCGCCAAGTACGATCCATGTGATCTTTTTAAGAGTAAATCCGTCTGTGAACCGTTCCCAAATCGTTTTCATTATGAAGTACCTCCTAGATTTGATAATCAAATGGTAAACCTTAGTATAATGCCAAGGTCAAGGGATTTCTAGTGCGAATTGTAAGAAAAAACAAAAAAATAAAAAAAATTTAAAAAAGTGCTTGCAATTTTTTGAAATATATGTATAATAATATTTGTTCGCAAGAGAAAACAGAACATTGCGGAATGGTGTAATGGTAGCACAGCAGACTCTGACTCTGTTAGTAGGGGTTCGAATCCCTTTTCCGTAGTTACAAAAAACGGAGTGTGGCTCAGCTTGGTAGAGCGCTACGTTCGGGACGTAGAGGTCGCGTGTTCGAATCACGTCACTCCGATTTTTTATTGGAAATTCGTATATTGTTTAGCGATAAGCTTTGAGATGAGATGACAGAGATTGTGTTGTTTTATCTGAAAGCTTATTTTTGTTGCATAGGAAATCTTTAGTGCTTATTTGAGTAGAATACTATTGCTTAAATGCGGAAAAAAAGTTACTATATTTACTATAAGAAAATAGGAAAAGAGAATATAGAAAAGAAAGAGAGAACGCGCATGAAAAAAGTAGAAAAAAGAAACTTTCAAAGTGTAAAAACGAAGCCGGGGTATGTCCGTACGGCGCTGCCTTTATTGTTATTGGTTGTTTTTGCGATTATGGGATTGGTAATCGTGGAGATGATTATGGAAAAAGATTCTTACAAACCAGGAAAGATTACGGGTACTCATTACGAAAGTGAGCTGCTGGGTATTTCTTTTGACGCGCCGGAAGGATTTGAGATGTCTTCTCAGGATCAGATTGATGAGCAATTGAAATCAAGTGTTTCTTTTGCTAATGTAATGAAAAGTACAAGTGGAAGACGCATGGAGATGGCAGCGATCTCGGAAAAAGGAACATCTGTCAGTGTGATTACATGGAACATGGAAGGTGACGATATGTCGGCAGAACAATATGTGGAGTCCAGTAAAAAGACAGTTATGCAGCAATATGAGACGAAAGTAAAATTTACAAATGATGGAGAGATATTTTCAAAAAAAATTGCAGGTGAGACATACGAGTGTCTGAAACTTGATTTTACATCGGATGACACAAAGCGATGCAGTGAGTCGTATGTTCGTATGGTAGATGGATATGCGGTGCTGATCGGTATTGCGTATGGACCTGAGAATACAGCGGAGCGAGATGCTGTTTTAGATGCTGTAAAAGCATTGTAAAAAGAGAGGGGAAAAGATGTTTGGAGAAGTGATCAGACTATGGGAAAACGGAGAATATTCGTATCCGCTTGCATGTGGATTTGTACCGAATCTGGTGAGTTATATTCATGAAGATGAAAAGGTCAGACCTTGCATGATCATCGTTCCGGGCGGGGGGTATCGATTTGTCTCACAGCGGGAAGGTGAGATTGTGGCAAGAGCGTTTTATGATAAGGGATATAACACGTTTGTGCTGACGTATACGACCGATTTGACGATGACAGAACCGTTAAAGGAGCAGCCGATGAAAGATTTGGCGCGTGCTATCCGCAAGATCAGGCAGGGAGCGGAACGATATCAGATAGATCCAGAAAAAGTTATTTTGTGTGGATTTTCGGCAGGTGGTCATCTTTGCGCAAGCGTGTGCGTACACTATGAAGAGATTCAGGATGAGAACAGAGTGTATAAACATTTCTCGTGCAGACCGGACGCGGTAATTTTATCTTATCCGGTTATTACTTCCGGAGTATATGCGCATAGAGGTTCGTTTGAAGCGCTATACGGAAAAGAGCCTTCTGAAAAAGAGATGGAATATATGTCGCCGGAAAAACATGTGACAGAGAAAATGCCGCCTTGCTTTGTGTGGCACACGGTAGATGATCAGACCGTGCCGGTGGAGAACAGCCACTTGTTTGCAAGAGCTTGTAAAGATCAGGGCGTTTTGTATGCGTTCCACATATTTTCACACGGAAAGCATGGCTTGTCACTTGCCAATGAACAGTGGGCGAGCAGAGAATGCGGAGGCGCATATACAAAAGAGCAGATGCAGCTTTTGGTAAAAAGCATCGAAAATGGAACGATTACATTGCCGAAAGAGGCAGAAGAAAAAGTTTATGAAGAAGTCACAAAGGTTCGACCGAAAGATGAACCGAATGAAGAGGTGTCTATCTGGCCGGAGCTTGCCGACCGTTGGGTGAAAGCAATTTTGGTAAACGTTAAGAGGAATGTCCGATAAAGGAGGAGCCTAATGAGAAGACGAAGATGTAGCTTATGCGGAGGAAAACTGGTAAACAATAAATGCGTGGAGTGTGGTCTGGACAATTCAAAAAGTGATGCATCTTACAGAGTGAATGAAAGCAGATGCACTCATAAGCCTTTGACGCATGTACATCATGAGGCGGAGACAGTTTCGAAAGTCCATACTGTGGAGAAGGAGCCGGCAAAACAATTTCAGAAAGGCAAACATACGGTTAAGATTTTTGTTGTCATAGGGATTTTGATATTTGTGATCAATGGATTTGTCCAAATTGCTCAAAAGATACAAATGAGCAGTTGGAAAGAAGAATCTGTGGCGGAATATGATCCATATAAGTATTTGGAGAAGACGCTGCCTGAGACAGGAGAGCGCTTTGAGGAGACCTACACGGGAGGAGAATATATTGTCGGGCTGCATATTCCGGAGGGTCAGTACAGGGTAGAATTGTTATCAGGAAGTGGAAGCGTTGATTTGGAAGACAGTGAAAACCATGTGTACTATTCTGAATTTTTGGCAGATGCACAAGAGGAAGGTGTGGAAAGAGAGATAGAAGATTTTCGTTTGTTTGCAGGGGCGAAAGTAGATATAGATTCACAGTTGGAAGTAAAATTCATCTCTGAGAATGCACAGGTGCAAGGAATGAAATCGGGAATGGAAAATCCTTTGACAGAAAGCGTGGAGATCAAAGAGGATGCGGTTGCGGGGAAAGATTTTCCGGCGGGAGTTTATGATGTCACGTTTCGGCGTCCTGATGAAGAGGAGTATGGAATGGGATATATGAAATACATTGTGCCGGGTACCATTCGCGAAGAGGATATTGAAGAGTATGAAATAAGCACAGGAAGTGTGCTGCTTGGAGAACCGGGGGAAATTTACCACAACGTGGTGCTGCCGGAAGGAACGACCGTGACGGTGGAAGAAGGAATTATCATTCTCACACCGAGTGAGAAAATTGAATCGGAAGATTATGGGGCATATTATGCAGATCAGTATGTAGAATAGTATCAGGGCAGAGTGTAATCACTCTGCCCTGATACTATTCTACTTTATATTCTAAGATATAGTCGTCCATCACATAACCTTGTCCGATATCGGTTACTTCGGTTCTCACTTTTTGAAATCCGAGATGTTCGTAGACCGCAAGTGTGCTCTCATTAAAACGATTGCAGGTAAGCCAAATCTTATTCAGATTTCTCATCTTGCAGATCTCGATAAATTTCCGGAACATATAAGAAGCGATTTTTTTGCCGCGAAAATCTTTATGTACATAGAGCTTGCTTAAAAACAGGCTGCCATTTTCTTCGTGAATGCCGGCAAATCCAGCAAATGTGTACTCGTATGAAAATAAAAAATATTCATAATCATGATTAATCTGGTCTGCCAAAGCCTCCGGTGAAAGAAATTTTTCGAGCATATAATCAATCTGTTCTGTTGAAAGAATCGATGAGAAGTGTTCATGCCAGATTTCATCTGCAAGTGCGGAAACAGAAAAAATAAGCTCTTCATTTGTGACGGGAATAATTCTTAAACCATCCAAGATAGTAATCCTCCTTTGTTTGAGTGTTGCTGTTCACAGTAACACGTGATTAAGTTTTATTGTAAAGGGAGAAAGAGTCGTATGTCAATGGTAACAATTTATGCTACACGACAAACGCATGAATGATCCTCTTTTTCTGACTTTGCCTGCTGTCTCTTTTTTAAGAATTTAACACTTCTTCTAAATGCTTCATTGGGCGCAATCCAATTACATACCG
>NZ_JBQKED010000004.1:0-99675 GCF_052121495.1 Faecalimonas sp. LCP19S3_D12 | reverse complement strand
CACTGCTGCCTCCCGTAGGAGTTTGGGCCGTGTCTCAGTCCCAATGTGGCCGTTCACCCTCTCAGGCCGGCTACTGATCGTCGCCTTGGTAGGCCGTTACCCCACCAACTAGCTAATCAGACGCGGGTCCATCTCATACCACCGGAGTTTTTCACACTGTGCCATGCAGCACCGTGCGCTTATGCGGTATTAGCAGTCATTTCTAACTGTTATCCCCCTGTATGAGGCAGGTTACCCACGCGTTACTCACCCGTCCGCCACTCAGTCGCAAAAACTTCAATCCGAAGAAATCTGTTTAAGCGCTTCGTTCGACTTGCATGTGTTAAGCACGCCGCCAGCGTTCATCCTGAGCCAGGATCAAACTCTCGTTAAAAGTGTTTGTTCCGGTTCAGATAACTGCTAGCTATCTTTCCCTTTACTGTTTTAGGTTGACATTTTCATGTCTGTTCTGAATTTTTCTCTTTTAAGAATCTTTCAGGGTTATCTTGTCATCTGTTGTTTAATTATCAATGTTCTTTGTTTTTGTTGTCTTGCGACAGCTATATTAGATTACCACATCTCTTTTTGCTTGTCAACAACTTTTTTCACTTTTTTGAACTTTTATTTTCTTGTTTTTCATCGCTCAATCAAGTGCTCAGATATAATACCATGTTTTCTTTTTGTTTGTCAACACCTTTTTTCGACTTTTTTCAAGTTTCTATATTAGCATTTGACACTTTCAGAAAACAAACGGAGAAGAAGGGATTTGAACCCTCGCACCGCTATTAACGATCTACTCCCTTTCCAGGGGAGCCCCTTCAGCCACTTGGGTACTTCTCCCAGCCAACTTCGGCATAAGAAAACCACCGAATCATTTTGGTTGGTGGTTTTTCTCAAACGCAGAGGGTGGGATTCGAACCCACGCGCCCTCTCGGACAAACGGTTTTCAAGACCGCCTCGTTATGACCACTTCGATACCTCTGCATATATTTTATTGTTTTTGTTTGTCGTACTCGCTAACGACAAGATGTATTCTAGCATAGTAAGCGAGTACTGTCAACACTTTTTTTAAACTTTTTTATTTTTTTTGTATTTTTGCAAAAACTCCAGCAATATCAAGGTCTTCTGGTGTTGTAATTTTAATATTTTCATAAGAGCCGCGCACTAATTTCACTTTTTCACCAAGTATTTTTTCTACCACCATTGCATCATCTGTCACTGAATATTCTTCTTTCTCAATCAATATTTTATACGCATTTTTTATCAAGTTATTCTCAAATGCCTGAGGAGTCTGTACAAGCCATACTTTGCTTCTGTCTGGTGTCTCTTCCGCAAATTCTGATGTATCTACAATTTTAATCGTATCTTTTACAGGCATACCTGCTACACATGCTTTATGTTGCACAACTTCTTCATATACACGCCGGATCATCTCTTGATCAATAAATGGTCTGGCTCCATCATGTATAAATACATACCCATCTTTGGATACTTCTTTCAGTCCGTTCCATACGGAGTGATAACGCTCTTCTCCTCCGGTTACAATTTTCTTCACCTTTTGAATCTGATATTTCTCAACAATTTCTTTTTTGCAGTATGTTTCTTGCCCTTTTCCTACCACCAAAATAATCTCATCTATAATCTCTGATTGTTGAAAAACTTCCAAAGAATAGCACAGCACCGGTTTCCCAATAATTTCTAAATATTGTTTTTGTGTTTTTGTTCCCATACGACGTCCCTGCCCTGCCGCCAGAACTATTGCCTTACATTTTTTCTTTTGCATACTAACGCTCTCCTAATTTTAAATTTGGAACTGCATTCAAATCCCAGCCATGTCTTGTTCCATTTAAATATTCATAATACGCAGCCACACCTATCATCGCCGCATTATCCGTGCAAAATATCGGAGAAGGATAGTAAAATTCTACATTTCGCTCTTCGCATGCTTTTTTCATGGCAGCTCGTAGTGTACTGTTAGAGGCAACTCCCCCCGCAATTGCAAACTTAGAGATACCGTATTCTTTCACTGCCCGCATTGCATTTTCCACCAATACATCTGTCACTGCTTTTTGGAAAGATGCCGCAATATCCGCCCGATTATAGTCCTCACCTTTCATCTTGCATCCATTGATGTAGTTCAGTACCGCTGACTTGACTCCGCTGAAACTAAAATCGTATGGCGCATCATTGATGTGAGCCTTTGGAAATACAATTGCGTCTGGATTCCCTTCTTTGGACAACTTATCAATCTTGGGTCCCCCAGGATAACCAAGTCCAATGGCACGTGCCACTTTATCAAACGCCTCTCCTGCCGCATCATCTCTCGTACGTCCAATAATTTCATATTTTCCATAGTCTTTTACACATACAAGGTGTGTATGCCCGCCCGACACAACAAGACAGACAAACGGTGGCTCTAACTCTTTATTTTCAATGAAGTTTGCTGAAATATGTCCTTCTATATGGTGCACACCCACAAGTGGAAGATTTTTTGCGTAGGCGATCGCCTTCGCTTCTGCCACACCGACAAGAAGAGCCCCCACAAGCCCTGGTCCATAGGTCACTCCAATCGCATCTATATCATCCAAAGTCACCTTTGCTTCTGATAATGCTTCCTCGATCACCTGGTTAATTTTTTCAATATGCTTACGCGATGCAATTTCCGGGACAACTCCCCCGTATAATTTGTGCAGTTCAATTTGTGAAGAGATTACATTCGAAAGGACTTCTCTTCCATTTTTTACAACAGATGCCGCCGTCTCATCACATGAACTTTCAATTGCTAATATCATAACATCTTTTTGTTCTACCATATTTTCATCCTCTTTACCTATCTTTGCCAACTATTCTTCCTCAAACGCCAATTCCACAGACATTCTATCCTTTCCTGCTTTTGCATTTGGGAAGATCGCTCTCACATCTTCCATGTATTCTTCCGGTTTCGTCAAAGACGGGCTGTAATGTGTCAGCCACATCTCCTCCACCTCCGCTTCTTTTGCAAGTGTTGCCGCCTCATAAAAAGTCATATGTTTATATTCTATAGCTTTTGCCGCTTTTTCTTTTTCTCCATACATTCCTTCACAGATAAACAGATCCGATCCTTTCGCATTCTCTCGAATAGAATTTGTCGGTCTTGTATCGGTACAATAAGTCAATTTCAAGCCTTTTCTAGGTGCTCCAAGCACCATCTCAGGCGTATATGTTTTTCCATCTGACTCGATTGTCTCTCCTTTTTGCAAATGTTTCCAATATTGTTTTGGAATGTCCTGCGAAAGCGCTCTCTCCAAATCAAATTTTCCAGCTCTGTCAATCTCTATCGTATACCCATAACACACCACATTATGATTCACCCGAAATGCTTTTAGCCGGTAGCCATTCAATTCGAATATCTGCTCCGGCTGTGTAATCTCTATAAATTTAATCTCAAAAGGAAGCTCTGGCGCGATGACACGCAGTGCTGTCACAACCCGTTCCAATCCTTTCGGCCCGATAAGGGTCAACGGCTCTTTCCGGTCTGCATTTCCCATTGTAAGCAAAAGCCCTGGAAGCCCGCTGATATGATCGCCGTGATAATGTGTAAAACAAATCACATCGATTGGTTTAAAACTCCATCCCTTTTCTTTTATGGCAATCTGAGTGCCCTCCCCACAGTCAATCAAAAGACTGCTTCCATTAAATCTTGTCATCAATGACGTAAGCCACCGATATGGAAGCGGCATCATCCCACCGCTTCCCAATAAACAAACATCTAACATCTGATTCTCCTATCTCTACTCTATTTCTATCGGAATTCGAAAATTCGAAATCAGTTCGTCATAGCACGCCTCACACAAATCAAACGCATGCACTTCATTGTCCTTTTCCGAAAAATACCCCCACCGTTTCTGCACAGAAAGCGTATCTTCTTTTGCCATTCCGTTTTCTACAGCAATTTCTTTCCCACATTTATTACAAATAATTTTTGTTACTTCTTTTGTCTCCTGAATGTTATACTGACGCATACAAATTCCTCCTGTGAACGAATCTCATTTCATCTGTCTGCTACGTCTTTATTATAGCGATTGCAAATCGTAATTCCTAGTGGGAACTGCTGCCTGAACTGTCAATCTCTATCCAATTTGTCTACTCATCAAAATGGCATCTTCTTCTGGTTTTTCATAGAAGTTTTTTCGGACACCATCTTTGGTAAATCCATAGTGTTCATAAAATTTTCGCGCCGGTATATTACTTTCCCGCACATCTAACATCAAACGCTGAATTTTTTTCTCTCGACAGGTCTCACAAGTGTAGTCCAGCAATTGCCGCCCTACCCCTCTGCGCTGTTCTTTTGGGTTCACTGCAATTCGCGCAATTTCCCCTTCATCCATCACAAAATAGATAATACAGTACCCTATGATGTTTCCATCTTCTTCTGCGACTGTGATAAAGGACTGTCTTTGTTCATACGTCTCTAAGAGACTTTGTCTGCTCCATGCATCTGAAAAATTCAATGTTTCCAGTAATGCAACTGCCTCTGCATCCTGCTTTTTCATATTACGAAAGCTTTGCATTTTTTTCTGCCCGCTCCCTTTCTGCCTGAGACAGGCGCAGATAATCCGGCTGGTGCTCCATTGCTGTCTCCGTCTTTCCTTCTTTTAAGTATTGCATTGCGAGCGCTCCTACTGCTGCCGCACTTTGACGGTTTTTATGCGCCGGTGCAAAATGATATTCCGTTTGAAGTCCTTCTTTTAATTGTGTTTGATAAACCGGAACGCCATCCCCCAGAAATGTGACTTTTTCTCCATATGCATTTAATTTTCCTATTAGTTCTTCTAGCGAAATTGCCATCTGTTCTTCTACAATTTCAAGCTGTTCCCCTTGAAAACGATATAATCCTGTATATACCTGATTTCGCCTTGCGTCCATAATCGGGCAGATCAGCCCGGAATTTCCATATAAATTGTACGCCAATCCGTCCACTGTCGGAATATGGATCAATGGTTTGTTCAATGCCAGACCAAGTCCTTTTGCAGTTGCGGAACCAATACGAAGTCCGGTAAATGATCCAGGTCCTCCTGCCACCGCAATCGCATCCAATGTGTTCAGGTCAAACTCTGTCATTTTGACAATCTCATCCAACATCGGAAGTAACGTCTGTGAATGTGTCTTTTTATAATTCACTGTATACTCCGCCAAAATCTGTTCTTCTTCCACAATTGCGACAGTTGCAACCAAACCAGAACTATCCAATGCCAATATCCGCATATCTACGCCGTCCTCTCTTCTATTGTAATTTTTCTATAATCGAATCCCTGTTCCAAATTTTTTTCAATCTGAATCTCGATCCGTTCTTTCGGTAGAATCTCTTCAATCAAATTTGCCCACTCAATCAATGAGACTCCTTCTCCATAAATATAGTCTTCATAACCGATCTCATCCATCTCTGTGATATCACCAATTCGATACACATCAAAATGATAAAACGGCATTCTGCCATCATCATATACCTGCACAATGGTAAATGTCGGACTGCTGATTGGTTCTTTTATCCCAAGTCCATGAGCCATCCCCTGCGTAAATACAGTTTTTCCCACTCCAAGGTCTCCTACCATTGTATAAACTTGGCCCTTTTTTGCTTCTTTTCCGATCTTGAGTCCAAGTTCATAGGTTTCTTGTGCACTTCTTGTCTCTATTATCATTTCAAAATCCTCTCTTTATCCTACAATATGTCTGATTTTTACATTCTTAGGCGGCATATGTGTAGAAATCATCTTCACAGCTGCCTCATACTGCTCTTCCATAGACTCTCTCGGGAAAATCAGCGCCCGCATCCTTGTCACATATAAAATCACCGCACGGTTCGTGCTGACCGCCTTGGAAAAATCCTCCCATTTGTTGGTCACTTCCAGTTCCCCTTGTCTTACCGTTACGCCTTCTTCTGACAATTCATATTCTAATGGTTTTTGAAACATCTTCGTTCTTTGTACCTGTGTCTTTGCCTTTCCTTTCAGGGAAACCGGCGTCACCACCAAGAACAATGCCGCTAATATAAATGCCGGCATCGCCGCCATAGAATCTCCCGACAGCATATAATTCATTCCCATCCCAAGGGCAAGCACTCCAATCATTGCTCCCAGCAAACCACTCATATGTGTATACGTATGATACAGCAGAAAATCATACATGATCTTATCCGTCATCTTCACTTCAAATTTTACAGACATGTGTTTCCTCCATCTAAATTGATATTTCACACGAATAATGCTGTGCTATAAAATTATAGCACAGCATTTTCATGGTTACAACTTACTTGTTCATTTTAAAAATCGGACTGATTTTCTTATAAATCAGGAACACAATGAAAGATACAAGTCCCCCTTTCAGCAAATTAAACGGAGCTACTGCAAAAATCACAAACGTAGAAAGACTTGTAATCGAGTGGTTCACAGCTGTTCCCATCGCGACCAACGCATCGATTGGCATCTCGAATGCTTTTGCGTATACCGGAAGCAGCACATATGCATTCAGAATACAGCCGATCACCGTCATAAATACGGTTCCTACTGCCATTCCCGCAAGTGCACTCTTTCTCGTATGATATTTTTTATAAATCATTCCTGCCGGCACACACATTGCACATCCTATTAAGAAGTTCGCTATATCACCAACTCCTCCTGTTGTAGTACCGCTGATCACCACATTGAGAACTACTTTAATCAGTTCCACGATTGCTCCTGCAAATGGTCCCATCACAAAACAGCCAATCAGCACCGGGATTTCACTGAAATCGATTTTGTAGAACGGAGGCGCAAATGGAAGCGGTACTTCAAACTGCATCAAAATAATCGCAATTGCAGACAGCATACCGATCTGCACGACACTGCGCACTCCAATTCTTTCCTTTGATTTTTCTCTTGTTTCTGTCATTGTTGTTGTACTCATTTTTTTCTCTCCTTTTCTTTACAAAAGGAATTCTTCTTTCGCGCATGCAAAAATGCCCTGAATCAAAAAAATTCAGGACATCTATTATCGTTGTGATATATTGCACACACCTTCTTCTCACATCCAGACTTTACTGTCGGTACTGGAATTCCACCAGTTCAGCCATTTTCATGGGTCGCGGACTGTAACCGCCGGTAGGGAATTACACCCTGCCCCGAAGAATCCTTATTTACTTCTCGTATATTATATGCCAATATAAGCCGTTATTCAAGTATTTTTTCTAACTTCATTTCCTGCAAATATTTTTTGCTTACAGTATTTCTCCATTGCTTTGGATTACCTGTTTATACCATTGAAAGGATTTCTTCTTCCTTCTCTCTAATGTACCGTTTCCTTCATTGTCTTTGTCAACATAGATGAATCCATATCGTTTTTTCATCTCTCCTGTCGTGAAAGAAACACAGTCAATGCAGCCCCAAGGGGTGTATCCCATCAATTCCACACCATCAAGTGACACTGCTTTTCCCATCTCCTCAATGTGCGCTTTCAGATATGCAATTCGATAATCATCCTGAATCGTACCATCCTCTTCTATTTTATCAATTGCTCCAAATCCATTTTCCACGATAAACAATGGTTTCTGATAGCGTTCGTATAGTAAATTCAGTGCATATCGAAGCCCGATTGGATCAATCTGCCATCCCCAGTCCGACATTTTTACATATGGATTCGGAACACTTCCAGGGAAACCGTCAACTCCATTGCCTTCCGCAACATGATCTGCCTTCACCGCATTTGTCATATAATAGCTCAAACCAATATAATCCACAGTACCCTGACGTAAAATTTCCAAATCTTCCTCTTCCATCTTGATTTGGAATCCTTTTCTCTCCCATTCTTTCAAAGCGTAAGACGGATATGCCCCACGCACATGCACATCTCCAAACAGGTATCGGTCATGCATTGCTTCCACAGAGTACATCATGTCTTTTGGATTGCAGGAATACGGATAAATTGGAACGCATGCAAGCATACATCCAATTTGAAAATTTGGATTGATCTCATGCCCTTTTTTCACTACCAACGCACTTGCCACCAGTTCATGATGCACCACCTGATACATGCACTCTTCCGGATTTTCCTCCTGCGCGAAAATCACGCCGGAACAAGTATACCCAAACAACGGATACTTATAATTTTTCTGGTTGTTAATCTCATTGAATGTCATCCAGTATTTCACCTTGTCCCGGTAACGTTTCATTACAGTCTCTGCATATTTGACAAAGAAATCAATTACTTTCCGGTTTTTCCAACCACCGTATGCTTTCACAAGATGATACGGCATCTCAAAATGAGACAGTGTCACGACCGGTTCAATATTATATTTGAGCAGTTCATCGAACAAGTCATCGTAAAATTGAAGTCCTTCTTCATTGGCACACTCATCGTCCCCATTTGGGAAAATACGTGTCCATGCAATCGAAGTACGGAAACATTTGAATCCCATCTCTGCAAATAATTTGATATCTTCTTTATAATGTCCGTAAAAATCAACCGCTTCATGGTTCGGATAGTAATGCCCTTCCAACACTTCGTCTGTAATTTTACGATCCACTCCATGCGCTCCCGCTGTCAGTACATCTGCGATGCTGACTCCTTTTCCGCCTTTATTCCAGCCACCTTCTACCTGATGGGCAGCAACTGCGCCGCCCCAAAGAAAATCTTCTGATAATTTTTGCATTTGTCTCCTCCTAACATGTCACTTCCATCACAGACTCCAACACTTTTACTGTTTTCTCGTCCTCTATTTTCATGTCTTTGACCTGATCCATATTGACAACAATAAAAATTACTGTAGTATCAAAACCTTCTTTTTCCAACAATTTTTTGTCAAATTCCACTAATAAATCACCTTTTTTCACTGATGCATCTGTCTTTGTGTGGACTTTGAACCCTTTTCCATCTAATTTTACAGTGTCAATTCCTATATGAATCAATGTTTCCAGACCATTTTCACCTGTTAACCCAACTGCATGATTTGTGTCAAATAAAGCGGATATTGTTCCATCAAACGGTGCATAAACTTTTCCATCATTGGGAATGATTCCAACACCTTTTCCCATCATTTCCGATGCAAATGCCTCATCGTTAACTTTTGAGACAGGAATTACTTTTCCACTCACCGGGCTTGCCACTTCCACTGTTCCTTCTGTCAGCTTTGTCTCTGGCTCATTCTCTTTTAACTCTGTAATCTCTTCTTTAAATCCAACAAGATATGTCAGCAGTGCACCCAGTACAAATGGTACTAAGATAGAAATCACCAATCCGATAAATTGTGTCATATGTCCTGCTTTAAAATATGCCGGCAGTGTTGCGATTCCCGGCATGTTATAGCTCCATGATACCGCCTGAAATGCTCCGCCGATTCCTCCGCCGATCGCACCTGCGATACATCCACAGATCATCGGTTTTTTCAGTCTTAAATTGACACCGTAAATCGCAGGTTCTGTGATACCAAAAAGTCCTGTAATCGCCGCCGAAAGGGAAACTCCTTTCATCTCTTTGTCTTTCGTTTTTAAGAATACTCCAAGTGCTGCGCCAGCCTGTGAAAATACTGCCGATGCCTGAAGTCCTGTGAAAGTATCATATCCTAGATTTGCATAATTTCCTACCGTAACCGGAGTGATTCCCCAATGCACACCAAAGATTACGAGCACTTCCCAAAGTCCTCCGACTACCACACCGGCAACAATCGGGCTCAAGCCATAAAGTGTATTGTAGATATCTCCGATTGCTCCGCCGATCGTATTCCCAACCGGACCGAACACCAACAGAGTAAGAGGAACCATAATCGCAATGGTAAACATTGGTGTAAACAAATTTCGCACCACAATCGGAAGTACTTTATCAAAAAATTTCTGAACATAAGATGCAATCCAGATTGCCAGAATAATCGGAATCACCGAAGATGTATAGCTGAGAAGCTGTACCGGTATCCCCAAAAACTTAACTGGATCCCCTGCATTTACCATTGCAATATAATCCGGCGACACAAGTGCACATGCAATTACAACCGCAATAAATACATTCACATTAAATTTTTTCGACGCCGTCACTGCAATCAATACAGGTAAAAACGTAAATGCCGTCCATGAAACAAAATTCAAAATCTGATACGTTCCACCAGTTGTATCAATCCAATTCAGAGCTACTAATACACCAAGAATCCCCTGCAAGATACCACATGCCGCCAATGTATATAAAAATGGGGCAAAAATACTGGAAATGACATCAATGATCCGGCTCACAACTCCTGCTTTCTTTCCTGTATCCTGAATCTCTCCGGATTCTACGTGCACCAATTTCATCACAAAAGCATATGCATCCGACACATGATTGCCAATGACACTCTGATATTGCCCTCCTGCCTGTACAGTCGTAATGACACCCGGAATTTTTGCTACTTTTGCTCCGTCTACAACCGATTCGTCTTTTAAAATAAAACGAAGTCTTGTTGCACAGTGTGTGACGTTTACAATATTCTCGTCACCGCCAAGTTCTTTTACAATTTCTTTTGCCGTAATGGAATAATCAATTGCCATAGCCTTCTCTCTCCTTTTTTATTTTCTACATTTAGTATAACAGACAGCCAAAAGGCTGTCTGCTCTTTCCCCTTGTTTGGGTACATGTATGCTGTTTTGAAATTTGTTACAAATCCGGCACATCTTGTGCCATCTTGATATACTAAATTCTTCTCGCAATCGTTTCCATCAGAAACAGTACCGGAACCTGTGAGGTCACATTGTACCGCCCTTCCACAAATCTCTCTGTCACAAAATAAGACAGATTCATGTCCGAAATTTTAGACAATGTGGAAGAATCCTTGTTTGTGATACTTAAAATCTTACACTGATGACGTTTGAAACTTTCTGTCATCTCGATTATCTGTCTGGTCTCACCCGACTCTGATAGCGCAATCACAACCGTGTCAATATACGTGTCTCTGGAAATTGGATAGTACGGATCATCAATATACTGACTGAATTTTCCCACATTTGAAAAATACCTGGCGCCATATCTGGCAAGTGTTCCTGATGAACCAACTCCGATGAGAATTACCTGCTGCGCTCCTCTGACCATATCAACCGCTCTGGAAATCTGCTCCTCAAATGCACTCGTATGAACACCCTGAAAATAATGCAGCAGCTCACTCAAATCATTCTGTGGCTGAATTTCCTTTCTGCTCTCCAAGTACAATTTAAATTTCACCCGAAATTCCGCATATCCATCACATCCTGCTTTCTTGCAGAATCGCATAATCGATGAAGTGCTGACGTGGACCGCGTCTGCTAATTCCCGAATTGTCATGTACTGTACCTGACTACTGTTTTTCATAATGTAATTGTAAATGACCAGCTCTAAGTCATTAAAAAGCTGAATGGTTTCATACGAGAACATTTTTATATTCCTTTCATCGTCAACTGAATTCGTTTTTTCTTCACATCCACACTCATCACTTTTACATCTACAATATCTCCGACACTTACCACTTCCAACGGATGCTTGATAAATTTTTTATCTGTAATCTGCGAGATGTGTACAAGACCATCCTGATGCACTCCGATGTCCACAAATACTCCAAAGTCGATGACATTTCGGACGGTTCCTTTTAAAATCATGCCTTCTGTCAGATCTTTCATCTCCAGGACATCAGTTCTTAAAATCGGTTTTGGCATCTCATCACGCGGGTCACGTCCCGGTTTTTCCAACTCTTTTACAATATCGCGCAGCGTAATTTCTCCGATGCCGAGTTCTTCTGCAAGCTTTTTATAATCTTTGATTGATTTGGAAAGCCCCTGCAAATTTCCTCCTGTAATATCTTTTGTTGTAAACCCTTGTTTTTCCAGCAGTTTTTCTGCCGCCTCGTAACTTTCCGGATGCACACTTGTCGCATCAAGCGGATTTTTTCCACCCTGAATTCTCATAAATCCGGCACACTGCTCAAACGCTTTCGGTCCCAATTTTGCCACCTTCAAAAGCTGCTTTCTGCTCGTAAAGCTTCCATTTTCTTCTCTGTATGTGACAATATTTTTTGCAATCGCATTGGAAATGCCGGAAATATAAGCTAAAAGCGGTGCAGATGCAGTATTTAGATCCACTCCGACTTTATTTACACAGTCTTCCACAACACCGGACAGCGCTTCGCTTAATTTTTTCTGATTCATATCATGCTGATACTGTCCGACACCGATAGATTTCGGATCAATCTTCACAAGTTCTGCAAGCGGATCCTGGAGACGTCTCGCAATTGACGCCGCACTTCTTTGTCCTACATCAAAGTTCGGGAATTCTTCTGTTGCAAGTTTGCTTGCGGAATATACGGAGGCCCCCGCCTCGTTTGTGATAATATATTGCACTTTCTCCGGAATCTCTTTGAATAATTCTACAATAATCTGCTCTGATTCTCTGGAGGCCGTTCCATTTCCAACTGAAAATAACGTAATTCCGTATTTTCGAATCAGTTTCTTCAGTGTCTCTTTTGCTGCCTGAATCTTCTGAGGAGTAGTCGGTGCAGTCGGATAAATAACAGTCGTATCCAGCACTTTTCCGGTTGCATCTACTACTGCAAGCTTACATCCGGTACGAAATGCAGGATCCCACCCGAGCACAACCTGTCCAACAATCGGCGGCTGCATCAAAAGCTGTTCCAAGTTCTTTCCAAAAACCTCAATCGCGCCGTCCTCTGCTTTTTCTGTTAGATCACTTCGGATCTCACGTTCAATCGCCGGCGCTATCAAGCGCTTATAGCTGTCTTCAATTACTTCCTGTAAAATCGGTGTTGTATACACATTATCTGAAGAAATGACTTTCTTTTCCAGATATTGCAAAATTCGTTCTTCCGGGGCCTCCACCTTCACAGTCAATATCTTTTCCTTTTCTCCACGATTCAATGCAAGAATACGGTGTCCGGCAAGTTTTGTAATCGGCTCTTCGAATTCATAGTACATCTCGTACACGGATTCTGTCTGTGCATCCTTCGCCATTGAAGTAATTTTTCCTTGTTTCGCAGTCAGATCTCGGATATAGATGCGGTAATCCGCCTCATCGGAAATATATTCTGCAATGATATCTTTCGCTCCATTGATTGCTTCCTCCGCCGTCTTTACCTCTTTTTCTTCCGAAATATAAGATTTTGCTGCTTCTTCTATCGGGACTTTTGTCTTTTGCAGCGTGATCAGTGCTGCCAGAGGTTCAAGCCCTTTTTCTTTTGCGATTGTCGCCCTCGTTCTTCGTTTTGGTCTATATGGGCGGTATAAATCTTCCACAACTACCAGTGTCTCTGCTGCAAGAATCTGCAATTTCAATTCTTCTTTCAGCTTCCCCTGCTCTTCAATTGTCGCAAGCACCTGCTCTTTTTTCTCTTCCAAATTCCGAAGATACATCAGTCTTTCGTATAATTTTCGAAGCTGCTCATCATTTAACGAACCAGTTGCCTCTTTACGGTATCTGGAAATAAACGGAATCGTATTTCCCTCATCAATTAACTTTACAGCCGCTTCCACCTGCCATTTTTTCACGCCAAGCTCTTCTGTTATTTTTTGATTTATATCCATTTCTAAAATCCTCTCTGTTCTACGCATGATACATTATTGTTCACACTCTCTATGCTGCTTTTGCGATCGACCGATATGTGAACTGTAACTATTATATCCAAAAATCCAGTCATTGACAAATCATTTTCCAATGTTATAATAGGGGGTATAGAAACAGAAAACACGTTGATGAGACGAGTAAGATGTGAAAGGATACAGAGAGAGAGGTCGCTGGCTGGAAGCCTCTTATTGCGGAAACATCTGAAAACTACCTCGGAGTGGCTGCAAAACAGTCCGGTGATTCCGTTATAATCAGTTGAGTGGTTCTGGTATTTGCCAGTACAATTTGGGTGGAACCGCGAGTAAAGAGAACTCGTCCCTTGTAATGAAATTCATTACAAGGGATTTTTTTCGTTTCATTTTACGTTTAGGGACAGGGCATTTGTCAATTAGGGACGTAGTAAAATTCAATTTTCCTACGTCCCCAAATTAAAAAAGGAGAGATGATTATTATGAAAATCACATTAAAAGATGGTTCTGTAAAGGAATATGCAGAGAGCAAATCAGTATATGAAATTGCACTTGATATCAGCGAGGGGCTTGCGAGAGCAGCTTGCGCCGGAGAGGTAAATGGCGAAGTTGTAGATTTAAGAACAGTTGTATCAGAAGACTGTGAACTAAACATTTTGACTGCAAATGACGAAAAAGGGCTTGCAGCACTTCGTCACACGGCATCTCATGTTCTTGCAGAGGCAGTAAAGAGATTATATCCGGAGGCAAAACTTGCAATCGGACCTTCCATCGATACTGGATACTATTATGATTTTGAACATGCACCATTTTCAAACGAAGATTTAGAGACAATTGAAAAAGAGATGAAAAAGATCATCAAAGAAGGTGCTAAAATTGAACGTTTCGAACTTCCTCGTGCTGAAGCGATCGCACTTATGGAAGAAAAAGGGGAACCTTATAAAGTGGAATTGATCAACGATCTTCCTGAAGATTCTGTGATTTCATTCTACAGACAAGGTGAATTTGTTGATCTTTGCGCCGGACCTCACTTGATGAGCACAAAAGGTGTTAAAGCATTCAAACTAATTTCTTCTTCCGGTGCTTACTGGAGAGGAAATGAAAACAATAAAATGCTGACTCGTATCTACGGAACAGCGTATGCAAAAAAAGATGAATTAAAAGCACATATGGAACATTTGGAAGACATCAAAAAACGCGACCACAACAAACTTGGTCGTGAGATGGAACTGTTCACAACTGTTGATGTCATCGGACAGGGACTTCCTCTTTTGATGCCAAAAGGCGCTGCTATGATCCAGACAATGCAAAGATGGATTGAAGACGAAGAAGAACGCCGCGGTTATCTGAGAACAAAGACACCGCTTATGGCAAAAAAAGATTTATATGTCATTTCCGATCACTGGGGACATTATAAAGAAGGAATGTTCGTTCTTGGAGATGAAGAAAAAGAAGGCGAAGAAGTATTCGCACTTCGTCCGATGACATGTCCTTTCCAGTATTATGTATACAAACAAAGCCAGAAGAGCTACCGAGATCTGCCATGCCGTTACGGTGAGACTTCTACTTTATTCAGAAATGAAGATTCCGGAGAAATGCACGGATTGACTCGTGTAAGACAGTTTACAATTTCTGAAGGACATCTTGTTATCCGCCCTGACCAGGTAGAAGATGAATTCAAAGGCTGTGTCGATCTTGCAAAATACTGTCTGACAACACTCGGTGTGGAAGAAGACGTAACATACCGTCTCTCTCTTGCAGATCCTGACAATATGGATAAATATCTTGGAACAAGAGAAATGTGGGATGAAGTAGAAGATGTTATGCGTAAAATGTTAGACCATCTTGAAATCAACTACACAGAAGAGACAGGTGAGGCTGCATTCTATGGACCTAAATTAGATATTCAGGCAAAGAATGTTTATGGCAAAGAAGATACTATGATTACAATTCAGTTGGATATGTTCCTTGCAGAACGTTTTGACATGACATTTGTAGACAAAGACGGCGAAAAGAAACGTCCATACATCATCCATCGTACTGCAATGGGATGCTACGAGAGAACACTTGCATGGCTGATTGAAAAATATGCCGGCTTATTCCCGACATGGCTTTGTCCGGAACAGGTTCGTGTACTTCCTATTTCAGAGAAATATCACGATTATGCAAACAAAGTTGCTAACGAATTACGTGGCAACGGCGTAAAATGCACAGTTGACGAACGTGCTGAAAAAATTGGTTACAAAATTCGTGAGACACGTCTCGATCGCGTTCCTTACATGCTTGTTGTCGGAGCAAAAGAGGAAGAAGAAGGCGTTGTATCTGTACGAAGCAGATATTTAGGCGATGAAGGTCAAAAACCTTTAGATACATTTATCAATGATATTTGTAAAGAAATCCGCACAAAAGAGATTCGTAAAATCGAAGTGCGGGAAGATCAGAAATAAATTTATTTTTACCAACAAGGAGCCGAGCAGAAACAGAGTCTACTCGGTTTTCTTGTTTTTTATAAGAAGTTATGGTATACTTCATACAAATCTGTCATTGAATGAAGGAGGGAAAACATGAAAGAACCTGTAGAATTATCAAAACAACAGAGAAAATCAAAAGAGACAAAAGAGCGTATCTTCCAGGCTGCAAAACGTATTTTACAAAAAAGTGGCTACGAAGAACTTTCCATAAAAAATATTTGCGAGGAAGCAGGCGTTTCCAACGGAAGCTTTTATCATCACTTTAAAACAAAAGATGATCTGCTTTCCTATTATATTGAAGACCAGCCAAGCATCGATCCGGATCGTTTAGAACTGCCTAAAAATAAAGAGGATGCAAAAGAAACGATCATTCACGTCTACTTAAATTATGTGAAATATTGTAAGGAACTTGGCGTGGAATTTATGGCGGGATATTACACTCCGCACAATCAAGCGTTAAACCCTACGATTCGTACCGAGCGTCCATACCCAATCGTCACTGTTCAGCATTATTTAGAACGAGCTTTAGGGGCCAATGCAATTCAATTGAATTTGAAAATCGAGGAAATCACCACAGATATCCGTATGATTGTCATCGGAAATGTATTTGAATGGGCGATGAGAAATGGAGATGCTGATTTTGAAGGAAATATGAGACGTTCCCTGTCTCACTATTTGGATAGTATTTTTGTCGTATAAAAGAGCCTGCCTTAACAATTCAAACGCGTTAGGGCAGGCTTTTATTTTTTTACATATTTCTTGATTTTTCTGCGCACACTTCCATCGCTTCCATCAAAGCACTCCTGAATCCTACTGCCTCCAGCACTTTCACCGCCTCAATCGTCGTTCCTGCCGGAGAGCATACCATATCTTTCAATTCTCCCGGATGTTTTCCTGTCTCAAGAACCATCTTCGCGCTTCCCATCACTGCTTTCGCCGCAAATTTATATGCCTGTTTTCTTGGCATTCCTTCTGCGACTGCCGCGTCTGCCATCGCCTCAATCATCATAAACACATATGCCGGAGAACTTCCGCTTACCGTCACGACTGCATCAATCAATCTCTCCGGAATAATTTCTACTTCTCCAAATCCGCGTAAAATATCGCATACATGCTCCATCTCGCTCTCTGTCACATATGTATTTTTGCAGACACCCGTCATTCCTTCCTGAACCATTGCCGGTGTGTTTGGCATTGTTCTCACAAGTTTCACCGGTTTACCGAATTTTTCTTCCAGCCACGCAAGCGTTTTTCCAGGTGCGATCGTCACTACAATCTGATTATCTTTCATAACATCTTTAATCTCACAGATAACTTCTTCATAAAACTGTGGTTTCACAGAAAGTACAATCACATCTGCTTTTTCTGCAGCTTCCTTGTTGTCCTCTGTCATATAAATTCCAAATTCTTTGTTCACACGTACTCTGCTTTCCTCTGATTTTGCCGTCCCGATAATCTCCTCCGCCTTGCAGATTCCATTTCCAATAATCCCAGCTATCATGGCATTTGCCATATTGCCGCATCCTATAAATCCTAATTTCATCTTGTCTCCTCCTATGTTCTACATCTCTTCTGTATACTTTTTAATTTCTGACGCATTTGTCGATTTTTTCATATTCCACACGTGCCTAATCCAACATAAATTCTGCAACCTTGCAATTCGTACAAGTCTTCATTGTAAACAGCAACGTTTTTCTCTCTTCCACCGATACATTTTCTTCTGCAATAATCTCCTGTGCTTCAAATGCCTTCGTGATCGCAGCTACAATTTTTTTCAAATGAAAATCAGTTATTTTCCTGTCTCTTTTTGTTACCTGATACATCTATCTCAACGTCCACCATTTACAAATCATGAACCCATTGTAGCACTACGCGAAACGTTCGTCAATAGCACTAACAAACTATATATTGTGTGTTTTTGGTTTTATATTTCTATATATTGTTACATACCACATGGATCTACGTTTGAAACATAAAGTCTTATAACCTCCGCAAACGCCTGCATTTCTGCCTTTTCGCATCCGTTTATCTCATCACCGATCAACTCTCTCGAGTCCACAAAAGATTGCAAAAAATATTTTTCACCCCCTCGTATCCACCGTCCAATTTCTTCAAACGACTCCCACGTATGATATTCTTGGATTACCGTTGTGCGAAACTCATATGTAACCGGGTGTCTTACAACATTGTCTTGGACTGTTCTTAATGTCCATCGCAACATAGTCTGCCAGTCCATTTTGGACAAGACTTTTCAACTTCTATGGAAAGCTCCCATTCGTATCCAGTTTTACCAAAAATCCAAGTTCTTTGACTTCTTCCCGATACTTTTCTGCCTGCCCTGTCCCAAGAACGAGCGGCACATTATGGCAAAATAGACATCTAAGGTTGCAGCCTGAAGTAAAGATTGTGCATGCCACCTTTCCCTTATAGTCTAAAGATGATATTTTCAATGTTTGGAATTTTTCTTAAAAACCAAATCGAGCATTGTACCTTTTTTGTGTATATGCTATACTTTTCATAACATACGTACTAATTACAAAGGGCAGATTTTTCTTTCTGATATCTGAGTAAAAAGGCGGACCGAATAAAAGACCGATCAGACTTATCAAGATAAGTTTGCCCTTTTTGAACCTTCGCCATAGGCGTAGGTTCTTTTTTTAGGAAGGAGTTGTTTATGGAAACAAGAATTGCACTCATTGGCATCATTGTCACAAGTCATGAATCCATTCAGGAATTGAATACATTGTTAAGCGAATACGGCTCTTACATTGTTGGGCGCATGGGCATCCCTTATCGAGAGAAAAATGTCTCAATCATCAGCATTGCCATCGATGCACCAAATGATGTAATCAGTTCCCTGTCCGGGAAAATCGGAATGCTTCCGGGGCTCAGCACAAAGACCGTTTATTCCAAACTACCGTTTTAATAAGGAAGGAGGATTCAAAAGCTTATGAAAGAATTGATTCAAAAATTAAAAGAAACTCAAAACTTGTCAAAAAAAGAATGGATTTCACTGATTGAAAACCGCTCTGTAGAGCTTTCGGACTACCTTTTCGCGCAGGCGAGAGAGGTTCGACATCAATATTATGGAAAAGAGATTTATGTACGCGGATTGATTGAATTTACAAATTACTGTAAAAATGATTGCTTTTACTGCGGCATCCGAAAAAGCAATGCGAATACTCCCCGGTATCGACTTACAAAAGAAGATATTTTGACCTGCTGCAAAAGCGGATATACACTTGGCTTTCGCACATTTGTCTTACAGGGTGGCGAAGACGGCTATTTTACCGACGCTCGTCTTTGTGATATCGTCTCTTCGATCAAGAGTTCTTATCCTGACTGCGCCATCACACTTTCCGTTGGTGAAAAATCTTACGACAGCTATAAGGCATTATTTGAAGCTGGTGCAGACCGTTATCTTTTGCGCCATGAGACATTTGACTCCGTGCATTACCAAAAACTGCATCCATCTTCTCTGACTGCCGAAAATCGTCAGCAATGCCTTTGGAATTTAAAGGAAATCGGATATCAGGTCGGTACAGGATTTATGGTCGGTTCCCCTTATCAAACTTCAGAAAATCTTGCCGACGATTTGTTGTTTATTAAAAGCTTAAATCCCCAAATGATCGGAATCGGCCCCTTTATCTCACACCACAATACTCCGTTTAAAGACCAGACATCCGGAAGCTTAGAATTAACACTTTTTATGCTTGGTCTTTTGAGATTAATGCTGCCGAAAGTATTACTTCCAGCCACGACGGCACTTGGAACTATCAGCCCTAACGGACGGGAACTCGGTATTCTGGCAGGTGCCAATGTCATTATGCCGAACTTGTCCCCCATCAACCTTCGGAAAAATTATCTTTTATACGATAATAAAATCTCTACAGGAGACGAAGCGGCAGAATCTTTAAATAGTTTAAAAAGAAGCATGGCAGATATCGGATATCAAATCGTGGTATCCCGCGGGGATTCCCTGAACTAACACTACGTAAACCTGCCCTCACCTGCTCAATTAGGGACAGGGCTATTGTCAATTGGGGACGTAGTAAAAGTGACTTTTACTACGTCCCCAAACTAAGAAAGGAGACAAACCTATGTATAACCCAGCATCAAAAAAAGCGGAAGAATTTATTAACCATGAAGAAATTTTAGCGACATTAAACTACGCAGAAGAAAACAGGCACAACGAAGTGCTGATCACAGAATTAATCGAAAAAGCCAAACTTCGCAAAGGGCTCTCACACCGTGAGGCATCTGTCTTACTGGCGTGTGACATCGAAGAAAAAAATCAAGAAATCTATGCTTTAGCTGAACAGATTAAGAAAGATTTCTACGGCAATCGAATTGTCATGTTTGCCCCACTATATCTTTCCAATTACTGTATCAATGGCTGTACCTATTGCCCATACCACATGAAAAATAAGCACATAGCAAGAAAAAAACTGACGCAAGAAGAAATCCGAAAGGAAGTCATCGCACTTCAGGATATGGGGCACAAGCGTCTTGCCCTCGAAGCCGGTGAGGATCCTGTAAACAACCCAATCGAGTACATTTTAGAATGTATCAACACCATTTACAGTATCAAGCATAAAAATGGTGCTATCCGCCGTGTCAATGTCAATATCGCTGCAACAACTGTCGAAAACTACCGTAAACTTAAAGAAGCCGGAATCGGAACTTACATTCTCTTCCAAGAGACGTACCACAAAGAAAGTTACCTTGAACTTCACCCGACCGGACCTAAACATGATTATGATTATCACACCGAGGCGATGGACCGTGCAATGGAAGGCGGCATCGATGATGTGGGAATCGGCGTCCTCTTCGGTCTTGACAAATACCGCTATGAGTTTGCCGGACTTTTGATGCATGCGGAACACCTCGAGACAGTCTGGGGAGTCGGCCCGCACACGATCAGTGTTCCTCGTCTGAGACACGCAGATGATATTGACGCAGACGCATTTGACAACGGAATTGACGACGATATATTTGCAAAACTGGTTGCCTGTATTCGTATCGCCGTACCTTACACCGGCATGATTATTTCTACCAGGGAGAGTCAGAAATGCCGTGAACGCGTTCTCCATCTTGGCGTCTCCCAGATCAGCGGTGGTTCCAAGACAAGTGTGGGCGGCTATGCTGAACCGGAACCTGAAGAAGACAAATCCGAACAGTTCGACGTAAGCGACACAAGAACCTTGGATGAGATCGTCAAGTGGCTGATGGAACTTGGCTATTTTCCAAGCTTTTGTACCGCCTGTTATCGGGAAGGACGCACCGGAGACCGTTTTATGTCTCTTTGTAAAAGCGGACAGATTCAAAACTGCTGCCAGCCGAACGCACTGATGACCTTAAAAGAATACCTGATGGATTATGCTTCCCCTGAGACAAAAAAAATCGGAGAAAAATTAATTTCAGAGGAAATCAACCACATTCCAAATGAAAAAGTAAGAAAAATTGTCATTGATAACCTGAAGGCAATCGAAGAAGATAACCGCCGTGATTTCCGGTTCTAGGAGGAAAATTATGAGTCTCAATAACACACCATCTTCCGAACGTATTCATATCGGAATCTTCGGGAAGCGAAATGCCGGAAAATCCAGCGTCATAAACGCCATCACCGGTCAGGATCTCGCCATCGTATCTGATATCAAGGGCACGACGACCGATCCTGTCCTAAAATCAATGGAACTGCTGCCTCTCGGTCCAGTTGTGCTGATTGACACACCGGGACTTGACGATGAAGGCAAGCTCGGTACACTCCGTATCAGAAAAGCATATCAAATGCTAAATAAAACCGATATTGCTGTCCTTGTCGTGGATGGCAGCATCGGCATGACAGAAGAAGACGACCGGATTCTTACTCGAATCAAAGAAAAAAACATACCATATGTCATTGTCTTCAACAAAATGGACTTAATAACAGATGCTTCTGTGAATACCAGACAAGAAAGCCATTCTCTACAAGTCAGTGCCAAAAACGGCTATCATATACAGGCATTAAAAGAATTGATTGCAAGTCAACTTCCAAAAGAACTGACTGAGAAAAAAATTGTAGGAGATTTGATTGCACCACTTGATTTTGTTGTGCTTGTCGTTCCCATTGACAGTGCTGCTCCAAAAGGCAGACTCATCTTGCCACAGCAGCAGACAATCCGCGACATTTTAGATGCAGGTGCAGTCTCCATTGTTGTAAAAGATACGGAATTAAAAGATACATTGGACAAACTTGCTGTCAAGCCAAAACTTGTCATCACCGACAGTCAGGCATTTGGAAAAGTCTCCAAAGAGGTTCCTCGTGATATTCCGTTAACTTCTTTTTCCATCTTATTTGCCAGATATAAGGGAAATCTAGACACATTGATTACCGGAGCCTGGACACTTGACACCTTAGAAGACGGAGATACTGTACTCATCAGCGAAGGCTGCACACATCATCGTCAATGTGACGATATCGGTTCTGTGAAACTTCCGCAGTGGATTTTAGCGCATACCAAAAAAGAACTCCACTTTTCATTTACAAGTGGAACCGAATTTCCAGATGATCTTTCTGATTATCAGCTCATTGTTCACTGCGGTGGATGTATGCTGAACGAACGTGAAGTGAAATATCGAATGAAATGTGCGCTTGATCAAAATGTTCCTATAACAAATTACGGCATCGCAATCGCACATATGAAAGCCATCTTAACCCGTAGCCTGGAACCATTTTTATAGACAGTATATAGTGAATCGGAGAATCCTTTATGTCCGGATTCTCCGTAATTCTTTAATCTAAAAACTCTTCTTCCGGCATTCTGACACCCACTGTACTTGTTACCGGAAGCGAAAACACAATCGCCTTTTCTTTGCTTTCAAGCCCTGCCTGCTCCATAATCGCTTTCATAATCTCATTTTTCTGCGATGTCTTTGCCACGATCAAAATAATCTCTTTTTCCTCTGCAAGAGATACACCTAAAAATTTTTCCGCTTTTTCCATTCCGGTTCCTTTTGCATGAATAACCGTTCCTCCACCTGCATTCGCACTCCGTGCTGCATCCATAACATTATCAATACTTCCCTGATTTGCAATTGCAACAAGCAATTCGTACTTTGTATCTTTCAATACTGTTTCCTCCTCTTTTTCAAACTCTTGCCCACCAATCAAATACTGCAGCACTTTTTTCCCACCGATACTGCTCACTGGCACGATAAATGCAATTCCGGTTCCCGGCACATCAATCTGCATCTTAATAATCAATTCCCGCCGAAGTTGTTTCCACATACTCTCCGTTACGATTGAAAAATACACCGCCTTTTCGCTCGCCTCCAATCCGAAATAATCCAAAACGGCACTGTCTGCAGTTCCTCTTCCCAATGCTCCAAAAACAGGAGCCATCTCATTTTTTTCAAATAAGTCTTGGAATTGATTGCGTAATTGCCGGTTTGTAATTGTAACCATCATATATACTTTGCTCATAAAATTCTCGTCTCCTACAATTCAATAATATCTGTATCTCCAAATGCTTCCAACGGTAATACCAAAACAGGTTCTTTGGTTTCTTCTGCCACATGTTTTGAACGTAGTTTGTAGACTGCTCCAAGCACCTGAATCGTAATCAGCGGGGTCATCGCTACCATAGCAACTACACCGAATGCATCCGTTACAATATTACCGCCTACTGCCTGGCACGCTCCCATTGCAAACGGCAATAAAAAGGTTGCTGTCATTGGACCGGATGCCACTCCGCCGGAGTCAAATGCAATTGCAGTAAAAATCTTTGGCACAAAAAACGATAAAACAATCGCAATCGCATATCCCGGAATGATGAACCAAAAGATAGAAATTCCTGTCAGAACTCGAACCATCGCAAGTCCAAGTGATACAGATACACCAATTGACAGGCTGAGCCCCATCGCATTTCTGGAAATGGCACCGGATGTAATTTCTTCTACTTGTTCCGTCAATACATATACTGCCGGTTCTGCCTTAACAATAAAATATCCCATAATCATGCCAATCGGGATAATAATCCAACGATAAGGAAGCGCCGCAATTAGTTGTCCCAGATAATTTCCAGCCGGCATAAATCCGATATTTACTCCTGTGAGAAATAGCACCAGTCCTATATAAGTGTATACAATTCCAACAAGAATTTTCACTAACGTTCGTTTTTTCAACTTCAGTGAAATACACTGAAAAACTGCAAAAAACAGAACAATCGGCAACAATGAAATCAGTATTTCTTTCATATATGTTGGGATTCCATCTGCAAATAGTTTCCACAATTCCACAGAATCACTCGCATCCGGAATAACAGTTCTAGTATAAGTACTTCCCTGCGGATTATAGATAAGCCCTAAAATCAGGACTGCCAAAATCGGTCCAATTGAGCAAAGAGCAACTAGACCAAAGCTATCATTTTCCGCATGTTTATCACTACGCACCGCCGAAAAACCAATTCCAAAAGCCATAATAAACGGCACTGTCATCGGACCGGTGGTCACCCCTCCCGAGTCAAATGCAACTGCTAAAAAGTCCGCCGGCACAAAAAATGCAAGCAGGAATACAATTGGGTACAACACAACAAGCATATGCGGCAATGCAATTCCAAACAGCATTCGAAGCACCGCTGCCACAAGGAATATCCCTACTCCGACCGCGACTGCTATGATTAATGTATAATTTGGAATCGATGGCACCTGCTCTGCCAGCACCTGTAAATCCGGTTCTGAAATTGTAATGATAAACCCGAGTACAAAGCAGAGAACCACAACCACTCCAAGCTTTTTTGTCTGCGTCATCTTTGTCCCAAGCCGTTCTCCCATCGGTGTCATCGCCATTTCTGCTCCCAATGTAAAAAACATCATTCCAACAATAAGCATCAATGCTCCAATAATAAAAGCCATCAGAATGCTAGTCGGTACCGGTGCGATTGTAAAACACAAAAATAATACAATCCCAATAATTGGTAAGACTGCTCCCAATGACTCCTTTAGTTTTTCCAGTAATTTTGTACGATATAATTTCAAATGTTTCCGCGCCTTTCTGCCTTCTTTGGCTGAATCTAAGTTTACAAGTTTCTTATCCGTTTTTTCTCTTCTATTCTATCATGAAATTCATTCTCAAAAAAGAAAATTTTCTATAAACTTTTCTCGTGCTAAACCCTGTAACTTCTTTTCATTTCCTGTTATACTAAATGAAGATACGACAGGAGGACAACGATTATGAATTTTTTAAGTATTTTTGATGTGATCGGACCGAATATGATCGGACCTTCCAGCTCACACACAGCCGGAGCAGTATCCATCGCATTAATGGCACGCAAGATGTTCCCGGAAGATATAAAAAAAGTGACATTCACACTATATGGCTCTTTTGCGAAGACCTATCACGGACATGGCACAGACCGGGCGCTTCTTGGTGGTATCCTTGGATTCTCTACAGATGACGAGCGAATCCGGGATGCCTTTCAGATTGCCAAAGATAGAAATATCACCTATGAATATATCATCGATGAGAAAACTGCTACCGAACATCCGAATACAGCAGATATCGATCTTATTGGCGTGACCGGACATACACTCTCTATCCGCGGTGAATCTATCGGCGGTGGAAAGATGAAGATTGTCCGCATCAACAACATCGATGTAGAGTTTACCGGAGAGTACAGTACCTTGATCGTGCAGCAAAAGGACACTCCGGGAGTGGTTGCTCACATCACACAGGCACTCAGTGAACAGGAAGTAAACATTGCATTCATGAGATTGTTCCGCGAAGACAAGGGTGCCAACGCATATACCGTCGTGGAATCTGACGAACCGATTCCAGAGGCTGTATTAGACAAAATCAAAACGAATCCGCATGTATCTGATCTTATGCTGATTCAAATGTAGGAGGGATTAGTATGGATTTTTTTACCGGACAAGAATTGATAGGAGCATGCAAAGAAAAAGCACTTCCTATTTCTGAGATAATGAAACTTCGCGAGATGACGACAGGATCTCTTTCATCTGAAGAAATTGATTCGAAGTTAGAGACAGTGCTCTCTATTATGAAAAATGCCGCAACCAGACCTCTCTTACATCCTGGAAAATCTATCGGCGGATTGATTGGCGGTGAGGCAAAAAAAGTAAACGATCATGGGAAAACCACTTCCTGTGTCTGTGGCAGTATGCTTTCGAAGGCAATCTCCTATAGCATGGCTGTTTTAGAAGTCAACGCCTCGATGGGACTGATTGTCGCTGCCCCGACCGCAGGCTCGTCCGGCGTCGTTCCGGGTGTACTGCTTGCAATGCAGGATGAGCACGGATTATCCGATGAGAAACTCTACCAAGGGCTTTTAAATGCAAGCGCCATCGGATATCTCCTCATGCGAAATGCCTCTGTCTCCGGTGCGGAAGCCGGATGCCAGGCGGAGGTTGGCGCCGCAAGTGCCATGTCGGCAAGCGCCATTGTCGAGATGATGGGCGGAACTCCCCATATGTGTCTGACCGCTGCAAGCCTTGCGCTTTCCAATCTGCTTGGACTTGTCTGTGACCCGATCGCAGGGCTTGTAGAATCCCCGTGCCAGAGCAGAAATGCGATTGGAGTAGCCAATGCGATTACATCCGCAGAACTTGCTTTGAGTGGAATTTCACATCCGATACCATTTGACGAGATGGCGGAAGCTATGTTCCGTGTCGGAAAAAGTCTTCCATTTGAACTGCGGGAAACTGCGATGGGCGGCTGTGCCGGGACACCGACCGGCTGTAAACTAGGCTGTGAGATCTGTAAATAGCATTACCAAAAAGGTGTGATTGTTGAAAGCCAGCACTTCAACAATCACACCTTTTTAGTTCATAATACTTGCAGTGCCTCATTGATCGTCTTGACACCGATAATCTTAATCCCTTTGATATTCTTTACAACCTCTCTTGACACTTCAGGCATAATACAGGTTGTAAATCCAAGTTTTTTTGCTTCGACGACTCTTTGCTCCGGCATGTTGACTGCACGCACCTCACCGCTTAGACCAACCTCCCCAAACACAATCGTCTTCTCATCAATCGGCTGATTTTTATAACTTGATACAACCGCCATCACAATTCCAAGATCCACCGCCGGCTCATTCATCTTAATTCCCCCGGCGATATTGACATATGCGTCGTAATTAGACAGATGTATTCCTACTCGTTTTTCCAAAACTGCCATCAGCAAATTCACTCGATTATAATCCGTACCTGCTGCAGTGCGCCTTGGCATCCCAAAATTACTGCTGCATACAAGCGCCTGAATCTCAATTAAAATCGGTCTTGTCCCCTCCATGGAACACGCCACAACCGATCCGGATGCATTCTCCGGTTTTCCGTTCAGCATAAATTCTGATGGATTTTCCACTTCCACAAGTCCATTCTGTCTCATCTCAAACACACCGATTTCATTCGTGGACCCAAAACGATTCTTCACACCTCGCAAAATTCGGTAGGATGCATGCCTGTCTCCCTCAAAATAGAGAACGGTATCCACCATATGTTCCAACACTCTGGGTCCTGCAACCGTTCCTTCTTTTGTCACATGTCCTACAATAAAAATGGATATTCCAAGTCCCTTTGCCAACTGCATAAATACATTGGTCGATTCCCGAACCTGTGACACACTGCCCGGTGCAGATGCCACCTCCTCACTGTACATCGTCTGGATTGAGTCAATAATGACAACTTCCGGCTTTCTTTTTTGGATCACATTTTTCACAATCTCTAAATTTGTCTCACATAGGAGCAGTAAATCTTCCGTGAATTCTCCCATCCGATTTGCCCTGAGTTTGATCTGTTTGAGTGACTCCTCCCCTGATATATAAAGCACTTGGTGCTTATCTTCACACAGTCTCTGACACACCTGCAAAAGAAGGGTAGATTTCCCAATCCCAGGATCTCCTCCCACCAGCAAAAGAGACCCTGGAACAATTCCTCCGCCAAGTACTCTATCGAGTTCCTCTATCTTTGTTTTAATTCGTTCCTCCTGATCAGTCTCCACATGTTTTAGAGCCACCACTTCCGCATCTTTTATCTGCTTTGCAGAAGCAGACTTTGAAAAAGAGACCGGCTCTTCCACAAACGTATTCCATTCTTTGCACATTGGGCACTGCCCAAGCCATTTGTTCTCTTCATGTCCGCAGTTTTGACAGAAAAAAACACTCTTCTTTCCTTTTGCCATATGACTTCCTTTCTTAATAACAAAATTTATATATTATAAAATAGGCTGCGCCTCGGCGCAACCTATTTCACCCAACTATTATCTTCTTACAATTTTTACTTCCACACTGCTGTTCTCATTCAGCTCAGCACTGATGCTTAGTTTTCCGCTTAAATTTGTAGTCATCTTATCAACACTCACATCATCCATATAGACTTCGTATTTACTGTCCGCCTCCAGTTCAACTGTAAACTGTGCATCCTCCGCTCCGGATACCTCAAATGAAAGCACGTCTTCTGTCATCTTAAAATGTTCTACAGCAGTTCCTGGTACTGATTCATATACAAACATTCCATTTTTTTCTAATTTTGTAATCTCTTTGAACGTCTTTACTTTATATAAATCTCCCTGGAATTCAAATCCGTCTAATTTTGTCTTTGAAGCAAGTGTGTAATCCCCAAAACTAAGTGTCCCATCTGCCTCTGCTCTCAATAAGTCCTTTACTGCTGCCATCTTATTTTTCCTCCTAAATGGTATAAAATTTCTACTTCTATTATATAATAAATCAGACTATTTTGCTAGTTTTTTGTGTCTTTTGTGAAAAATTTTAGTTCTTTTTTAGATACTCCCACTTCCACATCCATTCCTTCGCAAATCTCTCCGTCTAATATTGCCTCGGCAAGCTTATCTTCCAGCTCCGTCTGCATTGCACGCCGCAACGGTCTTGCACCATATTTCTGGTCATTTCCCTTTTCCACAATATATTTTTTTGCAGAATCCCGAATCGTCAATGTGATATTCATCTGGGTCTTCACACGTCTGATCAATTCTTTGCACATCAACCCAACAATCTTTTTCATGTGATCGATCGTCAATGAATGGAATACAATAATCTCATCAATTCGGTTCAAAAATTCCGGACGGAACAGTAATTTCACCTCGTCCATCACATTCGCCTTCATCTTTTTATAATCGCCGGCGGCATCTTCTTTTGTTACAAATCCCAATTTCTTCGGATCGACAATTGCTTTTGCCCCTGCATTGGAAGTCATAATAATGACTGTATTTCTAAAATCTACTTTTCTTCCCTGCGAATCTGTGATATGCCCGTCATCCAGCACCTGCAATAAAATGTTAAATACATCCGGATGTGCCTTTTCAATCTCATCAAACAGTACCACTGAGTACGGGTTTCGGCGAACTTTCTCACTCAATTGTCCGCCATCGTCGTGACCTACATACCCCGGTGGTGAGCCAATCATCTTCGATACACTGTGTTTTTCCATATATTCTGACATATCTACGCGAATCATCGCATTTTCATCGCCGAACAAAGCTTCTGCCAGTGCCTTGGAAAGTTCTGTCTTTCCGACTCCTGTCGGACCTAAAAACAACAACGAACCTATCGGGCGCTTTGGATCTTTTAGTCCGACACGCCCACGTTTCACCGCTCTTGCAACCGCACTCACCGCTTCCTCCTGTCCGATTACTCTTTTATGCAGCGTCTGCTCCAGCTTTTTCAATCTTGCGCTTTCTGTCTCTGCCAGCTTCTGCACTGGAATTTTCGTCCAGGAGGATACAACAGCTTCGATATCCGCCTCAGTGACAACCAGGTTCCGCTTTGCATTGTTCGAATGAAAACGTCTTTTCACACTCTCTAATTTTTTTTCCACACTCTCCTGTTCTTTGTGCAGCAGTGATGCTTCTGCAAAATCTCCATTTTTAATCTTTTCTTCTTTTTCCAGTGAGATTTCCTGCAATGTCTGTTCCAGTCTTGTCAGGCTGTCCGGTACTTTAAATCCGGCAAGACTTACCTTCGAACACGCCTCGTCAAGCACATCAATCGCCTTATCCGGAAGATGACGGTCATTGATATAACGGCTTGACAAAGTCACCGCTGCTTTTAACGCACCTTCCTCAATTGTCACATGATGATGACTCTCGTATTTTCCCTTGATTCCCTCTAAAATACGTTCACACTGCTCATTCGTCGGTTCTTCCACTGTGATCGGCTGAAAGCGTCTCTCCAAAGCAGCATCTTTCTCAATGTATTTCCGATATTCCACAATTGTCGTCGCCCCGATCAGCTGCAGTTCTCCTCTTGCAAGAGATGGCTTCAGAATATTTGATGCATCAATCGCACCTTCGGCGCCTCCTGCGCCAATCATCGTGTGCACCTCATCTAAAAATAAAATAATATTTCCGGCAGATTTCACTTCCCGGATCAATCGTTTCATCCGTTCCTCAAACTCTCCACGGTATTTGGATCCCGCTATCATTCCTGATAAATCCAGCGTCACAATCCGTTTATCTTTCATGCCATCCGGCACAATCCCCGTTGCAATCTGGTTCGCCAGCCCTTCGATAATTGCTGTCTTTCCAACACCAGGTTCTCCCACTAGACACGGATTGTTTTTTGTCCGTCTGCTTAAAATCTGCATCAGTCTTTCTATCTCAGACTCTCTTCCAATCACCGGATCTAATTTTCCTTCTTCTGCCTGCGCCGTCAAATCTGTACTGTACTGTGCAAGTACACTGTTACGACCATTTTTCTCCTCTCTGGTCTCCTCCATATATTCTCTCGGATTCACTCCGATGACTTCCAAGATTCCCTCCTGCACTTTGCCAAGATTGACATTCAATGTCACCAGTGTTCTTGTTGCCACGCAGTCTACATCTTTTAACATGGCAAGCAGCATATGTTCTGTTCCTATCTTCTCAGAAGATAATCGCACTGCTTCCAAAAGCGCATTATCCAAAAGATATACCAGTCTCGGGCTGAACTCCAATGTTCTTTTCGTCTGCATCTCAGTTCCCGGAGAAATCAGTTCCTCGATCACTTTTGTAATCTTTTCTTCTTCCACTTTGTTAGCCGCAAGAATCTGCCCTGCAACACCTGTAAATTCTCTTCTCAAAGCAAGCAGCAGATGCTCTGTCCCCACATATGGATGGTTCCATTTTTTTGCTAGCACCCTTGCTGTCTCTAATACCTTCGCAGCCTGTTTTGTAAAATCTTTCTGCATCTATCTCCTCCTGCTACCTATTTATAATCTTCATAAATCTCATCTACCAGCTCGTAGATATCTTCCTTTGTAATATTATGACAATGCGCCTTGGCAAGTGCCACGCGCAGATATCTTCTCATGTCTTCCATCGCCCGTATCTTATCAATGTCAAGCGCAATTACGGCTCCTCTTCTTCGGTCAAGCTGCAGGAAACCTTCCTCTCGCAGCACACTGTACGCCTTATTCACTGTATGCATATTAATACCGATATTTTCCGCCAATTGTCTCACGGAAGGAAGTGTATCTCCTTCCTGTATCTGAGACGTAGCAATCCCCATGATAATCTGATTACGCAATTGAATATAAATCGCTTCATCACTGTTAAAATCAATTTCTATAAGCATCTTTTTCACCTTTTTTCTTCTGATTGTTATATAGATATTATAGCATTCGCCTGCTTCTGTCAACTTTCTATTTTATTTTGACTCTCAGACAGTATCATCTCCGGAAAAAGCAAGGACGAAGTTTTATAAAAACTTCGTCCCCATCAAAGAGTTACGCTTCATCTATCGCTTTTCCGATATCATTTCTCTTATATTTGTTTGCAAACTGCACCCACTCTGTCGCTTTGTAAGCGTTTTCGCGTGCTTCTTTCAAATCTTTTCCTTTTGCAGTCACCCCGAGAACACGTCCGCCGTTTGTCACGATCCTATCTCCATCAAACTTTGTCCCCGCATGGAAACAATAATATCCGTCGTGTTTTTCAAATTCTTCCAGTCCACTGATTGGAAGTCCTTTGTCATACTTCACCGGATATCCTTCTGATGCAAGCACAACACACACAGCTGCATTGTCTTCAAACTGAAGATCAATCTGATCTAATGTTCCGTCAATACATGCCTCCACAACTTCGATGATATCATTTTTCATACGAGGAAGTACAACCTGTGCCTCCGGATCTCCGAATCTTGCATTGTATTCCAATACTTTCGGTCCATCCTCTGTCAACATCAATCCAAAGAAAATAATTCCCTTAAATTCTCTTCTTTCTGCTTTCATCGCATCTACGGTTGCCTGATAAATATATTTATTGCAGAACTCTTCTACTTCTTTTGTGTAGAACGGGCTTGGAGAAAATGTTCCCATTCCTCCTGTGTTCAAACCTTTATCTCCATCCAGTGCACGCTTGTGATCCTGCGCGGATGTCATCGTCTTGATCGTGTTTCCATCCACAAAAGAAAGTACCGACACTTCACGGCCAGTCATAAATTCTTCGATGACCATCGTGTTTCCTGCTGTTCCAAACTGCTTGTCCAGCATAATGGATTGTACTCCGTCTTTTGCTTCTTCCAATGTATTGCAGATCAGTACACCTTTTCCAAGTGCAAGTCCGTCCGCCTTTAACACGATTGGGAACTTCGCTGTCTCAAGATACGCAAGCGCTTTCTTTGCGTCATCAAAGTTTTCATATCCCGCTGTCGGGATATTATATTTTTTCATCAAATCTTTTGAAAATGCTTTGGACCCTTCCAAAATAGCCGCATTTTTACGAGGACCGAACACTCTTAATCCTTCGCTTTCAAACACATCTGCAATTCCACCTACAAGCGGATCATCCATTCCGACAATTGTAAGGTCTACTTCATGTTCTTTTGCAAAAGCTGCCAATTTTTCAAACTCCATCGCACCGATTGCAACACATTCTGCATACTGTGCAATCCCTGCATTCCCAGGTGCACAATAAATTTTCTCTACTTTATCACTTTTTGCCACACTCCATGCAATCGCATGTTCTCTTCCGCCGCTTCCAACAATTAATACTTTCATTGCGACCTCCTATGCTTCTTCCTCTATCATTACCTTGCCATCTACAACCTTCACTTTCCCATTTGCGATCAGGTCAATTGCCTGTGGGAGAATTTTCCACTCTGCCTGCTCCATCACTCTTCTTTGCAAAATTTCAGGAGTATCTCCCTGTTTTACTTCCACAGCCTTCTGAAGAATGATCGCACCGGTATCGGTTCCTTCATCCACAAAGTGCACAGTAGCTCCAACGACTTTTACGCCCTTTTCAAGTGCCGCCTCATGCACTTTCAAACCATAATACCCAGTTCCGCAAAATGCTGGAATCAAAGATGGATGGATATTGATAATACGGTTTCTGTAAGCTTCAATCATCATTTCCGGAATGACAACCAAAAATCCTGCAAGTACCAGTAAATCTGCCTGAAACTGATCCACGGTATCTAACAATGCCTGATTAAACTCTGCTCTCGATGCAAACGCTTTCGGAGAGACACAGACATTCGGAATTCCCTTTTCCTCTGCTCTCTGTAAAGCATATGCATTCTTATTGTTGCTGATTACGCCCACAATCTCTGTGTTCGTGATCGCACCGCTGTCTACCGCATCCAAAATCGCCTGCAGATTCGTTCCGCCTCCGGAAACCAGCACAACTACTTTTAACATAAAGTAACTCCTTTATCTCCGGCTTCAATATGACCAACTACATATCCGTCCTCGCCGGCTGCTTTGATTGCCTCTAATGTCTTATCTACATTTTCTTTATCAACTGCAAGAATCATTCCAAGTCCCATGTTGAATGTGTTGTACATCATAGTCTCTTCAATATCGCCATCCACTGCTAACATCTTAAAGATTGGCTGAATCGGATAGCTGTCTTTTTTTACAATCGCGTGCATCCCATCACAGAGCATACGTGGAATGTTTTCATAGAAACCACCACCTGTAATATGACTGCAGGCTTTGATCTTCACACCAGATTCTTTGATTGTGCGAAGTGACTTCACATAAATTTTTGTTGGAGCAAGCAATGCCTCGCCCAGCGAGCATCCAAGTGAATCATATTCTCTCTTCAATGCCTCTTCTTTCATATCGAACACTTTTCTTACCAGAGAAAATCCATTGCTGTGAACACCTGAAGATGCCATACCGATCAGCACATCTCCGTCTTTTAATTCTTTTCCTGTGATCAGATCTTTTTCATCTACCACACCAACTGCAAATCCTGCAAGATCGTATTCATCCACTGGATAGAAACCTGGCATTTCTGCAGTCTCTCCACCAATCAACGCAGCGCCTGACTGTTTACATCCTTCTGCGACACCGCTTACGATTGTAGCAATTTTTTCCGGTTCATTTTTTCCGCAGGCAATATAGTCTAAGAAAAATAATGGTTCTCCGCCTGCACAGGCAATATCATTCACACACATTGCCACACAGTCGATACCAATTGTATCATGTTTATCTAAAATAAAAGCAAGTTTTAACTTTGTTCCGACACCATCAGTTCCGGATACAAGAGTTGGTTTTTCCATATCTTTGAATTTCTCCATAGAAAAAGCTCCTGAAAATCCTCCGATATTTGTCAGCACTTCCGGTCTCATTGTCTGCTGAATATGTTTTTTCATCAATTCTACTGATTTGTAACCAGCTTCAATATCTACGCCTGCGTTCTTATAATCCATCTTACTTCCTCCAATATGTGTTCTACATTTGTTTCAAATATTCTTTGTGTCCAAGCTCGTCCAATTTTGCTGCTTTTGCCTGTACCGTTTCTTTCATTTCTTTTGTGTAGGCTTTCAGTCTCTCCAACAGCTCAGGATCAGATGTTGCAAGAATCTTTGCTGCTAAAATCGCTGCGTTGGCACCTCCATCGATTGCCACAGTTGCTACCGGAATTCCAGGCGGCATCTGAACAATTGAATACAGTGCATCTACCCCTTCCAAATTCTTGCCTGACATTGGGATTCCAATTACCGGCATCGGGAAAATCGCCGCGCACATTCCCGGAAGATGCGCTGCCATCCCTGCTCCCGCAATGATGACTTTAAAATCTTTCTCTTCTGCTGATTTCGCATAGTCATAAAAAACATCCGGCTCACGGTGTGCTGAGATAATGGTCATCTCATATTCCACTCCAAATTTTTCTAACATGTCAGCTGCTTTGCTTATTACTTTCATGTCAGAATCGCTACCCATTACAATTCCTACCTTTGGCATAATTGTTCTCCTTCCTTTGTCTCATTTATAAGTAATCAAAATAAATATTCCACTATTTATAAGTTATTTTACTAATACATTTCCAGGATGTCAACATCTCCACTTGTTAAGAATAATTATAAATGCTTATCACAAATATGGTTCTATCATCTTTTCTACACACCCGCTTCCTTCAGCGGCTCGTTCAAAATCTCTGTTCCAGACAGCACAAAATGACCGTCTTTCAGTAACACAATGCGCTCTCCTTTTTCGGTTACAACCGCAATCTCTTCTAACTCTTCATACGGAATTGTGATATCAGTATGACATTGGAAATACGCTTTTGACACATCTTCTTTCCGAAGTATTGAAACTGAATTATCTTTCGCAACAATTTCCTTTCCATCCGGATTATACAATTTATTCTCCTCGCTCCAGCTATAGCATGTATCTCCCACAGCAAAATGCGGTCCCATCTTTTCTGCGATCAGAATCGGCATCTTGTCCTCAATCTGATATTTCTTTGCCACAACATACGCAGTTGTATTCGTTCCGATGGCAAACTCTCCAAGCGGCAGCGTATCATGGTTATGAAGAATATTGCTTTTGATATACTTTTTCGATTGCTCCTCGTCCTCGAAATTGCTGCATGTATACTCTGTAATCTTTCCATTTTCAAATGTAATCTTCAGATCACGGTACTGCAATTCATTGAGATATACTTTACTTACATTCAGCACTCCGTTTGTCCCCTCCAGTACCGGCGAAGTAAATACTTCTCCGACTGGAATATTGACATCCGCCACACAGTTTTCGAAAATGGTCTCTTTTGCCGGGTCTGACAAACGATAAAGCTGTACTTTTAAGTCAGTCTCATTTTTATCTTTCCCAAGAATATGCACATACTCACCTTTATCCAGCGCATCGATCAAAGCCTGTTGTACGTTTTTATAGACGTTCGCATCCAACGTATTGATGCGAATGACTTCATCAAAAATCTCTTTATACTGTGCTCCAATCTCCGGCACCGGATAAGCGACAATCGTAAAACTGCGCTCATCCCCTTTGATATACTGATTCGTAAGCTGTCCGGATTTACTGTCAAACAGCACCGATAATTTTTCCTGCTTTTCTGTGAGCACGACTGACTCCGGCTTTTGCACCGGTACAAACGGCTCTTCACCGAATATCTCCATAACAGCCGGTCCCGCATGTTCTCCTGCAAGCTCTCTGTACTTCTCGTAGGCATTTTTCATGACATCGAGCTTTCTCTCCATGAACTTCTTATCCAAAAACAGCCCCTGATCCTGTCTGTGATCATACTCATACTGCTTATTTGCAATTGCTCCGTAATATCCTACTTTATAGTGCTGTCGCTTTGTCAATACACTGACTGCTGCCCGATAGATTGTCGGTCTTAGTCCCATCTTTTCAAAATTTTCAATTGCTTTTTTGATTACCCGCTCAAATCCAAGTGTATAGCGAATATTTACAACCGATTTTTTCGACAGATCGATCCCCGCATTGACGAATCCAATTCGATATCCTTCTGTGTATACATCAGCCATCTGATCAATCGTCTTCTGTGGAAGTGCATTCAAATGTTCCGCTGTCTTCCACTCATTCTCAGACACATATTCGCCATACTGATACAGATAACGCAAATCGTTTAAATTACTTTTTGTCACGATATCTGCGGCAAACGAGCATTCCGGATTCAACTGTTCTTCGATTCTGTCAGCGACAAATACATCACAGTAATCACTCGCATACCAGTAAACAATCTCTTTGAGTTCCTTGTAATCCGGTGCCAATGTCCCCTCAAAACAATTATATATCTCTATAAATAATTCGTTGCAGATTGCAAGATATTCCACCTGCTGCTCATACATATAAGCGATCTCCCCGCGAAGCTCTGTGTATAAAAAACTCAAAAGCTGTCCGATTTCTTCTCCAAACAGAGAAACCGCATATGCCGGATTCGCATAACTTGTATCGTACTGGTCTCCCACAACATCTACATAGATACTTTCATTCTCTTTTTTTAATTCGTCGAGCGTACACTGTTCAAATGGCTTGTCCTGCATACGTTCCCGAATCTCATTGATCTTCAAAATAAATTCGGATACTTTCCGAAAATAGTCTCTATATAAAACTTCTGTCGTCTCTTCTTCTGTGATTCTGCGGATTCTTTCTATTGAAAGCATATACCGCTCTATAATCTGTTCATTGATTTCTTTCATTTAAAATAGCCCCCTGCAAAAAATAGCAATAAATGCAATGATAAAGAATATGTTGCAACCAATTCCTATCTTACATGTAAGATAGTTTTTCTCTCGTTCTTTCAGCCCTCTCACTGCAAGCACGCCCCCCGCCACTGTAAGAATAAGAGTGACAAGTGCCAGTCCTCCGATGTAAGGTGCCGCAGTCCCTGCACTGATGTATGCAATCACAATCATTGCAGCCAATGCCACCAATACAATTCCCGCGATCACACAGGATTGTATCCCTTTTTTAGAGTGTTTCAGCTTTGCCTGTCCATATTTGCGATTGGCTCTTTTTTTCCTTTCTTTTGCCTTATTTTTTTCCTTTTCTTTTCGCATTGTATCTTCTCCTTATCGTATTGCATATCATGAATGTGATATAGCCTAATATTCCCCCCAACGTGTTTAACACCAGATCATCCACGTCGAAACATCCCACTTTCGTAAGCAGTTGAAATGTCTCGACCAGAAGACTCAAAGCCAGACTGTTCGCTGCAGTTGCCCAAAAACTTCTGTATTTGCTCGCCATCGGCATAAAAAATCCAAATGGCAGGAAAATGACAATATTTCCAAATAAATTTGTAAATGTTGCAAACGCTCCAAGCTGTCCTCTGTAATTCCAAAATCGCTTGATCTCCTTGAACAAAACCAAATTATAATGGTACTCCTGCATTTCACCAGTGCGTCCATACCAGTCAGAAAAGATCAAAAAATAGAACACAAATAAAATGTATAATACAAATAAAATTTTCCCTAATATACGTAATCGTCTTTTCTTTCTTGCGTCCAAAACAATTCCCTTTCCGGTTAAAATGTCAATTCCTGCTTATTCCGCAGTAGACGGGCGCCTCCGATAATCGTTAAAATTCCTGCTGTCACACCTACAACAGCCATGATAATCCCTAGTGCGATATTTCCGGCACCTACTGTTTTCATTGATCGATATGCTTTTTCTACCATGCAATCTCGCCTCCTTATTTCGTTCCGTACTGTTCATAATATGCGTCAATTGCCGCTTTTAATGTATCGTCAATAATAACTTCTCCATTGATTTCTTTGTTATACAGATATTCAACTACTTCTGCCATTGTCACAATCGCATTTGTCTCAAATCCATACAGATCTTTTACTTCTTCCAATGCACATTTTATGCCGCCTTTTCCGACTTCCATGCGGTCTAAGGACACCATCAATCCAACAATTTCCACATCAGCGGCACCTTTTACTTTCGGCACAGTCTCTTCCATAGATTTTCCAGATGTTGTCACATCCTCGATCATCACAACTCTGTCACCGTCTTTTAAACTGCTGCCAAGAAAACTTCCTTTATCAGCGCCGTGATCTTTCTCTTCTTTTCTGTCTGAGCAATAGCGAATTTCTTTTCCGTATAACTCACTGTATGCAATTGCAGTCACAACACTAAGCGGAATTCCTTTGTAAGCAGGTCCAAACAGCACGTCAAAATCATCTCCATATTTATCATGGATTGCTTTTGCATAGTACTCTCCGAGTCTTTTCAGCTGAGAACCTGTTACATATCCACCTGCATTCATAAAAAACGGAGACTTTCTTCCACTCTTTAAAGTAAACTCTCCGAACTTCAACACTTTGCTCTCTACCATAAAATCTATAAATTCTTTCTTATAACTTTCCATATCTCTTAAACCTCCGTATTTACGGGTTTTTTACGCCCTTACTTTCTATGCTTTATCCCCTACTGCACCATTTTTACACCTTTTTTACACTTTTTCTCAAACTTTTCCATTTCCAAGAACAGCGTATGTAATGTAAAGGGGATCTGATATAATCCATCTTTTTTTGAGATATACGATTCCCTAATTCTTTCCCGTTAAGTGATTTACCCATCACTGCCTCCTTTCCTAGCAAAATCGGGAAAAGAACTATTAAATCTTTTCAATTTTATCATATATTTCCTGTTATTTCAATTGAGGAACTCCCTTAAAAATGTACGAAAAAATGTCACATAGTCCTTTTTCTTACTCTACAACTTAATTATTCAGCAATTTATCTAATCTTGCCTGTGAGCATACAGCAGAATCTCATTCTATACAACAGAAAGAACTGGAAAAAGAAACACTCTATCTCAAGCCTAACGCCAATAACAGACAAAAGGACCTGCAAGTTTTGTAACCTTTCAAGTCCTCTGCTATACGATGAGCTTACTAAAAATTGGCAAACTACTCTAATTGTTCAAATAAAGATTCCATGCTGATTCAACATGCACCGAATGTGGAACATGTGAACTTCTGGAAAAGTGAAAGGAAACTTAAGGATTAACCTCCTTAAAGTTTCCCTTTTCCTCTTACTTCATCAAATATTGTAGTCTTTGGCATTTCTGTTTGTCTCAGTTTTATAACCAATCATATTACTAATTCCATGTAAAATTAATAGAAAAAATGCAAAAAATGAGACAAATCTGCTCATACTATTTGCAGGAAGGATTAGAAATATGCCAAAGCCGCGAACATCCACTGGGGAGAAAAATCTGATCAGCCAAAGGCTCATAGAACTTCGCCGCCAGCACAATATGTCACAGAGACTCTTAGCCTATCAGCTTCAACTGAATGGGTATGATATGGATAAAAATGTAATCACCAGAATTGAGACAAACAAACGTTATGTCACAGATGTGGAATTAAAAGCTCTTACGGAGATTTTCCATGTCTCTTACGAATATCTCATTGAGGGAAAAGAAGAAAAGTCATAAAACCAGCGACCATCCATCTTACCATGAATACCCGCTGGTCTAATTCTTTATTCTATTACAATTCCATAATCTTTGCTTTATGTCTGATCTGTGGCAAAAATTTATTCAACAAATCTTCTGTCTTCATTTTCAAATGACTTGTATTAATCCCCGGATTGCAGCCGAACCATTCTTCCTGTGCAACTTCTTTGTCCACAATCAATTGAACATAATCGTCTTCGTCATTGATCAATCCCATGACAGACGCAGATCCCGGTTTCGTTCCAAGATGCTCTTCCATCAGTTCTCCTGATGCAAATGAAAGATGCGGTACTCCGATTTTTTTACTCAATGTGTTCGTATCCAAAGATTTGTTTGCCGGAAGCACGACCAAAAAGAAACTCGTTTTTTTCTTATTGCACAAGAAAATACTTTTTCGAATCTCTGTTCCAAGCGCCTTGTCAATCTCCTCACACTCTTCCATCGTCTCCACAACATCATTGTCGACTCTCTCATAAGAAATTTTCAGTTTATCCAGTATCTGATACACCTTTTTTTCTGTTGCTACGCGATCATCCGTCGGTGCTGTTGTATAAATATCACTAATATATATCATCTTAGTTCCCCTTTCTCTAATGCTGGTCTTTGATAAGGACATCTTAGCATTTTCGAGTAAAAAGAACTACCAAAACCTTAACAAAAAATATTAATATCTTAACATTTCATATTTTTATAAGCTTTTGGAGTAACACCGGTCATTTTCTTAAAACATTGAATGAAATGGCTCACAGTGTTGAATCCAACCGCCCCGGAAACTTCCGTTACCGATAGTTCCGTCCCTCTTAGCAACTCTTTGCTTCTCAATATGCGGTATTCTGCCAGATACTCGTTCGGGCTTTTGCAGACAACTTCCTTAAATCCTCTGCAGCATTCTCCAACACTGACATTCCCTGCCTGCGCAATATCCGCCAGACACATCGGATGCATATACTGATTATGGATATAAGACAACATCGCCTGTATCCGTTCCTGCTTTCTAATATAGCTGTTTGAAATTTTCTTTCCATTTTTTTCTATATTGCAGATCATCATATACCATATCTCCACAATTTTTATTGCAATCTGATATTCTTCTCTTCCAACAGCTTGTCTTTTCTCTCTTCTTCTTTTAAACAGGATCTCCATCTTTAGCAGAGTATCCAGTATCTCCTTTTGCCATGACGTTGTCCTTTTAAATTCAACTACCGGTATCCCGTAATTGCCCACATAGGGAAGCACAAAATTCTCCTCCATAGCACTCCCTGAAAAGAAAGATACTACCTTGTCTGGAAAATTAAAACTGAGATATCTGCCTCTATCGCTAATCTCTGTCGTTATATGGAGAAGATTTCGATTGATAAAAATCCCATCCCCTTCATCCAGCGTATATAATTTCCCATCTACTCTCAGTTTGAGCTTTCCGCTTGTCACAACAGTAAACTGCAGTTCCTCATGCCAGTGCAAGTCCATATATCCTCTTCCCGATGGTTCAATATTCCCCTGCGTTACCGTGTACATCTCAATCGGAAACCCTTTATCCGTATAATAATTAATCTCATGTAATGGTTTTTCTATCTGCTTCGGATTGCATCTTTGCATTTTTATCACACTCTATTTAGAAAAAATCTCGATATTGATTCGTATCATCATCGTAAAAGAAGTCATTATAATAATCATTAAAAAAATCGTCATATGGCTGTTCTTCATAATACGGAGTCTGTTCTTCTATGGAAGGAACATGGGTCTCCATCGTACCTGCAATCAAAATCATAGCAACCACAAATACAGATAAAATCATTCCAAATGCAGATGTCGCAATCCCTGCAATCGCAAATCCACGTTCCTGTTTTCTCTTAGAAAGATAATAAACCCCAAGTCCTGCTCCCACAACTGCACATAATCCGGACATCACCACCGTCCAGCACAAAAGAATAGAGACAATCCCAAGTACCATCGAAGTAATCCCCAGTCCTTTATATTGGTTATCCATCTTGTATCCCTTCTTTCTTCACACTACAATTAGTCTACCAGTCCAACCATCTCATTCACAGAGGTAAATCCATATCGTTTCATATAATCTTGAATTCCATCTACAATTTCCATCGTCACAGATGGATTATGGAAGTTCGCTGTGCCGACAGAGACTGCGCTTGCTCCTGCAAGGATCATCTCGATTGCATCCTCCGCATTTGCGATTCCTCCCATTCCGATGATCGGCACTTTTACCGCATGGAATGCCTGATATACCATGCGGACTGCGATTGGATGAATCGCCGGTCCTGACACTCCGCCTGTCTTATTTGCGAGCACAAATTTGCGACGGTTAATGTCAATCTTCATTCCAGTAAGTGTATTGATCAGAGAAATTGCATCTGCGCCTCCAGCTTCCACCGCCTTCGCCATCTCCGCAATATCAGTCACATTCGGACTTAATTTCATGATGACCGGCTGTTTTGCATATTTCTTTACCGCTTTTGTAATCTCTTCTGCCGCTTTCGCATTCTGACCAAATGCGATTCCACCCTCCTTGACATTTGGACAGGAAATGTTGATCTCCAGCATATCTACATCCTCGTCTGCGAGACGTTCCACAACCTCACAGTAATCTTCTGTAGATTTTCCGCACACATTCACGATAATCTTTGTGTCATACTGTTTTAAAAACGGAATATCTCTCTCACAGAACAATTCAATCCCCGGATTCTGAAGACCTACTGCATTCATCATTCCACCGTATGTCTCTGCCACTCTCGGTGTCGGATTTCCCGCCCAAGGAATATTTGCAACTCCTTTTGTCGTGACAGCTCCAAGTCTGTTCAAATCAACAAACTCTGCAAATTCTGCCCCCGAACCAAATGTACCGGATGCCACTGTAACCGGATTATTCCACTCTACACCTGCAATATTTACTTTCATATTCATTAGATCTCCACCTCCGTAGACAGGAATACCGGACCGTCCTTGCAAATGCGCTTGTTATTTACATTGCTGTGGTGATCCTTTTCTTTTGACTGGCATACACACGCGAGACATGCCCCGATACCGCACGCCATTCTCTCTTCCAGAGAAATATAACATTCAATGCTATTTTCTTCTGCGTACTGCTTGATTGCCCGAAGCATTGGCGTCGGACCGCATGCATAGATGATATCCGCCTGAAGTCCATTTTCACGGATTGCATCCATGACATTTCCTTTTGTTCCGACACTTCCATCCTCTGTGGAGATATAGACAGTTCCATTTTCCTCAAACTGCTCTTTTAAAAATGTATCTGCATCACGATATCCCATTATAATCTGCTTCTCACAGTCAAGCTGTTTTGCAAGCTCCAAAATCGGCGGAACTCCAATACCGCCACCCATCAAAAATGCTCGTTTCCCTTTTCCTGCTTCCAATGGAAAACCATTTCCCAAAGGTCCAATAATCGGAAGTGTATCTCCCGCTTTCATCTTCGAAAACTGCTCTGTCCCCGTCTTTTCTGCTGTCACACGGTATACAACACGAAGTTTCGATGTTTCCGCATCAATCTCGCAGATACTGATCGGTCTTGGAAGCAGCTTGCTTCCGTCATTTGTATACATGGAAATAAACTGTCCCGGTCTTGCAGTCTTTGCAGCTTCCGTCTGAATCCACATACTAAAAATTCCGTCTGTCAGCTGTTCCTGTGAAACAACTGTAACTGTCTCTCTCTTTCTCGCTGCCATCTTCCATTCTCCTTATCTGCTCTCGAGCGCTCCATTAATATCTTTCACCATTGCCTCAACAGCTGCTCTTGAAGCCTCTCCAAAATTCTCTGCGCCAAATTTCGCATATGCTTCCTGTTTGTACGCCGCGATAATTCCACGTGAAGAATTTACGATTGCTCCTAGTCCATCTTCGTTGAAGAAATGAACAAGGTCTTTTCCCTGTCCTCCCTGCGCTCCGTATCCTGGAACAAGGATGTAAGATTTTGGCATTACTTTGCGAAGTACTTTTCCCATCTCCGGATAAGTTGCCCCTACAACAGCTCCGATATAGCTGTATTCGTCGCCCATGCAGCTTTCTCCCCACTGTGCCACTTTTTCTCCTACCAATTCATACAATGGTTTTCCATTGATCAACTGATCTTGAAATTCTCCACTTGACGGATTCGATGTCTTTACTAAAATAAAGAGTCCCTTCTTTTCTTCTTTGCACACATCGATAAATGGATTCACCCCGTCCGAACCAAGATATGGGTTCACTGTCACAAAATCCTCGTCGAACGGCACATATGATTTGCTTCCCACCTGCACACGTCCAAGGTGACCGACTGCATATGCTGCTGATGTAGAACCAATATCACCACGTTTGATGTCACCGATGACAACAAGTCCTTTTTCTTTACAATAATCCACTGTCTTTTTAAATGCTTCTAGTCCCGGAATTCCAAACTGCTCATACATTGCAATCTGTGGTTTGACTGCCGGAATCAGGTCGTATGTCTTATCCACGATTTCTTTATTGAACTGCCAGATTGCCTCCGCAGCGCCTTCCAATGTCTCTCCAAATTCTGCAAACGCTTTCTTTTGCACCTGCTCCGGAATATAATTGAGCATTGGATCCAGACCAACTACGATCGGCGCCTTTGTCTTTTTAATATTTTCTACTAACTTGTTAATCATCTTTCATTCCTCCTAGTATGCTGTATTTTCATATACGATAGTGCCGTCCACCAATGTGTAGCGCACATCACCTTTCACTTTCCAACCGTCAAATGGTGTATTTTTCCCTTTTGAGAAAAATGTATTTTTGTCAATTATATATTCTCTGTTCGGATCAAAAATCACGAGATCCGCAATCTTTCCTTCCGCAACTGCTCCCTTGTCCTGCAAGCCTAAAATCTTTGCCGGGTAATAGCTTGTCTTTTCTGCCATCTGCATTGGTGTCAGAATTCCGGTATCCACCAATTCCGTGTAAGTCAGACTTGCCATTGTCTCAAGCCCTACGATACCGAACATTGCCTCTTTCATAGACTTATTTTTTTCCTCCTCTGAGTGCGGTGCATGATCTGTAGCAATCACATCCATAATATCTTCCTTCAGTCCTGCTTTCAGCGCTTCCACATCACTTTTTCCTCGAAGCGGCGGATTCATCTTGAAGTTCCCATGATCTTCTGTAATATCCTCTGTCGTCATTGTAAAATGATGCGGACACACCTCTGCTGTGACTGGCAAGCCCTCTTTTTTTGCTGCCCTCACCAGTTTGACACTATCCTCTGTCGAGCAATGACAAAGATGCAGCCTCACCCCAGTCTCTTTCGCAAGAAGAATATCTCTTGCCACAATGACATCTTCCACCGCGTTCGTAATTCCTTTCAGACCTAGTGTCTCTGCCTTCTTATCGGCGTGCATCACTCCGCCTTCCACCATTGTGATATCTTCACAGTGTGCAAAAATCGCAATTCCTTGTTCTTTTGCAATCTTCATCGCCTTGCGGTACAAAGATGCATTCATCACAGATTTTCCATCTTCGCTGATTGCGTGACATCCTGCTTTTGCCATTCCGACAATATCTGCGAGCTCCTCGCCTGCCTGTCCAACCGTAATCGCGCCGAGCTGTATCACATGCACTTTGGACTCTTTTTTTGCCCTTTCATGCACTTGTCTCACTTTCTCTTCTGTATCAATAACAGGTTTTGTGTTCGGCATCGCACAGATTGTCGTGACACCACCTCTTGCAGCCGCATCCCCCCCTGTCTTAAGCGTCTCTTTATATTCCAATCCCGGATCTCGCAGATGCACATGCAAATCAATAAATCCCGGCATCACATAACAGCCCTTTGCATCAATTATCTTATCTGCTGTATCTGTAATATGTTCTGCCACTTTTACAATCTTTTTGTCTTCCACAAGGATATCACATATCCCCTCTGTTTTATTTTCCGGATCCAGCACATGTCCATTTTGAATCAAAATTTTCATTATGTTTTCATCCTTTCTTCTAGATTTGAGCATAAAATTACATACTACTTTTATTCTATCATAGAGGCAAAAAAAATGGAATGCAAAATTTACATTCCATTTTCCTTCACAATCTCAATTGCTTTTTCCAGCTGATTATCTGCCTCCGGCTCTTCCTTATTGTATTCATATTCTACTTCCACATCTGGATCAATCCCTGTCCCATGAATATTTCTTCCCTCCGGTGTAAAATATTCGGAAATGGTCAATTTAATACTTGTTCCATCGGTCAATGGGAATATCTGTTGTACAATTCCTTTTCCGAATGTAGTTGTTCCAACAAGTGTTCCAACCCCATAATCCTGAACTGCCCCCGCAAAAATCTCAGATGCACTGGCACTGTTGCCATTTGTCAGCACTGACAGTGGAATCTCCAGCTTATGTTCCTCATCTGATGTGTAAGTCTCTCCTTCTCCATTCTTGTCTTTCGTAGAAACAATAGTTCCTTCCGGCAAAATCAAATCAAGAATGTCACAAACCGTGTCGAGATTTCCTCCCGGATTGTTACGAAGATCAATGACAAGTCCTGTCATTCCCTGATTCTCTAGGTCTTCTAAGGCAGAAGCAAATTGATCATAAGTTACGGAATCAAATTCTGTAATTCTGATATAACCGATTCCATCTGACTTCATCTCATGTTCAACTGTATGTACTTCTACTAGTTTTCTCGTCGCTGTCGCCGTATACTCTTCCATATTCTCACCACGAAGAACTGTAATCTCTACCTGTGTTCCCTCTTCACCTTTAATCTTGGCAACAACATTATTGAGATCTTGACCGGTTACATCCTCTCCATCGATTTTATAGAGAATATCTCCCGCCTGAAATCCGGCTTCTGCTCCGGCTCCTTCTTCGTACACATTCACAAATGTCATGGCTCCTGTCTCAGAATCCTGCGTGATTGAAACGCCAATCCCACTAAATTTTCCTTCTGTTGACTCAAACAGACTGTCCGTTTCTTCTTTGTCATAGTAAACAGAATACGGATCACCAAGACCACTTACATATCCTTTGATCAAAAACTCTTTCAATTCGTCATCTGACACTTCATCGCTATGGAGATAGACTTCATCAATCAAGTCACGAAGCGTTTCCAATTTCTTTTCAGTCCCCATCGTGACAACTTTGTCATTTCTAGATATCTTATAGACAAAGTAGCCGCCTCCTACAAATGCTACCGCTAATAACATAGCAAGGGCACCGCAAAGTGCCCCTTTTAAAAAGCTATTTTTCTTTTCCATTCACCAATATACCTTCTTACATATAATTTGACGGGTTCACCGGAACATTATTTAATTCCACCTGAAAATGCAGATGATTTCCAGTCGATTGTCCTGTCGTACCTACGCCTCCGATATTCTGCCCTTTTTCTACTGTCTGACCTGTAGATACATACGGCATCTGCCACATATGCATATATTTTGTCACAAGTCCATTGCCATGATTGATAACAACCCAGTATCCGGCAGAGTTGCTGTATCCTGCAGTCGTCACTTTTCCGGCTGCTGCCGCATAGATTGGAGTCCCCGGTGCCGCCGCATAATCATGTCCTTTGTGAGGTCTGGAATCACCAATTCCCTCACGTACTTCTCCGAAGTAACTTGACTGGTAACTCATACCAGGACAAGGATGTGTGAAGAAGCCATTTCCGCTCACAACAGAGTCACCCGCAGTACCTCCAGAGTTCCCACTGTTCTGCTGCTCCTGTTGTGCCTTCTGCCTAGCAGCCTCTTCTGCTTCCTGTCTTCTTCGCTCCGCTTCTTTTGCCGCTGTAATCAGCCCCTGCACCTCTGTCATTTCGGATTCAATGGTGGCAAGCTCCGAAGCTTTCTCCGTTAAAAGTTTTTCCACTTCGGTCTGCTTTTCTGTGAGACTCGCCTGAAGTGTATGTAGCTCTTCATATTCTTTATTTAATTTTGCTTCTTCTTCCTCCACTTTCTTTACAAGCTTCTGGAATTTTTTCAACATATCTCTGTCATACTCAGACATCTTTGTGGCATACTCTGCCTTATTCAAAAAGTCTGCCATATCTTTTGCTTCCAGCATGATCTCTAAAAATTCAGAACTTCCATTTTCATAAATGTACTTGATTCTTTTTTTCATGCTTTCATACTGATTCTGCTCATCTACCTTTGCGTTGACAAGATTTTCTTCAGCCTTTTCAATCTCCGACTCTTTTTTTGTCATGTCCTCTTCTGACTTTTTCATATCTGCCACAATAGTATTCAATTGTTCCGCCAGAGAAGACTTCTCTGATTCGGCAGCCTTTTTCTGTTCTTCTAATTGCTGTGCCTTTTGTTGCGCATCGGATAAATCCGTTGCATATGTCGGCATGATAAAGCTGAGTGAAAGCACTCCGGCAATCATACAGTTCGCAATTCTTTTTCTTTTTGTCATACAGTCACCTATGCCTTTAAATGTTTCCTAATCGTAAAGAAACTTCCCACAAAACCGATTCCAACTCCAAGAATTAATCCAACCGGCAGTAATATCTGATATACCTGCCCTACCGGAAGAAAGTCCAAAATATTATTTAAAATTTTAAATCTTTCCAAAACATAGTTAACAACTTTTCCATATGCAAAGTACAATGCAACAAGCGGTACTGCCGCTCCAATCAATCCGATAAAGATACCTTCCACGATAAACGGTGCTCTTACAAAAAAGTCTTTTGCACCTATGTATTTCATAATCGCAATCTCTTCACGTCTGATTGTAATTCCCATTGTAACCGTATTGCTAATCAGGAAAATAGATACTGCAAGCAGAATCAGAATAATTCCCCCTGAGACGTATGCAATGAGCACATTTACATTTCCTAACGCATCTGCAACGACATCTGATTTGTTGACCTGCCGAACTCCGTCAAGTCCCTCTGCATATTTTACAAGGTCTGCCTGAGTCTCAACTGATTTCAAATATACTTCGTAGTTATCAGAATCAATCAACGGGTTATCGCCTTCAAATCCTGCTGCTGCATCTGCATTATCCTCTCCAAAATAATCTTTTTGGAAGTCTTCCCATGCCTGTTCTGCGGAAATATATTTCACCTCTGCCACATCATCTCGGTCCTTTAGTTTCTCACCAATCTCTTTAATCTGTTCGTCCGTCGCATCTGCATCAAAAAGTATCGTAATTGCGACACCTTCTTCCGCCTTATCTACAATGTATCTAAAATTAATCACAATTGAAAAAAATACGCCAAACAGGAAAATACATGCTGCCATCGTTGCCATAGAGGCAATGGAAAACATCTTATTTCTCCCAATATTCTTAACCCCTTGTTTCATCGAATATCCTAATGTACTGATTCTCATTATACATACCCACCTTTTTTCTCGTCGCTGACAATGCTGCCCTGTTTCATTGTTACAACTCGTTTTTGCATTGCATTTACAATCTCATGATTATGTGTAACTACAATGACTGTAGTTCCCCTATCGTTTGCTTCCTCCAACAATTTCATGATCTCCCATGAATTCGACGGGTCCAGATTACCAGTCGGCTCATCTGCCAGCAAAATAGACGGCTCATTGATGATTGCTCTCGCAATAGCCACACGCTGCTGTTCTCCGCCCGATAGCTCCTTCGGAAACGATTTATACTTTTGTGCCAGTCCCACCAGCGATAATGCTGCCGGAACTTTCTGTTTGATAATACGAGTCGGTGTCTCTGTTACACGAAGTGCAAACGCAATATTCTCGTATACATTTCGATCTTTTAAAAGACGGAAATCTTGAAACACCACTCCGATTCTCCTACGGTATTTCGGAATATGTTTGTGTTTCATTTTTCCAAGATTCTCATCCATAACAGTAATTGTTCCGGATGTCGGATCTAACTCTTTCATCAGCAAACGAATCAAAGTCGATTTTCCTGACCCACTGTCTCCTACGATAAATACAAACTCACCTTGCTCAATCGTCAGACTGATTCCATTGAGCGCAGCTATCCCCTTTGAGTATTCCTTCGTAACATCTTTTAATTCTATCATACGCTCCTCCATAATTACTAATACTCCAACGTTTCCATATGTTTCATGTATTTTACAACCATCAACGCAATCTTAAATGTGATGGCATCTTCAAAGACACGCAGATCAAGTCCTGTGCTCTTTTGAATCTTATCCAATCTATACACCAACGTATTACGGTGAATATACAACTGCCTTGATGTCTCAGATACATTCAGACTGTTCTCAAAAAACTTGTTAATTGTAACCAAAGTCTCCTCGTCAAAATCATCCGGTGATTTCCCCTCAAAAATCTCACGGATAAACATTTTGCAAAGTGGTATCGGAAGCTGGTAGATCAGACGTCCTATTCCGAGTGTACTATATGCGATCACGTCTTTTTCGTTAAAGAAAATCTTTCCGACATCAAGCGCAAGTTTGGCTTCTTTATAAGATTTTGAAACTTCTTTGATATCGCTTACGATCGTACCATATGCGACATGCAATCCTTCTTCGCCTTCTGCTTTTAATAATTCCAGCATCGCATTCGCAGCCTGCTCCATCTCCTGATAGCCTTCGCTCGCTTCCAGTTCCTTTACGACAATAATATTTTTTTCATCGACAGCTGTAATGAAATCTTTGTTTTTTCTTCCAATGGACACTCGCACATGTTCAATCATATTCGCATCTTTCTCATGTGCCATCTCGATAATAAATACGACACGTCTTGCGTCTGTATCAATGTGTAGTTTCTTTGCACGGTTATAAATATCCACCAACAACAAATTATCCAGCAACAGATTTTTGATAAAATTATCTTTATCAAATCTTTCTTTATATGCAATCAATAAATTATGAATCTGGAATGCTGCAAGCTTTCCGATCATATATGCATTTTCATTTTCTCCATAAGCAAGTAATATATATTCTAACTGATATTCGTCAAAAATTTTAAAAAATTGACATCCCTGCACCACCTGACTGTCCGCAGGTGAATCTACAAAAGATTTGATTGAAGTCTCATAGTCATCAGTCTCTGTACAAGTGCCAGCCAGCACTTTTCCTTCTGTATCCACTACGCATAAATCAATTCTTGTAATTGCTTTTAGTCCTTCAATCGTGTTTTGAAGTATTTGATTTGATATCATTCAATTCCCTCCACTCGTCGTTTTCATATGCACTTTTTACAATACATTTTTTCTTCGAAATAAGTAAACGCATATTTCTACACTATATACTAATGCAAAACACCAAAAAAAGAAAGAGGAAATCATAAATTTTTATGCATTTCCTCAATTTCCCTTTTGCTCTTATACATTTCCACACTATACATTGTTCACAAATTCTGATTTTGCTTACGTTCTTTCTCAATCTTTTTCTTCACGATGTGTTGTGTAAAAAATGCCTTAAACCGCCGTCTTCCAAACCCTGTTCTCCTGCGTTCTTCCAATTCAGTACCCATTCCGAACCATATTCTGGCATTTAAAAGTGTACGGTTACGAAGAATAACTTCTTCCTGAAGCGGAGATGGAAGAGCAGCAATAATACAGTCAGTCTCTACTCCATTAATCCGATTGACAATCATATCATCAGACTTTCCATGTTCTGTCATGGTCGCTGTCTCAGAAATAACAATCCCACTGTATTTTCCTGACACATACTCCTTCAGTTCTTTCAAAGCTTCTTCATCCTCAGCGAGCAAAAAAACCTTTTTGTGGCTTTTATGCAGAAATCGCATTACCATTTTTACAAACAGCAGTGTCTTGGCCTCATTCAAATATTTTGAGTCAGTCACTCCTGCCGCCTCTAATATTGATTTATCTCCTGCAAATGTAAGGTCAAACTCATCAATATATGTTTTCTGCTCTTCTTTATTCAAGAGCTGGGACAACGTATTCATCGTAACCATCTCAATCACATTGATCGGCTCTGTCCCCATATATTCCATGACCTTTTTCATTGCTTCCTTAGCCGTGTAATGATCAATCGACACGCCTAATACTTTTATTTTATCACTCATAACCTCACCTGTTGTTTCTCCCCAGTTTTACGATTATAACAAATCTCCATCATCTTTTCAAGTCCGGTTCGAAAATGTTCACACTTTGGTTACTACTCTTTCGCTTTTTCCATCTCACGTCTTTTCTTCGTAATCAGCCCTCCAATTCTCCCAGTCTCTTTTGAGGAAAGTGCCTTCCAGCCATCCTCCAATACCTTATCGAGTAATCCCAATTCTTCTGCAATCTCATATTTTAATTTTTCTTCTGGTTCCAGTTCATTTAAGCAAATCGGTTTTTCTTTCTTTTTAGACATAATAAAAATCCCCTTTCCATGATGGTAAGAGGATTTCCATTTTTTTCATTTTTATTCTAAGTTACTTTTCAAATTTTACTTCGACACTTCCCATGCCACATTCAATATCCAAATTTTTCGCCGCCCCATGATCAACCTGCTGCTCAACTCCGATTCCTGAATAACGTCCTTCTGCAATCTTCACTTCACCCATTCCACACTCCAGACTATAGTTATAGTCTTCTTGTGCTCCATGGAGAGTAAGCGTTGCAGAACCCACTCCACATTCCAGATACATCTCTTGCGCCATAATGCCCTGTATCTCTGCGGCTCCTGCCGCTACCGCAATATCCGCATTTTCCGCATGTACGCTTTGCAGCTTTGATTTCAAACTTCCTGCTCCTACTGAAATGTCCATCTCATAGAATTTCACATCCTGCGGCAAGTACAAAATAATCGTCCCTGCCTGATTAATTCGATTACTTTCCAAATCCGTCTCAATGTTCAGAGTATCTCCCTCCTTATATATCTGGAGATTTGCTCTCTCGTCAATATCTTCAGTGCCCACACATACTTTTCCATTTTTGGAAGGCTTCAGATATACACTCATATGATCCACATCCATTTCCAGATTTTTTACCCCTTCGAACGTTTTTTCTTCGCCGGTCTGCCCTGTGCTTTCCTTTACTGTCACCACCCTGTTGCTCAATGGAAATATATATGGGAAACCAAACTTGATCTTTGAAAAAGAGACTCCCAGTATAAATCCCAAAATCAAAAACAGCACGCCGATTCCGGCAATCGCACCACTTGTGATCCAAAATCTCTTCCATCCTTTTTTCATTATGACACCGCCTTTCTATGAAATGGTTTTTTGCAAATTTTTACAATCCACCGAAACATCTTCGGAAATGCAACGAAGCAAAGCTGCACAAGCAACACAACTCCCACCATTCCAACTACGAATAAAATCATTCCGCTGCCAATCAACGTAAATGCCTCCGGAAGCGCCACGGCAATCTGCGTAAGCCCGCCAATAAACAATGCGATACCTACAACTGCAAGACATCCTGCCGCTATAACAAATGCGATCAGAGCAATAAATCCCGAAAACACCACTGTCAATACCGTCAGCGCCACACCTAGAACGATCGGGCCGGCAATGGATAAAACAAACAGACCACCTACTATGATCAGGAAAATCTTCCACCAATTGTTCGTATCTTTCTCTTCTTTTTCAGCCGGATACACAGGGGCTTTCGTTTCCCCAGTATTATTTCTCCCGTAAATTTCCGCTTTGATTGCCGCCGCTACCTTTTCCGGGCTATCTAATTCTGCTGCAACTTTTTCTTCATTCTCCTCACCGGCCTCATCAAAATAGTCGTTGTAGTATTTCATTGCTTCCTGTCTTTCTTCCACCGGAATGTCCTGAAGCATCGCTGCCAGTCTTGTCATATATTCTACTCTGTTCATTCATCCACACCTCCCTCAAATATCTTGCAGATCTTCTCTGAATAGCTTTTCCACTCTTTTCGATACATCTCCAACTGTTCTGTCCCTCTCTTTGTCACTTTGTAATATCGCCTGTTCCTGCCGTCAAACTGCATATCATACACCTCCAGACACCCATCTTTTTGAAGACGCCTGAGCACCGGATATAAGGTTGACTCCGATACTTCCAACGCCTGCCTGACATCCTGTGTGATCTTATATCCATAAGTCCCCTGCTGCTCTTTTGATACTACAGCCAGAACAATCGCATCCAGTAAGGCTGCTCCTGTATTAAATACCATGACCTCACTCCTTTCTATTTGATGCAATATTATTTTTATACACATATTATATACTGTATAATATTATTAGTCAATATAATATTGCAAAAAAGATTGCGCTATTGCGCAATCTTCGCGCGCGAGCGGTTCACGCAGTGATAATTTCACCCCCGCGAGCTGCGCATCTTTGCACGAAGTGCATTTTTTTGAATTATAGGATTCCAAAGGAATTTCCTATAATTCAAAAAAAGTAGGAGTTTTATCTCCTACTTTAAATAAACATATACCACAATTCCAGCCTGCAACAAAAGAATAACAGGCACTCCAATATAAAATTTCGGTTTCTGAGTCTTATGTCGGAATATTTGCATCCCGACACAGGCTCCAACAGAGCCTCCCAAAGCCGCCATCGAAAGAAGCGTCGCCTCCGGTATCCTCCACCTTTTTTTGCGTGCCTTCTGTTTGTCTATTCCATATAAGAAAAATGTCACGATATTGATCGCTAGTAAATACCACATTATATATCTCATATTCACACCTCGATTTCTTTTTGCATTGTAAAGGAATAAATAATCTTCTCTTTCACACATTTCCCTGTGAGCTGTTCCAATGCCCGCGCATAATAATCAAGCTGTGTATGATATTTTTCCCTCAATATCTCTTCTTTGAACACTCTGTCTGTCTTATAATCCAAAACAACCAATTCTCCATCTTCTTCAAACCAGACGTCGATGATTCCCTGAACCAGAACAGTTTCTTCCAGCCTCTCCCCTTTATAAAGTTCATCTGCATCTATTCCAAGAACAAAAGGCTGCTCTGCCCACAGTGTTCTCCGAACTGCCGCTCGATGCATTCTCTCTCCGACAGGTGTGTTTAAAAACTGTAAAATATCCTTCTCCCGAATTGAAGCACACATCTCCTCCGACAGCTTTCCGCTTCGTTTTTGTTCCTCGATCAGTTCCTTCAATGTAACTTCATCATACTTTTTCGAGAAATCAAGCAATTCCAGCAATTTATGATAAGCGCTTCCTCTTGATGCCCCGGTAAGCTCCTCCTCTTCCTGTAAAAATTTCGGAAGAAGCGGAACGACATCTGCCTCATCAAACACAAGTTCTCCGGCTTCCTCTTCCAAATAAGCACGTTTTTTCAGTTCTGATACCGTCATTTTTTGCTTCAGTTTTCGCTCACGCTCATATGGATATTGATACCCGAACTGTATTTCCAACTGTTCTTTCATCTGCTCGTCATAGGTGCGTGTATCATCCCAGTTATGCAACAGCTCTTTCGTATACTGTCCGCTCAGCTCCTCTGCAACTTCCCCCGCGACAATCTCTCCGATTCCCATTTTGTATACTCGGATTGGCACATCACGATCATACAGCGGATTCATAAACGGCGCCCCTATATTGTACGTCTCTAAGATCGGTGCAAAGGAAGCATGACGGTAAAGTGCAGGAAGTACCCAGTCAAAATAAGAATTTGCTTTTGTCAGTCTGCTGAATGTAAGCTCCGTTTCCTCGTGGCTGCGAAGCCCTTCATAACTTCTTATTTTCTGTTCCAAATTCGATATCGTTCCCGTCATAATCAGTTTTTCTTTCGCTCTTGTAAGTGCCACATATAAAACACGAAGTTCTTCGCCTGCATTTTCCATCAACACTTCTCTTTGAATCATCCGTTTCAACAATGTTGGCGCCTTCGTTCTTCTTTCTACATCCACCGCGTCAATTCCGACACCAAATTCCGGATGAATCACAATACTTCCTTTGACATCCTGTGTATTGAATCGTTTGCTCATGCCAGACACAAACACGATCGGAAATTCCAATCCCTTACTTTTGTGAATACTCATCAGCCTGACGGTATCTGCCTGCTCATCCAAAACAGATGCCTCGCCATAGTCCACATCATATTTATGAAGCTGCTCGATATAGCGGATAAAATGGAATAATCCTTTGTAGCTGGTGCTCTCAAAGCTTACTGCTTTCTCCACAAGCATCTCCAGATTCGCCTTCCTCTGTTCTCCCGAAGGTAAAGATGCCACATAATCTCCATATCCTGTCTCTTCTATGATGTCCCATAGCAATGCGTGAATAGCCGTATAAGGTACTTTTCTTCGGAATCTTTCGTACTTTCTCAGCAAATCTGTGATCCGCTCTTTGAGATTTTCGTCACTTCCATTTTCCAAATAGAACAATGTCCGCTCATAGAATGTCTTTCCTTCCCCTTCACACTGTATATTCGCAAGCTCCTCACTCGTCAGCTTTCCAAAACAGGAGGTCAGCACTGCCGCAAACGGAATATCCTGTCTCGGATTATCTAAAATCCGCAAATAGTCCAAAATGGTCCGAATTTCTCTCGTCTCAAAATACCCTTCCTTAGAACCGCTGTACGCCGGAATCCCCTCCCTGTTCAAAATATTAGTAAATACATCTGTCCATCCTTTCAGGCTCCGCGTTAAAATTACAATATCACTATATCTAGCAGTCCGGTATTCTCCCGTCTCCTTATCCAATACCATGTGATGACCGACAAGTCCTTTGATCCGTCTTGCCACGGCTCTCGCCTCCAGCTCTCGGTTCGTTTCCTCTATCTTTTGATCATCCTCATCCTCAAAATCCGCATCTACCAAAATAACTTCTGTCTCATTTCCAGCCTGTTCTTCATAGGCTGCTCCGACATAGAGCGCAGCTTTGTCATCATATGCGATGCCTCCAAGCCCTTTTGTCATGATCTGTTCAAAAATAAAGTTCGTACTGTCAAGTACCTCTCTTCTGCTTCGGAAATTTTTATGTAGATCAATTCTCTGCTTGTCACTCTCCTCCAGACTATATGTGTTGAACTTTTCCATAAAAAGCTCTGGTCTTGACAGACGGAACCTATAGATACTCTGCTTAACATCCCCCACCATGAAAATGTTATAGCTCCCTTTAGAGACTTTGGATACGCTCGTCAGAATCGCCTCCTGAATCAGATTACTGTCCTGATACTCATCGATCATAACTTCCGCAAATCTCTCCTGATACTCTTTTGCAACCTTAGACGGCACTAGTTTTCCGCCCTCTTCCAATGTAAGAATCCGCAGAGCAAACTGTTCCATATCTCCGAAATCAATCATATTTTTCCCAGTTTTCTTCTCCGCAAAGGTATCGGCAAAATCATTTACAAGCTGTACAAGCACTTCCATATTCGATTTTGCCGAGAGCATATCCTGATACAATTCTTCGGGAGCGTCAAAAAAATACTGTTCTACAACCGAAGCCACCGTCTTCTTGACTTCCTCCCGGACACCTTTCACATAGGCAGCCAGTTCTTCCGAAACACTCTTGTCGCGGTTGGTTGCAAGCCTTGCCCATTTCACCTTAGAAATCAAGGTGGACATCTCCAAAAAGTCTTCTGCACTGTTAATTTTTTCTATATTCTGCAGGTCTGCTTCCAGAGTCTCCCGATACATATACGGCCCATCTTCGCAGTCACATACTTGCAGCCCTGATACAATAGTTTCTTTCAGATCTTTCATATAAGATCTGGTATTGCGCATAATATGTTCTACAAACTCTGACTCTGCCATCGCCTGCAGACTGTCAAACTCGTACTGTTCCACACACTCTTGCAGCCATTTTTCCGGATTCGGATAACTTCTTGAAAATTCATATAGCTGCAAAATAAGCTCCTCTAGTTTCTTATCGTCTCTTCCAGATGCAAAACACTCTACAAATTCCTGAAAGGTCTCGCTCCCCTCTTCATAATACCTTTCTAAAAGCTCTTCCATCACGTCATGCTTAAGTAGTTTGAGTTCTCCTTCTTCGGCAATCCGAAATCCCGGATCCAGATCGATCGTATGGAAATAATCCCTTATCACAGAGAGGCAGAAGCTGTGGATCGTCGTCACCTGTGCACTGTGAATCAATGTCGCCTGACGCTGCAGATGCACATTATCCGGATTCTCCTCCAGTGCTTTTTCAATTGCTGTACGTATACGTTCTTTCATTTCTGATGCTGCTGCCTCCGTATAGGTCACAATCAAAAGCTGATCCACATCTATCGGATTTTGGTCTTTTGTAAGTCTCGTAATAATACGCTCTACAAGCACCGCAGTCTTTCCTGATCCGGCTGCTGCCGATACCAAAATATTTCGATCTCGCAGGTCAATAACCTGCTTTTGTTCCGGTGTAAATGTTACTCCCACTCTGACACCTCCTCTCTCATCTTCATAAGCGCCTCATCTTTTTTCAGTTTCTGCAGTCTCCGATATTCATATCCCGGAATTTTTTCTTCAAATCCGCAAATCGCCTTGTAAGGGCAGTAACTACAGCCTGTCATCGTTCCAAGCTCATATGGGGACACCTCCGTCTCCCCTTCTAATATTCTTGTCCCAATCTGTTTCATCTGCTTCTTGGCATACTCTGAAATCAGCTCAAACTCTTCCTGTGTCGCTGTTTTGGATGCCTTTGACAGACTCCTGTCTTTATTTCGCCCGATCGGCACAACAAGTGAATTTCCGGATATCTCCCTATCCAAATGCCGCACCACTTCTTCCCTTGCATTCACCACGCCATCCAAACGCAGTTCTTTTAATATTTTCTTTTCCAGTTTTTCTTCATCTTTTTCCTTGTCCACGATTGGATCTTTCATCTGATAATAAAAAATCCCCGCAGGTATCACTGTTTTCCCGTGATGCTTTCTGCTCTCCAGTTCTAACGCCGTATTCAGATATAAAACGAGCTGCAACTGTAAGCCATAATACAATTCCCCCAGATCAAACGCTTTCGCCCCCGTCTTATAATCAATCACTTTGACATAGACATTGTCCTCATCTTCACAGATGTCAACCCTGTCAATCTTTCCACGCAGTCTCATTCGTCCATGTACATCCAGCGAAATGTCCGACGTAGATAGTCCGGATGCCCCTCCGAAAGAAATCTCATACCCGCCCGGCATGAAATCGCCCTTCTCCAACTGTTTTGTCAGCGCCCAGACGGTGCGCCTCATCATACGTTTCAGACGTTTGATAATATATTCATTTCTCGCCGAGCTATAGAGGATTGTATTTCCATAATCCACAATACTTTCCTCCACACTTTCTTCAATCAGCTCTTCTCTTCTTCCTTCGGGAAGCGTCGTCCATGTGTACCCCTCCGCCTCCAGTTTTTTTGCAAAATGTTCAATGGCACTATGGAAAATATTTCCCAGATCGATCGCCTGAAAAGTATATTCCTCACGTTCCCGCAAATTTAGTCCGTAAGATAAAAAATGAGCATAGGCACATGCCGAAAATTTTTCTAGTCTGGTTACACTGTTCTCTAAAATAGTCCCATACAATCGTTGTGCTGTTCTTGTTGTAAGACCATCTTTGGGTTTTTCATAAAAACAAGCCTCCACTATCTGTTCTATTTTTTTTCGCCATTTTGGATTTTGTCTGTACCATGTATACAGTTCCTGCCACTCAGTGCCCAATCCTTCGTGTTTTTTCTGTAACTTTTCAATCAGATATGCAAATCCGCTTTTCGGTGTCAATTCTTTTTTATCTGGCTGACAATCTGCATCTTGAATTTCCATCTTTTTGTACATTCGCCGTAAATCCTGAATCAGGTATGCCGGCCGAAGTGTCTTTCCATCCGCAGAGACTTTACTATATGTCACATACAACTGTTCGGATGATTTTGTCATCAGCAGATAGAGATAAAACTTCTGGATAAATGCTTTTTCTTTCGCTCCCGGAGCCAGTGCTACTCCTCCTTTTTGGAACAGCTCCCTGTCATGCTCTGAGAGAATACCTCCCGCATTTTCTTTTCCTGGAATATACAAATCATTGGCTCCAAGCAAAAACACCGCCTTTATGTCCTTGATACGGGTTCTTTCAATATCCCCCGCCACAACCTGATCAAGGCTTGGCGGGATCACACCAACCTTCGCCTCCTCAAGTCCTGCATCCAACAATTCACAATACTCTTTCAGCGCAATCTGTTCCTCTCCAAGCAACTCTACAAACTTATCAAATAATTCAATTACAATACGGTATACCTGTCCATATTCTTTTTCTAATGCAAGTTCTCCGTCATTTCCAAATCTAATTTCATATTCTTTTACCTTTTTTTGCAATTCTTCCTTCACAAGAAAGTCATACAGTGCTTTTGTGACTTCTGAGACCGTTTTGTTTCGTTTTTTTAATACCATTGTCACATCTTCCATTTGAATAAGGAAACGTTCTTTGATGTCATTGATACGTTCCAATTCCGTTTCCTCCATCCCTCTGGCTCTTCGAATCCATTTCTCCTGCCATTTTTTGTATCCACGGATTCCAAGTGCAATCACATAGTTTTCCACAATGTCAATCTCTTCGTCTGAAAATCCGGTCAGTCCCGTGCGCAGATAACGGAAAACACTTTCATAGGAAAAGTTCTGTTCCACCATCGCAAGAAGACTTCTGACGTATTCCACAAATGAATTCAACAAAATACTTCTTTTATGATCCATAAAGATCGGTATCTGATATTCTCCAAAAATCTTTTCAATCTGATTTCCATATGTGTTCAAGTCACTTGCAATGATTGCAATCTCCCGATAACGGTATCCTCTTGTCCGAGCCAGATTTCGAATCTTCTGCGCAGCAAAATCGACCTCTTCTTTCGGATTCTTTGCACAATAAACCTGAATACGATCCTGTTCCTTTTCATACTGCTCTTTTGAATAGCGGAACAGATGCGCCTCTAAAAATGCAAGCGCTGTATTCTCGCGGAATCGATAAATCGGTCTGTCATATAGATAGATTGGCTCCTCTACATCTGTCTTTGTCTCTTTGGCAATTGTAATCAGGGAAGTCACCATCTGCTTGCTCAATGCAAACAGCTGGTATGGATGTTTATAAGAAAACGGATTCTCCTTTTGCTCCATTGTCACTGTAATCACAACCCTCTTGCAGATACCAAACAGTTCACGCAAAAGCTTATTTTGGACAGGCGTAAATCCGGTAAACCCATCCAGTACAACCACACTGTCTTTTAAAATCTTAGATTTACCCACTACAGTACAAAGGACATCTAAAAGTTCTTCCCCTGTAATATATTTCTCTCTCAGATATTCTCGAAATCCATGGTAAATCGTCTTGATATCCTGCAATTTATAATAAAGATTAGAAGAGTCTTTCACCTCTTCCATCATCTGTTCCAACGTCTCTTCCTGAATATCATATTGTGTAAATTCCGATATAACCGACTTCACTTCCCCGATGTATCCGGTCTTTTTCAGATTGCTTCCAAGTACGCGAAGCTCTGCCTCACAATCCCCCGCAATCTTTCTCAGCACAAAACTTTTCCCCACATCATCAAGAACCGTCCGCTGATTTCCACCGGTCTCCTCAAAAATACGATGTGCAAGTCGTCCAAAGCTCAGCACATCTACATTCATAATTCCTTTTCTCGGGCTTGCCATCACAAGATCTTTCTGTGTCTGCATGGTAAACTGTTCCGGCACAAGCACAATATAATTGGTCTCGGGATGCTCCAAAGATGCTTTTGTTACTTTTTCATATAAATAATGGGACTTTCCCGAACCGGGTGGTCCCATAATAAACTGTAATGCCATTCCTTCTATCCTTTCAGCTCTCTCAGATTTTGTTGGTAATACTGCTCTGCTTTTTCTCTGTCAATATGAACAAATTTTTGTAATTTTTTTATAATTACCTCTTTGGATGCTCCGCTCTCCAAATTATCCTGCACAATTACTTTTGCCTGTCCAATTTCTCTCTCTTCTTCCAATTCTTCTCTAAATAATTCTCTTAATGCCTCACACATACTCTTAGCCTCCTTTACACTCTCCCAATTACCGCGCAAAATCGTGTCCGCTACATCCGAATACCATTTATTATTTTTCTCCCCTTCGTATCTTTCAATGAGTTCTTCAATCTCTTCTCCAGATTTCAAATCATCTCGCAAACTGTTCAACCAAAAATTCTCTTCTCTTGACAATTCCTTATTTACAAGTACCTGAATCTTAAACTGATCACCTTCCAAATAATAAATTCCTTGTCCCTGCTTATGAACTGCTAACCCACGCTCCTTTTGTAAATAGTTTACCATTTTCCTCGGAAATTTGTTGCTAATCATAGTAAGTGTAATATCCGAAGGTAAAATTTCACACATCTCTTTTGTATCTGCCTGATAGATACAAGCATAACCATACACTTTATAAAAATCATTAATACTTAAATAATCTTTCGGTGACTTATATTCAATAATATTATGTTTCCGAAATATTTTTCCAATATTCTTTTTTAGTTGTATTCCATTTTGCATTTTGATAATCAGTAAATCCATTTCTAGTGGTTTATGACTCAATTGATGTTCACGTTCAAAAAGTAGATTTTCTGCTTCATCTCCCAATTCTACTCTCATCACAGCTTCAATTGCATCATGCCACTGTACTACTTTTTCATTTTTCTTTTTTCTCTCGTCGATATGTCTCTCTCCTTTAGTATAAACAATCTGTTTTTAAGTTGCAATGCCTTTTACGCTTGAATATTCTGGCAGAATTGCCTAGACTTTTAGATATATATATAGAAATAAAATATGGTTTCTATTATAGACAATCCTATATATCTTGTAAAGAACTTTTTCCTTAATATCAGCAAAGGACCATCCATCGCGGACAGTCCTCTTCTCTACATCATTCTCAATTTTTCACTCAATTCATTTCCAAGTATCATTTTTCCAATATAAAATACTTCACCTGTCACAAATATCTCCCAGTCATCCTGAATCTCCACCTGCAACTCACCACCTGGCATGTGCACTGTCACACCCGGATTCGTAAGTCCAAGTTTATATGCAGCTGCCGCTGCGGCACATGCACTGCTGCCAGATGCAAGCGTATACCCCACGCCGCGCTCAAAGATTTCAATCCGAATATTTTCTTCATCAATCACCTGCATCACCTGTGTGTTGATCTTATTCGGAAAATATCTTGCAATCTCTGAATGATTTCCGATTTTGCACACGAGATGTTTCGACACTTCTTTCATCGGGATCACACAGTGTGGATTTCCGACAGACACACAAGTCGTCGGATACAGGTTTCTTCCGAATACCATGTCCTCATCGACCACTTCTCTTCGTTCCCCTGTCACCGGAATTTCATCGCTCCAAAAAGATGCTTTTCCCACCGAAAGACGGATGCGGCTTCCATCTTCATTTAAGTAGAAAACCTCAATTTCTCCTCCCGGTGTCTGAAAATGAAAATTTCGTTTCTGTACATAACCGGCATCTTTTAAATATTTTGCAAAAATACGATCCCCGTTTCCGCTCATTTCTGCCTTGCTTCCATCTGGATTCCAGATTCGAACACCCATCTGCTCTGTCTCAAAAACAGGACCTTCCAAAATCCCTTCCGCTCCTATACCATAATTGCGGTCACATAACAGTCTGACATTTTCTTCATTTAATTCCATTTCATTTTTATTTGGGTCAAATACAAGATAATCATTTCCAAGTCCATGATATTTTTCTAATACAACATTCATACATTCACCCTCCACGGCACTTTTACTACTTCCATTTTAACAGGCATTATATGTCGTAAATACACAAATAATGCTTTCTATATTGCAAATAATGCTATATAATAATCTCATAGCAGGAGGGTTTGATATGGAACACTATGAAAAAAAAGGATATTTAAGCAGTGATTTCCGGTTGTTTCATCTGACAGACAGGAGTATTCCAAAGATTAAATATCATTACCATGAATTTGATAAGATTACTATTTTGATCAAGGGAAATGTACATTATACCATCGAGGGACGAACTTATCAGCTCGAACCTTACGATATGGTTCTTGTCCGCCATAATGAGATTCACCGCCCGGTCGTCGACACAACCACGACATATGAGCGGATTATTATTTACATCTCTCCCACTTTTATTGAAAATTACCGTACACAGGACTACGACTTGGGATATTGTTTTCAAAAAGCAGCAAAAAAGGAATCCAGTGTGCTTCGGATTCCCACTCGTCAAAAAAGTATTTTGTTTCAGACAATCCAAAGATTGGAAGAATCCTTTTCCTCGGACGGCTATGCCAACGAACTATACAGGCAAGTTCTTTTTTTAGAATTTATGATTCATCTCAATCGCGCCGCACACGCAAGGCAGCTTTTCTTTTTGGATACCGCCGTCTACAACGAAAAAATAGCGGACATTCTGCACTATATCAACGCCAATTTGTCCTCCCATCTTTCAATTGATGACCTCGCCTCAAGATTCTATCTAAGCAAATACTATATGATGCGCCTGTTCAAATCCGAGACCGGATACAGCCTCGGAAATTATATTACACAAAAACGACTTCTTTTTGCCAAAGACTTGATTCTACAGGGAACTCCGGTTCTAGAAGCCTGTTTTGACTGCGGTTTTCAAGATTATTCTACTTTTTCCCGTGCTTATCGGAAGTGTTTTCATGAATCGCCACGTCAGACTTTAGCTTCAGAATCATCACCGGAATCGGCGGATGATTGGGGCGATTGTAATAGGAACTCAGAATAACAAGATAATATTTTGTATTCAAGAATTTCAGAAATGACAGGATTGCATCCCGTTCCTCAAATCCGCTGTCCCCTCCGCTGTAAATGCAAAGGCTCATCATGCCTCCTACCTTCAGCAGTCGCAGTCCCTGTCTGATTGCCTCTATACTTGTATCTGCTTTAGTCGCAAGCTGATGATCACCGCCCGGAAGGTATCCGAAATTAAATACGATGCAGTCTACTGTTTCTTCCTTTGCATACTTCTGCATCTTAGTATGACTTTCCAGAAAAACATCTGCACGTTTTTCCATCTGATGTTCCAAAATCCGCTTTTTCGTATTTTCCACCGCTTCTTTTTGAATGTCGAATGCCAACACCCGTCCACACTCTCCTACAAGTTCACACAAAAAGAGCGTATCATTACCGTTTCCCGCTGTCGCATCAATACAGAGATCTCCTTCTTTCACATGATTCTCCATAAAATGATGGCACCACTCTGTAATCTGATATCTTTTCATTTCTCTCACAGTTTCACTTTCTCATAGATTTCAACCGGAACGTACCCTTTTGCAAAAATACCTTCTTCCCGGTACTCTTCTTCTAACAGTTCCCCGTATTTTCGAATCAATTGTATCTTTCCCGCATCAGCATACGGATAAAGCTGCTCAATTAAAATTTTTTGTTCCCGCAAAACTTCTTCGATTACATTTTGCAGATTTTCTAATCCTTCACCAGTCTTTGCCGAAATATTCACAACATAATCTGCTTTAAAATCACGTAAAATAACCTCACCATCTACTTTATCCTGTTTATTAAACGCCGTGATAACCGGTTTATTCTTAACTTCCAGATTCATCAGTGTCTCATAGACAATATACATCTGCTCATCCATCTGCGGATTAGATGCATCCACCACATGCAGGATGATGTCTGCATATTTTGCTTCCTCCAACGTACTTTTGAAGGCTTCAATCAGATGGTGCGGCAGTTTTCGGATAAATCCAACTGTGTCCGTCAGCAATACCTCTTGTTTACTTGGGAGTTTTAAATTCCGAGTTGTCGGATCCAGCGTCGCAAACAGCTTATCTTCTTCCAGCACATCCGCCCCCGTCAGCGTATTCAAAAGTGTAGATTTCCCAGCATTTGTGTAGCCGACAATCGCAATGACCGGAACTTGGTTTCTGCTTCTTTGCTCTCTTGTCACCTCACGGTGCCGCTTAACATCTTTCAATTCTCGGTTCAATTGGGCAATCCGCCCCTTGATCAGACGTCTGTCCATCTCAAGCTTTTTCTCTCCAGGTCCTCTTGTCCCGATTCCACCGCCAAGTCTTGACAATGACTTTCCAAGTCCCACAAGACGCGACTGTCTGTATTTCAACTGTGCAAGTTCTACTTGAATTTTCCCCTCATTGGTCGATGCCCTATTTGCAAAAATATCCAAAATAATGAGGGTTCGATCCATAATCTTTGTATTCAACGCATCTTCCATGTTTCCAAGCTGAATCGGCGATAATTCATCATCACAGATGATGCCCGTCGCCTCTGTCTCCCACAACAGGTCTTTTATCTCGTCCAACTTTCCTTTTCCGACATAGGTCACCGGGTGAATCTGTGACAGGTTCTGGACAACACGCCCTACCGTCACTGCCCCTGCAGTTGACGCCAGTTCTTCCAATTCATCTAGTGATTTCTCCGTATCATCATGATCATCCGTGCTGACTCCGACTAGAATGACCTTTTCCTTCACCTGTTTCAGTTCTATCATTTCCGCCATAAAGCCCTCCTATCTGGTCTCCAAAAATTCTGCTTCTTTTTCTGCTTTCGAGTCTCCGGGGTACTGCTCGTTATACTCACTCACTTTCTCTTTTGCATTATCCCAGTCTCCTAACTTTTCATATGATACAACCGTGTTAAACAGCATCTCCTGTTTCATTGTATCAGAGCAGTCCTCCATAGACATACCTTTTTCAAAAGCCAAGACCGCTTCCTCATAATTTTCGATTCTCATATTACTGATACCAATAAAATTATATAACGTTGCCGTTTCTTCTGCCCCATTGTCCAATGCCTTCCCGAATGCATCAATTGCTTTTTCGAATTCTTCCATCTCAAAATATGCAATTCCCATTCCGCGGTATGCCTCATCTAAATTCTTTTCTTCATCGATCTCCTTCTGAAAGGACTTGCTCGCTTCCTCATATTGCTTTTCTTCCAAATAAGAAACGCCTTCTTCCAAATAATTCGTTCCCATACAACCTGTCAGTAAAACTCCCGTCATGACAAGCATCGCTATTTTCCTTTTTTTCATGTCTGCTCCTTTTCTATTATTATGCAGGATTTTTAGATGCCCATGCAGCATTCACAATCGCAAGCACAATCACACATACCTCCACAATGATCGCCCCTTTGATTGTTATCATTCCACACAGTGCCAATCCCAATACGATTATTTTAATAAGAACCGCATAAACCGTGTTCTGCCTGATGACTTTCAATGTCTCCTTTGCAATACGAACTGCATCTACCAATGCCAGCGGTTCATCATCCATCAGGACAATATCCGCCGCTTCTATTGCCGCATCTGAACCAAGCGCTCCCATAGCTATCCCCACATCTGCCCTTGCAAGCACTGGAGCATCATTGATGCCGTCTCCCACTGCTGCAAGACATTCAGTATCATCCTGCATATCTAAAAACTCTTCCAGCCGTTTCACCTTGTCCTCTGGGAGTTGATTTGCATAATAGTAGTCTAATTCCAGTTCCTCAGCCACTTCTTTTCCAGTAAACTGAGTATCTCCTGTCACCATCACAGTGACTGCCTGACAATGCTTTTTCAGATACACAAGCATCTCTTTAACGTCTTTTTTCACTTTATCAGAAATAACGATATATCCTGAATATTTTCCACCAACTGCAATGTAGATTACACTTCCTGATTTGTGTACTTCCTGAAACTGGATTCCTCTTTCTTTCATCAATCTCGCATTTCCAAGATATACTTTCTTGCCCTCATAAACTGCTGTCAATCCATACCCCGGAATCTCCTCCATCGCAGTCATACGTGCTTTTTCAAGTTCTTTTCCATAAGCATTTTTTAATGAAATCGCAATCGGATGGTTTGAATAGCTTTCCACATAAGTTGCAATCTCTAACAATTTTACCTCTGATATTCCCTCTGCATGTATTTCCTGCACTTCAAAAACACCTTCTGTCAATGTTCCTGTCTTATCGAATAAAAATGTATTCACCTTCGCCAATAGCTCCAGATACACGCCACCTTTTACAATCACACCTTTTTTCGCCGCTGAAAGAATCCCTCCTAAAAATGCTGTGGATACAGACATCCCAATCGCACATGGGCAGGCTGCCGCCAAAAATACAACAACGCTCTTCATCCCAGTCACATACTCATATGTCTTATCAAACAGACTTGGCAAAACAACAAGCATCGCTGCTGCCACCAAGATCAAGCATACATAAATCTGAATGTATTTCTGCACCTTATGCTCACTTTCTGCTTTTTTCTCATCTACATGCTCAACAATATCCAAAATTCTTGATGCTATTGAATGACTATAAGTATAAAGCACTCTTACTTTTAGCACCCCCGTCAGATTCAGACTTCCTCCATAGACAACTCCTCCTGGCTCTTCCTCGCGCGGAATTGTTTCTCCTGTAATCATCTGTGTGTCAAGAGAAGTCGTCCCTGAAATAATCAACCCATCCACCGGAACTCGTTCTCCCGGTCTAATTACAATAATATCATCTTTTTCAAGCTCCGACGGTTCTACCTGTACTTCCTCTCCGTCTACCAGTTTGTTTGCAAGAATTGCATGTACATCTATCAATTCCCGAATTCTTCGTTTTGATCGATCTGCCGTGATAATCTCTATCAGGTTTCCAATCTGGAAAATCAATATCACCGCAACGGCTTCTACATAATACCCAACCCCAAACGCACCGATTGTTGTAAATACAAGCAATACATTCCCATCCAAAAAAATTTTTTCCAAAAAATGTTCCGCAATCTTTTGAAACACACTGTACCCTGCCAGTAGGTATGCGGCAAAAAAACAGCCAAATGCGATGTCTGATGGCAAATGATAGCTCTTGCTCAACCAGACACTCCCGAAATACAATAAAAGTCCACTCACTGTCATGTACACATTATTACGTATTCTTTCCTTCATAACCTGCCCTCATCAAACAGCCTCTACTCTATTATATGCTCTATTCCCTGATTCAAAATGCTCTGTATATGCCCGTCTGCCAGCGAGTAAAACACCGTCTTTCCTTCTCTTCTGTTCTTTACTAACTTCATCTGCTTTAATATTCTCAGTTGATGTGAAACTGCAGATTGGGTCATTCCCACAACCTCTGCCAGATCACACACACACAATTCTGCCTGAAACAACACACATAAGATTTTTATCCTCGTCATATCTCCAAATACTTTAAAAAAATCTGACAATTCTCGTATCGTCTCTTCTCTCGGCATTCCATCTTCAATCTGGTGCACCAGACTGTCATGCAAATGCGTTGTCCCGCAACATTCTATTTCCGATTTTTCCATATCTTACTCCTTTCATATGACTCGATATTTATAGAACAATTATGAATGATGTACTCTGTTTGGTCAATACTTTCCTGCAAAATAAGTGCGACTGCTCTCCTGACTCACCGCAGGACAACAGCCGCACTTCTTTTATTTCTTATATAAAATTCGGATGGAATTTAATACACAGAGCATCGCAACTCCTGTATCGGCAAACACTGCCAGCCACATATTTGCAAATCCCATAAGTCCAAGTATCATTACCAAAGCTTTCACAATCAGTGCAAACACAACATTTTGCATGGCAATCGCTCCGGTCGCTTTTGCAATTGCAACAGATTGCGGAATCGCTTCCATCGAAGATGTCATAAACACCACATCCGCCGCTTCAATCGCAGCATCCGCTCCACTTCCCATCGCGGCTCCAACATCTGCTCCCGCCAGCACCGGTGCGTCATTGATTCCATCTCCAACAAACATAACCGCTCCATTCTTTTGACGTATCTCTTTTAATTTCTCTACTTTATCCTCTGGCAAAAGCTGTGCGTACACCTCTTCTACACCTGCCTTTTTGGCTATGGCATCTGCACTTGTTCTGGCATCTCCTGTAAGCATTGCTGTTCGAAGTCCATATTTTTTCATCTTTCTGATTGCACTAACGGAATCTTCTTTCAAAGTGTCCGCAATGACGAGATATCCTGCCAGCTCTCCATTTACCGCAACAAATACTTCTGTTCCATAGTCATTGCTCTCCATCATTTGCACATTCACATGATGCATTTCTAAAAGGGCTCTGTTTCCACATAGCACCTCGCCGATTTTCATTTGTGCACGAATTCCTTTTCCTGATAGTTCTTCCACTTTTGATGGATGCTCCAATTCTACAAAACGTTTTTTTGCTTCCTCCACAATACTGTTCCCAATCGGATGGGTCGATGTACTCTCACATCCTGCTGCAACTGCTAAGAGTTCTTCTTCCTTCCATGCCCCTACCGGAATACACTTCTGCACTTCAAAATTTCCTTTTGTAATAGTCCCTGTCTTATCCATGACAACTGCCTTGACCTCTTTTAACGCCTCCAAAGCAATGCCGCCTTTAAAAAGAATTCCTTTTTTAGATCCTGCGCCAATTCCGGAGAAAAATGCAAGCGGCACACTCAATACAAGTGCACATGGACAGCTTATGACAAGAAATGTGATTGCTGTATAAATCCAGAATTTCCAATCTCCCGTAATCAGTGAAGGGATAATTGCAGTTCCCAATGCCAGGATTACTACAAATGGCGTGTATACCCTTGCAAATCTTGTAATAAATCGGTCTATCTTCGGCTTGCTTGCCGCCGCATTTTCGACAGACTGCAGAATTCGTGTAACCATAGAGTCGCCAAGTGTCTTTTCTACCCGAATCTTTAACATTCCGGAAGTGTTTACACAGCCTGAGATCACCCGGTCTCCTTCACCTGCTTTTACCGGAACCGGTTCACCTGTCACTGGTGCTGTATCAATGCGGCTCTCACCGCTTAAAATTACTCCATCAAGCGGAATTCGGTCTCCAACTCTTACAAGGAGAATATCTCCGATCTGAGCTTCCTCTGCCGGAATCACTTGCACCTCATCTCCATGAAGAAGGTTTACAACCTCTGGTCTCATATCAACCGCATCCATAATCTGTCCACGGCTCTTTTCTACTGCAATATCTTCAAACAACTCTCCACACCGGTAAAACAGCATCACACCTACCGCCTCAGCAAAATCTCCAATCGCAAATGCTGCCAGCGTCGCAATACTCATCAGAAAGTTTTCATCAAACACGTGTCCCTTCTTCAGATTCTTCGCTGCCTGTAATACAATTCTCCCACCAAGAATCAGATAGGCTATAACAAATCCAATTGATGTCACTGTCGGATAAGAATCCTCAAATATCATCCCTGCTGCAAACAATACTGCACCCGCAAGGATACCTATTATCGCTTTTTGGTTCTCCTCCTGTTTTTCTTTGTGTACTTTTGACTCTTTTGGTTTTACCACCACCTCAGACTCTATCGATGCACAAATTTCCTGCAGTATCGGAAGAAGATCCTCTTGATGATTCGACGCAACTTTTAACTGCTTTGTCGCAAATGTTATCACCGCATCTTCCACTTCCGGCAATTCCTTAATCTTTCTCTCCATCTTCGCCGCACAGTTTGCACAGCCAAGATTTTCTAAGATATATACTTTTTGCTTCGCATCTGATTGAACATGCGAATGACTCTCTTTGTCACCACTCCCATATTCATGCTCATGCCCGCATCCACAGGCTTCGTGCTCATGGTCATGCCCACATCCGCAGGCTTCGTGCCCATGGTCGTGACCACATCCATAAGCTTCATGGTTATGATGATGTTTCTCTTTATGTTCTTCATGATTCTGTTTCATCTTTCTACCTCCTCATATGAGCGATTGTTCATATGTTCATATAACCATATTTCATGTAAAATGTCAAGATATCAATTAAAAAAAGTTGAAACATACGCCTTCCATTCGCATATCTCAACTTTTATTCTATGTCACATCTCTTTTCTCTACAATTCATCAATCTGCCAGTCGATCGGTTCCACTCCATTCGCCTCAAGGAATTGATTCGTCTTACTGAATGGTCTGCTTCCAAAAAAACCACGGTAAGAAGACAGTGGACTTGGATGTGGAGCTTCCAATATCAGATGCTTTGGGTTATTCAACATCGCTTTTTTCATCTGAGCCGGTCTTCCCCACAAAATAAACACAATCGGTCGATCCTGTGTATTCAACACACGGATTGCTGCATCTGTAAACTCTTCCCAGCCGATTCCTCTGTGGGAATTTGCCTGATGTGCCCGCACAGTCAAAACAGTATTGAGCATTAACACTCCCTGTTTCGCCCATTTCACAAGGTATCCGTGACCAGGAATCGTGCACCCCAAATCATCATGCAGTTCTTTGTAAATATTTACAAGCGATGGTGGTATCTCCACCTCCGGCTTTACCGAAAAGCAAAGTCCATGCGCCTGATTATTTCCATGATACGGATCCTGTCCTAAGATAACCACTTTCACATCTTTTAAAGGTGTCAGATGAAATGCGTTAAATATGTCATTTGCCGGTGGAAATATCAATCTCGTCCGATACTCTTCGTTCACCTTCTCAAACAGCTGCTTATAATAGTCTTTTTTGAATTCATCCTTTAATGCTTCCAGCCAATCTCCGTTGATTGCCGCCATCTTTTCTTCCTCCTTACATTCTGACTGAAACGCCTTTCTCTCGCAAGTATTGTTTGACTTCTTTGATCTCTAATTCTTTAAAATGGAATAGAGATGCTGCAAGCGCCGCATCTGCCTTTCCTTCCGTCAACGCCTCATAAAAATGTTCCAGCGTTCCTGCACCGCCTGATGCGATGACCGGAATCGATACTGCTTCCGCAATCGCTCTTGTCAACTCCAGGTCATACCCTGCCTTTGTTCCATCTCCATCCATACTCGTTAAAAGAATCTCTCCCGCTCCGAGCGCATCCACTTTTTTTGCCCACTCAACCGCGTCGATACCGACATCGACTCTTCCACCATTTTTATAGATGTTCCATCCGGTTCCATCCGCTCTTTTCTTCGCATCAATTGCGACAACCACACACTGACTGCCGAATTTTTCTGCTGCTTCCCGTATCAGCTCTGGGCGATTGATCGCAGATGAATTGATTGAAATCTTATCCGCTCCTTCCCGCAAAAGTACTTTAAAATCTTCTACCGTCCGGATTCCTCCGCCAACTGTAAAAGGAATAAATACATTGGCGGCCACTTTCCTCACCATATCGACAACAGTTTTTCTCTCATCTGACGATGCCGTGATATCCAAAAACACAATCTCATCTGCCCCTGCTGCATCATATGCCTTCGCAATCTCAACCGGGTCACCCGCATCTATCAAATCCACAAAATTAACTCCTTTCACCACGCGCCCATTGTGCACATCCAGACAAGGGATTATTCTTTTCGTAAACATCTCTCTTCCTCCTAGCTAAGCTCTACAAAATTTTTCAAAATCTGAAGTCCCACATCACTGCTTTTTTCCGGATGAAACTGGCATGCAAACACATTATCCATTTCCACAGATGCATGGATGTGCGCACCGTATTCTGTCGTCGCCTTCACAATTTGTTCCTCCTTGGCTTTTAGGTAATAAGAATGCACAAAATATACATATGCGTCCTGTTCAATTCCCCGAAAGAGTCTTCCGTCATTCTGAAGATGCAAAGAGTTCCATCCCATATGCGGAATCTTAAACCCTTCTTGATCCGGAATTCTGCAAACCTCTCCTTTTAAAATTCCAAGTCCTTTCACGCCTTCCGATTCGTCACTTTTTTCAAACAACAACTGCAGACCAAGGCAAATCCCTAAAAAAGGAATCCTTTTTTTCACCACCTGCTCAATAACCTCCACCAAACCATACTCATTCAGATTCTTCATTGCATCTCCAAATGCTCCGACTCCAGGCAGAATCACTTTATCTGCAGCTAAAATCTGCTCTTTCTCGCGTGTGATCACAACATCCTGCCCCAGCTTCTGTAATGCTTTTTCTACGCTTTTTATATTCCCCGCATCATAATCAATAATCACTATCATATCACTTGTGCCCTCCTCTATTTTGCAGATAATTCAAACCAGAATTCCACTCCGTTTTCATAGTTGTTCACTCCATACTCATGATGGAACGATTCCATAATCGCCTTGACAATGGAAAGTCCGATTCCATTACCACCATATTCTCTTGTGTGTGCTTTATCCACTTTGTAGAATTTATCCCAAATGTGCCCGATATCTTCCTTTGGAATCTGTTTTCCGGTATTAAACACCGAAACTCTCGTCGTATCCGGTTCTTTTCCTTTTGAAATACGAATGTCAATCAGCATCTGCCCCTCTACATGATTCAATGCATTACTCACATAATTTCGAATAACCTGTTCTGCCTTGAACTCGTCTGCCCAGACATACGCAGGTTCATTCTGCGTAAAATGCACTGTAGCATTCTTCTGCTGTATCAGTATCTCACAGCTTTGCACTACTCCGCGAATCAGCTCCGCGATGTCAAAGCGCTCAAAAGACACTTCCTCTTCTCCAAATTCCAGTTGGTTCAATGTCAGCAGATTTTTCACCATGAGGTTCATCTTTCCTGCTTCGTCCATAATCACGTCACAATAAAACGCCCGGCTCTCCGGATTATCCGAAATCCCCTCTTTTAGTCCTTCCGCATACCCCTGTATCAAAGCAATTGGTGTCTTTAATTCGTGGGAGACATTTCCAAGAAATTCATTTCGCATATTTTCCATTTTTTCTTTTTTCTCAATATCTTTTTGCAACTCATAATTGGCTTTTTTCAGCATTGAAATGGTCTGTTCCAATTTTTCTGACATAGCATTAAAGTTCTCTCCAAGAACTCCGATCTCATTATCTCCGCCGCTTGTATATTTCGCATCAAAATCCAAATCTGCCATTCTCTGTGACAGAACCGCCAGTTCCATGATCGGATCCGCAATCCTTTTCGAAAAATACCACACCAAAACAGTGCTGATCAGTACAACTACAACCACGATGTAAGATAGAAATTCATTCGAAAGCGCCACGCTTTCCCGAATACTCTCCAAAGGACTCCTTAGAATAAATGTGCTTCCATCCTCCAAATATCCCCACATCTCTATATATTCATAACCACTTTGCACATCTTTTGCACTGTGAATCTGATAGGTATCACTCTCCTTTAAAAGCGTTCCTCTTTCCTGATTTCTCCCCAACATATAGCCAATCAGCTGCATAACAAGCTCATTGCTTTTCTGCTCATTTTGGGCAATAGAAAGACGAATCTTCTCTTTTCCAGAGACGACCGCAAGCGTAATATTACCAACCTCAACCATCTCACTCAATTTTTCTACCGTGCTGTCAGATGTCAATGTTCCCTTTTCCGAAGCCGTTTTTAGCTTTTCATATACCTCCGTCAAACTCGCCTGTTTGTTTAAAATATAATACTGACCAAGAAATTTTGCATTCACTCCAAGCGAAATCAGGAGAATTGCCACTACCAATCCGATAAAGATCACCGAAATCTGCCGTTTAATCGACCCACGCATTATTCCACCTCAAACTTATATCCCATCCCCCATATCGTCTTGATATAGTTTCCTTTTTCTCCCAGTTTGCTTCTTAATTTTTTTACATGCGTATCAATTGTACGAGCATCTCCAAAGTAATCATAATCCCACACATTGTTCAGTATCTTCTCTCTGGACAATGCCATCTTTTGATTCTCCACAAAATAAGTCAAAAGTTCAAACTCCTTCACACTCAGCTCAATCGGTACATCATCAATCTTCACAAGGTGCGCTGCTTTATCAATCACGATTCCTCCCGCATCAATCAAATCCTCCGAAACCGCTGAACCTCCTCGTTTTAAAATCGCATTCACACGTGCAACCAAAATTTTCGGACTAAACGGTTTTGAAATATATTCATCTACCCCAAGTTCAAACCCTTGCAGCTCATCCCGTTCTTCCCCCCGTGCCGTCAGCATGATAATCGGAACCTGAGACAATGCACGAACTTCTCTGCACACCTGCCATCCATCCATTCTAGGCATCATCACGTCCAATATAATCAAAGAGATGTCTTTATTTTCATAAAAAATATCCATTGCTTCCATTCCATCAACAGCTTCTATGATAGTGTGCCCCTCTCTTTCCAAAAAATCTTTTACCAGTTTTCTCATTCTGCTCTCATCATCTACAACCAATATTTTCAATTTTTCCATATATTTTCACCTCGTTTAATGTTCTCTTTTCATCATAGCAAAGATTTATGTCAACTTTGTGAAACAAAAATGACAGTCAGAAAACTCCGTTTTTTTAGTTTTTCCAACTGTCACTCGCCCTTCACTTTATTTTATACCCTCGGTAGGAACACAGAAAACATCGTTCCTTTTCCAACAATTGAAGACACTTTGATATACCCACATTGTTCTCGTATAATATGTCTTGCAATATAAAGTCCGATTCCAAGACCTTCTTGCTCTTTTGCCTCTTTTGTACGATAAAATTTCTTAAAAATTGCCTCTGTCTCTGTGTAATCAATTCCGATTCCATTATCAGTAATATCTATTTTTGCATACATATCATACTGCATCACGTTTACTTTTACCATCGAGTTCTCTTTTGAATACTTAATCGCATTCTCCAAAATATTCGAAATAGCTACAAGTGTCCAAGGATAGTCAAACACTGCCTGAATCTTTTTCTTCTTATATTGAATTGCAATTCCTTTTTTCTCTGCCAAAGGAAGTAATTCCTGACTTACTTCACACAAAAGATTCCCGATATTCTGTGACTTAGGCTTAATTGAATTCAGACCACTCTCCAGCACAGATATCTTCACCAATGCTTCCAACATCGTATTCAGTCTCTCTCCCTGTGTACTGATGCGCTCCGCAATCTTTCTAGTATCATCCGAAAAATCTTTCTGATCAAGCAACATATCTGAATACATCTTCACATCTGCAAGCGGTGCCTGTGTCTGAAATGCAACTTCTGCAATTAAAGATTTGATTCTGTCTTTTTTCTCTTTTACACGTCTGTTCCTGACAATACAAATCTTTAGATATTGATTCATCTTGACTTCCAAATCTGAAAAAACAGATCCATCCGGTCTTTTTGATTTTAATGTACCTTTTGTCGCATCATCAATCATTGTTGTCAGATTTTCAATCAACGTTTTCGTGCTTTTTCGTTGTAAAAATATAATCAACACACAAATCACAACTACTACCTGAGCAATTGCAATAGCTATAATACTTATCTTATCCATTTATCCTAATACCCCTTTTTTAATTTTCCCCTGTTAAAAATTATAACACTACTTCCAAACATATGCAAATAAAACCTCAGCATATGCTGAGGTTTTGAAATGGACCTGAGGGGAATCGAACCCCTGTCCGAAAGCCCTTCCATCGAGGCATCTCCCATCACAGTCATTATTTTGACATTCCCTCCATCAGACGCCTAATGACAGGCTTCTGATCTCAGTAGCTTCATAAATTCTTCCATCCCCTCAAAGCTTTGGAAACGAAGTGCCTCACCTCATTGAAGCCGGTGACTTAAGCAGTGAGTGACTTAAGACCGACTGCTGCCACTAGGCAGCGTACGCTAAATTTTCGTCTGCGTTTAATTTTAAAGTACGGATTGTTATGCGGTCCCGCCCCGCAGATGGCTTCCCAAACTTCTGAACCCCCGTCGAAACCAGTACAAGCCCTGATTCAGCATTGTCATGGCTCGCAAACGTATTTTGATTATATTCTACTATTTCATAATTGTCAAGCCCGACCGCAATAAGTTTCCATCTCAGTAATTTCAAAAAGAATCCCGTAAAAACAGGATTCTTTTTAAGTAAAGCTTGTTATTTTCTCTTTACTTTTTTCATAACAACCACAACAATTATTATGGCTGCAGACAAAAGTACGATTCCAACCACAGCAATTTTAGCTTGGTCACCAGTCACAGCAGCATTCTCTTTTTTATTATCCAGAACGGGTTTTGTTTCTTCATGACTGTCTTCACCACTATTTGGCGGTACTGGCTTCCCTTCTCCATCCGGAAGTTCTTTATTCATTATCGTGGTGATTTCTAGTAATTCTTTCACAGCATTTTCCAAGTCTGCTTTTGTAGCATCTGGGTCACTGATCAGCATATTCACCCGATTCATAGCAGCCTGATATCGTTCCCAATTTTCCTCTGAGTGATTTTCTTGCTTGTAATAAGCAAGGCACTCTTCATAAAATCTTTGCACCTCCTGCTTATATTCCAAAGAAGGTTCTTCTGAATCCGGCTGCTCTGGATCCGGGTTATCTGGATTTTCCGGATCTGTTGGCTGTGAGCCTGTATTTACTTTATCAGAAGCTGCATTATTCAAATTGCAAGTAACAGACTCTCCATTTACGACTTTGAATCCATTTTCAAGTGCCTGAACTTCTGCTCCTATCTCTTTCCCTTCAGAATCTTTCACCACAATTTTTCCAAGAGCAAGCTCTCCTTTTGTAAAAAGATCTGTTCTTCCAGACACATAGACCGTTAGTACTCCGTTGCTAAAACGATATTCTTTTACTACCACATTTTGATCAAATGAAGCAAATTCGAAATCTGCACTGTCGACCGCTGTCCCACCAACAGAAAATTTTACTGACAGTGTTTGCACATCAGCCATAACATATTCTTCTGGTACGTGCAATATTACTTCAATCTGCTTTTCTTTTGCTTCTAGCGACACAGACGCATCTGAACTATCTGCTGCGAAGGCAGCTGTAGAAAAAGCAGCTGCAAAAAGAAATACACATGTAAAAATACGTAGTACACTTTTCTTCAAATTTAATTTTCTCATATTTGTATGCTCCTTTATCTACTATTTTTCCCACCTGTCAACGTAATTTCTTTTAATTCTTTTGGAATCTCTATCGGCAATGTGTCACTTACAAGGCGTTGTCCCTCATTTGTGAGTGCATTATCCACACGGTAAAGCTCAGCTCTAACCACTTTATTATTTTTCAGTAAAGATTCCACCTGTTCTGGTTCAACCCAATAGATAAATGTTCCATCGGATGTCTCTCCCAGTTCTCCATGCTCCGGCACATCCGCCATAATAATCTGATTTGCATTGATGCTTCCATCCGCGTCAACACCACCAACAATCTCACCTTTTTCATTGTAAAGAACTACAACATTGTATGCCGGGTTTCCTTTATACTCTCCGACAAAGACAAGAGAACCTTTCTCAATCTTAAGTTGCTGCGCTTTATCATATACGAAATCCTCTTTCAGTATACCGACTCCAGCCTCATTTCCATCTGTCTTTTTAAATTCGACATTATCGCCTGTCGGCCCTAAAACATCGATTTCTGAAATTGATATTTCTTTTTCTTCTTGACCTGTTGCAATCAATTTTACGTATCTTGCATCATAGGTAAAGATAAATGGACTCTCTCCATTTTCCTTGTTCTCAAAGTAAACCGTCACTGTTTTATCTTTCAAATCAAACCTGTCTGATTTTACAGTTTTCCATGTCTCTCCGTCTGTGCTGATTTGAATTTCATAATCACTTATCGCTGTTCCTTCCTGCAATGTATATTTTAACGCAGTAACCTCCAATGTCTTATTAAAATTCAATACAATTTCCGGAGCAGTCGCAATACCGTCTTCTGATTTTACAGTTTTACCAGTATATGTTGTATCTTTTTTATTATCTGCAATCTTGCTAATTGCCGATTCTAACTCTGGTGCACACGGTTCATTCTCATCCGCCTCTGGCAGTTCATCTTGATCTGATACCATATTTGTTGTAATTGTCCATTCGTCCTTAGCATAACTTCCATCGTGTGAAATCTTCACTGCCGGAAGTCTTTTCGCAACTGAACGGTTTAAGAACTTATCAATTACCGTTATTTCATAGGTAAATACTCTGTTATTAATGGTTGTAACGGTATCCACAAATTTATCTTCTGTAGTAAACCCAACAACTTCTCTAGACTCTTTTCCCTCTGAAGTGCTGTATCTTGCAATCTCATATCCAAGAACTGCATCTTTATTTCCCGCTTTATTGCTCAGTGCGATTTCCACTTGATTTTGTGATGTTTCATCTACCACCGCTGATACATCATCACCGACTACATCCTGCCCTAAAACAGTATCTGCTGTTCCGTTTTCAATCTCATATACTCTGGCGTCATCATTTACATAATAAATCGCCCTTGTTTCTTGCTCAAACTGAGAAGCATAAGCGACTGTCTCTTCATCAGGAACCATTCCCCATCGTTCAAAGAATTCTAATATATTCTTTTCAGCGGCTGCTGTTGAAAGACGCATAAAATCTTGATCTGTATTTCCACTCAGAGTAAGTGCAATTCCATTTGGTTTTGGCGCTCTCGCAGTATTTCTTGCATAAGTGTCTACTCTTGCAAAAAATAAATTATCAAACTGTTCCTGATATGTATCATATGTCTTATAATTATATCCTCTATCATATGCCAAATGCAACTGCCAGTACATACCTAACTGTGTAAATACATCGTTTGATTTTCCAAGTGTATTTGATGTTACTTTCTCATATACATCTTCATATTTGAATCGAACAGAGTCATTTGTATCTTTTGCCTGCGCTAATACTGAGAAATAATTATTTGTAATCTCTGCAATCGCGTAAACTGCCTGATTGATATCATGTCCAATCTCATGGGCAATTCCCCATCCAAAATACTGTCCGGAAATATGCTTTCCATTCTCATCTCTTACAACAGGACGTGCGCTTCCGACAATTGGAATTGATCCCCACTCAATACCGATGTGGTTACCGCCTGCATACATAAATGCGGTTCCAAACATTCTGTGATATCTAATGTTCAAATGTTGTGATGGCAATCTATCTTTTGCTGTTGCTCCTTCCGCGTTACTCAGTCCCTTATGCTGATAGAATAACGTCATCATCTCATCCATTGCTTTTAATGCTTGAGAAAGATTTTTTGTCTGCTCTTCAACTGTTCCCTTGCCAATTCCATTTAAAACCTGTTCTGCTGCGACCGAATACATCATCTGATCAAGCATAATATCTGTTGTCCCTAAAATACAATTTTGCTTATCATAGTCATAATCGACCGCATTGTCTTCATTTCCTTTATGCAGCTTATTATGCTGTTTTTCCATATCTTTCACATGTACATTTAATTCTTGTACATATTTTTTGATACGTGTCTCTCTCTCTGTCTCATCTGTAACTTGATATAAGTCAAGCATCGGAACCTTTGTTCCGCCACTTATACGCACCCCATATTTGTCATTTACATTGTTTCCAGTATACATGACATAAAGTGATCCACCCTTCTCTACATCTATCGACTGTAGTTTTGGAATGCGTACTACATTTCTTCCGACCTTTAACGTCTGTACTTCTTGAACAAAGGAACTTCCTTCCGCATGATATTGAGTAGCCATCAATTTCAAAGAAGTATTGGCACCTGTACGAAGCTCGTTATGTCCTACATAAACGACTATTTCTTCGTCGGCATATGCTGTAACTCCTAATGGCTGCCATGCATTTAACCCACCAAATCCTAAGTGCCCGTCTTTTACAGCTGTAATTTCCGGGTGAATTGCAATTACTTCATTTAGAGAAGTATTATTCAGAATTTCCTTCGCTGTGTCAAGCTCTCTTTGCAAAAGCTCCCGCTCCGGATGATATTCACCTGTCGCCTCGTCTTTTTCATCGACTCTCTTCTGCAATGTTTCAATTGTGGCTGCTGTCACATCTTCTCTCAAAGTTGTATGCATGTCGTCTGAGTAAAGTGACATAATATCATCTTCTAAGCTATCATAATGATAGAAACGAAGCTCTGAGATATAAATTCCTCTTACAGAACCATATCTTCCGACGCCAATTCGAATTTTCTTCGCCTGAATTTTCTTCGGAAGCTTGATCGCATAATAATATCTGTCATTTTCTGCTTTCACTTTACTAATAGATGCATTGGTCTCCATCTCTTTTCCATCTGCATCCCAGTATTTAACATTCACATAGGAATAATTTGTACGATCCATATCTTCTGCTAAAGTGATATAGTTCATCTCATATGCCTGATCAAATTCAACTGTAACACCTTTATTGCCTCCTGGATACGCACCGCCTTCATCCCAATCATCTACATATAAACGTGAACCATGATCATTATCGACAAGTCCAAATCCGCTTTTTCCATTTTTATCATCCAGTGGACTCTCCAACATGTTGCCTCTGCCGATTGTAACATTTTCGATATGAGCACTGACCTGCCCAACTCCATTTGACGTATTAATCAGCTTACGTTCTGGCATTTTTACCGGATTGATATTTGTTGTTGTCGCTGTGCTCTCCAATGACTTTGGACTTTCTCCAAGTTCATTTACACCAACCACATAAGCATAATACTTCGTATTATCTTTCAAACCAGAAACAACATAACTTGTCCCCTGAATATTATCAATTTTTGTATATTCCTCTGTACCGTCTTCTCTATAGAATACTTGATAGCTATCCGTATCCTCCATATCTTTCCAAGAAATCTTGATACTTCTGTAAAGCCCTTCAGCTTTCACATGATCCGGCGCCTTCGGTTTTTCTGTAGCCATTGGAATTCCGACTACACTTTCTGAATATCCACTTCTCCAATTTCCATTTACAGACTGCACTCGTACTTTATATTCTTGCTTATTAACTAATTTTGTATTGTTAAATTGTGCGACTGATAATTTATTTGCTGTTGTTTTATGTACTTCAGAAATTTCTTTACCGCTTACAACAGAAGATACTTCTACCTCATATCCTGTTACATTTTTTTCGGCTTTCCATGAAATTTCAAGCTCTTTATTCAACCCTTTTACTGTTAACTCTGTCGGAATATTCATTTCCGGTGCCGGAATTCTATTTTCCATTCCATTTATAAACTCTACTTTTGAAATATCCGCAAGTTGTGTTCCGGATGTCGCTGTCACCTTAATACTGATTTTTTTAACCGCAACTTGTTCTCCAAGATCCACTTCCAAACTTCCATCTTCATTTATTATAACACTTGCAGCTCTGCTTATCTTTGCTCTTGTCTGATCTTCTCCAAACGGAATCTGGATTTCATCGCCCTGTTCATCTGTAATAATGATGGTCCCTTGTTCTAAATGCCCCTCTCCATTTGGAGACTGAATTACTAACCCATCCATTTCTACTGACGAATCACTTGCTCCACCCAGTGTAAAGTTCAAAACAACTGGATTTTCTATTGAAATACGCTCTTCGTTTGCCGGCTTAAACGTTACGTTTTCGCCACTTTCTCCCAAAATGCTTTCAATATTGGCATCGCCCACAATCACAGTGTTTTCATCCACCTGTGGTTCTATTGCTTCTTTTGAAATAGTTGTCATAATACTTGATGTCACATTCTCACGTTCATAACTTTGAGAAAACCATTTCAAGTCCGCTTCATCGACTTTTCCATCTCTGTTCAAATCTGTACTACTATTGGCTGAAGCACCCTCTGATTCAATTGCATCAATAATCTGCTCCATATCACTCGCATCAATGATACTATCACCATTCACATCGCCAAATTTCATAGCTCCACTGTGTGCATTCTCTTCATCATGTCTCCCTTCCGAGTATCCGGTCAGTACATAAATCTGATTCTTCGCAAATGCATTGATTTGTATATCCTGGGTATACTCTTCAAACCCATTTGCTGTGATGGAGACAGTGTAGTTCCCACTCTCCAGTTCTTCAAAAGAAACATTGCCGATTCCTTTCGAATCCGAAAATTGAAATGTTTCAGGCTCTCCTACAATGCTGCTACCAGCCTTTTTCAAACTAACTTGAAAGTCTCTGTTATAATCGATCTCTCCAAGTACCGATTCCAACACCACTTCTAATGTCCCGGATACTGATTTTGAATCACTGCTTTGGGAATATTCCTCAACTGCCGTTTGGACAATTTCCTTATTCATCTCTTCTGCCCGCAACACTCCAAGCGGTGTCTGTAAAATTAGGCACGAAATGAGCAAGCCTGCAATTCCTCTTTTCATACATCCTCTCCCCTTTCTTAAAATTGCAAAATTCCACATTATTCTAGCAATATTTTCGTCAAAATGCAATGATTTTTTTCAAAAAATAACCGAATGAGAACGCTCTCAGACGGTTATTTTTCTAATTTCCTACTTTTTTACTATGAATTTATATACTGTTGTCGTATCATATGCCTCACCCGCACGACAGATCGGGCTTACAAAATTCTCATGATTCACTGCATCCGGAAAATACTGAGTCTCAAAACAGACTGCGTGACGTTTTTGATAGATTGCGTCCTCTTTTCCACACTCATCCTCTACAAAATTGGCTGTATACATCTGCACTCCCGGAAGGTCTGTATACACTTCCATCTCAATCCCCGTTTTATCAGAATAAAGTGTTGCAACCTTTCCAACTCCATCACGTGGCTTTAACACCCAGTTATGATCATATCCATTTCCGAAATTCAGTGCCTCATAGTCTTCTTCAATATCTCTTCCAATTGTCTTTGGCACACGAAAATCCATTGGCGTCCCGTCTACGGAAACGATCTCTCCGGTTGGAATCGACGTTGCATCCGCTCTCGTATAAGCATCCGCATCAATCCATACTTCTTGCTCTAACACCGAACCGGAATTATGTCCAGACAGATTAAAATAACTATGATTTGTCATATTGATGATCGTATCTTTCGTCGGCACTCCATGATACTGAATTTTTATTTCATTGTCATCTGTCAACGTATAAGTCACTTCAATGTCCAATGCCCCCGGATAATTCTGATCGCCATCCGGACTGTGCAGTGCGAATGTAATGCTGTTCTCCGTCTGTTCTTTCACTTTCCACACACGGAAACTATAAAAATCCAACCCGCTGTGAAGATTGTTTTCACCATCATTTTTGTCCAGATTATATTTTCTCCCATTCAACACAAACGACGCACCACCGATGCGATTCGCGCTCCGACCGACCGTAGCTCCAAAAAAAGTAGCTCCTTCTTCATATTGCTCTGCCGTGTCATATCCAAGTACCACATCACAGAGGTTTCCATCCCTGTCCGGGACAAGAACCGCATGAAGCGTTGCCCCCAGATCAGTCACCCCAATCATCATGCCGTTCTTGTTCGTAAATGTATATAATAAAGCTGCATCACCTTTGCTGTTTGCTCCAAATACTCTCTGTTCCATTCTGTTCTCACCCTCTCCAAATGCCTACAGTGTCTCTATGAACCGTTTAAATGCAATTCTTCCCTCTTCTGTACATTTATAAACACCTGCATCTTCCAAAACATTGGTAAATACAATTCCAACTTCTTTTTCCAAAATTTCCATTACATTTTCTTTTGTAAATCCGTCGTATTTTCCTCGGAATCTCTCTACCCAGTCTGCATGTTTTTCAATCTTTTCATTCTCTCTGATATTCTTGCCTTCCACAAGATAATCTGCAAGGATTTCCATCTCTTCTTTCAGCCGAGACGGAAGCACTGCAAGTCCCATTACCTCAATCAGTCCAATGTTCTCCTTCTTGATGTTATGCCACTGTGCATGTGGATGATATACCCCAAGCGGATGTTCTTCCGTTGTAATATTGTTGCGGAGCGCAAGATCCAGCTCATATGTATCCCCAACTTTTCTTGCGATTGGAGTGATTGTGTTGTGTGGTTCACCTTCTGTATTTGCAAATACAAACGCCGCTTCGTCTGTGTATCCTCGCCATGCATCTAAAATGTGTGCTCCAAGTTCAATTAAACGCGACTCATCTGTACTTCTCAATCTCAATACAGACAATGGCCATTTTACAATTTCAACTTCTACATCTTCAAAGTTTTTGATTGTAAATGTCTCTTCCATCGGCGCTTTTGCCATTGCAAATGTATAATTTCCGCCCTGGAAATGGTCATGACTCAAGATAGAGCCTCCTACGATCGGAAGGTCTGCGTTTGATCCCAGGAAATAATGTGGGAATAGTTTTACAAAATCAAATAATTTTACAAATGTCTGTTTTTCAATTTTCATCGGTGTGTGCTCGCCATTAAATACGATACAGTGTTCATTATAATATACATATGGCGAATACTGGAATCCCCATGCACTGTCATTCACTGTAATCGGAATAATACGGTGATTTTCTCTCGCCGGATGGTTCACACGCCCTGCATATCCTTCATTTTCCACACAGAGCTGGCATTTTGGATAACTGCTCACTTTTGCATTCTTCGCAGCAGCAATTGCCTTTGGGTCTTTCTCCGGTTTGGACAAGTTGATTGTGATATCAATCTCACCATAAGCGCTGTCCACTTTCCATTTGCGGTCTTTTTTCACACGGTAACGACGGATATAATCGCTGTCCTGACTTAATTTGTAGAAATAGTCTGTCGCCTCTTTTGGAGAAACCTCATATCTTTTTGCAAACTCAGCCTGTACCTGTGCCGGACGTGGTGTCAGACAGTTCATAAGCTTTGTGTCAAACAAGTCACGGTACACGATGCTGTCTTCAATAATTCCTCTTTTACACGCCTCATCAAGCAATGCTCCAAGAACTGTCTCAAGATTTATTTCTTCCCCCTGAATATCTGTGTCTTCATAATTCTCTTCGCCAAAAAGATCCAACAACAGATTCGTTGTATAAATGCGTTCGCACTCCGGCGTCAATCCTGTGTCAATTCCATACTGTACTAATTTTTTAATATTTTCAAATAACATTTTTTCTCTCCTGCTTATTTTAAAATTCTTGCTCCGTCTCCGATGTCTACTACATAAAATTCAGCTTTGTGTCCCACTCTCTCCTCATACTGCGCTCCGACAGTCTCAATGAAATGATCTACTGCATCATTTTTTACAATACTTACTGTACATCCGCCGAATCCGCCTCCTGTGATACGTGATCCAATGACGCCCTCAATTGACCATGCAAGGTCTACCAAAATATCAATCTCTTCACAAGATACCTCATAATCATCTCGAAGCGATACATGAGATGCATTCATCAGCATTCCAAACGTCTCAATATCATCTGCTTTGAGCGCTTCTACCGCCTTGATCGTTCTTCGGTTCTCATACACTGCATGCTTTGCTCTTTTCTGTCTGATCTCAGACTGGATTGCATCTTTATGCGCCTCGAATTCCTCCTCTGTCAGATCACCAAGTGTCTGGATATCCAACACTTTCTGCAGTTCTTTTAATGCAGTCTCACATTCATTTCTTCTGTCATTGTAGGCAGAATCCACAAGACTGTGTTTTACTTTACTGTTTACAATTACAATTTTTGCATCTTCAAGTACAACCGGCGCATATTCATATTGCAGCGTATTGGTATCCAGGAAAATGGCATTGTCCTTCTTTCCCATCGCGCTTGCAAACTGATCCATAATTCCACAGTTGCAGCCATTAAAGTTATTTTCTGAACACTGCCCAATCTGCGCGATCTCAACCATCGTCAAGTCGTCAAATGCAAACATATCCTTCAAAAGCACTCCTGTCAGAACTTCCAACGATGCAGATGAAGAAAGTCCTGATCCGTTCGGAATATTTCCGTAAATCAGAATATCAAGTCCGTTTGTAAGCTTATATCCGCGTTTTTCGAATGTCCACATAACTCCCTTCGGATAATTCGTCCATCCTGCTGCCTCTGATGGAACCAGATCCTTCAGACTTGACTCGATTACACCGAGAGATTCAAAATTCGCAGAGTACAGTCTCAGCCTCTCATCTTCTCTCTTTCTTGCAATCGCATATGTACCTAATGTCAGCGCACATGGAAACACATGCCCTCCGTTGTAGTCTGTGTGTTCCCCAATCAGATTCACACGTCCCGGAGCAAAATACGCCCGGATATCCCCTTCTGGTCCAAATAATTGTTTGAATTGTTCTACCAGTCTCGCTTTCATTCTTCTTCTCCTTTTATTTTAATATTTTTGTTTTAAAACACCTTATTTGTTATTTATTATATCATATTTTCCTATACTGTAAAGCTTTAATAACTCAATTTTAGAACAATGTCCTGCGGATAATCTCCAAAGCAGTCCCCAAATATATTGATTCCGCCTTTGTGTGCTGCATCCTCCTTAATTCCGATCTTCACCGAAATATAATCCTTGTCAGAAATGTTGTATTTTTCCAGTCCGGCATCAGAAAGCTTTTCACCGTCCAGAAAGCTTCCGTCCTTTTTCACACACCAGTTCTTTAACATGCCATATTGGGTCTTATCGGATGACCACCATGCCGGATTCAGTTTCCCGCGTCTTCCGCCGAAATCACTCGGACTTTCCCATGTGCCAACCTCAACGTCATTGATCCACAGTGTGATATCAGAAGGCCAGTCCATATTATACTCATGGTCTTCCGAGCATATTTCCGCAGACACCTCTACTTTCCTGAGCGTTTTCTTTTTTAATGTCACATTCGGAAAACGGTATTCCAAATATCCATTTCCAAACCAAATAAGCTTGGCATTCATCCTTGCCGGATTATAAAATACCGAAGCCTCATCTTCCACATCAATATACCCGTCCTGAGACACCATTCCGCAAGTCGGCTCCACATGGTAATCCACATAATTTCCGATCGGCATATGGATCTCATCGATTTCTCCTTCTGTCTCCTGCTGTAAGTCAATAAAAATTCCATCTACTTTCTTTCTGCAGATTTTCATAGACCCTCTGACGGCTGCCCGAAGTTCTGTCTCAATCAAGCCGGCTTCCTCAAGAACCCGAACATGCAGCGCAGCAGAGGATGCTGGTATCTGTAAACATTCGGCAATTTCATTTACATTATAAGCTCTTTCTTCTAGTTCACTCAAAATCCGGAGTCTCAATTCCGATGACAATGCTTTTCCAATTAATGCAAGCTGTTCTTTTTGGCTCAAATTATATTTTTCCGTTCTATCCATCTTTTTTTTTCCTCTTTAATGCACTATATTTATTATTTTATACCAAAAATCTTGTTATATTTATTTTAACTTTTCTAGTGACCATCGTCAATTATAAATGTTATAATATCTCCAAGAACAAAAGACAGGTGATGCAAATGTACATTTTTATTGTAAATCCACACGCTCGTTCCGGTCTCGGACATGTCGTGTGGGACGAATTAGAATCTATTTTAAAAAAACGAAAAGTACCTTATAAAGCGTATTTTACAAAATATCAAAAACATGCGACCGAGATTACCCGCAAAGTCACCTCTGGTGATGGTCCTTCCACTTTGGTTGTGCTCGGCGGAGATGGTACGATAAACGAAGTGGTAAACGGAATCCAAGATTACGAAAAGGTGATCTTGGGGTATATTCCAATTGGTTCAAGCAACGATTTCGCCAGAAGCCTGAATATCCCCTCTTCACCCAAAGAGGCTTTGGAGCTTATTCTGGCGGCACATGACACCCGCTCGATAAATATCGGACGATTACAGTATCAAGACCGCTTGAAACACTTTGCCGTAAGTGCAGGTATTGGCTTTGACGCCGCTATCTGCCACGAGGCAGTCATTTCAAAATTGAAAGTTGTATTGAATAAGCTCCACCTTGGAAAACTCACTTATGCCGGTATCTCCCTGCACCGTCTCTTTCTGACAACACCTCAGGAAATGACAGTCACGCTGGATCATAAAGAAGAATTCACTTTTTCATCTGCATATTTTGTCTCAATTATGAATCACAAATACGAAGGCGGAGGGATCAAATTCTGTCCCGATGCACGCCCCGATGACGATTTGCTCGATGTAATTGTTGTTTCTGATCTTTCAAAATTAAAGATTCTCACCCTCCTTCCGACAGCATTTACCGGTTGGCATACGCATTTTAAAGGCGTCCACACCTATCAGTGCCGCCATGTAAACATCCACACAGAACGAGCATTGCCGGTTCACACAGACGGAGAACCTGTATTTTTACAAAAAAGCATTTCCGCCTCATGCGATTCTAAAATGCTTCCGGTTATCGTGCCACAAAGGAGGTAACTATGTTTTTTATTGTATTGCTATTTTTATTCTTATTCCTGTATTTGATTTCCATCTGTCCAAATCTTGCCAGACGCAAAATGATGGAACCATTTTTTCATACAGAATTCGCCCACCGCGGTCTGTTTTCAGATGCCCATGCCATTCCTGAAAATTCCATGAAATCTTTTCAGGAAGCAGTCAGACAGCATGTCGGCATCGAACTTGACGTCCATCTGACAAAAGATGAAAAAGTAGTCGTTTTTCACGATGACACGCTCACAAGGATGTGCCGGATTGATGCCCTCATCGAAGAAACCTCTTATGAAGACTTGCAGAAACTTTACCTGAATCACACATCGGAAAGAATTCCGCTTCTCTCCGATGTGTTGTCGTACGTCAACGGTCGTGTGCCGCTTTTGATTGAATTAAAGCTTCCTACAAAGAGTACCAGACTCTGTCATGAAGTACACAAGCTTTTGAAAACTTATCAGGGAGCTTATTTGATTCAGTCTTTTAACACAATCGGGATTTTCTGGTTTCGAAAAAATGCCCCGCATATTCTGCGTGGTCAGCTATCCTCGAACCTGACAAGGACACGAAAGAACGAGCCTTGGTTTGCCTGCTTTCTTGTCCGTTTTCTCCTTTTAAACGGTATTGCAAAACCCGATTTTATTTCTTATAAATTCAAAGATGTCTCCAACATCAGTCTCCGAATGATAAGAATTCTCTACCGCACACCGGTCGCAGTCTGGACACTTCGTACACCCGAATCATTTCTCCAGGCAAAACGGCAATACGATATGGTCATATTCGAAAAAAACTTTTAAAAATTCTAAAGATAGTATGAAGACTGTTGTTGCTCAATCTTTTTCATGCTATAATCATTTACATACTTTAATTCACTTTATGAAGGGATTTTGATAGCATGAAAAGCTTCCTACAAAAATACAGACATGCATGGGTTTTTCTTTACGGATTCATATACCTTCCTTGGTTTTTTTACCTGGAAAAACATGTGACAACAGATTTCCATATTATCCATACCAGTCTCGATGAAAAGATACCATTTTTAGAGATATTCATCATTCCTTACGGACTGTGGTTTTTATTCATCGCAGTGACTGTCGGATACTTCTTTTTCACAGATAAGACTGATTTTTATAAGCTTTCAGCCTTTCTCTGTATTGGAATGACGATTTTTTTGATATTTTCAACTATTTATCCAAATGGGCAGATTTTACGTCCGACAACATTTGAACACGACAATATTTTTGTCGATTTAGTAAAGCAGTTATACCGTGCTGATACACCGACGAATATTTTCCCAAGCCTGCACGTGTATAATTCCATCGGCGCCTGCATTGCAATTATGCATAGCCAGAGATTAAAAGAATATCGATGGATTCAATACGCCTCGCTTGTACTTGGCGGACTCATCATCTTATCTACCATGTTTTTAAAGCAGCACTCTGTAATCGACGTGGTAGGCGCCGGCGCCATGGCTGTAATCTGTTATCAGCTCGTATATGTGGCTGCATTTAAAAAACAGCCGGCCGTATCCAGACAAACAATTTAGGACCAGCAGACTGCTGGTCCTATTCTTATTCCTCATATTTTTCCTGTCCAAGTTTGATATCCACAAAATCGGTATAATATTCAAATGCTGCCGGAATTGGATACTCTCTTTGCACTTCCTCCGGATGGATGAACAACATTTTCTCTGTACAAGATTTTTCCAACTCATCTACTCGAATGGCAAACCCGGTCATATGCCATTCCACATGACTGAAAATATGTTTTGCCACTCCCAGTTCTTTTATTCTCAGCGGCTGCAGTCCAATTTTCTTACTGTATTCCAGCGCTTCATCTGCACTTAATTCTCCCTCAATATTCGGAAGCTCATACAATCCTGCCAAAAGACCTTTTGCCGGACGTTTCCGAATTGCTACATTCTCGCCATCCTGAAAAATGAATACTGTCCTCTTTTCAATCTTTCTCGCTTTTGCTTTTGTCTTCACCGGGAGATCTGACTCAATTCCTTTTTCCCTCGCTTTGCAGAGCTGCCTCAACGGGCACAGCAGACATTTCGGCTCCCCATTCGGCACGCAGACAATTGCACCAAGTTCAATCAGACCCTGATTAAAATCACTCGCCGCATTTTTCGGAATGATACGTTCTAGCTGTTCTTCTATCCTTGTTCGCACGCTCGCTTTCATAATGTCATCATAGCTTGCCGTGATCCTCGAAACCACACGAAGTACATTGCCATCGACCGCCGGTTTTGGAATCCCAAATGCAAATGAGCTGATCGCCCCTGCCGTATAGTTTCCGATTCCTGTAAGACTTTTTATCTCCTCGTAGGTCTTGGGAAATTCTCCATGAAAATCTTCCATGATCTGCTTTGCCGCTTTCTGCATGTTGCGCACACGGTTGTAATATCCAAGACCTTCCCACAACTTCAAGAGCTGGTCTTCCTCCGCCTCCGCCAAATCCTTTACTGTCGGAAGCGCATTTAAAAATCGGGCGTAAAACGGCTTCACCGCCTCCACTCTTGTCTGCTGCAGCATAATCTCTGACACCCACACACGATAGGCGCTGATCTGTTCTCTCCACGGAAGTTCTCTCTTATTCTCCCGGTACCATGTGACCAGAGGAACTGCGATTTTCTTTAGATTCTCATCCTCCAAAAGAACAGGCACTTCCTTTCCAATCTCAATGCTGTCTTTTCCAACTTTACAGTCATATGCAAGTACATGCACCCCCTGCTCCTTCGCTCGTTTTAGCGCTTCGCCAAATGCCGGCTGCGTTTCCATATTCGGAGTAAAATACCGCACACCTTTCATCTGGATCACAAAAAAGATATACGCTTCATATCCTTCTTTTGTCGCCTCACAAAGCTCTTCGATGTGCTTTATCCCCCGCTCAGTCGGTGCATCCGGAAATTTCACAATTCCATTTTCCTCCAGCGTGACTCCTTTTACTTCTACAAAGATTTTTCTATCTCCCTCTTCCACATAAAGGTCAAATCTGGATTTCCTGTACGTCTTTTCCGGTCTGATCACTGTCGCATCCGGAAACAAATTCCCTTGTTTAATCCATTCCTCCACTACTTTGTTCGGTATCTGGGAATCCATATTGATCATCCGTTTTCCTTTTTTTACACCGATCAGATCCCACTGGGTTTTTCTGTCCGGATTTTCTGCCCGCTGCACATACACAGATGCATTCGGTGTCAAAAGTTCAGCACAACGCCCTGTATTTTTCACGTGTACGCTCTCTTTCTTCCCCGCAATTTCTACATACGCAATAAAACGATTGGGACGTTCAATGAACCTCCCAATCTCAATTCTTTCATATTTCATTTAACTTAAAACCTCTTCCCAGGAAACCTCTTTAAATCCCGGAACAGCAAACTCTTCACCTACTAGAAGCGGACGTTTCACAAGCATTCCATCCGTCGCAAGAAGTGCATATTGCTCTTCTTCTGTCATATTTGGAAGTTTATCTTTCAGCCCGAGTTCTTTATACTTCATACCACTTGTGTTGAAAAAACGCTTCAGTGGAAGACCGCTTTTTTCATGCCACGCCTTTAATTCTTCCGCAGTAGGATTTGCCTCCACGATATGTCTGTCCTCAAAGGCAACACCCTTTTCCTCCAGCCACTTCTTCGCCTTTTTACAGGTCGTACATTTTGGATATTCTACAAATAAAATACTCATCACATTCTCCCTCGCTTTCTTACAATACTTTTGACAAAAATTCTTTCAGACGCGGTTCTTGTGGATTCTCAAAAAATTCTTTCGGCGTGTTGCTTTCTTTTACTTTTCCCTCATCAATGAACAGGACACGCGTTGCAACCTCTTTTGCAAATCCCATCTCATGTGTCACGACTACCATCGTCATTCCCTCATCTGCCAGTTCTTTCATCAGTTCCAGAACCTCTCCTACCATCTCCGGGTCAAGTGCAGACGTCGGCTCATCGAACAGCATCACATCCGGATTCATCGCCAGAGCTCTCGCAATTGCAATACGCTGTTTCTGACCACCTGACAACTGTCTCGGATATGCATTCTCTTTGTCAGGAAGTCCAACACGCTGCAACAATTCTTTTGCTTTCTTCTCCGCCTCTGCTTTTGTCATCACACCAAGTTTCACCGGTGCGAGCATGATATTTTCCTTGATCGATAAATGCGGAAACAGATTAAATTGCTGGAATACCATGCCCATCTTCTGTCTCAGTTTGTTGATATCACAATCTTTACTTGTGATGTTATTTCCCTCAAACCACACTTCTCCGCCTGTCGGTTCTTCCAGAAGGTTGAGGCAACGCAAAAAAGTAGATTTCCCGGAACCAGACGGTCCAATCACAACTACTTTTTCTCCTTTTTCAATATGCTCGTCAATCCCACAAAGCACATTGTTTCCATGAAATGATTTTTGTAAATTCTTAGTGACGATCACCTTGTGACAACCTCCTTTCCAATAAACTTTGTAATTTTGTAAGTCCTAACACGATCACAAGATAGCAGCCTGCTGCTACAAACAACGGCGGTAATACAATAAAATCTGTAGAACCAATGTACTGTGCTGCTTTTGTTAAATCTGTCACCGCAATCACTCCCGCTACGGATGTCTCTTTGATGAGCACAATAAATTCATTTCCAAGCGCCGGCAGAATATTTTTCACTGCCTGTGGGACAATGATATAGCGCATCGTCTGTATGTAGTTGAATCCAAGCGAACGACCTGCCTCCATCTGTCCTCTGTCAATGGATTCAATTCCAGCTCGGATAATCTCAGCTACATACGCGCCGGAGTTGATACCAAAGCAGATTGCACCAACAAAAATTTCGTTCGTGTCTCTTGCAGTAAACACCATATTGTACATAATCAAAAGCTGTACCATAACCGGTGTTCCTCGAATCACCGTCGTATACACATTACAGAACCACTTCAAAATCCTGACAAAAATATTTTTGGAAACTGTTACTTTCACCACTGCGATGAACAGACCAATCGCCACACCGATCAGGATTGCAAATATGGAAATTAAAATGGTAACCTTCAGACCATCCAAATAGACCAAATACCGCTGGTCATAGATTACCGCATGATGAAACCCTTCTATAAACTTTTGTATAAAGTCCATCTTTTCTCCTCTCTTTCTTTTGTAATTGCATCAAAGAATCAGCAGATTATACAAAATCTGCTGATTCTAAAATTACTTATCTTCTATTTTACACTATTTTATTACTTTTGTGTATGGTTTGCTGTAAATTCTTCAATTTTTCCATCTTCAATCAACTGATCGATTACTTTGTTGATTTTATCCAATAATTCCTTATTTCCTTTTTTCACTGCAATTGCATATTTATCTTCAAACAGCACACCATCTAAAATTTTCAATGTTCCATTAGAAGCTACTAATTGTTCTGCCGGATATTGGTCCATTACGATACAATCTACTTTATTATTTTTCAAATCTTCTGCAGCCTGAGCAAATTTTGTATAGCGCTTTACTTCTTTCGGCTTGCAGTTCTTTTCATTGGATACCCAGATATCTGCGATATTCCCCTGTTGTACTGCAACTACTTTTCCGTCAAGATCTGTTCCTGAAAGTTCTGCTCCTGCCGGAGTCACTGCCGGACTGTCACCGTTTACAACGATTACCTCTGTTGAATTTACATATTCATGAGAGAAGTCCATTGTTTTCAAACGGTCTTCATCGATAGACACACCTGCTGCAACAAAATCTACTTTTCCGCTTGCAACCGCTGCCAAAGCACCGTCAAAATCCATGTTCTTGATCTCTAGCTCTTTTCCCATATCATCCGCAATCGCTTTTGCGATATCCATATCAATTCCGACAACTTCATTGCCTTTCATGTACTCGTATGGTGCAAAACCAGCCTCTGTTCCGACAATAATCTTGTCAGCCTTAGCTTCCTTTTCTTTTTTATCACTTCCGCAAGCTGCCATAGATACCACACATGTTGCCACCAATAATGCACTTAATAATTTCTTCTTCATAATTTAATCTCTCCCTTTCGCAATTTATCCTGCATAAAAATTCAACTATGTGGTATATTTTATCACATTTTTCAAAAAAATCAAGTGGCTATTTATACATTTTTCTTGCATAAACAGCCACCCGTTTGTATATTATTTTAAAAATCCGCTTGCCGCAAAGTACCCAAGCACGATCACACCCAAGATGATGCGGTAATAACCAAATACTTTGAAATCATTTTTCTTGATATATCCCATTAAAAATTTAATCGCAATGATCGATACAACAAACGCCACCAGACATCCTACGATCAGCATAGCTGCTTCCATCCCTGTGAAGCCGCCCCCAACTTTGATAAACTTCAACAATTTAATTCCACTTGCACCGAACATAACCGGAATTGCAAGGAAGAATGTAAATTCTGCCGCCACATATCTGGAAGTTCCAAGCAACAATGCACCAATGATTGTCGCACCGGAACGTGACGTTCCCGGCACAAGAGAAAGAACCTGAAATACTCCAATAAGCAATGCTGTCTGATAAGAGAGCTGATACAATTTTGTCACCTGCGGTGTCTTACCTTTATTCCAATTTTCTATCACAATAAATAAAATACCATACAATATCAACGTAATGGATACTACTACATAATTATGCAAATGCGCTTCCATCCAGTCATCCAACAGAATTCCAAGAATAGCAGCTGGTAAACATGCAACGATCACTTTCATCCACAACTGAATCGTATACACTTTCTGTTTTCTTGATTTCTTCGGTGAAAACGGATTCAGTTTATGAAAGTACAAAACTACAACCGCTAAAATTGCCCCAAGCTGTATCACCACATTAAACATCTCTTTGAATGCGCTGCTCGCCCCAAGCTTGATAAACTCATCTACCAGAATCAAATGTCCTGTACTGCTGATTGGCAGCCACTCCGTGATACCTTCCACAATTCCAAGTATAATTACTTTTAACATATCTAACATTCTTCTTTTCCTCCTCTAGTTCAGCACAAACCTCTCAATCGCCTTTGCCACTCCATCTTCATCATTCGAAACAGTCACAAAATCTGCTGCTGTCTTGACAGTATCATAAGCATTGGCCATGGCAACAGCAAAGCCAACTTCTTTTAACATCTCCACATCATTGCCGCCATCACCGCACGCCATAATCTCCTCTCTTGAAATTCCAAGAGATTTCCCTAACTGCAAAAGACCAAGTCCTTTGTTTGTTCCTTCTTTATTAATCTCCAGATTATTATCCATTGCAGCTGTGACAACGATGCCCGAAAGGGTATTCAATTCTTCTAGTGCTTCCTGTTTATCTTTCTGATTTCTAAAAATTCCCTGTAGCTTATCTACCTCACACTTCATCGCCTGTAATTTTTCTTTTACATCTTTTACCGTAATTCTTGTACTTTGTAAATATTCTGCCATATGAGGATCTTCAAAATATGCATATACATTCTTCAGACCATCTTCATTCATGTAGCCGACTCCGTCAACAAAAAACTCGTGAATTGCATGATGTCTTTTCAAAATATCTATGACTTTTTCTGCTATCTCCCCTGAAAGCAGGTTCTCATAAACTACCTTCTGCTTCTGCATATCCAATATTCTTGCACCGTTTGCTGTCAGTGCATATCTCATTCCCGGAAAATGTTTCAGTTCATCAGGCACTCCCGAAAATGGACGTCCGGTAGCCACAACTACAGCTACTTCCTGCTCAATCGCCTTTTTTAGCACCTCTCTTGTATAGGCAGTCAGCTGTTTTTCACTGTTCAGCAGTGTCCCATCCAGATCCACCCCAATCATCCTAATTGTTCTACTCATATACGGTCAGTTCCCTTCCTTCTTTTGTAAAACGTAGTAATTTCGTGCTTACCTTGTCAAATGAACGTTCAAACGATTGCATTCCATAAGCTTTCATCTCTTCAATCTGCTTTTGATTGCCTGCTGGAACAAATAGAACCATATCTTTCGTCGGTGCCATAATAACAATATCATCATTAAGCTTTTCACTGCACATAGACCAAATATGCTTAAAACAAAGTGAACTTGCCTCGTGATAACCGTCAGCGATAATGCTAAAGCCACCATATAATGTGTGTCCAATTACAAATTTCACATTCCTTGCAAGATTTTCGCACGCTGTATGGTAAAGCAGTTCTATGTCCGTATCTGGCGGAAGCATATTGTCTTTTAATATCTCATATGTATCTTTGTCTCTTTCAATTACAAATATCACCATCAAATCCCCTGCAAAAGAGACTATCGGAGTATCTTTATCAGAAATATACTTTCCATTCAGCGCCTTATGATCTACAAGACATTCTTTCACCCACGGATAAATCTTATCCTTGATATTCTTATAAAGATAATGCTCCTCTTTGTATTTCATCATATTCTACTGCCCTCTTTTCTTCTGCTATTTGATTCTATTCTAACAAAATTTGATTAATAACGCAATTTATAGTATAATATTTTAATAACTATTTATTCAGGAAAGGAATTACTTATGAAAAATAAAAAGTTAAAAATGCTGATACGTACCTGTTCCATTTTAACTTCCATCGCAGTGTTCACAGTTTTTGCTACTTCTTCATACGCTGAAGATTCTGTTGAATCACTTGAGGGCACAACATCAAACTTACAGAATGAATTATCCAATTTAAATAGCGAACTCGATGCCTTGAGTGGAGAGTTAGATACCATTATGAAAAAAATGGATACCATCACAGCGCAAATCGAGCAGGTGAAAGACGATCTTGCTGTCGCAAAAGGCGAGGAAGCAGCTCAGTATCAGTCTATGAAACTGAGAATCAAACATATATATGAAAGCGGCAACACCTCTTACTTAGAGATGCTATTCTCTTCTGGGAGCATGACTGAATTTTTAAATAAAGCCGAATTTATCAGTGCGGTAAGCGAATACGACCGCAATCGTCTGAAAGAGCTCGTCGATGCACAGAATGCTGTTGCCGAAAAAGAAAAGCAGCTTCAAAATGAACAATCTCAACTGACGAAACTTCAGGATGAGCTCAATCAAAAGCAAGCGGATCTTACCGCAAAAATTTCTTCCACATCAGGAGAATTAGAGCAATATTCTGCAAAACTTGCTGAGGCAAAAGAGCGTGCCAAAGCAGCACAGGAGGCTCTTGACAAAGAAGTCATACCTATCGAGCCAGAGGCACCGCCCAGTAACAATTCCGGTTCTTCTCAAGGTCAGACCCCTAATGTCAGCGCCAGTGAACTAGAGTTATTCGCCGCATTGATTGAATGCGAAGCCGGAAGTACACATTATGAAGGTATGCTTGCAGTTGCATCTGTCGTCATGAACAGAGTCAACCATAGATATTATCCTGATACTATTACCGGAGTAATCTATCAGATCGGACAATTTTCTCCGGTCGCTTCCGGAAAGCTTGATAAAGTCTTAAAACGAGGTGTTAAATCCTCTTGCGTGGAGGTTGCAAAAGATGCTATCGCAGGGAAAAATAATGTAGGTAGCTGTCTGAATTTCCGTGCAGCATGGACCGGACATAGCGGAATTGTAATCGGGGGAAATGTATTCTTCTAATGCAAATACTATTCATCACAGAAACGGAGGTATCTTAACATGGGATTCTTAGTTTGTGTCATTGCGGTAAGCATCATTGCCGCAATCGTTGCAGCTGTCGTCGCTGCTTCCACCGGTGCCTTACTCGGTGCACAAGAAACAGACGAAGAAGAATAAAAATGACTGCGGTTTTAAAGAAACCGCAGTCATTTCAGACTGTAGACAAAGTCCCGGACAGAAGTCCGGGTTTTTCTTTTATCAAGTTTTCCACATTTCTAACTTTTTTCCATAGATTTACCAAGAAAAATGGTTCGGTTATC
>NZ_JBQKED010000003.1:0-104872 GCF_052121495.1 Faecalimonas sp. LCP19S3_D12 | reverse complement strand
TACCGGAGTTTCAACCAATGGCGGACTGCCATTCTTTCTTCTTTTGGTTATGATCCTTTAGAGTGTCCGAATTGCAAACACAAAATGGAGCTTTTGGAACTCTATTATAATCATAAGCGCGTATCCCTCGAAGAACTCTATGAGAGAGCAATGTCCAAATCTTTCGGAAAGCGTTCTTCTGCATGATTTCTTTTTTCACGTTCTATGATATAATCCTCTAAAAGGAGGAATACTACCATGAAATCTAATATCGAGGAATTACGCAAAAAATACATGGACAATCCACCAGAAGGAATGACATCTAAGGACATTCGCAATATGAGCGAGGATGAACTTCTGGATATGGATTTCTTTTTAAACGAAGATGATTTATTTGCCGATGAGGCTGGTATAGAAGGTTTTTATATCTTCTAACGAGCGTCATCTTGTTCTCATGCCCGACTTTGTGCGGGCTATTTTCATTCATTGTTCCAACAAAAATCGGAATTTCCTATTATATAAAAATAGTGCTGCATAATATATGCAGCACCATTTTTTAATTAGTTTGTATAATTATCAAAATATCCCTGAACCAATACAACCGGTGTTCCTTTATCCCCTGAACCACTTGTAAGATCACACAAAGAACCGATAAGATCTGTCAGCTGTCTCGGAGTTGTTCCCTGAGAAGCCATATCTCCAACAAGATTATCGCTCTTTTCTCTGATACGCTTTGAAATTGCTTCTTTCAATGCTTCCCCACTTAAATCTTTGAAATCATTATCTGCAAGATATTTTAACTTCACTTCATTCGGTGTTCCGATCAAACCTTCTGTGTAAGCTGGTGATACAACAGGATCAGCAAGTTCCCAGATCTTTCCTTGTGGATCTTTGAACGCACCATCTCCATATACCATAACCTCTACATGTTTTCCAGTCTTATCCAAAATCTGTTTCTGAATATCTTCTACTAAATCAAAACATTCATTCGGGAATAGCTTAATTTTGTCTTCTGTCGATTTATTAGATCCCAATAATCCATATTTTGTATTGTATCCACTTCCATTTACCGATGCATTCAAAATATCATCTAATCCGCATACTCTTTCTGCACCATTCTCTCGTAAAATACGTTTTGTTCTAACACGTGTATGAATATCACAATTCAACACATTCTTTGTATAGTTTAAGATTGTTCTTGGATTGTTCGCAAAAATAACTTCTACTTCTGCCCCTGTTTCTTTGATGATATTTGCATAGTAATCTACATAATCTACACCTGTAAATTCGTGCTTGTTCTCGCCAAATAATTCTCTGTATTTTTCCAATGTAAGAACATCGCTGTATGGGTTGATTCCTGCCTCATCTAATTTATCTATTGATACAAGTTCATTTCCCACTTCATCACTTGGGTAGCTTAACATCAAAACAACTTTTTTTGCTCCGGCAGCGATTCCTCTGAGGCAGATAGCAAATCTGTTTCTTGATAAGATTGGGAAGATTACTCCGATTGTCTCTCCGCCTAATTTTGCTTTTACATCTTCTGCAATGGCATCGATAGAAGCGTAATTTCCCTGTGCTCTTGCTACAATTGACTCTGTGACAGAAATAACATCTCTGTCTCTCAGTTCAAATCCTTCGCTTTTTGCAGCGTCCAATACGCTTTCTACTACAATATCTGCTAAATTATCATTTTCTCTAATGATTGGACAACGAACTCCTCTTGAAATTGTTCCAACTTTTCTTTCCATGTGTTTTCTCTCCCATCTTACTTTGTAATGTTACGCATTTACAAATCACTTTATTATTGTGTCTTCTTATAAAATACTTTAGCACTGCTTATAAAGCACCGATAGAATTATACTATACTTTCTCCGTGTTATGCAATCTTTTTTTCGTTATTTGTTTACATCAAAGGCGCAATCAGTCTTAAAACGCTTCCGACCATCTTCATACCGATTCTTCTTTCTTTCACATCAAGCATCGTAATCTTCTGACTTGTTTTTAAAGTATTTTGGAAATCACGTTCAATCTCCCACACGACCGGATTGTTATAAATAAATGTACCACATTCAAAATGGTGATACAAACTGCGATAATCAAGATTGATTGTCCCGACCGTCGCAGTGTCATTGTCTGACACAAACACTTTCGCATGTACAAATCCCGGTGTATATTCGTAAATCTGCACTCCCGCACTGATCAGTTCCTCATAATAGGTCTGTGCTACTGCAAACGCATACCACTTATCCGGAATATGCGGCATAATAATGATAACTTCAATTCCACATTTTGCTGTGTAAGTAAGATTTGTCACCATCTCATTATCTAAAATCAGGTACGGCGTCATAATGTGCACATATTTTTTGGCATGATTCAACAAATGAAAATACACCTGCTCTCCGATGTTTTCATGATCAAACGGACTATCTGCATACGGAAGCACAAAGCCAAGTTCCCTTCTGATGTCAAGTGACTTTGGGGTCAGATATTTCGTATAATCTTCTTTTCCCCGCTCACTGACATTCCACATCTGAAGAAACATCATCGTAAAGTTCTGAACTGCCTCTCCCTTTAGCATGACCGCCGTATCCTTCCAGTGTCCGAAACGGACTTTCTGATTAATATACTCATCCGCCAGATTGATTCCCCCGGTAAATGCAACATGTCCATCGATCACACATATTTTCCTGTGATCCCTGTTATTCTGATGTGAGGAGAGAACTGGTTTGATTGGGCTGAACATCTTGCATTTAATTCCGTATTTTCTCATCGTCTTCGGATAATGATAAGGCAACTGTACCATACTGCACATTCCATCATACATGAAACGGACCTCCACACCTTTTGAAACCTTGTCGATCAGAATATCCAGTATCTCATTCCACATAACGCCTTCTTCCACTATAAAATACTCTAGAAAAATATATTTTTCCGCAAGTCTTAACTGCTTTTTCATCTCCTTGAATTTATTCTCCCCAAGAGGAAAATACGTCACTTCTGTATTGCGATGCACAGGAAATGCCGCCTGATGTGTCAGATAATGTGCAAGATTTGCATTGGCAGGCTTCGATACACGAAGCGCCTCCACCGTCTCCTTATCCTGTTTCATAAACGGTGATGTCGCCTCATTTAATGTCCTCAGTCTATGATCCAAATAACTTGTTCCAGGCTGTATTTTCATAAACAGATAAAACACTGTTCCCACAATCGGAATTAAAAGGATAAACAATATCCATGAAGTCTTAAACGCAGGATTGCTTTTACTGTTTATAATATAAACGACAGAAATCACTTCCAACACGATAAAAATGACATAAATGTAAGTTGCATAGTCTTCCAGATATGTGACTGTCCCTACAATCAAAGCAATTTGAATAATCAATAATACTGCAAGCAACGAGATTCTACTAAATACGATACTCAATATTCCCTTTTTCGCTTTTTTTACAGGTTCTTTGTTCAATACTCTCACTTCCTTTTCTACTATATAAGAGTTAGTCTAACACAATTCTGATACAGAAACAACAATCGGCTGAATTCCCCTTTCATTTTTCCGACAAAAGTATTATAATGTTTTTCAATGAATCATATTATTTTCAGAAAGGAGTCATCATATGTCAAAAAAATGGAGTAAATTTTTATTAGCACTTGCAGGCATTGGTGCTGCAATCGGAATTGGAATTGCATTTTTCAAGAAAAAACAACATACGCTTGATGATAACAGTGAATTTTCAGATGATTTTGAAGATGAAGATTTTGATCTGGATAGTGACTTAGAACCAGTCGCTCAGAGATCTTATGTTTCTCTCAATCAGGAGACGGAAGAGACACCGGTCGAAGAAGATGCACCAATTGAACAGACTACAGAAGCATAAAAGAAATAAAAGGAGTTCCACAGTTGGAACTCCTTTTATTTCCATATCTTACACAGGATGTTGCTCGCATCTCGAATCGCCTCTTCACTCATATTTGCATATCCGAGCAATATCGTTGCTTTTGCGTCTTTTTGTTCATCAACATCATATTCTGACAATCCATAAACTCTGATTTCTTTTTCTTCCGCCTGTCTGATCAGTTCTTTCTCTTTTTCTCCCAATGGAAACGTCAAAAGTAAATGTACTCCTGCATGCTCTCCCGAAATGCTGCATCTCGTAAGCAACGGTTTTAACCCAGCCATTAATATATCATGTCTGTTTTTATAGAGTGCTCTCATTTTATTCAGATGGCGCTCATAATATCCTTCTTCAATAAACCGTTGGATAATAAACTGATCGACTTTTGAGACCGTAGAACTTAAAAATCTGCACTTTTCATTATATGCTGTAAGAAGTCGTTTTGGAAGTACCATGTAACTGATTCGGATCGCCGGCGCCAGCGACTTTGAAAAAGTCCCAAGATAAATCACTTTATCATCCACATCATATCCCTGCAATGCCGGAATCGGTCTTCCTTTGTACCGAAACTCACTGTCATAATCGTCTTCTATAATATATCTTTCTTCGGATTCTCCCGCCCATCTGAGCAGTTCCATTCTTCTTTTGATCGGCATAACGATGCCAAGTGGATATTGGTGAGACGGCATAACATATGCGGTGTCTGCATTCGACTCACACAATTTCGAGACTTCCATTCCATATTTATCCATATCAATCGTCATCACTTCACAGGAAAGATTTCGAAACAAACGATATGCCTGCTTGTAAGTAGGATTCTCAAATGCAACTTTTCGTTGCTCTCCCATCACCATGCCAAGCAGCATAAGCAGATAATCATTTCCCGCACCGACGACAATCTGTTCCGGCTGACAATTCACGCCACGCGCCTGATACAGGTAGTTACGGATTGCATTTCGAAGTCCTTCTTCTCCCTGTGAATTTCCGAGACAGAACAAGTCCGTTCGGTCGTCCACCAATATTTCTTTTGACAGCTTTCTCCACACATTATACGGGAAGCTACTCAGATCAATTCCCCGTGGACTAAAATCATAACGGTATTTTTTCTTCTCGGTTTTCTCTCCTGCTTTCGAAACCATGTTAAGTTCCGCAAATTGATACAACCCTTCCAATTGCGCGGCAAAAAAGCCTTTACACGGCTCCGACTCAATATACCCTTCCGACAAAAGCTGTTCATATGCCAGCTCTACCGTACTTCGGCTCACTTCTAAATGCTTGGAGAGAGCCCGTGTAGAAGGCAGTTTTTCTCTGCAGGCAATCCGCCCGCTTTGAATCTCTGTCTTAATATGCCGGTAAATCTGCTCATACAGCGGCATATCTGATTTTGTCTTCAAATTGATTGTCAATTCATTCATCTGTTTATTTTGGCAATTTGAAAGAGCTCTTCAATGATACGATACGGTTAAATACAAGCGCATCCGGTTTTGAATCTTTCGCATCAATACAGAAATATCCGTTTCTCACAAACTGGAAGCTGTCATATGCTTTTGCATCGTCAAAGCTTGGCTCTAAATAGCAGTCTTTCAAAATCGTCAATGAATTTGGATTTAAGTTCAAAGAACCGTCCTCTTTATTGTAAACACCTTTTTCTTCGTCAACAATGTTCTCATAGAGACGTACTTCTGCTTTCATTGCATATGGAGCTGGTACCCAGTGAATCGTACCTTTTACTTTTCTTCCTGTAAATCCACTTCCGCATTTTGTCTCTGGATCATACGTACAGTGAATCTCTGTGATATTACCGTTTTCATCTTTTACAAAGCTTTCACATTTTACAAAATACGCATGCATCAGGCGCACTTCGTTTCCTGGGAACAAACGGAAATATTTTTTCGGTGGCTCTTCCATAAAGTCTTCTCTCTCAATATAAAGCTCTCTGCAGAAAGGTACTTTACGGTATCCTAATTCTTCATTTTCCAAATTATTTGCTACATCCAGATATTCAACCTGCCCTTCCGGATAGTTGTCAATGATCAGCTTGATCGGATCAAGTACTGCCATCATACGTGATTTTTTCATCTTTAAGTCTTCGCGGATACAGTATTCTAACATCGCATAATCCACAGAGCTGTTGCTCTTAGACACTCCGCAGAGATCTACGAACATCTTCAATGATTCCGGTGTAAATCCACGTCTTCTAAGCGCCGCAATTGATACAAGTCTTGGATCATCCCATCCATCTACAATACCGTCTTCGACTAATTTTTTGATATATCTCTTTCCTGTCACCACATTTGTCAAATATAATTTTGCAAACTCAATCTGTCTTGGTGCCGGTTCAAACTCACATTCTCTTACAACCCAGTCATACAGTGGTCTGTGATCTTCAAACTCTAATGTACAGATAGAATGTGTGATTTTCTCAATCGCATCTTCAATCGGATGCGCGAAATCGTACATTGGGTAAATACACCATTTATCACCTGTATTGTGATGCGTCATATGTGCCACACGGTAAATGATCGGGTCACGCATGTTGATGTTCGGTGATGCCATATCGATTTTTGCGCGGAGCACTCTCTCCCCATCTTCAAACTCTCCATTTTTCATCGCCTCGAACAGTTCTAAATTCTCTTCCACCGTACGTTCACGGTACGGGCTGTTTCTTCCCGGTTCTGTCAAAGTTCCTCTGTACTCGCGAATCTCTTCCGCTGTCAGATCACATACATATGCTTTTCCTTTTTTGATTAATTTCACAGCACATTCATACATCTGGTCAAAATAATCTGATGCAAAAAACAGATTCTCTTTCCAGTCTGCTCCAAGCCATTTGATATCTTCTTTAATCGACTCTACAAATTCCACTTTCTCTTTTGTTGGATTCGTATCATCAAAACGCATATGGAATGTACCGTTATATTTCTGTGCCAATCCATAGTTCAGCAAAATAGATTTTGCATGTCCGATATGAAGATATCCATTCGGCTCCGGCGGGAATCTTGTGCATACCGTATCATATACACCTTCTCTTAAATCTTTTTCAATTTCCTGTTCTATAAAATTTTTTGAAACTACTTCGTTTTCCATGTCATTCCTCCACTATCTATTCTTCTTCCGTAAAATCCAAGACCACTTCACAGAAGAGTCACTTTATTCTATAGGATACCATAAAATAAAGTTTGGAACAACACGTAATCTGTGATTTGCTATGATTTCTCAGTAATTTTGACGTAGGTGCATCCATGCTCCATAAAATTCCCATTCATGTAGAACTGAAGATATGCATTCTCAAGCCGATCCTCATCTACGATATAAATTAATGTATATTCAACGACATCTCCTTTGTCCAGCTTACAATTCCAAACACTTTTGATCTTTGGGTCATATTCCAATTCAGACGAAGTTTCAAAATATACCGGATATCCGGCATATCCCGCAAATTTATCTGGGGTCGAATATTCTTTTGCATGTGTCAAATCTCCATTTTCATCCGTTTCGTAAAACTCCATATCAGGCGCTAATGTCACCGATATATCAGTCTCCTCCATCGAGTCTTTTGCACCACCTGCCACATTCGCTTTCATGCGTACCACAACAAATTTTGCCCCAATCATTTCCCGATTTTCCTTTGAATCATTCACGCCATCTTCTCCCGTCAAATAGCGTGCATGCTGTTTTAACGAGCCATCTTCGTTTAACCAAGGCTTCACTTCTTCCTCAAAAGTATCTATTTGTTCAATCGTTGTTGTATCAAAATTTTCTTTTGGAAACTCTTCGAATGAAATCGCATCTAAAATCTGCACATCTTCTACGGTGTATCGAATATCTTCCGCATAACTTAGATTCTCAAAATTCGGGTCTGTCATCTCTATGCCAATATTCCGAATCAACTCTTTTGAAATACTTTTTGACCTACTCGCCTCTTCTGCATGCTTCCATTTTTCTTCTCTCATTTTTTCCTGCGCTGTTTTATACGCAATTTGAGTATCTAATTTTTTAATCTGTAAGTTTTCTGCTACTTTTTTCAGTTCCTCTCCCATTAACTTTTCTGCATTGCTCCATATATCAACACAGTAGCCATCCACTTCATTAAAGAGAAGAATATCCTGCAATGTTTCCCCCATTTTTTCGTAAGTGATCACATGCGCCTCCATATTCTGAATTTCCATTTTTTCAACATTCAGAACATTTGAAAAATCACGTGTCTTCATATCATCCAAATTTGCCGCATTAAAAGGCATGACGGTAATTCCCTTACCAGTTTCATCATTATGGATTTTTCCTTCATACGGTCCTTCTGTTTTCAACTCATACCCTTTTGGAATATAGTTTGCCGCCACCTCTATATCGTATGGTGTTGCGTCATAATTCATCTGAAACTCATAAGATAGTTTGCGTCCATTTTCTGTTACCTTCTTTGTATAATAATGATTCACCGCATATATCCCAACAGATGCCGTCATTGCGAGTATTGCCACTGCTGCCACTGCTGTCCAACGACGGCGTTTTCGGTATTGTATACCATTTGTTTTCTCTACACCTATTTCCCGGTATGCCTGCTGCATCTTCTGTTCAACACTATTTGGTATCTCCACTTTTTCTTCCAGCACTTCTCTGATTGCTTTTTCATCATATCCAAATGATCTCTTTTTCACAATTGCATCCCCCTTTCTTCCAATCTTTCACAGTAAATTTCCTCTGCAAATTTCTTTCTTCCTCGCACCAACCTTGTCTTCACTGTATTTTCACTGATGTCCAAAATCTGTGCAATCTCTTTTGTCGTAAATCCTTCTGCATAATGTAATGTTAAAACAATTCTGTATTTTTCATCCAACATATCCATAAGCTCCTCAAATTCCGATTCCTGCTCGTAATGATGTGGGTCTTCCTGTTCTGGAAACGCTTCTAAAAGGCTCTCTTTTTTATCCAAAATATCTTTGCATTTGTTGATTAAAATACGAATCATCCACGTTTTAAAATAGCCGATTTCTCTTAGACCCTTTAGGTGTTCATAACATGACAGAATCGCATTCTGTATCGCATCTGCCGCATCTTCGTCACACCGCAGATAACTTTTCGCAACCTTGTACAGATCCTGCTTATACAGTTCCATTAGTTCCACGAAAGCTTCCTTGTCTCCCCTTTGCGCTCTTTTTACCAAATATTTCAAGCAATTCTCCTCCTTCCTACAAATAATCCCGGTAATTATTCGTCTTCATCTATTAGACAGCGAATTCCCTAAAATGGTTTCACTTCGAAAATTTTTTACTAAAAATAACATTGACAGATGAAACAAGCTATAGTAATATAAATTTGTTGTAAAAATATATGCTGCTGTGGCGCAGTCGGTAGCGCGTCGCCTTGGTAATTATAATTTAATATGCTCAGCAGTTCAGTTACTAAATGCTGCCATGGCTCAGTCGGTAGAGCGTTACCTTGGTAAGGTAGAGGTCACGGGTTCGATTCCCGTTGGCAGCTTTAAAAGTATTGAAAATAAAAGGTTTGTAAGCATTTGACTTGCAAGCCTTTTTGTTTTTACTTGTAAGATATAATTGAACAAATGAGTTTCTACTTTTTGGTATCATTTTTAGATGTGCTATTGCTATCGCAAAGTAGGTTTAGTTACTATTTAGTTACTACAAAGAAAATGCCAATAGAAATGATAATTTTGTGGTATACTGTTACTAATTCATTTTAATCGAATTGGTAATTATCTTAGATTTTTATCAGAGGTCACATGATTAAATCTGGAATATCTTTATTATAAGGATAAGGATTTTATAACCTATAAAATTAGGATTCATTCTGGACCATTCTGGAATATCTGGATAATATATATAAATTTGGACCAAGAAAATTATTTGAAAAAAATAAGAAAAAAACTGTGTACTTTATTTTTAATATATGGTATAATGTTATTAGGTTAAAAAAGTAGCCATTTAATTTCATACATGAGTGCTTAGTTGAGCGAGTTATCCTAGTCGGGATGATTGGCTCTTTTTTGTTGCCTAAAATATTCGATTATTGAAAGGATTATGATTATGAACATGAATGGAAAAAAGGAAACAAAGTCAGGCACTAGAAAAATTACAGAATTTGAAGTATCACAGGAAATCGGTACTATCTCACAAGGCAACAGAGGATTTTCAAAAGAATTGAATGTAGTTGCATGGAGTGATAAACCGCCTGTATTTGATTTAAGAGCATGGCGAATATCTGAACGTGATGATGTGAAATACCCGCTTAGGGGAATTACTTTTAAGAAAGACGAACTCATGACACTTCGTGACATCTTAAATAACATCGACTTTGACAGTATTGAGATGTAAGCAAAGGAGTGTTGATTATGGGTGTTAAACGAATACAAGGTGCTGACGGACTTGAATTTAATTTGCAACTAACTGTTGCAGGGCTAGAAAGTGTCAATCTACCAGAAGAAACACTCAAGAACAACTCTGGAAACGATATTGTAAAGCTGACTTGTTGGGGTGGCAAGGTATCAGCTTATGTTAATCTCCCCCATGCAGTTAGGCCAAACAACATTACTCCATTTCAATTATCTGATTGTATCAAGATTGAAGTGGTAAGAAATCAAGTCGTTGAGTACATGAAAGCATATTTGCAAAAGAATTTACAGAACAAATATTCAGACACATTCTTAAAGCAAATGAATGTAACTAAAATGGAATGTAATGTAACTGTAAAATGTTCTGGTGCTTGTAAACCTAAAGATGTAATAAGCCTGTTTGAGAAATCCTTTGCAAAGGTAACTGTGTATAAGGAAACAACAGACAAGCGAAACACTCACAGGAAAGCAGAACGCACAATGACTACAAGTAAAGCACATGAATGGGTATTGAAAGTATATGATAAGACATTTCAGCAAAGACAAACAGGCAATATTAAAGTTGAGCCTAATCTCATTCGTGTGGAGTTGGTGTTCTTAGACAGAATGCTTAATCGTATGTATGGCGATAAAAGGTCATTAGAGGACATTCTTACAAAGAAAGCTATACGAACATTGATAGACCAGTATCAAGTAACTTTTGACGAGATATGCGAGGAAAATATTAAGCCAATGCTTAATAATTGCGTACAAGAAGTATTTGAAACATTGACTCAATCTGATTCTGGAAACGAAATCAAAGATACATTGATTAAGTGTAAAGAATGCATTGTAGATATTGAGGTGTTACGCAAGGCCTTAAAGAAGTGGTATGCATTTAGAAAACAGCCAGACAGGTCAAAGCAAATGATTGCATACTATCGTAAAAGCTATTTTGATTTTCCAGATGGTGTATTAAAGACGATAAGGCTAATGCACAATTCAATATAAAAACAGGTCGAAAAGGTAACTCAAATTGTTACTTTCACGACCAAACTTGAAAAAGTGCAAATCTCAAAAACTAAGCGTAAAACACCATTTATGAGTGTGTAAAAGGCATTATTTGAGGTGTTTGAGCAAATTGCAAAAATGAGATTTTGTCTATAATTATATGAGACATACAGGCATACAGGGAACAGTCAACTAACAGTAAATATATGAGGTGCAAGGAATGAAGATAGAAAGAATATCTACAAACATTGATTTGCATGGCAGACCTAAGAACGGTACACAAGCATATTCAATGCTTATAAGCTCTCTCAAACAAGAGATAAAGGAAAAGCAAGACATACTACACTACTTGCAAAAGGATAATGTTAAGCAATCATTTATTGAAAGCTACAATCCAAACACAAAGACATTTGAAATTCATGATTTTAATGAAAGTGAGGACGGTGAGTTATAAATGGCATGGGCAAAAGGAGAATCGGGCAACAAGAACGGCAGGCCTAAACTCACAGACGCAGAAAAACAGCAAAAAGCAGAGTTCCAGAGGTTGCTCAAATCTTCTACTGTTGGTGCATTAGAAAGCATTATACAGATTGCCAATGACAGGTATAACAAGGACAGGTTCAATGCGTGCAAGTTCATTATAGAAAAAGCCTATGGTGCAAATACAGCTTTTCTCTTAGATGATTCAGAGGAAGAAAACAAGCCATTGATTGTGCATGTTGTGCCATACAAAGAAGATGACGAGGACGATTGGAACACTGACGAAGAAGATTGGGAGCGTGAATGGAATAACACCCCAGAAGAAAGTGAGGAATAAGCCTATGGTAACGATTACAAATGGAGAAATCACAACACAGGTAACACAAGGAGCATACGATACCTTCTATAAAGGACAGGGCTTCACAGTAGTAAGTAACAACAATAATGAATGGGAGGACGAAGAAAATGGCAACGAGAATGAATAACACAGGTGTAAGCATTATTGAAGCATATAATAATGTTGTGGCACAGATTAGAAAGGCAAAGACCGTTGATGAAATCAGAACTGTTTCTGGTGTGGCAAAAGATTTTATTTCTACCTATAAAACAGTTGACGCAGATATGGTAAATGAAGTTTATGCAAAACTACAGGACAGATTGAATGAACTTCTTACTGAAAATGATTTTGTGTATGAACGTGCTTTGAAAAAGGTAGATGAAATCAAGAATCGTGCTTATGACTTTAAGGGAGAAAAGGACGATACGCAACAGGTACAGGCTAAAGCTTTACAGCTTATGGCTAGTATGCCAAAGAATGCAAACAACACAAATATCAATAAAGCTACTACCCTACTTACGGAATCAATCAATTCTGGTGTAATTGGGAGTAAAGCTGTAATTGAGTTGCTTAAATATCCTATGTTTGCAAATCTGGTATCAGAACCAATCAGAGAAAAAGCATTTGAGGGAAGTAAGTCACAAGCACAAAAGGCTTTTGAATCTGCTAATGCTACTGAATTAAGAGACGCAGAACAGGCACTTGCCAATGTGTATATGCAAGGCTATCATATCAGAACTATTATTAAACAGGTTGAAGCATTCAAGAAACCGCGTGCATGGAAATCAGAAGATACAGAATAATTACTATTCCAGATTACACAGGATAAACCAGAATGAATCCTATTGACAGGCTTAATAAAATATATACCTATAATACGGAGTTCATCAGATTTTATTCTGGAACATTCTGAAATATATCAATAAAATCAAAATTCAAATCAATCGCTAAGTCTAGCAAGTATTCCAGAGAGAACAACCCTAAAAATAAAAATTCAAATAAGCAAGAACAAATGCAATTACTATAGATGAGTTTGTGTTTTGTTCCCAACAAAGAAAGGAACAAAATTATGACAAACGATAATATGAACATGGATATAAATGCAACAGCGAACAACTTAACATTTGTAAAATCAGATGTGCATATCCCACGTATGGTACCACTTAAAACGCTTGCAGAGGAAAGTGGATTTTCATACAAAGCACTATGGTTGATGTGTAAACAGGAAAGATTCCCATTCGTAAAGTCTGGGAACAAATATTACGTCAATGTTGACAAGTTCGTTGAATACCTCAATACAGGCGACAAAGAAGTTGACGCTGTACTCAATGAGGTAGAACGCATTGAAAGGAGCAACAATGACGAATACATACCTAGACCAAAGCGAAAACGTGGCAGACCAAGAAAAATCACAGTGGAAACCGATTCCTAATTTTAGTTGGTATCTTATTTCTAATAAAGGCCAAGTATATGACAGAATAAGCAACAGAATTGTTTCGCAAAATTACAACAGTTGTGGATATAAACGAGTGCGAATTGTTGATGATGAGGGCAACCGCAGACAAATGTTTGTACATCGTTTAGTATATATGGCCTTTATTGGAGAGATACCAAAGGGAATGCAGATAAATCACAAGGACGAATGCAAAGTAAACAATGATGTTGAAAATCTGGAAGTAGTGACACCAAGCCAAAATATCAATTATGGTACAGCAAATATTCGCAGAGGTCAGGTGTTAAGAATTATAAAACGCAAGCCAATCAATCAGTATTCAATGAATGGAAAACTACTTAATACGTTTGATTCACTGAATGATGCTGAATGCGTTGGTTTTGCAGGAACGCACATTATAGATTGTTGCAGAGGAAGAAAAACATCATACAACGGTTACAAATGGCAATATGCAAAAGGAGTAAATCATGGAACGATATAATGATTTTGAAAGACCTGTCAAACAGTACACGATAGACGGTAAGTACATAGCAACATATTCAAATGTCAAAGAGGCCGCAATAGTCCTATGCAAACAGCCAAAGCCTAAACGCATTGTTGAGTGTTGCAATGGAATAAGATTTGCCTGTGCTGGTTATAAATGGGAGTACGCTTGATGTGGTATCAGAATTTATACTTTTTGAAACCATGCAAAAGAAACATGAAATGAGTATCAAAATGTATGCGTAAAAACTTTTGATTATTCTCACAAAAGCTGTGTACATTTTGATACTTGCTTGATAGGATTAAATCATAGAAACGAACGGATGTTCGATAGAAAGGAGAAACTCAGATGAGTAAACGATTGAATCCTATGGATGAAAAATTCCAAAAAGATAAGTTATGTTTTAAGCGTATCACAAATGAAGATTTGAAGTGTAAGGATTGCAAATATCGTTTTGATGATACTGTAATGTTAGGAAACACTTGCAAATGCAAACGATATGAAATTAAGCCTGCTACTGTTATAGATGGTGGCGATTGCGATTTATACAGAAAGGGGCGAGCTTAATGAAATATGTAGCATATCACAGAACAAGCACAAGAGAACAGCACCTTGACAGAGGTATTGCAGAGATTATCAAGTATTGTGAAGATAACAACATTACATTGTATAAGGATAAGGTATACACAGACCAACAGACAGGCAAGAACTTCAACCGACCACGCTACACAATGCTAAAAGATGAAATCTTAGAAAAAGGCGATACACTCATAGTCACAGAGCTTGACCGATTAGGACGAAACAAGGAAGCCACACTAAAAGAATTACGATTCTTTAAGGACAACGGTATTCGTGTTATGGTGTTAGAATTACCCACAACATTGATTGACCTGTCAGCTATGGAAAACTCAATGGCTCGTATGATGTTAGAGACTATCAATAATATGATGATTGAGTTGTATGCAAGCATGGCACAAGCTGAAATTGAGAAAAAAGAGAAAAGACAGCGAGAAGGCATTGAACAGAAAAAGGCTCGTGGAGAATGGGACGATTATGGTAGACCAAGAGTTATGAGCCTTGAGGAATTTACCTCTCATTATTGCTTAGTACAGCAAGGTATCAAGAAACCTTTTGAACTAATGAGAGAATTAGGTATGACAAAGCCTACCTTCTATCGCTACAAAAATCAAATAGAGAAAGGGTGTTAAGAATGGCATCAATAAAGAAGATAGAAAACAAAAAGGGAATATCTTACAAGATTATTGTATCGAATGGGTATGATATGCAAGGTAAGAAAATCGTAAAGACTACGACATACAATCCCGATCCGAGTATGACAGCAAAGCAACAGGAAAAAGCACTTGCCAAGTATGCTATGGAGTTTGAGGAACGTGTAAAGAATGGAGATTGTTTTGACGGAGACAAGCTATCATTTGAGGAATATACAGTTAAGTGGTTGGCATACATGAAAAATAACTTAGCTTATTCTACTTATGAGGGATATGTGCAGTTGCTTAATGATAACATGATTCCTTACTTTAAGACTACAAAGATTGCACGAATAAGAACACCAATGATTGAGGACTTTTACGAATCAATAATAAATAAGTATGCGTATGCTACTGTTAAGAAATGTGCAAATATATTGAGTGGTATGTTTAAGACAGCTATAAGGTGGCAAATAATTGAGGTTAATCCTTGCACAAATGCGATAATACCAAAGAAAAGCAAAAAGGAAGTTGAAATAAAATACTTCACGCCTAAGCAATCAATTATGTTTTTGAAATCGTTAGATTTGACATACGAAACCAAGTACAAAGGTCATTACAGAACAGATGACACAGGTATTCGATACTATGTTGACGATTATACAGAATCACATAAGGTTGCTACACAGTATAAGGTATTCTACAATATTTCACTATTTTGTGGATTGAGAAAAGGCGAAACACTTGCTTTACACTGGTCAGATATTGATTTTAATAAAAGGGAAATATCAATCACGAAATCAGTCTCTAAATCAGAATCTGGTGTGTCGTATAAGGACCCTAAGAATTATTCATCAATAAGAGTTGTGCCAATACCACAAGAGATAATGCCACTATTGCGACAGTACAAGGCTGAATATAATCGTTTGCGTATAAGCCTGGGTACAGCATGGCAAGGAGACGGAAACATATTCATTCAATCAGACGGTAAGCTAATGGGAAGAAGTACACCATATCAGTATTTTGTAAGGCATTTAAAGCGATACAATGAATGGGTACAGGAAAATCCAGAAAAAGCAAAAGAACAAGGCTTTGAGGAATTACCAACAATACCTCTACATGGTTTAAGACATTCATGTGCAACACTACTCAATTACTTAAAGACAGACATTATCACAATAGCAAGTGTGTTAGGACATTCACAAACATCAACAACAATGAACATATATGCTCATAGCTTTGAAGAGCAGACACACATTGCAAGTGATAAACTTGATGAATTTATTAGAATGAATGCAATGTAAATATAAGGAGTCATGACTTACTGATACGGTTTGTTGTGGCTCTTTTTTATTGACTAAGGAAATACAATATAATATACTGTATAGTAAATTAGTTACTATTTAGATACTAAGAATAGGTTAAGGCAATCAGAGATAAGAAAAGCACAAAGACCGAAAAGCCTTATAAATCCAACATTTTTGTAAATATGAGCAGAAATAAGAAAAGCTACGGAAAGGCATAAATAAAATTGGTAAGGCGGAGGTCACGGGTTCAAGTCCCGCCAGCAGCTTTTTTAGAACTATTCAAATATTTTCAAATTACCCCAAAAATAGCGCCCCACCCGCAAAGTGTAGCGCTATTTTGTAATACATATTTCGCCAGGTGTCTTCTATATCTGCACAATCCCTGCCATTTTCGCTTTAATTCGCTGTAGTGCATTATCAATGGATTTCGGACTTTTATCCAAAAGCTTTGCAATGGTCTGATAATCGATTCCCAATAAATGCAAATGCAGTACCCGATTTTCCAGATCGCTCAACCTTTGTTTTAACTCCTGCTCAATCATCTGCAGGTATTCTTTATTCAGGAATAACTCCTCTGGATTATTGTCTTTCATTGTCTGAATCGTCTCGATCAGAGGCTGCTGTTTTTCTTCCTGTGTATCCTCTCCCTGCTCATACAGGGAAATATAAGAGTTCAACGGCATATGTTTCTGCCTCTGAGACGCCTTGATTGCACTGTACATCTGTCTTGAGATACAAAGATCTGCAAAACTTGCAAAAGACGTTCCCTGCTCACTGTCATAATCACGCACCGCTTTGAAAAGTCCGATCATCCCTTCCTGAATCAAGTCATCATTCTCCCCGCCGAGAAGATACATCTCTTTCGCCTTTTTCTTCACAAGAAATTTATACTTATCCATGATATAATCGGTAATTTCCTGTTCCCCTGCCCGCAGATTGCAGATTAGCTGCTCATCTGTCATTTTCCCATAATCAGACATTCTTTTTTCTCCTAAAACTACTGCAAACGCTGTCTTACAATCTCATATGATAATACACCTGCCGCCACAGATGCATTCAAAGAATCAATGTCGCCTTTCATCGGAATAGATGCGATGAAATCACATTTTTCTTTCACAAGCCGGCTTACTCCATCTCCTTCATTTCCAATAACCATCCCGATTGGACCTGTCAGATTCAGTCGGTACATGGATTCGCCGCCCATATCTGCACAGACAAACCACAACCCTTTTTCTTTCAGCTCTTCCATTGTTTTTGCGAGATTTGTCACCTTTGCGACCGGAGTATAATTAAGCGCTCCCGCAGATGTCTTTGCAACAGTAGCTGTAAGCCCGACCGCACGTCTCTTTGGAATGATCACACCATGTGCCCCTGCAAGGTTTGCAGTACGAATGATCGCACCAAGATTATGTGGATCTTCAATGTTATCAAGCAAAATCAAAAACGGATCTTCACCCTTCTTCTTTGCCAGTTCCAACATGTCTTCCACTTCTGAATACTCATAGGCCGCTGCATATGCAATCACACCTTGATGTTTCTTTGTCTCAGAAATCTGATCCAATCGTTCTTTTGTCACAAAATTAATGATAGTATCATGTTTTTTCGCTTCCCTGATAATTGTGCGGACCGGACCATCCTGACAGCCGTCAAGCACAAACAGCTTATCCACAGGTTTACCGGAGCGAAATGCCTCAATCACTGCATTGCGTCCCTCAACCATCAAATTTTCTACCTTTATCTCTTCGCTCATATAAGCCTCCTACACTTCTTTTTCTTTCAAACTGTCCAGACCGATTTTCACCAAATCCAGCATTCGTTTCCATTCTTTTTTCAAATACAGATATCCAAGCAATGCCTCGAATCCGGTTGCTCTTCTATAATCGGTAATCGATTGATTTTTTGCCGGAGATACCGATTTTGCGTTTCTTCCACGCTTGTAAACAGCATGTTCTTCTTCTGTCAGCTCTTCCTGCATCGCGCGCATCATGAGAGACTGGGTGGACGCCTGAACATACATGCTGGTCTCCTTGTGCAGCTTATTCACCTGACGGTTGCCTTGATTGATCACAAGGCTTTTGATAATCAAATCATATATACTGTCTCCTATATACGCCAATGTAAGAGGTGAATAACTGTGAACATCCACCTCTTTCATTTGAAAAACTTCTTGCATATAGGAATCAAATTCAAACCCTACGCTCTTTTCCATTTTACTCCTTCACGTGTATCCTCTAAAATAATTCCTTTTTCCAACAACTCGTTACGAATCTCATCTGCACGTTTAAAATTCTTTTCTTTTCTCGCCGCCTGGCGCTCCTCAATCAGCTTTTCAATATCTTCTGCAAGCAGCTCCTCTTCTTTTTCTACGATCAATCCAAGTACATCTGCCAGTTTCACAATCAGATCATGAAGTCCTTTCAAATACTCTTTTGAACTTTCTGCTGTCGCAGTCGTATTTGCAAATTTTACAAGTTCAAAAATAGAAGCAATTGCATCGGCAGTATTAAAATCATCTTCCATCGCCGTCTCAAAGCCTTCCACGAATTCTTTCGTCTTTTCGAAGGCTTCCTTCTCCACATCTGTCATCGTCTCAGCCGAAGTTGCATTTTCCAAATGTTTCAGATTATCCACAGCGGTCACGATACGTGTGAGACCATTTTTGGATGCTTCCATTAAATCAGCACTAAAGTTCAACGGGCTTCTGTAATGTGCGCTCAGCATAAAGAAACGAAGCACCTGAAGGTCATACTGTTCGCTGATCTCTCTCACTGTTCTGAAGTTACCAAGTGATTTTGACATCTTACGGTTATCAATATTTAAAAATGCATTGTGCATCCAATATTTTGCAAATTCCTTTCCATTTGCCGCCTCGCTCTGCGCGATCTCATTTTCATGGTGTGGGAACACAAGGTCTTCCCCTCCCGCATGGATATCAATCTGATTTCCGAGATATTTCTTCGACATCACAGAACACTCAATATGCCATCCCGGACGCCCGTCGCACCAAGGAGACTCCCACGCAGGCTCTCCTTCTTTTTTCGGTTTCCAAAGAACAAAATCCAGCGGATCTTCTTTTTCGTCTTCCCCAGACACTAACAGAGAACGTCCTCCTGACTGCAGATCATCCAGATTCTTATGTGAAAGTTTTCCATACTCATCAAACTTTCTCGTGCGGAAGTACACTGTACCATTCTTTTCGTAAGCATATCCTTTGTCGATCAATTCCTGAATCATCTCGATCATACCACAGATTTCTTCTGTTGCAAGCGGATGCTTTGTGGCAGGCTTCACGTTCATTCCCGCCATGTCTTTTTTGCATTCTGCAATGTATCTTTGCGAAATCTCATTTGCAGATACACCCTCTTCAATCGCTTTTTTGATAATCTTATCATCGACGTCTGTAAAATTGGATACAAAGTTCACATCGTAGCCTTTGTACTCAAAATAACGTCTCACTGTATCAAATACAATCATCGGTCTTGCATTTCCGATATGGATAAAATTGTATACCGTCGGACCGCAGACATACATCTTAACTTTTCCTTCTTCCAACGGAATAAATTCTTCTTTTCTTCTTGATAATGTGTTATATAATTTCATAATGTCCTCCTTCTTGTGCATCATCTGCGTCCTTCTTAGTGACACATCTGAGCTGACTTTCTAATTCTTTTAATTGTTTTTTCAATTTCAGATTATCCTGATGAAGTTCTCTTAGATCATTCAGTACCGGATCCGGTAAATGTACCTGATCCATATCTGTTCTCGGAATTTTTTTATCACCCATCCTCACGATTCTTCCCGGTACACCGACCACCGTACAATTCGGCGGGACTTCTTCCAGAACAACTGAGCCTGCTCCTATCTTTGAGTTCTCTCCTATTGTGAAAGAGCCAAGAATCTTCGCTCCGGCGCTCACCATAACATTATCCTCCAACGTCGGATGCCGTTTCCCCTTTTCCTTTCCGGTTCCTCCAAGCGTAACTCCTTGATACAGTGTCACATTGTCACCGATCACCGTCGTCTCCCCTATGATCACACCGCTTCCGTGATCAATAAAGAGCCCTTTCCCGATTGTTGCCCCCGGATGGATCTCAATTCCGGTCTTTCTTGCAGCACGCTGTGAAACCCACCTTGCCAGAAAATAATGTTTGTTCAAAAACAGCTTATGTGCCACTCGATAACTTAATATCGCTTTAAAGCTGGAATAAAGAAGCACTTCCATTCCTGTCTTGATGGCAGGATCCCGTTCTTTGATTACGTTTAATTCCTCTTTTATATATGATATCATTCCCATCAACGTTCCTCCCAAATTCACAGATTTTCTATGCAATAAAAAACTTCGCCTCTAAATACTCTAGAGACGAAGTTCAATCCGCGGTTCCACTCTAGTAAAGGAATCTCCTTCCTTCACTTGATGCATGTAACGTATGCTGCCCGAATCTGGCTACTGTATGTTCGCCAAACCAACTCCCGAATGCACTTCATATATTCTTTCCTCAAAATCGCTTTCAGCCGATGGCAATCTCTCTCTGTCAGTTCCAAATATACTACTCTTTTCGTTCTAAGTCTTTCTCACTATATTTATACAGTTTATGAAATTTTTTTTGTTTTGTCAACCTTTATACTACTTCATTCAAAAAAACTTTTGACAACGGAATAAACTTTTTAAGATTTTCTTTTAATTCTTTTTTGAGATGCCTATCTTCTTTGGAAGGATAGCCAAACATTAAATTTGTAAGCTCTCCAATAGAAATTACTCCGCAGGAATACTCCGATGCTTCACACTTTCTCACAACAGTCACGCCGTCCAGTGCATCTCCAACAATATGAAAGATATGATTGTTCTCCTCCAAAAAGGAATCTATAACTTGTATATAAAAATCCACATCTTCTTTTAAAGAAAAGCATTTTAAGAAGGTCTCCAAATGCAAAATCCGCACCATGATCATCGGCACTTCTTTTTCTGTTCCATATGCACCGCATTTTACACGTTCCTGTTCATTTCCAGTCAATGTATAAACCGCATACAAAAAATCTTCTTCTCTCAAAAACAGTGGTTCACGAATCTCATACCGCTCCCCTTTCGCATAGCAGTACATTCCCACGATGTGATCATCTCTCTTTGCCATGACAATTCCACCATGTTCACTTTTCTGCTCCGCGAGAACCGTTCGATAATACTTCTCATCCCGCACTGTCACAACCTGCTCATCCTCCAGAAATTGATTTGCAAATTCTGCAAGTTTTGCACAGTCCTTCTCATCTGCAAGGACAATCTTTAGCGTTTCTTCTTTTTGCTCTCTCCCCGACACTTTACATTGCCCTTGATTGTAGACAAATCGAAAATCATACGGATAGTATATTGCCTCCGCAGCCGGCATCAAAAACGTAAATGGTTCTTTTCTGTCATACATTTCTCGCATCGCATGTTTTAAAAGCCGTCCCATCAGCCCACGTTTCCTATATTTTTCATCTGTCGCAACCGCAATAATGTAGTTCGCAGAAAAGCAGGCTTTATTCACACGCAGCCGATAAGGATTCAGTTGAAGCATTGACCGAATTATTTGATCTTCTTCTATGACAAAAATCTCATTTTCAGCTGTCTTAATTGTATAATAATAATCCAAAAACGCCTCTGTATCTTCGGTAAAAATCTCTTCCCAAAGTCTACGCGTCTTTTCATGTTCCGTCTTTTCTAATTTTCTCAGATTCATTCTTTACGCTTCCTTATCATTGCTTCTTAAGCACCCTCTGCAGCCGGCACAATTTCTCTCTTCACTGTCCGCCACTTTATAGCTGGCAAGATTCGTAATCTTTTCAATCGCACAGATTGCCTGAGAAGAAATTCCATCTCCATTCCCGGTAAATCCAAGACCTTCCTCTGTTGTCGCCTTTACATTCACCTGATCCATCTCAATTTTCAATGCCTCCGCAATATTTTTTCTCATTTTTTCTATATGAGGCAGCATCTTTGGACGCTGTGCAATAATCGTAGCATCAATATTCTCAATCACATAAAGATGCTCGTCCAAAAGTTTTCCCACATGCTCCAGCAGGAGAATGCTGGAAATTCCTTTATATCGCTCATCGCTGTCCGGAAAATGCTTTCCGATATCTCCAAGTGCCGCTGCTCCCAAAAGCGCATCCATAATTGCATGGACAAGCACGTCCGCATCAGAATGACCAAGCAGCCCTCTCTCATATGGAATATTCACACCCCCTAAAATCAGCTCTCTTCCCTCTGTCAGTTTATGCACATCATATCCTAATCCCACTCTCATGTTTTATTCCTCGCTTTTCTTCGAATCTTTTTTCTCACCTTCAATTACATCTATCTCCAAGTCCTGCTCTGTACCTTTTTGCAAAAACTCTCTTTTTTTGTAACGAATATAATCAACCACCAAAAAAATGCCCGCAAACAGAAACACAACTCCTCCTATAATGGATACCGCTGGATTTCCTCCTATCCCTTTGATAAATTGCCACACAAGCTTTCCGCCCAGATATACCAAATAAATCCCTGCCACGAGATATAAGGCTCTCCTACTATTGTCATTCATCTTACATTCTCCTTTCCATAATTTTTCGATACACAAAAGAGGCTAACGCATTAGCATCAACCCCTTTTTCTCAATAGCGGGAACTGGATTTGAACCAGCGACACCACGGGTATGAACCGTGTGCTCTAGCCAACTGAGCTATCCCGCCTTGCTATGAGCACTCAGTGACAGTCTCTTTGTCACTTACGCGCGATACACATCGACACTCTTAGAATATTCTTCCAAAATTAGCAACCGATGCTATATTACCATATACAATAATACCATGGGACCAATAGGGCTCGAACCTATGACCCTCTGCTTGTAAGGCAGATGCTCTCCCAGCTGAGCTATGATCCCATAATAGTAGCGGGAACTGGATTTGAACCAGCGACACCACGGGTATGAACCGTGTGCTCTAGCCAACTGAGCTATCCCGCCTTGCTATAAACACTTCCTGACAGCATCTTTGTCACTCATGTGCAATATATATCGATACCCTTAGTAAGGTTCCCCCAAACTTAGTAATCGATACGGCATTATCACAAACGATAATACATGGGACCAATAGGGCTCGAACCTATGACCCTCTGCTTGTAAGGCAGATGCTCTCCCAGCTGAGCTATGATCCCATATGCTTGCGGGTTATCTCTAACCCGCTTTGCTATTATACTATCACCTTCGGCAAAATGTCAACACTTTTTTTAATTTTTTTTATTTTTTCAAATTTTTACACAATTCCTTGTGCTGTCATAGCTTCTACAACCTTCTCGAATCCGGCGATATTAGCACCTACTACATAGTTTCCTTTTGCTCCGTATTTCTCAGCAGCATCTGCCATATTGTGGCAAATATTTACCATGATACCTTTCAACTTGCTGTCAACTTCTTCAAATGTCCAGCTCAGACGTTCGCTGTTCTGTGACATCTCAAGCGCAGATGTAGCAACTCCACCAGCATTTGCAGCCTTACCTGGTGCGAACAATACACCATTTGCCTGAAGATATTCCGTAGCTTCCATTGTTGTAGGCATGTTTGCACCTTCTGCCACTGCAATAACACCGTTGGCAACTAACGTTTTTGCATCCTCTAAATGTAATTCGTTCTGAGTTGCACATGGAAGAGCGATATCCACTTTCACATTCCATACGCCTCGTCCTTCATGATATTCAGAGTTTGGACGATAATTTTTATATTCTGTCAAACGTGCGCGTTTTACTTCTTTGATCTCTTTCAATGCCGCAACATCAATTCCTTCCGGATCGTATACCCATCCTGTAGAATCACTCACTGTCACAACTTTTGCTCCAAGTTCCTGTGCTTTTTGTGTTGCGTAGATTGCAACATTACCAGAACCTGACACTGCAACCGTCTTGCCTACAAGTTCAATTCCATTTAATTTCAGCATCTCTTCTGTCAGATATAACAGACCATATCCTGTTGCTTCTGTTCTCGCAAGAGATCCACCATAACTTAATCCTTTTCCTGTAAGCACACCTTCGTATACTCCACGAATACGTTTGTATTGTCCGAACATATAACCAATCTCTCTTGCTCCTGTTCCGATATCTCCGGCAGGAACGTCTGTATCTGCTCCAATATATTTACACAATTCTGTCATAAAGCTTTGGCAGAATGCCATGACTTCTCTGTCTGATTTTCCTTTTGGATCAAAATCAGAACCACCTTTTCCTCCACCGATTGGAAGTCCAGTCAATGAGTTTTTGAAAATTTGTTCAAAACCTAAGAATTTGATAATACCTAAGTTTACAGAAGGATGAAGACGTAATCCACCTTTGTATGGTCCAATTGCACCGTTGAACTGTACACGATATCCTGTGTTAACCTGAACCTGTCCGTTATCATCTACCCAAGGCACACGGAATTTGAACTGTCTTTCTGGTTCAACAAGTCTTTCTAAAAGCGCATCCTTTCTGAATTTTTCTTCATTCGCTTCCACAACAACTCTAAGAGATTCCAACACCTCTTTTACAGCCTGATGAAATTCAGGTTCTGCTGGATTTTTTTTCACAACTAATTCAATTACCTCATCTACATATGACATATTGTTTTCCTCCTAAATAATAAAATTAGCCGCACAGAATCCATCTGCACGGCCCCATTGCCTTATTACACTTTATCAGTATAACGTGTTGTCCTATGAAAGTCAAGATTTTTTTAGATAATATACTTTTTTCCCTTTTATCATATCTTCTCTCAAAATCTCATTCTTTGTCATGTATTCAAGAAACGGATTGATAAACTCCTTTGGATTCGTCACGCCCATCTTATTCTTGCTGTAAAACTGTCCCACCTGAACATCCTTGATCAACTGTTCAATCTCATTTTTCCGAAGATATTCTTTCTTTTTCAGTTCCTTTTTGACAATCTTGCAGCACTTCGCATATAGCATCCTTGCAAGCTCCTGTGACTGGCTCTGTGCTTTTTTCAGTCCCCACGCATAGAGAACTGCCCCAAGAACCGCAAACATTAAAATATAGATTACATATCTACTAAGCATCTTTTCTTTCCTCTTTCAACAACACAAACTTATTGTCCCTCATAATCTCAACAAACTTAATCAGTCTTTCATAAACCGGATCCGCTTTTTTCCCAAACTCCTGCTTCACCAGCTCGGCAACCTCATGCATATCTCTTTTTCCGTCTAACTGTTTCCACACAAAGCTTCCGAGTGCATCCATCGCAATCTCGCTCTGCTTTGGTCTGTGAAATACTTTCTGTGCAAGCCAATGATAGAATCCTTTCCACTCAATGATCAGGCACACCAAACCATCTTCTTTTTCTTTCCATGCGTAAGCCGGATTCTTCATAAACACATAATCCAAATAATTCTCTTTCTTTTCTTTCTTCCGTCCCATAGCTCTATCAGCCTTTCCGTTAAAATAGAGTTTTTTATATCATAACAAATTTCATGCAGCCTGTCAAAAGGCTGCATGAACATTTTACTCTTCTAATTAATTTTTATTTTCTTTTGAAAACAATGTCACTTTGAACAGCGAACCGATAACTACAACTAAGAAGATGAGAATCGCACCAATCTGTCCAAGCGAGAATCCACCTAACAATTTTGTCAGATCAAGTTCCACTACAGCGAATACCGCAAGTAAAATTCCGATAAGACCTTCACCGGCAATCATACCGGAAGTATAGAGAATACCTCTGTCGATAGCAGCTTTTTTCTTTTCTTCTGAAAGACCGCGTTTCTTTTCAACAACAAGTCTTACAAGACCACCTGCCATGATACCGGCATTTAAAGAAAGTGGTAAGTACATACCTACTGCAAACGGAAGTACCGGAATTCTCAAAATCTCAACTACAATTGCGATTGCTGCACCGGCTCCGATCAATCCCCAAGGAAGATCTGCATTCATAACACCTTCCACGATCATTCTCATCATTGTAGCCTGTGCTGCCGGAAGTTCTGTTGAACCATATCCCCATGCTTCGTTGAGCAGGTAAAGCACTCCACCGATTGCAAGTGAAGATGTAAGAACACCAAGTAATTCTCCCCACTGCTGTTTCTTTGGTGTGGCACCAACGATAAATCCAGTCTTCAAATCCTGAGATGTATCACCTGCAATCGCTGCTACGATACAGATAATAGAACCGATTGCGATTGCACCTTTCATACCTGTCGCACCATCAAGACCTGTTGCTTTTAACAAGATTGTCGCAATCAAAAGTGTTGCGATTGCCATACCGGATACCGGGTTATTACTACTTCCGATCAGACCAACCATTCTGGATGATACTGTCGCAAAGAAGAAACCAAAGATTACAACGATAACCGCTCCCAATAAGTTGATTGGGAATGTAGGAAGTAGCCAAATTGCAATTGCAATGACTCCAACACCGATTAAGATAACCGGCATCGGCATATCCTGATCTGTTCTGAGTCCACTTGCTGCTTTTCCTTTATTATTAGACATACTCTTCATTGCCTGAGAGAATGTCTTTACGATCAATGGTAATGATTTGATCAAACTGATGATACCACCTGTTGCAACTGCACCGGCACCTATGTACTTAATGTAAGTTCCCCATAACTCACCTGGTGCAAGCGAACTGATTGGTTTTGTTCCAGGGAAGATGATTGCATCCCCTGCAAACAAGCTGATCAATGGCATCAATACGAACCAGCTGAGCACACTACCGGAGAACATGTAGCTTGCAATTCTTGGTCCACAGATGTAACCAACGCCTACAAGTGCAGGAAGCACATCCATACCGACTGCCGACCCTTTGTATGCCTTGATATCATAGTTTACACTGCTTGGGAACACTCCCAAACCGTCAGCCACAAATTTGTATACCGCCGCAATCCCAAGTCCGGAAAATACGACAGATGCTTTTGAGCCTCCTTCTTCACCTGCAAGAAGTACTTCTGCACAGGCAGTTCCCTCCGGATACGGAAGCACACCGTGTTCTTCAACAATCAACGCTTTACGAAGCGGAATCATGAATAAAACACCCAATGTACCACCAACAAGTGCTATCAGGAAAATCTCAAAAAGTCCAGGTGCTTCAATTCCTTCCACACCATCTGCTGCCCACAAGAATAATGCAGGCAATGTAAAAATCGCTCCGGCCGCAACTGATTCACCAGCTGAACCGATTGTCTGTACCATGTTATTCTCTAAGATCGAATCTCTTCTGAGAATCACACGAATAATTCCCATAGAAAGAACTGCCGCAGGAATTGATGCAGACACAGTCATTCCAACTCTCAGTCCAAGGTACGCATTCGCCGCACCAAAGACTACCGCCAAAAGAATACCAATGAACAGCGATGTAAATGTGAACTCCGGTACTATTTTGTCAGCGGAAATAAATGGTTTAAAATCTTTTTTGTTATCCATTTTTTTCTCTCCCATCCTTTATTATTTTAATGCTTTATCTCCAAAAAGTATTATAGCACCTTTCTGTCCATAAGTCACGTACTTTTGTCTTTATTTTATAATTTTTCGTAATTTTTGCATTTTATTCAGTTTTAAATCCGCCATTTTCTATAAAATTGTCTATACTTCTCATGATGACAAATCCAATCGCAAACAAAAGAATCAATGCTAAAATTAATATAAAGTTTCTCATTCTCCTCACCTCTTCTTCTACACTGTATTCTAGCAATCCTCCTGTTAAAATCTGATAAAAACAAATCCATTTCCGTAAAGATTTTATTAAAGCCACTTTTTTCTTTATATAATCTTTATATTAATTTTTCTTTCTTAATGTGTTTTTAATTTACTATCTCTTATAATCTATATAGTTTATAAACAGTCAAAGAGGTGATTTTTATATCTTCTATACAAAAACTTTATCATCATTTTCTTCACCTTTCGCCTATGAAGATTATTTTATTTGGATACTGTGCGATCATATGTATCGGCTCTATACTTTTGGCTCTTCCCATTTCTACAAGAAATCCGGATGCAGCCAATTTATTTACCGGTTTTTTCACAGCCACATCTGCAACGTGTGTGACTGGTCTGATACAAGTTGATACATACACTCACTGGTCTTTCTTCGGTCAAAGTGTCATTCTCTGTCTGATTCAGATTGGCGGAATCGGATTTATGACGCTTTGTATTTCAATTATGACGCTCACAAAGCGAAAGATTGGCTTGGTATCCAGATCATTGATGCAGAACTCTGTCTCTGCTCCACAAATCGGCGGAATTGTAAAAATGACGCGCTTTATTATAATAGGTACGTTTTTCATTGAATTTTTAGGAGCATTTTTACTTGCGTTTCACTTTTGCCCCAAGTTTGGACTCTCAAAAGGAATCTGGTTCTCCATTTTCCACAGTATCTCCGCGTTTTGCAATGCAGGCTTTGATCTGATGGGAAGTGTACAGCCATTTTCCTCGCTGACAGGAGAAGTAGGAAACTGGTATGTAAACCTTATCATTATGGCGCTTATTATCATCGGGGGACTTGGTTTCTTTGTTTGGCACGACATATTGGCTACAAAATTGCACTTTCACAAAATGCAGCTTCACACCAAATTGGTCTTAAGTGTCTCATTCTTCTTGATTGCAGCCGGCACGCTTTTGCTTTTCGTATGCGAACACGGAACAGGCGCCTATCAGGATCTGACACTTTCTGAACAAGTAGCAGCGTCAGCCTTTCAGTCTGTCAGTGCAAGAACAGCCGGGTTCAACAGTGTCAACCTGTCAGCTCTGACTCAGACTGGTCGTTTTCTGATTATCAGTATGATGCTGATCGGTGGCTCCCCTGGCTCTACTGCCGGTGGAATCAAAACAACGACTTTTGCCGTTTTGGTTCTTTCTGTCATCACCACATTTCGCAGTAGAAAATCCACTGAGGTGTTCGGCAGACGTCTGGAAGACTTTATCACAAGAAAAGCGACCTGCATTTTCTTTTTGTACATTACATTCTCATTCTCTGTGGCGATGATCATATCCAGAATTGAGAATATAGACTTTTTGGATTCTTTATTTGAAAGTGTATCGGCAATCGCAACAGTCGGACTTTCCACTGGAATCACACCAGAACTGATGCCGCTGTCTCACGCATTACTTGCATTTTTAATGATATTCGGAAGGGTTGGTTCCCTTACCATGCTTTTGGCTTTTTCATTTACAAGAAAACCCCTTCCATCGGCTCTGCCATTGGAAAAAATTCAACTTGGTTAAAGAGGTATTGATTATGAAATCTATTTTAGTAATTGGACTTGGGCGTTTCGGACGTCACATCACACGTAAACTTTTAGAGGAAGGCAATTCGGTACTTGCTGTCGAAAAAAACGAAGAGCGTGCAGACAATGCTATCAACATTCTGCCGGACATTCAGATTGCTGATGCCACAAATGAGACCTTCATCAAATCTCTTGGTGTCAATAACTTTGATCTGTGCGTAGTCGCAATCGGAGATAATTTTCAAAGTGCACTTGAGATCACTGTTCTGTTAAAAGATTTTGGGGCGAAATACATTCTCGCCCGCGCCTGCAGAGACGTACACCGCAAATTACTGCTTCGAAACGGAGCCGACCACGTTGTCTACGCAGAACGCGAAATGGCTGAACGCCTTGCCATAAAATACGGCTCAAAGAACATTTTTGATTACATCGAACTCACACCGGAGGTTGCGATCTGTGAAGTCGCAGTTCCAGGCAATTGGATTGGCAAAAGCATTATTGAAAAATCTATACGGAACCGATATAACATCAGTATTCTTGCGACAAAAAAAGAAGGGAAAATTTCCCCTCTTCCAGAACCGGAACACATTTTCACCCGCGATGAAACTTTAATCATCATGGGTGAAAAGAAAGTGATTCACTCTTTTACTTATTAACAACTCGAAGCATACGGTATCCGATGCCGATATGTGTCTGAATATATTGTGGTTGCGACGGGTTTTCTTCAATTTTCTTTCGAAGTGTTGCCATGAAAACCCGAAGCGATGCCACATCATTATCCCATGCACTCCCCCATATTTCTCTTGTAATATAGGTGTGTGTCAGCACTTTCCCCACATTCTTTGCAAGCAGACTTAACAACTTATACTCTGTCGAAGTCAGATGCAACTCTTTTTCCTTCAAATATACACAGCCGGACACATAATCAATCTGCAGTTCTCCATTGACAAATTCTGTCTGCTCCTGCGATACACTCATGTACTGCAGCCTTCTTAACGTCACGCGAAGTCTCGCCAAAAGTTCATCCACAGAAAATGGTTTGGTCAGATAATCGTCCGCCCCTGCATCCAATGCCTCAATCTTATCTCGATCTTCGCTTCTTGCACTGATTACAATGATCGGAAGATTTGACCAGGAACGAACTTTTTTAATAATCTCAATTCCATCCATGTCCGGAAGTCCCAGATCCAAAAGCATAATGTCCGGCTTTTGAGACACCAACTCTAAAAGTGCCTGCACGCCGTTTGGCGCTGTATGGAAACGATATTCCTGTGTCTCTAATGTGGTCGTAATCAGGTTCCTGATCGCTGTATCGTCCTCTACTACTAATATCAATGGTTTATTCACTTATCGTTACCTCCTCAGCCTGTAATGTAAACGAAAATATCGTTCCGCTCGGAACATTATCCGTGACCCAAATTATCCCGTCATGTGCATGGATAATGGATTTTGCCAAAAACAGCCCCAGTCCAAGTCCTCTCCTGCTGTCTGCCGGCTTATTCTCAGCGGTATAAAACATATCGAAGATTTTTTCTTTTGCATCTTCTTTGATTCCCTTTCCATTGTCTGCAACCGATATCTGTATCATATCTCCCTTTTGCACCGCAGAGATTTCTATGCGGGAGCCTTCCTGTGTATATTTTATGGCATTTTCCACAAGATTGATCAGCACTTGCACTATCAATCTGGAATCCATCTTTGCAAGAAGTAATTCCTCTGATGGTTCATAGACTAACTGATGTTCTTCCCGCTTTCTGCTAATATGCTTTAGCGCCTCCTCAATCACCTCGTCCACAAGTTCCACCTGCATATTGAGCCGCATGGAACTTTCTTCCAGACGCGTCACGGAAAGCAGATTTTCCACAAGGTTGATTAGCCACATCGAATCGTCATAAATTCCCGTATACAGCTGTCTGCGTTTTTCTTTGTCAAACGCCTCCTCATTATTCAAAAGGATTGCTACATTCCCCGATATACTTGTAAGCGGTGTTCGCAAATCATGCGAAATCGATCGCAGCAGATTTGCTCTCAGCTGCTCATTTTTCGCTTTCGTAACCGCCTCTTCTCGTTTTCGGTTATAGATCTCTTTCTCCAACGCCAATGCACATTCTCCTAAAATCGAGAGAAGCAGATTGCTTTCAAATGTATTTAGCTGTATCCCTTTCAGAGCAACACCAATCACACCATATACATTGTCACCATTGCGAATCGTCAAATACATACAGACTGCATCTTTTTTTACTTCTGTGCTTGCACCGGCACGCTTTTTACTCTCAAATGCGTACCTGGCAGTTTCCCGCTCCTTCGCACTTATATAAATCTTTTTTTCCTGTTCTCCTTGTGCAAGGCAGACTGACGGCTCACAAAGGATTCCGTCTGTGCATTCATAATACACAACACTTTTCCCGATCAATTTCACAATCTGCCCGGCTGCCTCTCGTATGATTTCCTCTGCATTTTTTGCTTTCTGCAGTATCTGATTCGTCTCCAGAAGAATTTTTGTGCGATAAGCCATCAACGCCGACTGTTCTGCCTGTTTTCTGAGCTGGATTGCTAAATTACTTGCGATGATTGCCGCAAGAAATGCAATCACGAACGTGATCGGATACCCGGAATCATATGCCGTGAGCGAAAATCTAGGCTCCGTATACAAAAAATTAAAAAGCAGAACACTGCAAAGAGAAGAAAGCACGCTCCACATTCTGCTTGCCGTAATTACAGCAGTGATCATAACCCCAAGTACATAGACAATCAAGATATTTGCTTCTGTAAATCTCAGGTAGCGAAACATCGCTCCAATCCCGGTTGCTATTGCCAGAATAGCTATTGTGACACCAATTCCTTTCCAACCGTCATTCTGACGTTTTGCCCCTTGTTCTCCCATACACCTCTCCTATCAGATTATAATTATACATATTATACCATACTATCAGTGAAATGTATCTTGAAGTTTTACTCCGGTCTCATTTAACATTGCAATCAACAGTCCATATTCAAATTCCTGTAATTTTCGGCGTTCTTCCAAATAAATTCCAAGAATTCCTTTCACTTCTTTTTCGTTCTGAATCGGAATATACATCGCCTTTGCAGTCGGAAGTGTATGCGTACATGTTCCCGCACGATGATGATTTGCAGCTGACCACTGCGCCACTGCACGCTCCTGAGCATCCAAAAGGAACTCAAGCTGCTCCTTCATCACGCCTTTTTTCGGAAATACAAGTGCATCATTTAAGAGTCCTTTTTCATTTACCGGATAAATGAGTAAAGACAAATTCAGCAATTTTCCAACCTGTCCTGCCACCTGGTTCCACACTTCCATCTCTGATTTACAACGTCGAAGCTTCTGGCTGTTTTCTAATAAAATCTCTGTGCGGTATGCTTTCTTTACACTCTCCCTATTTTGCAGTTTCAATTTTCTTGTCTGAACAGCTGTAAACAACCCCACAATAAAAAGCATCAAAAACGTAGTCGGATACCCCTTGTCATAGGCTTTTAAAGACAAATATGGCTCTGTAAAGAAAAAATTAAACGCCAGAACACTAAACAAGGAAGAATAAACCGCAAACAATTTATTGTCAGAGATATAAGATGACAATAATACCCCCAAAATGTATACCATAATAATATTGGATTCCGGGAGATTCCATTTCTGCAGGACAAAAGCAACCATCGTAGTCAAAATCATTACAACCGTGATTGCAACAAATCCCCAAAAAATTCGTTTCCACTTTTTTTCCCATCGCTCCGATCTGATATTCATCTTTTTGCGCACCTTTTTCTGCTTGATATCCGGAATGACATAGACATCGATATTCGGTGCCCGGTTGTTAAGCTTCTCCAAAAGTTCCGGTCTTGGTTTTTGGATAAAACGGCTGTGATTTGTTCTGCCAAGAACCACTTTTGACACATTTCCAACAACTGCATACTCCGCAATCTGAAAGCCGATATCTGAACCAAATACCGTCACAATCTTTGCCCCGAGCGAACGTGCAAGTTCCATGTGATTTTGAAGGTTCTGTTTTGTCTTTTCTCCTGCTTCCTGCATTTCCGGAGTCTCTACATAGATTCCTGTAAACTTTGCATGAAAAGCATATGCAAGCCGCGCAGCAGATCGAATTACTTTTGGGCTGGATTCTGCAGCTGAGATACATACAAGCACATGTTCTCCAGTATGATATTCCATATCTCCCATAATATTTCGTTCTTCTTCCGCAATGCGGTTCACACGATCTGCTGTCCTTCGCAATGTGATCTCACGCAGTGCCGCAAGTTTTTCTCTTCGGAAAAAATGATCTAACGCCCTCTGTGCCTGCTGCTTTTGATAAATTTTTCCTTCCTGCATACGCTTGATCAAATCTTCTGGCTCAATATCGATCACTTCCACCTGATCTGCATGGTCAAAAATGCGATCAGGGACTCTCTCCCGCACCTCAATATGCGTGATCGTCCCTACAAGATCATTCAAACTCTCCAAATGCTGGATATTGATGGTTGTATACACATCAATTCCAGCTCTCAGTAATTCTTTTACATCCTGATACCGCTTATGATTTCTGCACCCAGCAACATTGGTATGTGCAAGCTCATCTACCAGAATCAGTTTCGGCTTTCGTTTCAACGCCTGCTCTAGATCAAATTCCCGGAATTTCACTCCCTTATATTCAATCCAAAGCGGCGGTATCATCTCTAATCCTTCTGTCAGCTTCAAAGTGTCTGGTCTGTCATGCGGCTCAATATAACCGGCAACGACATCGATTCCATGTTTTTTCGCCTCATGCGCCGCCTCCAGCATAGTGTAAGTCTTTCCAGAGCCAGCAGCATAACCTAAAAATATCTTTAATTTTCCACGTGTCGTCTGTTTTTGTTCTTCTTCATACTTCAGCCTCCTGAGAAGCTGTTCTGAATTCGGTCGCATCTCTTCCATTATATGATCCCCATCGCTGCAGCAATATCCAAATTACATTTCAGTACATTTACTTTTTCTTCCCCGAAAATTCCAAGGAATTTTTCTTCTGTATGACTCTTTACGATTTCTTTGACTTTTTCTTCTGATAATCCAGAATTTTTTGCAACTGTTTCAATTTGAACTTCCGCTGCTTTCGGGCTGATATGTGGATCCAGTCCGGAACCGGAAGCTGTAAGTAAGTCAGCCGGAATATCTTCTTTCTTTACATCCGGATGCTCTTTTAAAAATGTCTCCAAATCTTTCTCCATTCGTTTTTCCAACTCTGGATTCGAATTTCCATAATTAGAGCCTCCTGATGCAACTCCACTGTACTCTCCATTTTCTTTTTGCTCTTCTGTATATGTATTATAGTTTACAGCAGATACTCTTCCATGAAAGAAATAGTCTTCTGTAAAATCCTGTCCAATCAATTCAGAGCCGACCGCCTCTTCTGCATTTGAAGTAGGTTCGCCGTTTTTATCGATCAGATTCCCGTTGGCTTTGTTTTTCATTGTAAGCTGACTAATTCCTGTCAAGGCAAACGGATAGATAAATGCACAGATCACAATCATCACAAAACAAAACACAATGGATTTCCTTAACATTTTTCCAAGTTTCTTCATAGAATTTTCCTCCTTACATTCCGATCATACTAAGCAGCGGAGCAACGATCATGTCAATCAATTTGATGCCGACAAACGGTACAATAATTCCGCCAAGTCCATAGATACTCATATTTTTCAAAAGAAGTCTTTCTGCTTTCATCGGTTTATATTTGACCCCTTTCATAGCGATCGGAATCAACGCCGGAATAATAATGGCATTGAAGATCAACGCTGAAAGGATTGCACTTGCCGGTGTTGCCAAATGCATGATATTTAAAATCTGCATCTGTGGAAGTACCAGTGTAAACATTGCCGGGATGATTGCAAAGTATTTTGCAATATCATTCGCAATACTGAATGTCGTAAGAGAACCTCTTGTAATCAATAGCTGTTTTCCAATCTCTACCACTTCCAAAATTTTTGTCGGATCAGAATCCAGATCCACCATATTAGCCGCTTCTTTTGCAGCCTGTGTGCCGGAATTCATCGCAAGTCCGACATCCGCCTGTGCAAGCGCCGGCGCGTCATTTGTTCCATCACCTGTCATCGCAACCAATTTTCCTTCTGCCTGTTCCTTCTTAATCGCCTCGATTTTATCTTCTGGACGACATTCTGCGATAAATCCGTCTACTCCTGCTTCTTTTGCGATTGTCGCAGCTGTGAGTGGATTATCTCCGGTACACATAATTGTTTTGATTCCAATCTCACGAAGTCTCTCAAAACGTTCTACCAATCCTGGTTTCACTGTATCTTTCAGATAAATCACACCATAAATTTTCTCATTGACACATACAACCAGCGGTGTTCCTCCGAGATTAGATACCTCCGCTACAATCTCTTCCAGATCTTTCGGAATGTTTCCACCTTTTTCCTTTACAAATGTCTTGATCGCATCCGAAGCGCCTTTTCTTACAATCGTTCCGTCTTTGCAATCCACACCGCTCATCTTTGTCTGTGCTGTAAATTCCACAAAATTCATGCCCTCTGTATGAAATGCTTCTGTGTCACATCCCATCTGTCTTCCAAGATCTACCGTAGATTTTCCTTCCGGAGTCTCATCAAGTAACGAAGAAAGTACACTATACTGAATCAATTCTTCTTTTCCAACACCCTCAACCGGATAAAACTCTGCTGCCAGACGGTTTCCGTATGTGATAGTTCCTGTCTTATCCAAAATCATTGTGTCGACGTCACCACAAGCCTCCACCGCTTTTCCGGACATTGCAATAACATTGAAGCGAGTAACACGATCCATACCTGCAATACCAATCGCAGAGAGAAGTCCTCCGATCGTCGTCGGAATCAGGCAAACCATCAGCGCAATCGACCATGATATCGGAATCTCTACGCCCAAATAATTTGCAAATGGATACAGCGTGATAACCACGATCATAAAAATTACTGTCAACACGATCAAAAGTGTATTCAGCGCGATCTCATTTGGTGTCTTCTGTCTGGACGCCCCCTCTACAAGAGCGATCATCTTATCCAAAAATGATTCCCCAGGTTCTGCCACAATTCGAATCTTTAACCAGTCAGATACAACTGTTGTTCCTCCTGTCACGGAAGAGAAATCTCCGCCCGATTCACGGGTTACCGGAGCAGACTCTCCTGTGATTGCGGATTCATCTACTGATGCGATTCCTTCGATGACTTCACCATCATTTGGGATGACTTCCCCCATTTTCACCAATACGATATCACCTTTTCGAAGCTCTGATGCAAAGATCATTTCTTCTTCGCCATTTTGGCGGATCACTCTTGCCTTTGTATCCTTTTTCGTCTTCTTCAAAGTTGCTGCCTGTGCTTTTCCACGTCCCTCTGCCACAGATTCCGCAAAGTTTGCAAACAACACCGTGATAAACAAAACAACTGTCACAATACCATTATAAATTCGATTTTCTCCTCCTTCACCGAATAAAGTCGGAAAAATCGTAAGCACCAATGTAATGAAAAATCCTAATTCTACGACAAACATTACCGGATTTTTTATCATATATCTCGGATCCAATTTTTGAAATGCTCCTATAATAGAAGATTTCATAATATCCGGTGTAATAAATTTCGTCTTTTCCTTTTTAGCCATGTCCCTAATCTCCTTTTCTTTGCTTTATCACATCCACATTGACAGATGCTCTGCAATCGGTCCCAATGCAAGTGCCGGGAAGAATGTCAAAGCTGCAAAAATGTAGACGATAAATACAAGGATAATCATAAATGTCACATTATCTGTTCGTAATGTTCCGATTGTCTCATTCACTTTCTTCTTTGCAAGAAGTGAACCTGCAATCGCAAGCTGTGCGATAATCGCAATATAGCGTCCGAAGAACATCGCAAGTCCGGTCGTCACATTCCAGAATGTGCTGTTGTCAGCCAAACCTTCGAATCCTGAACCATTGTTTGCCGCCGAAGAAGCATATTCATACAACACCTGCGTAAATCCATGGAATCCCGGATTCGTAATTCCATCCGTACCTCCTGTGACAGACACAGCCAATGCTGAAAAGCCTAAAACTAAAAGCGGATGAATCAAGATGACAATCGCAACCAGTTTCATTTCTTTTCCTTCAATTTTTTTATTCAAATATTCCGGTGTACGCCCTACCATCAATCCGCAGATGAACACTGCAAGGATGACATACACAACCATATTCATCAGACCGACACCTTTTCCTCCAAACACACAGTTGAGCATCATATGTAGCAACGGTACCAGTCCTCCAAGCGGTGTCAGTGAGTCATGCATATTGTTTACAGTTCCTGTCGTAAACGAAGTCGTAACGGTCGTGAATAACGAAGATTGTGCCACTCCAAACCGAACTTCTTTTCCTTCCATATTTCCGGCAGTCTGATCTACTCCCATGTCACTGATCACAGGGTTTCCTGCCATCTCTGAATGGTAGCAAAGTGTGAGTCCTACTGCAAAAAGAATTGCCATTGCTCCAAAGATTACCGCTCCTTGTCTTCCCATCAGAATCCGTTTTTTTGTCGGCATTACTGCCTGCATCTCTTTTTTCTCTTTTTTTCTGTCATGCAGCATATGTCCAAATGTGACAACACATGCTCCCGGAAGAATCATCATAGAAATCAATTCTACCATATTCGAAATGATTGTCGGATTTTCAAAAGGCGTCGTTGAGTTTGCACCAAAGAATCCCCCACCGTTTGTTCCCAGATGTTTGATGGATTCCAGCGCTGCCACAGGTCCCATTGCCAAATCCTGAAACTTTCCTTCGATGGTGTTTACTGTCACATTTCCCATCAGTGTCTGTGGAACTCCCTGGCTGACTAACACCAATCCCAAGATCAGTGATACCGGAATCAAAATTCTTGTTATGATTCTCACCATATCTTTATAAAAATTTCCCATTTTTCTTCCGGAAAGGCCTCTGCAAAATGCCATACATGCTGCGTATCCGCTTGCTGCAGAAGTGAACATCATAAAGATGATGACACACATCTGACTCGCATAAGAAAGACCACTTTCTCCTGCATAGTGCTGTAAATTCGTATTTGTCATAAAGCTTATGATTGTATTGAATGAAAGGCTTACGTCCATTCCTTCAATCCCGTTAGGATTTAAAAACAATACATTCTGAATTCTTAAAATCAAATATCCGACAAACACCATCACTGCATTGACCATCACCAAGGTGAGCGCATATTTTTTCCAGCCCATCTCCTCGTCTTTGATGCCGCAGATTTTATAAATAAAATGATCAATCGGATTAAATACCTTATCTGCAAATGTTTTTTGATATGTGGCAATGTGGTACATATATTTTCCCATTGGAATGACGAGTATCAGAAAAATTGCCAGTGTAGCTATAATTTGTAACATGTCTCTTACCTCTCTCTATTCGTTTCATTCTTTTTCGGCTCTATCTGTGATTCGCAAAAATCAGCGAATAGTTTGATCAATCCGAAACTACCAAGTAAAATTCCAATCATAATAAGATCCATCATCTCTTTCTCCTCCTTGTTTCATAACATCTTTACAGTCGCTTTCATCAAACACGTAGCGACTATTTTGTGGAAACGCTCCAAAGGCTTCCAGATTCTCCCTTGTTGGGAGATATGCAGGATCTAATTCCCATGCCGCTCGGAAATGTCTCATTGCAGTTACATGATTTCCTTCTTTTTCCAACACAATCCCCATCAGATTGTGCGGTTCTGCCGCATGTGGGAATTCACTCATTGCACGCATAATTTTTTCTTTACATTTTTCATAATCGTGTTTCTCCACATTCTCCCTCACAAAATTGCAAAGCCTCTGCATCTCTTCTTTATCACTATTCTTTATTTTCATCATGACAAAGACCTCCTTATTGCTCTCTTTTTCTTTGCATGCTTATATTAATCTCTTTTTTGTGAGATGGGTGTGAGAGTTCCGCGTGATGCTGTGAGAATCCTGTGAGAAAAAAATACCGTTTTGGCTTTTTTATGCCAAAACGGTATTTATATTCTACACTATTCTATTCATTTACCAAACGATAACCGACTCCTATCTCGGTCAAAATGTATCTTGGTTTTGCCGGACTTTTCTCAATTTTTCTCCGAAGTCCCGCCATCAATGCTCTCAGCGCCTGCGTATCTGTCCCATAGCTGATTCCATAAATTTCTTTGATGATATACTGCGACGTCAAAACTTTTCCCGCGTTTTTAAAAAAGAGCGTAAGTAAATTGTATTCCAGCGGAGTTACATGAATCTCTGCTCCATCTAAATACACAAGTCGTTTTTCTAAATCAATTGACAGACCTCCGACCGTGCGCACTGCCTGCCCACTTTCCGTACCTGTCTTTTTCAAATGTCTAAGCGCCACTCGGATACGCGCCATCAGCTCAGTGGTAGAAAACGGTTTTGTCAGATAATCGTCTGCTCCCGTATCCAGCACCGCCGCTTTTTCATGATCCTGATCCCTCGCCGACACGACGATAATCGGTATTTCTGACCATTCTCTGATTTTTTTGATCACATCCATCCCATCGCAATCCGGAAGTCCCAAATCCAAAAGAACCAGATCTACCGGATTCGTCACAAGCAAAGATAGTGCATTTTTAGCGGTTCCTGCACTCAAATGCGGAAAACCTTCCTGCTGCAGCACATAGCTTATAAAATTTCGGATCTGCGTATCATCCTCCACAATGAGAATTGTTTCACTTCTTGTTATCATGCTCTTATTCCTCCATAGGCAGTATAAATATAAATTCTGCCCCTTTTGTATCTTTTCTGTTTTGCACACAGATCTTTCCGCCATGTGCAGTTATGATTGACTCACAAATTGCAAGTCCAAGCCCTATACCTCTGCTTGTATCCGCGCCTCTTTGGTTCGTTGTATAAAACATCTTAAAAATATTCGGAATATCTTCCTTTGCAATTCCCGTGCCCTTATCAGCAACTGAAAACACTGCTTTTTTTTCTTTTTCATCTACTGAGACAGTCAACCGAATCTCTTCTTCCACTTTTGTATGCTTCACCGCATTATCCAAAAGATTGACTAGCACTTGCCCGATCAACCTTGCATCCATCGGTACCAACAACATGTCTTCGGGAATGTCTATCAAAATATCGCGTTCCGGAGCCCTTTTGCCGATGACCTTTACCGCCATCTCAATCACTTCCTCCACCGCTTCCATCTGCTTTTTCAATACTAGCTTTCCATCCTGCATACGCGTCAAATTCAAGATATTTTCCACGAGTGCGTGTAGCCACGCCGCATCTTTATAAATATTTTCTGCAAGCATATACCGCTCATCCTGTTTGTCTGCCATTCCCATCAGTATCTCACTTGTCCCCATAATACCAGAAAGCGGGGTTCTAAGATCGTGGGAAATTGCTCTGAGCAGGTTCCCTCTATAACGTTCTTGCGCAATCTCTTCTCCCACCTTGATCCGCTCTGCCTCGCTTCGGAATCTATCCATCGCGAACGCTGTGCTCTCAATCATAGAACGCAATATCTTTTTTTCAGATTCACTTAATGTCTCCGAATTCTCTTTAGGAATCCGAACAATCCCTAATACAGACTTCTTTCCACATATCTGCCACTCCTCGAATGCCGGATCCTTTTGTTCTTCTTTTTCCTCCTGTTCCTCATCAAAACAAATACAAGAAACCTCTCCATCTACGACTTTTCCAATTGCTTTTGTCGCTATCTCAATCGTCTCGTTTAGATTTTCCGCATTCGTCAAACGGTTCGTCAAATGGTACAGTGACCTTGCCGCCACCTCTTTTTCCTGTGCCTCTCTCACTTTCTGTTTTACCTTTGCCGTCAAAGTACTTGTCGCAACAGATGTGATCGTCATAACAGTAAACGTAATCAAATAGGTTGGATTGTTCACTGACAATGTAAAATATGGAAACGTAAAAAATATATTAAATGCACATGTCGCAATAAGCGATGACATAATTCCGTAAACATGTCCTTTCGTGAAACGCGCTGTCAGAACTACCGATAAAATATAGACAATTACAATATTCGTCTCCGGGAAATGCAAAATACGAAATACCCAGCCAATCCCTGTTGCCACCGAAAGCAGCAGAAGTGTAATCATAAAAGAACCCGATTTTTCCAATTTCTCTTTCATAAATATCTCTTTTCCTCTCTTTCCTTCTTATCATACCAAATAAAAAGATACGATGCACCCTTTTTTTATATGCATCGTATCCTTTTCTGATATAGAAACTATAACACTCTATTCTTATTTAAAATATTTCACACCGGATTCAAAGATCTGCAGATCCTGTTCTCCGTAAATATTGATCGCAACAGAATCACCGCGGCGTTCTGAGTGAGCCATTTTCCCAAGTACACGTCCATCCGGGCTTGTGATACCTTCGATCGCTCTGTAAGAGCCATTTGGATTCCACTCTTCATCCATTGTGATTGTTCCATTCAGATCACAATACTGTGTTGCAACCTGTCCGTTTGCGAATAATTCATTCAACACTTCTTCTGATGCAACAAAACGTCCTTCTCCGTGAGATGCCGGGTTTGTATAAACTCCGCCAAGCTCAGCTCCCTGTAGCCAAGGTGATTTGTTTGTCACAACTTTTGTATATACCATTTTCGAAATATGACGTCCGATTGTATTGTAAGTAAGTGTCGGAGATGCTGCTGTCTGTCCACAAACTTTTCCGTATGGAACCAATCCTAACTTGATCAACGCCTGGAATCCGTTACAGATACCAAGTGCAAGACCGTCACGTTCGTTCAATAATTTTTCTACCGCTTCTTTCAACTTCGCATTTTGGAATGCAGTTGCAAAGAATTTTGCAGAACCATCTGGTTCATCTCCCGCACTAAATCCCCCCGGGAACATGATCATCTGTGCCTGTGCAATTGCTTTTTCAAACTCAGCGACAGAATCACGGATATCTGCTGCATCCAGATTTTTGAACACTTTTGTGATTACTTTCGCTCCGGCACGTTCAAATGCTTTTGCACTGTCATACTCACAGTTTGTTCCTGGGAATACAGGAATAAATACAGTTGGCTGTCCAATCTTATGGCTGCAGATATGGATGCTGTCTGTGTTGAACAGTTGTTCTTGCACAGCTTTCGCCTTCGTCTGTCCTGAAACAGTTGGGAATACTTTTTCAAGCGGAGCTTTCCATGTATCAACTGCTTCTTTCAATTCGATTGTCACGTCACCATATTCAAGCGCTGCTTTATCTGTCACTTCACCGATGACTGTATATGTAATTGCAAGCTCTGATACTTTTTCTGCCGGTACTTCTGCAATGATATCAGCAAATGCAGGTGCAAACAGCTCTCTCTTATCCACATTGCTTTCAATCTTCACACCCATACCGTTACCAAATGCCATCTTGCTGACAGCTGCTGCAATACCGTGTCTGTCTAATACGTAAGCGGATACGATGTTTCCGTTTTGGATATCCTCTCTGAATTTACCATACTGATCCATTACCTGAGCATATACCGGAAGATCATACTGATCCTTTTCCACACGAAGCCATACTAACTTGTTACCTGCTTTTTTTAATTCCGGTGTGATGATGTCTTTCTGCTCTGCCACATCCACTGCAAATGATACAAGTGTCGGAGGCACGTCTATATCCTGGAACGTTCCTGACATACTGTCTTTTCCACCGATAGATGGAAGTCCTAGTCCAAGCTGTACATCATATGCTCCAAGAAGCGCTGCAAATGGCTGGCTCCATCTTGACGGATCTTCTGTCATTCTGCGGAAATATTCCTGGAATGTAAGACGAATCTTACTGTAATCTCCACCGTTTGCCACAATTTTCGCCACAGATTCAAGCACTGCGTAAACTGCACCATGATATGGACTCCAGCTTGACAGATACGGGTCAAATCCATAACTCATCATAGTCACTGTATCACATTTTCCGGTCAATACCGGTAATTTTGCAACCATAGCCTGTGTCTCTGTCATCTGGTATTTTCCACCGTGCGGCATAAATACAGAGCCCGCCCCGATAGAACCGTCAAACATCTCTACAAGACCTTTCTGAGAACATACATTTAAGTCCTTTAAGGTATCCAACCATTTTTCTTTTACATCATCGACATCCTCTTTCACAAGAATACTGTCTTCTCTGTTCGGAATGTCAACTGCTACTGTTGTCTCCTGATGTGCACCGTTTGTATCAAGGAATGCGCGGGAAATATTAACAATCTCTTTTCCTCTCCATGACAATACTAATCTTGGAGTCTCTGTCACAACAGCCACTTCTACAGCCTCTAAGTTCTCTTCTTTTGCATATGCCAAAAATTGCTCTACATCTTTCGGATCAACGACAACAGCCATACGCTCCTGTGATTCAGAGATCGCAATCTCTGTTCCGTCAAGACCTGCATATTTTTTCGGCACCTTATCTAAATTCACCTGAAGTCCATCTGCCAGCTCACCAATTGCAACAGACACACCACCGGCACCAAAGTCATTACACTTTTTAATTAATTTACTTACTTCTTCTCTTCTGAACAGACGCTGAATTTTACGTTCTGTCGGTGGATTTCCTTTTTGAACTTCTGCTCCACATGTCTCGATAGACTCTTCTGTATGTACTTTAGAAGAACCTGTTGCTCCACCACAACCGTCGCGTCCTGTACGTCCACCCAATAAGATAATGATATCTCCCGGATCCGATGTCTCTCTGATAACCGCTCTTCTTGGCGCCGCACCTAAAACAGCGCCGATCTCCATACGTTTTGCCACATAATCCGGATGATAAATCTCTTTTACCGCACCGGTTGCAAGACCAATCTGATTACCATAAGAGCTGTATCCATGCGCTGCTCCTGTCACCAATTTCTTCTGCGGCAATTTCCCTTTCATTGTCTCTTTTACGGACACCGTCGGATCTGCTGCACCGGTCACACGCATTGCCTGATATACATAAGTACGTCCTGACAATGGGTCACGGATTGCTCCACCAAGGCAAGTAGCTGCTCCACCAAACGGTTCGATCTCTGTCGGATGGTTGTGTGTCTCATTTTTAAAATTCACAAGCCATTCTTCTTCCACGCCGTCAACGACTACCGGAACAACGATACTGCACGCATTGATCTCATCAGACTCTTCCTGATCTTCTAACTTTCCTTCACGTTTTAATTTGCGCATTGCCATAAGTGCAAGATCCATCAGGCATACGAATTTATCTTCTCTTCCTGAAAAAATCTCACTGTGTGTATTCAAATAGTGTTTGTATGCATTGACGATTGGTTCTTTATAATCGCCTTCTCCAAAACTTACTTCTTTTAATTCTGTAGAGAATGTTGTATGACGGCAGTGGTCAGACCAATATGTATCCAACACACGGATCTCTGTCATAGAAGGATCTCTCTTTTCTTCTCCCTTGAAATAGTTCTGAATATGAAGAAAATCTTTGAATGTCATGGCAAGTCCTAAAGAATCATATAATTCTTTTAACTTGTCCTCTTCCATATCTTTAAAACCGTCAAAGATTTTTACATCTTCCGGCTCTTCAAACTGTGTAATCAATGTCTCCGGCTTTTCCATACCCGTCTCTCTGGAATCTACCGGATTGATGCAGTGCGCTTTGATTGCGGCAAATTCTTCATCTGTAATCGCACCTTCAATGACATAAGTCGTTGCTGACTTGATTACCGGCATCTCGTCTTCTTTGATGAACTGCACACACTGCACTGCAGAATCTGCACGCTGATCAAACTGCCCCGGCAAATATTCCACCGAGAAAATTCTGCTTCCCTCTTTCACTTCAAATTCTTCTTTATATAAAATGTCTACCGGCGGTTCGGAAAAAATACCATTGCACGCCGTCTCAAATGTTGCATCTGAAATATTTTCAATGTCATAGCGAATCAGCACACGTACATTTTCCACCGTCTGAATTCCCAAATAGCTTTTTAATTCTTGTTTCAACTCTTTTGCCTGTACTGCGAATTCTTGTTTCTTTTCTACATATACACGTTTTACACTATTCATATTATCCTCCATCTGTAATTCCATTTTGGCTACTATCCTTATCCTACCACATTTCGCATCATTAGTATAATTAATATATCTTAACTCACTTATAAGTTTTTCTTATTCGCTTTCTGTCTGTGCAAAATAAGCACACTGAGAATGAGTAGTATTGCCAGCATACCAATAAAAATACTTCCTATCCGAATGACCATATCAAAGAAAAATCCTTCGGGAAGCATTCGGATCATCAAATCCGTTGCAGGATCCAACAGCCATAAATCATTGTCAAAAAAGATCTCATGAAATAAGAAAAAATACTTATTAAAATCGGATGCAAACAATACTCCAAGACCTCCTGAGATTACAAGAAATGCTCCCAAACCTGTCAAAAATGATTTTGGCAAAATCCGTTTCCAGTTCCCTTTTGTGAAAATCAATCCACTCAACGAAATCACAAGCACGATAATCGCACCAAAACGCAATGTCAGACCTCCCAAAAATAAATTCTGTACATCCACCATATGCGCTTTTTCCCGATCATTAAAAAATTCCTGTTTTTCTCCATTCACAGTTGTCCAAACAACCAGATCCTCCCTGTCTCCTCTCAGATACGCCATCATCTCTTCTGTCACATCCATGACATCATCCATCTTCATCTCCAAATCTTCCGTGACATTGTATTTTTCATATTCCTTTTCATACCACCCAAAATCACTGTAAATTCCGATTTCAAAACTGGAAATCAATAAGATGACAATCACAGAAAGAATTGCTGTCATTCCAAAAAACCAGTGCACTATCTTCATACATTCATCTTCCTTTCCTAAATTTTCTATTCTCTATTGTAATTCTACCTTTTACCCCTTATAATAAAAACAGTACTTTTATAAGGAGGACTAATAATGGATATCAATTACGAGTTATATAAAGTATTTTTTTATGTTGCGACAACCTTGAGCTTCTCAGAGGCGTCCAAGCAGCTGTTCATCTCTCAATCAGCCGTCAGCCAATCAATCAAAGCGTTGGAGAAAAAATTGGACCAGACCTTATTCATCCGGAGCACAAAACGTGTACAGCTAACACCAGAAGGCGAGATTCTCCTTCGTCATGTGGAACCTGCGATGAATCTGATCAAACGCGGAGAATCACAGCTGATTGATTCTTCTTCCACCGGAGGACAGATTCGCATCGGCGCAAGTGACACGATTTGTCGTTATTTTTTAGTTCCATATTTAGAACGGTTTCATAAAGAATTTCCAAACGCACATATTAAAGTAACAAACCAAACTTCAATCAAATGTGTAGAATTATTGGAGACAGGTCAGGTAGACCTGATTGTCATCAACTACCCGAATTCCTATTTGAGCAATCTTTATTCTTTTAAACAGATTGCGGAATTCAAAGATGTCTTTATCGCCAACCGTTCTTTTGCAGAACTGAAGGATAAAGCCTTATCGTTACGCGATTTACTGAACTATCCTATTTTGATGCTCGATCGAAAAAGTACGACAAGTGAATTTTTACACAGTCTTTTCCAAAAACATCAGCTGGATCTCGTCCCTGAGATCGAACTCAGCAGCAATGATCTTTTGATCGACCTTGCTAAAATTGGATTGGGAATCGCCTTTATTCCGGATTACTGTGTCCCGAAAGATTCCGACGATCTGTTTGTGGTTCACACTGATGAGGTTCTTCCTACAAGACAACTCGTTGTCGTTCACAATGAGCATGTCCCGGTATCGAAAGCAACCTTGGAATTTTTAAACTATTTCCAACCTATTGAATAACCTTTTCAGACGCTTATATCAGACTCCGGTTCGATATAAGCGTTTTTCCAAAACCGTTCTACTTTCTCTCCGATTGTCTTTACATTACAATAAGTAAGTTCTCTCCACTCTCTTGGAAAAATCTCCAAATATCTTCTTCCTGCAAAGCGATCGTCCAAAAGTGCAATTACCCCTTTGTCTTCCTCCGTTCGTATAACACGCCCCGCCGCCTGAAGCACCTTGTTCATCCCCGGATACAAATATGCATAGTCGAACCCATTTTCTCCATGCCTGTCAAAATATTGTTTTAAAATCTCACGTTCATTGCATACCTGCGGCAGTCCGGTTCCTACAACCATCGCCCCAATCAGACGCTCCTTTGTCAAATCAATTCCCTCTGAAAAAATACCTCCCATCACACAAAATCCTGCCAGACTTCCTTCTCTTTCTGCTTCGAATTCCTGTAAAAATGCTTCTCTGTCCTGTTCATTCATATTCTGTTCCTGCATCATACAACACATCTCTTCTGTCCTGTATCTCTCAAATGTCTCCCGCACTTCTTCCATAAATCGGTACGATGGGAAAAACACAAGATAATTGCCTGGTTTTGCCTGCATGACATTCTTGATATAAATTGCAAATAGCTCATACATCTCATATCCGCGCCTTGTGTACTTTGTACTGACGTCCTGTCCCAACACTAAAAGGCGATTCGCTTCTTTAAACGGCGAATGTGCGTACACCGCATAGTCATCCGTCTCTACGCTCAACAACTTTTTATAATACCGGATGGGCAAAAGTGTTGCCGAAAAGAACACAGTACTGTTGCCCTGACTTAAAAAATTTTGTAATTTTACTGCCGGATTCACACAGAATAATTTCAACTTAAAGTCTCCGTCTTCCTCCAATTCTGTATAAATCACATAATTTTCATCCACTTCTTCATATATGTTAAGAAAGTTCCGAACATGAAAGTAGAACTCTAAAACTTCCTCATCTACCTGCTCCTTCTCTTCCAAAAGCTTTTGCAGACCATTCATTACATTCAACAATTTCAACGCAAAATGGGAAATACTATTATATTCTTTATATGTCTGGCACTCTCTTTTCATCTCCAGCAACATTTGATTGCATCCCGCTAATTGCCGTGTCAGTTTCACACTCTCATATCTGACTGCTTTTTTCATCTGTAAAAACTCTTCTTTATAGAGAACCGCACTGTACATCTCCCTGCCACGCTCCACAAGGTTATGTGCCTCATCAATCAAGAATAAGTATTCTCCCTTTTTCCCCTCTGAGAAAAACCTCTTCAAATGTGCATTCGGATCAAACACATAATTATAGTCACAGATAATGGCATCCACCCACAACGACACATCCAGTCCCATCTCAAACGGACATACCTTATGCTTTTTCGCCTGAGTCTCTATATTCTCCCGGCTCATCTCCTCCATCGTAGTGATCATTTCATAAACTGCATCATTCACCCGGTCAAAATGCCCCTTTGCATATGGACATACATCTGGATTGCATTCCGCCTTTTCACAAAAACAGATTTTCTCTTTCGCGGTCAATGTGGCAACTTTATACTGCAGACCATTCTTTTTTAGAATCTGAAATGCCTGCTCTGCCACGGTTCTTGTAATGGTCTTCGCCGTCAGGTAAAAAATCTTATCCCCCAGTCCTTCTCCTACCGCTTTCACCGCTGGGAATATAGTTGCCATCGTCTTTCCTACACCGGTAGGCGCCTGAATAAATAATTTTTTCTTCCTCAGAATTGTCCGGTAGACAGATGTCACAAGCTCTCTTTGCCCCTCTCTGTAAGGATATGGAAATTCTGCCTCCTTTATTGTCGCATCCCTTGTCTGCCTCCACTCGACTTGAAAGCGTGCCCACTTCTCATATTGCATCACAATATTGAAAAACCATCTCTCCAATTCCTCAATCAAAAATATCTCCTGAAAACGCTTCACTTCCTCTGTCTCCATCTGACAATATGTCATCTGTACTGTAATGCTATCCAGTTCCTGCTGTTTTCCATAGATATACCCATAACATTTTGCCTGTGCAAGGTGCACGCTGACGGGCTTCTCAATATATTCCAGCTCACGCAAGACTCCTTTGATCTCATCAACCACAACTCCATCTGCTGTCTTCTGAATTCCATCTGCTCTTCCCTCTATTTGAATCGCAAATCCATCACAGGGAACCGTAATCTTTAACGGAACCTCCGCATGATAGTCAGATCCCATCTGTCTTTGAATCTTCTGGTGAATTCTTCCACCAAGCTGCATTGCCTCCTTATCTGGCAGCCCCGCTTTTCTATTATCAATATCGCCTTCCCGCAATATAAACTCTACCAAATTGCGAACAGAAATACGAATTATCTTCTCTTCCATCTGTATTTCCTCCCGCCTCATTATAGCATGTTTATTTATCCATGTGTAAAAGAAAAGCCCCAAATCTTCGGCTTACACCGCAAAAGATTCAGAGCTTCCTTCCATCACATATCTATGCTGCAAATTTTCTTAATGTCTTTTCAAAATTATCATTCTGTCCACCATACTGAACAGTCAGAGGCTGAGTCAAATCTAAGCTTAGAACTCCTAGAATAGATTTAGCATCAATTACCACACGGTTATAAAATACATCGATGTCAAAGTCGCACTGCCCAGCTGCTCTTACAAATTCTTTTACGTCTTCGGTAGCAGATAGTCTTATTTGAAACTTCTTGTCCACTGTGATCACTCCTTTCATGGTATTGCTAAACACATTTTTTTATTATACCAATTCAATCGCTTGTCGTCAATCGTCGAATTGTATAATTAGAACTCATTTTTTGTCGATTATCGTACAAATTCAACCATATTTCCACGAAACCGAATCGGTAAATGTTGTCTCTGTCTCTGGTAACTCTCTCTTTCTTCTATTGATATATTTTCAAAGAAGCCCTTCCAAAGTTCGGAGTACGTGTTCTCTGCATAGGATACCCTGTTTATCTTTTCTTTATTCAATTTTTCATTCCAAACAAGAAACCAATTCTGCTGTTTGCGATGTATCAGAAACATCTGGTGGGTCTCATCATAGATCATCCAGTTCTCTAACGGCAAACGATTTGCAAAATGATCTGCGATGCATGTAAGCACTTGATTTTTAGGTGCAATTTTCGAAAAAAGCACTCCACTCTCCAACTCAGAAAAACGGATAAATTCCTGAAAACAGTGCGCTTCATTCTCCACTGTTCTCTTTAGCTCGAACACTTTTCTAACCTGCTCGTGCGACAAATGCTCCATAATCTTCCTTTTATCGTGTATTCGCCTCGCCTCCTGCATCATTCCAAGAACTGCATTCGCCTTCTTTGCATCCTCTGCCAATATTGCATAATAAATATTCCGGTACACCTCCATCCCCAGATTCTTTTTTATCATATTCTCCACTGCAATTGCCTTTTTCTCACTCTCCACACTTTCAGTGTATTCACAAAAAAGTTCCTGGTTCATCATCCCTTTCAGTGCAATCCCAGTCTCTCCAAAAGAGAGTACAATCTTCCACGCATCGTAAATTGCCGAAAAAATTCCTGTAATCGTATCATTGCATACAAAAATCTGCTTCATATCATCTTCTCCATTACCTAAAAACTTTATCCACTCTGTTTTGTTTTGCCCGTTCGCTCCCAAAGCTTACATCATCAAATAACGACAATTGTCTGTAGTTCATCTGTTCTACTGTAAGCGGCAGTTTTTCCCCTACATGAAGTAGATTGCGCAAAATATAATCTTGTTCTATCTTCGTCGGATACATCATCTTTCCATTACAGGTCAGAAAATATAACGCTCTCTTTAACACAACCCCCATCTTCTTTAAATCCGGAAAATCCAATGTTCCCATTCTTCTTGCTTTGACAATTCTTCCAGCAGATTTATACCCGATTCCCGGAACCCGCAAAAGCATATGATAATCAGCTCGATTGACTTCCACCGGAAAACATTCCAGATGTTCCAGTGCCCAATTGCATTTGGGATCTACCAACACATTGAAATTCGGGTTCTTTTCAGACAGCAATTCTTTCGCCTCAAATCCATAATATCGCAGCAACCAGTCAGCCTGATACAAGCGATGTTCCCGCAACAATGGAGGACCGTCTCCTGTTCTTGCCGGAAGATGTTCATCCTCATTCACATGGATAAATGCAGAATAAAACACGCGTTTCAATTCAAACTTTTTATAAAGAGATTCTGCAACATTGATAATCTGAAAATCCGTCTCCGGAGTAGCTCCGATGATCATCTGCGTACTCTGTCCTGCCGGAACAAACCGCGGCGCATTCCGATAGACTGCTACCTCATTCTGATTCTCAGCCATCTTGCTCTGCACAAGACGCATCGGCGCCAATATATTTTTTCTATTCTTATGTGGAGCAAGCTTTTTAAGTCCTTCTGCTGTCGGAAGCTCCAAATTCACGCTCATCCTGTCTGCCAAAAATCCTGTTCTTTGTATCAGTTCCTGATCCGCTCCTGGAATTGCCTTTACATGAATGTATCCCTGAAAATGGAACTCTGTCCTTAACTTATAAAGCGTCTCATAAATCAATTGCATCGTATAATTCGGACTATGCAGAATTCCGGAACTCAAAAACAATCCTTCTATATAATTCCGGCGGTAAAATTCAATTGTCAGAGTACATACTTCATCCGGAGTGAAAGATGCTCTTCTCACATCATTTGAAGAACGGTTAATGCAATATTTACAATCATAAATACATTCATTTGTAAACAAAATCTTCAATAATGAAATACATCTTACATCTGCTGAAAAACTATGACAAATTCCAGCCTTCGCACAGTTCCCTATTCCATTGCCATCGTTCTGTCTGTCAACTCCGCTCGATGTACATGCCACATCGTATTTCGCCGCATCTGATAAAATATTCAGTTTTTCTAAAAGAGACATCTGTTCTGTGATTTTCATCTTTTCGCTCCTCTTCGCACGAATATATGTTCTGTTTTTATACTACCATACAGAACAAACGTTTGCAATAGCGATTTCAAATTTTCTGCAGTTTTAAGATCTTCGCTTGCGAAAAAAAAGACGCACAAGATTCTCTCTCATACGTCTTCTTTGCTACTGCAGTCTTTCCACTGCATCTTTCAAATATTCATTTTTCACTTCATAGAATTTCTCTGCTTCCACCATCTCGGCAAGCTTCGGATCGATTGGCATTTTCCCAAGTACACTCATGCCAAGTTCTTTTGCAATCTCATCAATATGGCTTTCTCCGAATACAGAGATTTTCTTTCCGCAATCCGGACATTCCAAATAACTGTAATTCTCAACAACTCCGATAATCGGAATATTCATCTGTTTTGCCATATAGTAGGTCTTTTTCACAATCATCTGAACAAGATCCTGCGGCGATGTCACGATGACCACTCCATCTACCGGCAAAGACTGGAACACTGTCAATGGCACATCCCCTGTTCCCGGTGGCATATCTACGAATAAGTAATCCAAATCTCCCCAGAGTACTTCATTCCAGAACTGTTTTACAACACCTGCAATGACCGGGCCTCTCCAAATCACCGGTGTGTCCTCACTGTCCAACAAAAGATTGACAGACATAATTCTTGTCTCATCTTTTGCAATACACGGAAACATTCCAACTTCTGTTCCCATCGCGTGCTCATGGATTCCGTACATCTTCGGAATAGATGGACCTGTGATATCTGCATCTAAAATTCCCACCGAATAACCTTGCTCTCTCATAAGTCTTGCAAGCGAGGCTGTAACCATCGATTTTCCAACTCCGCCTTTTCCACTGATCACACCGATTACTTTTTTAACATGTGTGTATTCATTTGCCGGCACTGTCATATCTACTTTCTTGCTCGCACAAGAATCTGAGTGTGCACAGCTAGAACAGCTCTCAGAAGAGCATGCTCCGTTATTTTCCTGTTCTGCCATCTTGATTTCCTTCCTATTCTTCTACAACCGCGATTAGTTCCACTTCACAAAGTACATTTTTTGGTAATGTCTTAACTGCCACACAGCTTCTCGCAGGCTTTGATGTAAAATATTTTGCATACACTTCATTGAATGCTGCAAAGTCGCCCATGTCGCTCAAGAAACATGTTGTCTTTAAAACTTTGTCAAATGAAGTTCCAGCTGCTTCCAACACAGCTGCAAAGTTTTTGCACACCTGCTCTGTCTGTCCTGCAATATCTGTTGCCTCCACAGTGTCTGTCTCAGGATTGATTGGAATCTGCCCCGCTGAATAAAAAATACCGTTATGTACATATCCCTGTGAATATGGTCCCAATGCTTTTGGTGCTTTTTCTGTTGCTACTACTTTCATAATCCTGTCTCCTTTATCTCATCATTTGCAACCGTTCAACTGCTAAAACTCAAATCAGCCGAACTGTTACTTAAAACTCAATCTGCTGCCCGATTCCTTTTTGATTGGCATCGTCCATTAATCTCTGTGCTATACACACATCAAACAGCCCCATACCGACTGACTTGAAATATGTTGTCTTTTGAGTAAGTGCATCTTCATCTATGTCTGAATCGATCAGTTCATGCATATACCGAACTCTGTCTTTTGTCAGAATCCCGTCTGCCAGCGGCTGACTTAAGTCCCCGCTCTCTTCACAGGCATATTCCAGTTCCACATAAACGTCATCCACCAGCTCAAATACAACATCTGGAATCTCGCGCATTGTCGGTGTATAAGAACCGATTGCAATAATGCATTTTCCACTTAACAGCTCTTTATCATTTGGCAGCACTGCTGTCTCAGATGGTGTTGCAGTACAGATAATTTCGCTGCTTCGTACCAGTTCCTCCACCGTATTACATTGTACCACTTTTGTCCCCGGATTATCAATCGCTTTTTCTAAACGTGCCAGATAATCTGTCAAGTCCCGTCCACTGTGATTGAACACATAGACAGTGTGGATCTCTCTCGCCTTGCATGCATACAGCGCCAGATGAAATCCCTGTACGCCTGCGCCTACAATTCCCACCGTGTGGCAATCTTTTCTCGACAAATGCCGGATACCGACTCCGCCGACAGCTCCTGTTCGGTATGCCGTCACTGTCTGTCCATCCAAAATTGCCAGCGGTTTTCCTGTCTTTGGATCATTCATCAACACCAGTCCATCAATTGACGGAAGTCCAAGACTTGCATTTTCCGGAAAAATCGTAAGCATTTTTGTCCCCAAACTGTCTTTGGTATAACACGGCATGTAAATCAGTGTCTTATTATCATGCTCCACTGTCGGTCTTGGCGGCATATAGTAAGCTCCCGATTCAAAGATCTTATATGCCTCCTCGATCTGATCCATCATTCCGTCCAAATCAACTGACTTTTCAATATCTTTCTTATTTAATAGTAACATCTCTATTCTCCTTATTTCTATAATTTGCACCTTGAAATCGTGATACACATCTTCAGTGCCACGCTTTCTTTGCGTTCTATTTTAACACAAACAGCACTCTTGTACTATTTATTTTTATTTTGTTTATTCTCTAAAATTATGCTACAATATAGTCATATTGTTAGACAACTCAATTCCAGACAAAGGAGGACGACTTATGCAAAAATCAATGATACACTCAGACCACATGGTTCCTCTTGATACTTTAGAGGGGTTTCGAATTCGCCCCGGATTCTTTGATATAAATGGAGCAACCGCACTTTCTGACGGCGTATGTTTTACCATCCACTCACAAGGTGCCACTTCTTGCGAACTTCTGCTTTATGAGCCTTATGCAAAAGAACCATTTGCTATTTTAAAATACCCTGACAACTACCGCATCGGAAATGTTTTTTCCATGATTGTATTTGACCTTGATGTGGAAGATTTTCAATATGCTTTTCGTCTTGACGGTCCTTATGATAAGAAAAAGGGTCTTCTATTTGATAAACACAAACCACTTCTGGATCCGTATGCCAAAGCTGTCGTCGGACAAAGTGAATGGGGACAAAAACCGGATGCATTTCTTGGATACCGGGGCAGGGTTGTGAAAAACAATTTTGACTGGGGGATTACCAAACCTTCGATTATCCCCATGGAAGATCTGGTCATTTACGAAATGCATGTACGCGGTTTTACAAAAGATGCTTCTTCCGGTGTTGCGCATCCCGGCACATTTCACGGAATTATGGAGAAAATCCCATATTTGAAAGAACTTGGAATCAATGCAGTCGAGCTAATGCCCATTTTTGAATTTGATGAGATGCGGGATCACCGTGTGATTGATGGAAGGGAACTGCTTGATTACTGGGGCTACAACACCGTCAGCTTTTTTGCACCAAATACAAGCTACGCATCTGACAGAGAATACAATCATGTCGGTACAGAATTAAAGCAACTGATAAAGACACTCAAAGAAAACGGTATTGAAGTCATCCTGGATGTCGTATTCAATCATACTGCCGAGGGCAATGAAGATGGACCGTTTTTCTCCTTCAAGGGGATTGACAATAATGTGTATTACATGCTCACTCCGGATGGAAACTATTATAATTTCAGTGGTTGTGGAAATACCGTCAACTGCAATCATCCGGTTGTCCAACAGATGATTGTGGAATGTCTACGATACTGGGTTACGACATACCGGGTGGATGGTTTTCGTTTTGATCTTGCCTCAATCCTTGGTCGCAATGAAGATGGAACTCCGATGGATAAGCCTCCTCTTTTGCAGACACTAGCTTTTGATCCGATTCTCGGTGATGTGAAATTGATTGCGGAAGCATGGGATGCAGGCGGTCTCTATCAGGTAGGAAATTTTCCTTCCTGGAAGCGTTGGTCGGAATGGAACGGAAAGTACCGGGACGATCTGCGCGACTTTCTAAAAGGAGGGTACTGGAAAGCGCCAGAAGCCGCGCTTCGGATTTCCGGATCCAGTGATTTATACAATCCATTTGAACGTGGAACAAATGCTTCTATCAACTTTATCACCTGTCATGATGGTTTTTCATTATATGATTTGTACTCATACAATCACAAGCACAACGAAGCGAACGGCTGGAACAACACAGACGGTAGTGACGACAACCGGAGCTGGAACTGCGGCGCAGAGGGCGACACAAAAGATGCTTTGATTTTAAAGCTCCGCTACCGTATGATCAAAAACGCGTTCTCTGTATTGATGTGCAGCCGTGGGACTCCAATGTTCTTATCCGGCGATGAATTCTGTGACACCCGGTTTGGCAACAACAATCCCTATTGTCAAGACAATTTGACCTCTTGGCTTGACTGGAAATTAATTGATACTCATCGAGATATCTTTGAATTTTGTAAATATATGATTCATTTTCGCCACAATCACCCGGCGATACGAAAAAGCATCGCACAAAGCCATTGCGGATTTCCACCGATCAGCCAGCACGGTGTCACGCCGTGGGATGATAATTTCACTCAAGATTCCAAAATAGTATGCACCATGTTCGCCGGTCACGATGAAAAACAGGACTCGGAAGACATTGTCTACCTCGCTGTCAATCCCTATTGGGAGTCCATTCTCATCCATTTGCCAAAGCTTCCAAAACCGCTGCAATGGCATCTTGCTGTGGACACCTCCCTGTCAGACACTAGCGGATGCACGTTTGAAAAAGAACAGATGTCCCATGTCGGCAATGATTATCTGATCGGAGCACGTACTGTCGTCGTCCTGACCGCCCACTAAAACAAGGAGGTACTTATGTACCTCCTCACTAATCTTCAAAGGACTCTTTTAATTTATCCATAAATCCTTTTTTCTTTCCTTTTTTCTTATCCGTCTTCTCGAAATCGATATCCTGATTCAATGTGTTTCCAGTCAGTGCATCGAATTTACGAAGCGCTTCTTTCGCTTCCGCACTCAGTTTCTCCGGTGTCTGGATGACAAGTGTCACATAGTGATCTCCTCGAACCTGTTTGTTGCGAAGCGATGGTACACCTTTTCCTTTGAGACGTACTTTTGTGTCTGTCTTTGTTCCTGGTTTTACATTATATAGAACATCTCCATCCACCGTCTTAATACGCACATCTCCACCGAGTGCCGCCTGTGCAAATGAAATCGGTGCTGTCGAGAAAATATGCATATCCTGACGTCCAAAAACAGGATGTCTCGACACCGTTACTTCTACCAGCAGATCGCCTCTTGGACCACCGTTTGTTCCCGGTTCTCCTTTTCCACGGATTCGGATACTTTGTCCATTATCGATACCTGCCGGAATGGATACCTGTATCGTCTTCTTGCTTGCCACATAACCTGTTCCAGCACAATCAGAACATTTCTCTTTGATAATTTTCCCTGTGCCATGACAATCCGGACAAGTCTGTACATTCTGTACGGTTCCAAAGAAGGACTGAGAAGTATATACAACCTGACCTTTTCCACCACATTTTGGGCAAGTCGCCGGAGAAGTTCCGGGTTTTGCACCTGTTCCGTTACATGTTGTACATGGGTCCTTGATGACCACTTCCAATTCTTTTTCACATCCGAATACAGCTTCTTCAAATGTAATCCTTACACCTTTTCGGATATTTGCCCCCTGCATCGGTCCATTGCCAGCACGACCTCCACGGCGACCTCCTCCAAACAAATCTCCGAAAATATCTCCGAAAATGTCTCCAAAATCCGCACCGTTGAAATCGAAACCGCCGAAGCCGCCACCAGCTCCGCCTGCCCCGCCTTCAAATGCTGCATGACCAAACTGATCATATTGACGACGTTTTTCGGCATCACTAAGTACGGCATACGCTTCTGATGCCTCTTTGAATTTCTTTTCTGCTTCCTTATCTCCCGGGTTCATATCCGGATGGTATTTTTTGGCCAATGCCCGATACGCTTTTTTCAATGCTGCATCATCTGCATTCCTGTCAACGCCAAGCACTTCATAATAATCTCTCTTCGTTTCAGCCATAACTTTTTAACCTTTCTATTTTTTCATAAGGAAGTTCTGCGAAACCTGATTTTACTCAAATTCCGCAGAACCCTATTCATCTCGCTAAGCTCGCTCGAACAGTCTTCGCACTAAGCGCTCTAGACTTCTTTGTAATCGCCGTCTACAACATCGTCTCCGTTAAATCCTTCCGGTGCCGGACCTGCTTCTGGTGTTGGTCCTCCTTGAGCTCCTGCTGCACCTGCTGCGGCTCCAGCCTGTTCATACATCTTTGTAAATAACTGCTGTGCACTTGCCATCAGTTTTTCTTTACCAGCTTTAATCTCCTCTACCTGAGCATCTGTCATCTCTTCTGGATTTGATTTTGCCAAAGTATCTTTCAATGCCTGAATATCCGCTTCTACAGTTGCCTTTTCTGTTGCATCAATTTTATCTCCAACTTCTGAAAGTGCTTTCTCTGTCTGGAAGATCATTGCATCTGCATCGTTTCTTGCGTCGATTGCTTCTTTACGTTTTTTATCCTGTGCTTCAAACTCAGCAGCTTCTTTTACAGCTCTGTCGATATCTGAATCTGACATGTTGGATCCTGCTGTGATTGTAATGTGCTGCTCTTTTCCTGTTCCCAAATCTTTTGCAGATACATTTACAATACCGTTTGCATCGATATCAAATGTAACTTCAATCTGAGGAATTCCGCGTGGAGCCGGAGCAATACCGTCAAGTCTGAACTGGCCGAGAGATTTGTTATCTCTTGCAAACTGTCTTTCACCTTGTACGACATTGATATCTACTGCTGACTGATTGTCTGCTGCTGTAGAGAAAATCTGACTCTTCTTTGTAGGAATTGTTGTATTTCTCTCAATCAATCTTGTAGCAATACCACCCATTGTCTCAATAGATAATGAAAGTGGAGTTACATCAAGTAAAAGAATGTCGCCTGCACCTGCATCTCCTGCTAATTTTCCCCCCTGAACAGAAGCTCCTAAAGCAACGCATTCATCTGGGTTTAAGGATTTGCTTGGCTCTTTTCCTGTAAGCTGTTTTACTTTATCCTGTACTGCCGGAATACGTGTAGAACCACCGACTAACAATACCTGACCTAATTCAGAAGCTGTAAGACCTGCATCTGACAATGCTCTTGTAACAGGTTCTGCTGTTCTCTCTACCAAGTCATGTGTCAATTCATCAAATTTTGCTCTTGTAAGGTTCATATCAAAATGTTTTGGACCTTCTGCTGTCGCTGTGATAAATGGCAGGTTGATATTTGTTGTAGTTGCAGATGAAAGTTCTTTTTTCGCTTTTTCTGCTGCTTCTTTTAATCTCTGAAGCGCCATCTTATCTGTAGAGAGATCCACACCTTCCATGCGTTTGAACTCTGCTAACATGTAATCTGTGATCTTCTGGTCAAAGTCATCTCCACCAAGTCTGTTGTCTCCGGCTGTAGATAATACTTCGATAACACCGTCACCAATCTCAATGATAGATACGTCGAATGTACCACCACCAAGGTCATATACCATAATCTTCTGTTCTTTTTCGTTGTCAAGACCATATGCAAGTGCTGCTGCTGTTGGTTCGTTGATGATACGTTTTACATCAAGACCTGCAATTTTACCAGCATCTTTTGTTGCCTGACGCTGAGCATCATTAAAGTAAGCCGGTACTGTGATAACTGCTTCTGATACTTTTTCTCCAAGATACCCTTCTGCATCTGCTTTCAGTTTCTGAAGAATCATTGCTGAAATTTCCTGTGGAGAGTATTTTTTATCATCGATAGATACTTTGTGATCTGTACCCATCTCTCTTTTAATAGAAGAGATTGTCTTGTCAGCGTTTGTAACTGCCTGACGTTTTGCAGGTTCCCCTACGAGACGTTCTCCTGTCTTTGTAAATGCTACTACCGATGGTGTTGTTCTTGCACCTTCTGTGTTGGCGATAACAGTTGGCTGTCCACCTTCCATAACTGCTACACAGCTGTTTGTTGTTCCTAAGTCAATACCAATAATTTTTCCCATGATTTTGTCCTCCTAAATTAGTTTGCTACTTTTACCATACTGTGTCTTACGACACTGTCTCTATAGGTGTATCCTTTTTGGAATTCTTCTACGATGATATTCTCACCTGCTTCCTCGTCTTCCACATGCATCACTGCATTGTGTAGATCCGGATTGAATTCCTGTCCTACTGCCTCAATTACTTTTACCCCGACTCCGTCGAGCGTTGTCATGATCTGTTTATAGATCATCTCCATACCTGTCACAAAAGAATCATCCTTTTGTTCTTCTGTCACTGCGCTAAGACCTCTTTCAAAATTGTCAATCACCGGCAATATCTTTTCGATAATATCCTTTGCTCCCACTTCATACATCGCTGATTTTTCTTTCTCTGTACGCTTGCGGAAATTATCAAATTCTGCCATCTGTCTTGTCAGTCTATCAGTAAGTTCTTCAATCTGCTCATCCTTTTTATCTTTTTTCGGTTTGCGTTTGAATAACTTCTTGTCTTTCTTTTCTGCCCCGTCTTCCCCTGCTTCTGAATCTTTCTCTTCCGCAAGTTCTTCGTCAGTTACCTCTTCTGCTGTCTCTTCCATCTCTGTCTGCTGCTCTTTAGCCGCTTTTTTTGCTTCCTCCACGGCTTCTTTTACCATCTCTTCTTTGCTAAATTCTTTTTCCAATGGATCGTTCCACCTTTCTAATGTTCTTTATGGAATATTGCATCCAACTCTACCATCAGAGTCTTCAACGTTGTCATTACATTTTCATAATCCATTCTCTTTGGTCCGATAATTCCTATCGTTCCCTGCATTCCCTCTCCCAATTCATACGTTGCTGTCACGACACTGCAATCCTTCATTGTCTGTACCGGTGTCTCATTGCCGATATAAACTTGAATTCCTTTGTTCTCCTGACTGGAAAGTGTCTGTGTCACAAGCTCTGCGAGCTGTTGCTTTTCCTCGAAGGCACTGATAATCTCCTGTGCACTTTGATTATCGCTCAGTTCCGGATATTTAAAAATATTCGTTGCACCGCTTGTATAGATTTCCAAATCGTTGTCAAGCTGAATGGTATTTGCCACCGCATCAAGAACATCGCTGATCACTTCACTGTGAATTCCGGCCTGCTCTTTTAATCTGGCAATCATCCCTAAGTTGATCTCCTCAATCTCCATTCCATTAAGGTTCGTATTCAGAAGCATGTTAAGCTTTAATAGAGTCTCATTGCTCAGTGGTTCTGAAACAGTCACAATCTTATTCTTAATGATGTTCCCCTCCATGACAATGACCGCAATAATCTGCTTCTCATCAACCTGAGATAACTGAATGAATTTTAATTTGTTCCTGTTATATGTCGGAGCAGAAATCATCGTTGCGTAATTCGTGTTCGTTGCCAGAACCTTCGCTGCCTGCTTTAAAAGCTGATCCATCTTGTCTGCCTTCACAAGCATCTGTTCCTTCATCTCTGTAACTTCCTGCTCTTTTTCTTCCATCAGCATATCTACATATAACCGATATCCTTTGTCTGACGGAATACGACCTGCCGATGTATGAGGCTGCATGATATATCCCAACTCTTCCAAATCTGCCATCTCATTACGAATGGTCGCTGAACTTAAATTCAGATCTGTATATTTAGAAATTGTTCTGGAACCAACCGGATCACCTGTCTCCAAATATGTCTTGATGATCGTCTGTAAAATCTTCATCTTACGATCATCTAATTCATGATTCGATTTCATGTTCACCCTCCTTCTCGGTTTTTTCTATTAGCACTCTATTCTTTCGAGTGCTAACACCTTACGATTATTAAGATAACACTCTGATTTTCGTTTGTCAACCTAGTTTATATATTTTTTACATTTTTTTGTATATGGCTGAACTGTTACATTTTTAGACAGAAAAATACTCCCTTTCAGACATACCAGATACCAAAAATCACTTTAAAATTATATCGTTTTTTCATAAAATTTTTCTTTCTATACTATTCTTCTTTTCTCGGAATCCATTTCCCTTTCCACGCATACAGTGCCATCAAAGCCGCCCCGATTGCCCACGAAATCGGATATGCAATGTAAACTCCACGGATACTGTCAAAGTGCGGAACTACAAGCTGTACCCACAACACCCTGTAAATGCAGAGCGAGAATAAAATGATTGCCATCGGCGGAATTGTTTTTCCGGTTCCACGAATGGTTCCCGCCATCTCATGCATGATGCTCAGCAGTGAATAGAACGGACAGAAATACCACATTGCCAATGTCCCAAAATAAATTACATCCGCATCTTTTGTAAATATGCCAATGATCTGGTGCGAGAAACTAAGCAGCAGCACTCCTGTCACGATTGTATAAACAATCCCCATGCAAAGGGTCACCCACATTCCTTTCTTTACACGGTCAATCTTGCCAGCACCGATATTTTGTCCAGTAAATGTAGTTGCAGCCATACTAAAGCTCATCACCGGAAGAATATTAAATCCGTCTACTTTTATATAAGCCGCAAATCCAGCCATTGCTTTCGCTCCAAATCCATTCACGCTAGACTGAATCAGCACATTTGAGAATGAAATGACCATGTTCTGAATTCCGGTCGGCAAACCGATTTTGATGATACGGTTTGCCATCGGGACATCCCACCTTATCTTTTTCAGTTCCGCACGATATGGCTCATCTACACGCGTCAAAAAACGTAGGATGAAAATACTTGACAACACCTGACTGATATCTGTTGCAATGGCAACACCTGCCACACCCATATGCAGTCCCATGACAAACACAAGATCCAATACGATATTGGAAACAGATGCGATTGCCAGATAAATCAAGGAACGTTTGGAATTGCCCACTGCATTTAAAATTCCAGCTGCCATATTGTAAATCACATTGAACACAAGTCCTCCGAAAAAGATCCTCAGATACAGAACAGAATTCGGCATAACCTCCTTCGGAGTTCCCATCCACTGCAAAAGCAGCGGACTTGCCACTATTCCTACAATAGACAGGATTGCTCCTGTCACCACTGCAATCGCCAATGTTGTATGCACTGCATCCTGCACTCTCTTTTTGTCGTTCGCACCATAATACTGGGCAATGACTACTCCGGCCCCCGCAGACGCTCCCATGCAGAACGATATCAAAAGATTGATCAGCGAGCCACTGGAGCCGACTGCCGCCAACGCCTCACTTCCCACGAAATTTCCTACAATAATGGAATCTGCCGTATTGTAAAGCTGCTGAAGCAGATTTCCCAAAATCAGAGGAATGGAAAAGAACAGAATCTGTTTCCAAATATTTCCCTCCGTCATTAATGTTGTCTTTTTCATCGCCATATCATATCCTTTGTAATTTCTTTTAAACTATTTGCTCCACACATTGCCATCGTATCGGCAAGCTCTGAACCGATTCTTTCTATATATAGTTGCACTCCGTCTGTGCCTCCTCCGTACGCAGCCGTTACAAATGGACGACAGATGATCACACCGTCTGCACCAAGTGCCAATGCTTTAAACACATCCACACCGGAGCGGATTCCTCCATCCACGAAAATCTTCATTTTCCCCTTTACTGCTTTTGCAATCTCTTCCAGAACTTCTGCGGTAGCCGGACATTGATCCAGCACACGCCCTCCATGATTCGACACGACAATCGCATCTGCTCCTGCTGCCTCTGCTTTCAGTGCTCCCCTCACAGTCATGATCCCTTTCACAATAAACGGGGCGCGGGTTGATGCCGCAATTTTATGTAACTCTTCCACGGATTTTCTTCCTGCCGGCGGAGTCATATTTTTCAAAAATGGAAGTCCTGCCGCATCCACGTCCATTGCAACAGCAAATGCCCCGGAATCTTCTACTAATCTCATTTTTTCTTTAACCGTTTCCAAATTCCAAGGTTTTACAGTCGGAATTCCAACACCTGTGGCTTTTTTGATTGCCTCTGTCGCACATTTCATCACATCTGCATTGACTCCATCACCTGTCATAGCAGCAATCCCCGCCTTAGCACAAGCCGAAACCAGCACCTCATTGTAAGATGCATCATTATATTTTTCTCCATAGTGTAGATTTACCGCTCCGACCGGCCCCGCAAAAAACGGATATCTGAATGATTTTCCAAAAATATTGAGACTTGTATCTACCTTCTTATTTGCGCAGAGTGTATCCATATTAATACGGATATCCTTCCATTTTTCATAATTGCGAATTGCCGTATCTCCCACACCTTTCGCTCCCGGTCCCGGCATCTGGTTCCCACATGCTTTTCCGTTACATACCGAACATGCCTTACAATATTTTCCCATCTCTGGTCTTGCGTTTTCTAATAATTCTTCGTATGTCATTTTTGCTTCCTCCCTCATGTAATCAACATTTTTATTGATATAGTATTTCTGCAAACACATAGTTACTCACATCGATTCCTTTTTTTGTCAGACTCAAACAGCCTTCCCGTTGCTTTAACAAACCTTTTTCCATGACTTTCCTGATATTTTCTCCGTAGCAGTCCCAGATTGTTTTTTGGAAACAATTCCAAAAAGCCTGTTCTGAAATGCCATTCATCTTCCGAAGTCCTAAAAAAATAAATTCTTCCATCTGCTCTTCCTCCGTCAGATGCTCTGTGTTTTTTCTGATCTTCTCTGGCTGTCCTGCGCACTCTGTATATTCTCTTAGATTCTCAGTATTACTATAGCGTCTGTTATCTAATAAAGACGACGCTCCAAGTCCGAGTCCTAGATAATTTTTCCGTTCCCAGTATCCCAAATTATGCCGACATTCCATTCCCTCTTTTGCATAATTGGAAATCTCATAACGATGATATCCGTTTTGGTCTAATATTTCTTCGGTCTTTTCATACATGAGACGCTCCTCCTCCTCACTTGGAAGATCTCGCTCCAGTGGACTGCCTTCTCCATACAGTTTTGCGAATGACGTGCCCTCTTCAATAATCAAACTATACGCCGAAATATGCTCCGGCTTGAGGCGTATAATTCGCTTTAGTGTCTCTTCCCAGCTTCTTACTGTCTGCTTTGGAATTGCCGAAATCAAATCTATGTTAATATTCGTGAATCCTGTCTTTCTTGCCATCTCATAGCTTTCCAAAAATTGCTCATATGTATGGATTCTTCCAAGCAGCTTCAATTCTCCATTGTCTGCCGACTGTAAACCAAAACTGATACGATTGATACCAAGTTTTCGATAGGCAGACAGCTTCTCTGGTGTCACTGTTCCAGGATTTGCCTCCACTGTAATCTCTGCATCTTCTGCAATCTCAAACACCTCATGTAATGCCTCAAAAATTCGCTCCATTTGATTTCCTTCTAAAACAGACGGCGTACCTCCGCCAAGAAAAATAGTCACTACTGTGTCATTTAGGGACAGGGCTTGGTAAGCTTTGATCTCACTTATCAGTGCCTCCACATAATTTTCTATTGTTTCCCCATTTTCCGGACTTGAAAGGAAATCACAGTAGGCGCATTTCCTTACACAAAACGGAATATGAAGATATAATTCCAGTTCGTTTTTCATTATCCACCTCCAAAAAGGGACAGGGCTACATTTAATTGGGGACGTAGTAAAATTCAATTTTACTACGTCCCCAATTACTATTTATCGTCTAGTTTCAACACGCTCATGAATGCTTTCTGCGGAATCTCTACGTTTCCAACCTGACGCATTCTCTTCTTCCCTTCTTTTTGCTTTTCCAAAAGCTTTCTCTTACGGGAAATATCACCACCGTAGCATTTTGCCAGCACGTCTTTACGCATCGCCTTCACTGTCTCCCGCGCGATGACTTTGCTTCCGATTGCCGCCTGAATCGGAATCTCAAACAGCTGTCTTGGAATCTCTTCTTTTAATTTTTCACACATCTTACGTCCACGTTCGTATGCAGTCCCACTATGGACAATAAAAGATAATGCATCGACTTCTTCTTTATTAATAAGAATATCCAATTTCACAAGTTCTGACCGTTCATATCCTGCCATCTCATAGTCAAATGACGCATATCCTCTGGAACGCGATTTTAACGCATCGAAGAAATCATAAATAATCTCATTCAAAGGAAGAATATAGCGAAGCACTGCTCTTGTCTCTTCGATATACTCCATTCCCTGATAAATTCCTCGACGTTCCTGGCAAAGATCCATGATCGCTCCGATAAATTCAGACGTAACCATAATCTCAGCTTTCACAACCGGTTCTTCCATATAATCGATTTCAGCCGGATCCGGAAGATTCGACGGATTTGTCAGTTCAATCACTTCTCCATTTGTCTTATAAACTTTGTAAATAACGCCCGGCGCGGTTGTCACAAGATCCAGATTGTACTCTCTCTCCAAACGCTCCTGAATAATTTCCAAATGCAACAACCCTAAAAAACCACATCGGAAACCAAATCCAAGTGCAATCGATGTCTCCGGCTCAAACTGAAGTGCGGCGTCATTGAGCTGCAGTTTTTCCAGCGCATCTCTCAGATCCTGATATTTTGCTCCATCTGCCGGATAGAGTCCGCAATATACCATCGGCTGCACCTTTTTATATCCCGGAAGTGGTTCTTTGCAAGGTCTGTTCGCATCTGTCACGGTATCACCAACACGAGTATCTTTCACATTTTTCAAACTGGCGGTAATATATCCAACCATTCCCGCACTTAATTCCTCGCAAGGAATGAACTGTCCCGCTCCAAAATATCCAACTTCCACGACTTCTGCCTTCGCCCCTGTCGCCATCATCTGAATCGATGTCCCTTTTTTCACCGTTCCTTCTTTGATACGGCAAAACACAATCACTCCCTTATAGGAATCATACAGAGAATCAAAAATCAACGCCTGAAGCGGAGCCTTCGGATCTCCCGTCGGCGCCGGAATCTTTGCCACAATCTGCTCTAGTACATCTTCGATATTCAATCCTGTTTTTGCAGAAATACGCGGTGCATCTTCCGCCTCGATTCCGATGACATCCTCAATCTCTTCTATCACCCGTTCCGGATCCGCACTTGGAAGGTCGATCTTATTAATCACCGGCACAACATCCAAATCATGATCCAATGCCAGATATACATTTGCCAATGTCTGCGCCTCTACTCCCTGTGCCGCATCCACGACAAGAATCGCCCCATCACACGCCGCAAGGCTTCGGGAAACTTCGTAATTGAAATCCACATGCCCCGGAGTATCAATTAAATTAAATATATATTCTTCACTATCTTTTGCCTTATATACAATACGAACCGTCTGTGCTTTGATCGTAATTCCACGCTCACGTTCCAATTCCATGTTATCAAGCACCTGAGACTGCATCTCACGGCTTGTCAATAATCCGGTCTTCTCAATGATCCGGTCTGCCAATGTTGACTTTCCATGGTCAATATGCGCAATAATACAAAAATTTCGTATTTTACTCTGATCTATTCCTGCCACTGTTATTCCTCCAACTATTACTTTCTCACAGTTTTTTATTATAACGTAATTTCAAACGGGATTCCACTATAAAAACATTATTTTGCGGAATACTTCATTATAAACAGCTCTACCCCAAGCATATCACTCAGCCGCCCCGTCTTGACAGCCTCTTCCATATCCACGCTGTCTTCAATAATTTCACGAAGTGCCTTGCTTGAAAATGCCCTTGCCTGCTCCTGATATTTTCCCACTACAAATGGATGCAGTCCCACTTTTGATGCAATCTCTTTTCGTGGATATCCTCTTTTGTCCATGTCCTTAACTTCCAAAAGCAGTCGAAACTGTCTGGTCAACAAGAACAAAATCCGCATCGGCGGCTCTTTCAGCGCTACTAGATCATAATAATAATCAAGCGCCTTTCTCTGCTGCTTTTCTGCAACTGCATTGACCATATCAAAGATCTGATTTGTAATCTGTGTCGTACAGATCTCTTCCACATCCTGTGCGGTAATCTCCGACTTGTCTAGTGTATAGCAGAATAATTTTTCCAGTTCCTTTTGGATATTCTCCATATCAGTTCCAACCTTTGTCAAAAAGAACCGAATTACCTGCTCCGTAATCTGCTTATTCTCGCGCCTCACACTCCCCGCAATCCACCGAAGAAGTGTCGCCTCATCCTGCCGTCCGAGTTCCACGATCCTTCCTTTGTCTTTTACCGCCTTATAAAGCTTTCCTCGCTTATCAATCTCACTCTCGACAAAAATCATAGAAGTGGTCTCCGGAAGTTCCTTGATATAATCCGAAAGTTCCGGAGACGCATTCTTAAAAAATCCGCTGTTTTCCAAAATAATCAATCTGCGCTCTGCAAAAAACGGCAGCGTCTCAGCAAGATCAATGACTTCTTTCGCGTTAATTCCTTTTCCTTCATAGTATGCGTAATTCATCGTATCATCCGGTGGAACAATCGCATAGTGCAGCTTGTCTTTATACTGTTTTTTTAAATATGCCTCTTCGCCATACAAAAGATATATCTGTTTCAATTGTCCGGTTTTCAAATCTTCATTCAGACTTTTCATATTCACTACACTCCATCTACTTTATCTTCTCTTAGTCTAAATGCAAGCTTCTGAAATGTCAATGAAATCCGACAATCGAAAGCGTATTTCCATCACTTTTCAATGTGATCGCCCCATTTTCGATTGTACTGTAAACCGCACTGTCTATAGCGTTCAGTCTCTCCAGTGTCTCTTTATGCGGATGCCCGTATCGGTTTCCTTTCCCAGCCGAGATTAGCGAAATATTGGGCTGGATTATCTTTAAAAGCTCTTCCTTGGTCGAATTTTTTGACCCGTGATGTGCCACTTTCAGCACCGAATACACCTTTTTTTTCACCTGCTCCAGCAAAATTTCCTCCCCTTTTTCCTCAACATCACCTGTACAAAGCATACCAAACTTCTGATAACAGATATCAAGTACCATAGAGGAAGCATTTCCGATTTCCCCTGGGAACTCCTCCTCCGGTTGAATGCAGGTCACCTGAAGATCCCCTTCCTGGAGTCTCATGCCGGGACGAATTACCAACACCCTTATTCCCGCTTTTTTTGCAAGTGCCGCGAGTTTTGTTAATGCCTCATCTTGTTGATAAGTTGCCGGAAGCACAAGGTTTTTCATGCTTACCCCCACATCCTGTCTTGTGATCATCTCCTCAACGCCACTGTAGTGATCACTGTCTCCATGCGAGATCAGGACATAGTCTAAAGTTCCAATCCCCTGTGATTTCAAAAAAGGTTCTATCCTATATTTTCCTACTTCTTTGACATCACTGCTTCCCCCGTCAATCAGGTAAGTCCCATTTTTCGGTCCCCGAATCAGAATACCATCTCCCTGTCCCACATCGATTACTGTCACGAAAAGCTTTCCTCCTGTCCCATGCCCGATAGAAAACCCAAACAGAATCATTGGAAACACACCCCACACACTCTTTCTAAGAAGCCGAAGTGCTTCTTTTTTGTTACATTTCAAAACAAAAATAACACTTCCAAATACCAAAAGGTAATAAACACTGATCTGCCACCACGACGGCTGTCCAAACACCATTCTCGCCCCCGGCAATCGGCTTGTGAAGCGGCTCATCCACTCAAACAGTTCCAAAAGTATTCCACACACTTTTACCAAAACTATACCTATCGGCTGACAGATTGGCAAAAACAGGCTGCCGATAAGTCCAAGCCCCAGAACCCATGACATCATCGGTATCACTGCCATATTCAATAAAAGTGAATAAATTGGGAACTCAAAATAAAAGTACAAAAGCACTGGAAACAGTATTAGATTAATGCTGATACTCGCATACATCCCTTTCACAACCTGATATTTGCACGGGAACAGTTTTTCTATTGCCGGAAGAATGGTTAAGATTCCAAGTATCGCTCCATATGACAGTAAAAATCCCGCGTCTGCAAGGTATAATGGCTGCCAAAGGACAGTCACTGCCCCTGCGAAAAATAATGCGGTAGCCATATCATAGACTCTTCCTGTCATATCTGCGCCAATGCGAAGTAAAAGCATAATCGCAGCACGTATCACTGACACAGAAAAACCAATCATTAAGACATACAGAAAAAGCAGTGTACCAGATCCGATTCCAGCGACAAAATAAGGACTTCCGACTTTTCGGAAAATTTGATACACACTCAGTCCGATAAAAGATATATGAAGTCCTGAGATTGCCAAAACATGTCCGATCCCATTTTTCTGATACAGCTCCTTAATCTCTGCATCCATCTCCTTCTTCTCACTCAATAAAATCGCACTTAAAATAGCGCCATTTTTTTCACCCATCGTCTCTGTCAGCTTCCCCTTCCATGCCTGCTTCAGACCGCAAAGAGAATTCATAAGTCGATTGGCCTTTCCACTCACTTCCATGATCTTTTCACTCCAGACCATACCATAAATATTTTGTTTTGCATAGTATTGCCTCTGATCAAAATTCCCTGGATTATGTGCTGCTTCAAACACATTGGCTTTTCCACACAATTTGACCGTTTTCCCAATCGCAATATTTTGAAATGTCTTATCATATACTATTATCTTGGATTCATAAAATGATTCATTTTGACTTTTCATAGAATTGTTTTTTAGATATAAGATCTGCATCTTTGATGTGCTCGTCTTTTGATATACCTGCCCCTGCAAGATGACTTCTTTTTCTTTCCCTTCCCGAAAAATAGAATCGGCAGGCAGCCTTCCCGACTGCCCACCTGTCAGAAACAGGAGCACGCTTTTTATCAATAAAAAGACCAGACACATGTAACATAATGGTCTTTTTTTCATTCTTCTTTTTTCTCCTCAATTAATGCTGAATTCCATTCCAAGGGACGATCCAGTTGGATACTTCCCTTATATGCCTCGTCACTTGCGCCGTTGATCAATATCTGCACACGGCTTGCATTTCCACTTTCGATGATGGAGTTCACAATCGAATAAATTGCCACCTCGGGCTTTTGATTATATCCTTCTGTCAAAAATGTGGAATCCAGATTCACATAACAAATACCATCTTTTACAGACACCCCCAAAAGTTTTGTCTCTGCCGGTATAGTTGCCTGCGCTTTGCTCGTTGTAGGCCCTCGCATTAACTGTTCCATAATCAGCTTCTCGATAGATGTATTGTTGCTGTAATGTACATCGTTGATCTTTTCACTCACAAGTTTTGTCCCATCTTCATTTGAGAAATAAAGATTCAATGACGTCACCTGATAACTGCTCAAAGAAGATCCTGTATTTTGTACAAAATCATCCGCGCTCATCAATCCGATCGGTACACCTTCTCGATCTTTCAGCACGTCATCACCAACATAAAAAGATACAAAATCAATACCGTCAATCTGCACAAGTGTCTGCACAACCGCAGCCCGACAGAGTACTTCCCTTGCCTTTTTCATCTTTGCATATGCCTTATTAAAATGCAGTTCCAGACAATTATCTTTGATCTCGAATGATTCCACCTTGACTTCTTTTGGGAATACCGACTTCATCTCAATCGACTCCGGCGCTTTCTTCAGTTCCTTAAGCATATCTTTCACGACAGTCTCCGTCTTTTCTGAGTTGTTTTCATACTCTTGCTTTTCCAACGCGTCATCATCGGTATTCAGATAGTAGATGTACATTCCCGCATCTTCCATATGCTTCCCGGATGTACAGCCACTTGCAAATATCATGCACAGAAACAAAATCGCTGCATACATTCTTTTTTTCATGTCATTCCCCTTTTCTCCACCTGCATTTACACAATATAGTTCAGTGGAACACGCACGGTAAAGGTCGTTCCTGTCCCTTCTTCACTGTATACCTTCACAGCTCCCCGGTGCATGACAATCGCATTTCTCGCAATCGCCAAACCAAGTCCCGTTCCGCCAATCTCTCTGGAGTGGGATTTATCCACACGATAAAATCTCTCAAAAATATGTTCAATCGACTCCTCCGGTATTCCAATTCCAGAATCTGCAACCTTCACATAAAAATATTTGTGATCTGCGTTGAGGGACACATGCACCCATCCCTCTTCTTTATTGTATTTGATTGCATTCTCCACTAAATTCGATATAGCAAGAGAAAGCTTCACTTCATCAACCTCTGCTGTTACTGGGCGAAAACTTTCAAACACAACTTCTATATTGCGCACTGCCGCAATCGGGCGCACCCGCTTCAATATCCGCTCTACCAACTCGTTGATATTCTCTGGTTTTACATTCAAATCAGAGGCTGTCTTATCCATCTTTACAAGAGACAGTAAATCGTTAATAATCTTGTTCTCTCTCTCAATCTCCTCTGTAATGTCTCCCATAAATTCCTGATATAGTTCCACCGGTACATCCTCCTGTGCAAGAAGTGAATCTGCAAGCACTTTCATAGATGTAAGCGGTGTCTTCAATTCATGCGACACATTGGATACAAACTCCTGTCTGGAATCATCCAGCACCTTCAAGCGCCCCAACATCTTGTTAAACGCATCGGAAATTTGTTTCGTCTCCGTATAAGCATTCTCTTTCAAATAGTCGTTGTCATATCCTTCGGTCACATCCTCAATCGCTTGTGTAATTCTTGCAAACGGTTTCACCATTTTGTTTGAAAGAAAAGAAACGATAACAATCAACAACAACACCGTCATTCCAAGAATAATGTTCGCATTCGACTCCAACATCTCCAGCGTATCCAATATATTATCTGCTGAAATACTGATTAGTACAGCACCGATAATCTCTTTGCCATTTCCCGACATAATGGGAGATGCCACTTCAATATAACGCTCCTTGGCATCATAATGATTCGTCGATTTTCCACCAAAACACTGCACTACCTCAGATGAGATAATCGTCTTTCCCTCTTCCGTTCCGAACGTATCCTTCACAATGCGGTATTCGGAATCAATCACCATCACACGCCCATTGTAAATATTAGATAACTGCAGTATCTCTGAGTTGATTGCTTCGGAAATTGTCCCTTCCATATAATTGGAACTGCTCAACTGATTACATAGGATAGTCCCTTGATTCTGCACCTCTGCACTTCGAAGCGACACTGCGTTTTCCTCATACTGTTTTAGAAGTGTCTCTTTTAAAACGATACATGGGAGCAGACTCGTCAGCATAATCAGCAAAACAATCCTTGAACGCAGACTTTTGATGAGTTTGCTTTTAATCTGCCATTTAACCCCTAAAATAGTAACCAACTCCCCACTTTGTATATACGTATTTCGGATCACTTGGATGTTTCTCTATTTTTTCTCTCAAACGTCTGATATGTACATCTACCGTTCTTGCATCTCCCGGGTACTCATATCCCCATACCAGATTCAACAGTTTTTCTCTGCTGTATACTTTATCTGGATTTTTTGCGAGCAACTCCAAAAGATCAAATTCTTTCGCTGTCAAATTAATCTCTCGATCCTGAATAAACACTCTTCTACTCTCACAGTCGATCTTCATATCATGTTTGACCAAAACATTACTTTCTATCATTTTTTCTTCTTTTCTTCCGGTTCTTCGCATAATCGCTTTGATTCTTGCCTTTACTTCCAAGATATTAAATGGTTTCGTAATATAATCGTCGGCACCATATTCAAGCCCTAAAATCTTATCCATGTCATCTCCCTTTGCAGTCAGCATGACAATCGGCACATCAGAAAAATCACGAATCTGCTGGCACACTGTAAACCCATCCATCTTTGGCAACATGACATCCAAAAGGAGTAGATCATATTCGTTATTCTTTGCAAGCTCCAATGCCTCTTCCCCATCATAGGCACAGTCCACTTCCATACCATCCTGTAACAGGCTGAAACGAATCCCTTTCACGATCAATTTTTCATCATCTACAACTAATACCCGTTTTCCCATTGTTTATCTCCCTCTATATTAAACTGTAATAAGATCTTTTATTTTTTGAAAGACACCATCTTTAATTCCTTCGATCTGCTTAATATCTTCTATCGATTGGAATTTCCCCTGTTCTTCCCGATATTTTATAATACTGTCTGCCTTGGATTCGCCAATCCCCGGAAGGGTCATCAACTCCTCTTTTGTGGAAGTGTTCAGGTTAATCTTCCCGCTTTTTTCCCCTTCTTCGCCTTCATTTTGTGAGGTCTGCTCCAATTCGCCTACTGCTGGTACGTAAATCTGCTCCTCATCCTGCAAAAGTGCAGCCTGATTAATCCCAGAAATATCCGCATTCTCTGCGAATCCTCCTGCTTTTTCAATCACCTCATATACCCTGCTGTCCTGTGGAAGTTCATATACACCTGTCTGTGTAACGGCTCCACAGACATAGACATATATCATCTTTTCTTCCTTTCGTTCTTCTTTTTCAGCTATTTCTGATTGCTTCGGAGCGATCTCCTCCAATTCCTGCATCGCCTGATGTTTCTTTTGGCATCCACAACAGCTCAGCATAAAAATAATCAATATTATACATGTTTTTATTTTTCTTTGCATAAATCCTCCATAGTATAGAATACTACAGATACCCCTCTATGCTTAGACATTCTTATTGTAACGAATTTCCTTTTAAATTACAACAAAATTTTACAGTCTTGTTACATTTCCGTGAAATCTTTTATCGTTCCCACTGAAAAATTGCAACGCCGATTAACGCGATGATCATACCACCGATTTTTCTCCAGTCAATTGGCTGTTTATCGACACCGAACAGCCCCAGCAATTCAATGACATATGCAATGATAAGCTGCGAAATCACGATCAAAAGAGCCGCCTTTGCAGGTCCTAACTGCTCCATGCTCTTGATAACCGTCCATGTAATTCCAGCTCCGATCACACCTCCAAGCAACATATATTTCGGCTCTACTTTTGCAATCGTCATGACATCGTCTCTTCCGGCGATGAGCCATGCCACAAGGCATACTGCGAATGCACTGAGCTGCACCCATCCATTTGACACCCACATTCCTGTCGTCTTCGTCACCTGTGTATTAAACACCCCCTGTACACTCATCAGCGCACCTGATACTAACGCAATAAAAAACCCAATCATTGAGATCCCTCCTAAAAATTTTTCACTTTTAGTCTGTCCAACGAATCGGGTTTTTATTTATTCTTCTGAATTTTATTCTTCCAGCGCTTTTGTCAATTTCTCAATCATCTCATCCACATGTTCTTTTGTGATCACTAGCGGTGGTACAAGGCGCAGCACATTACCTCCTGCTGAGATTGTGATAAGCCCATGCTCCATTCCTTTTCGAATCACTTCTGTGACCGGTTTTTCCAAAACAAGCCCCTGCATAAGCCCTTTTCCGCGTCTTTCTTTCACAGTACTGCTTTCTTTCACAAACTGATCTAACTGTTCTTCCAGATAGACACTCACTTCCTTTACATGCTCCAGCAGATGTTCCTCTTCAAAAATCTGAAGCACCATATCAACCGCCGCACACACAAACGGATTGCCTCCGTATGTCGTTCCGTGGTCTCCCGGGAGCAGCGAAGCCTTTGCAACCTTCTCCGTCATCGCAAATGCCCCTACCGGCACACCGTTTCCAATCGCCTTTGCCATCGTCATAATATCTGGTTTGACTCCGTATCCCTGCCATGCAAACATAGATCCGGTCCTTCCCATACCGCACTGAATCTCATCAAAGATAAGTAAAATATCCTGCTCGTCACAAAGCGCTCGAAGCCCTTCCAAAAAAGAGGTTTCCGCCGGGTAGATCCCGCCTTCCCCCTGCACTGTCTCCAAAATAATCGCACAGGTCTTGTCAGACAGAAGTGCTTTCACACTTTCCAAATCATTATAATCGGCAAATTTTACACCTTCCACCAATGGTTCAAATGGTTTTCGATATTGTTCTGTACCTGTCACGGAAAGCGCCCCCATACTTCTTCCATGAAAGGAATGGTTCATCGCAATAAACTCATACCGGCCACTCTGTTTCGTATAAGCATACTTTCTGGCAGCTTTCAGCGCCCCTTCAATCGCCTCTGTTCCGCTGTTTGTAAAAAATACACGATCCATGCAAGACACTTGTCTTAAATGTTCTGCCGCTTTTGCTGACGGCACGCTGTAGAACAGATTGGACGTATGTAACAACTTCTCCATCTGTTGTTTCAGACCTTCTGTATATTTAGGATGACCATATCCAAGGGAACATACCGCAATTCCGGCTGCAAAATCTAAATATTTCTTTCCTTCTGTGTCATACAGATAGACACCTTCTCCTTTTTCCAGAACAATCTGATAACGGTTATATGTATGAAGAAGTGATTGTTCTGCTGTCTCAATATAATTATTTTTCATGGTAAAACCTACTTTCTTCATCCTTTAAAATCGCAGTTCCAATCCCTTTGTTTGTAAAGATTTCCAACAACAGACAATGTGGGATTCTGCCGTCCAAAATATGCACTCTGGATACACCATTCTCAATCGCATCAATACAGTTTTGCAGCTTTGGAAGCATGCCTCCGCCGATGTAGCCTTCTTTCATAAGCGTTTCTGCTTGTTCTACCGTCAGCTCCGAAATCAACGTCTTAGGATCTTTCGGATCTTTGTAAACTCCTTCGATATCTGTCAAAAATGCAAGCTTCTCCGCCTCCATCGCACGCGCGATCGCACATGCCGCATCATCTGCATTGATGTTATAAGTCTCAAAATTATCATCCAGACCAACCGGACATACAATCGGCAAAAAGTCTTTTTCCAAAAGATCGTACAAAATCTCAGCGTTTACCTGCGTCACTTCCCCCACATATCCGATGTCTGCGCCGTCTGACAGTTTCTTTTCCACTTTCAACAATCCACCGTCTTTTCCGCTGATTCCGATTGCACGAACCCCAAGAGATTCCACAAGTTGTACCAGACTTTTATTTACTTTTCCAAGAACCATCTCAGCAACTTCCATCGTATCGGCATCAGTCACACGCAGACCGTTGATAAACTGTGGCTTCATCCCTGCTTTTTCCACCCACTTGCTGATCTCTTTTCCACCACCGTGCACAATAATCGGCTTAAACCCAACAAGTTTTAATAAGGTTACATCCTCTATGACACGTCTTTTCAGGTCTTCATCCACCATAGCGCTTCCGCCATATTTTACGACGATAATTTTCCGGTTAAATCTCTGTATATATGGAAGCGCCTCAATCAGTACCTCCGCTTTGCTTAAGAATTTTTGCATATTTGGACTCATCTTCGTTTTCCTCCCTTTATTAGCTTCTGTAATCTGCGTTAATTTCAATGTATCCGTGTGTCAGATCACATCCCCATGCCGTTGCTTTTGCATCACCCATCTTAACGTCAGCTGTTGCTATCACAATCGGCTGTGATAAAATTTCAGTTGCTTTCTCCTCACTGTAATCTACAGCAGTTCCATTTTCTGCAATCTGGATCTTTCCTGCCGCACTCTCAAAAAACAGATCCACTTTCTCTGGATCAAATTGTGCTCCTGAGTATCCCATCGCACAGATAATACGACCCCAGTTCGCATCGTGTCCCGCAATCGCTGTCTTTGTCAGATTCGAGCATGCAATTGCTTTACTTAATAAGACAGCCTGCTCCTTTGTCTGTGCTCCGACAATATTTACTTCGAATAATGCAGTCGCCCCTTCTCCATCTCCTGCAATCTTCTTTGCCAGATATTCATTAATCTCATGAAGCGCCTCTGCAAACACCTCGTATTCTTTCGTTCCTTCCACAATCTCTTCGTTTTCTGCCATTCCATTTGCTATGACAAGCACCGTATCGTTTGTAGATGTGTCTCCATCCACAGAAATCATGTTATAAGTATCGTTGACATCCTCACTCAATGCTTTTTGAAGCGCTGTTTTGGAAATCGCAGCATCTGTCGTGATAAAGCTCAGCATCGTACACATATTCGGGTGAATCATGCCGGAACCTTTCGCCATTCCGCCAATCGTGACTGTCTTGCTGCCAATCTCAATCTCCACTGCAATCTCTTTCTCACAGGTATCTGTCGTCATAATTGCTTTTGCCGCCTCTGTCCCAGCCTGAACAGTATTACTTTTCGCCTCTGCAAGCATTTTTACTCCTGCCTGGATGCGGTCAATCGGAAGCTGTTTTCCGATGACTCCTGTCGATCCAAGAAGAACACTGTCTGCCGAAATCCCCAACTCTTTCGCAGCCGCAGCCGCAGTATCTTTGCAGTATCCGTATCCTTCAGCCCCTGTGCAGGCATTAGCAATCCCCGAATTCACAATGATCGCCTGTGCCGCTTTGCCTTCCTTTACAATTTTCTGATCCCATGTAACCGGCGCCGCTTTTGCCACATTCGTCGTAAATGTTCCTGCCGCCACACATGGCTCTTTGCTGAAAATGATCGCCATATCTGTACGTCCCTGATACTTGATATTTGCCTCGACACCTGCCGCCTCAAATCCTTTTGCTTTCGTCACTCCACCTTTTACAATCTTCATCATGCCCATCTCCTTTTTATTTATTAAACGCAGTAATATTTGCTTCATTCAACGTAAATTCATAATAATTTAAATCTTCTCTCTTCGTCCATCCGATCTCATTCCAAAATGCATTTCCAATATCGTTTTCCATAAACGCAATCAATGATACTTTATTAATCTTCTCTTCTTTTAATGCCTCCATCGCTTTCACTACCATACTCCGTCCGATTCCGTGCATCCGATACGCTTCGTCCACACATACATGATAGAGGCATCCCCTTCTTCCATCATGTCCACACAGGATGCTTCCGACAATCTTTTCATCCTCCACTGCGACAATACTTGTTGTTGGATTCCGTTTCAAAAAACGTTCGACCCCTTCTTTCGAATCGTCAATACTCCTGATTCCAAACCCATGAATCTTCATCCAAAGTGCATAAACACCTTCATAATCTTCTATCGTCATTTGTCTAATCATGTTACCCTTCTCCTGACTGTTTTATGGAAACATCGGAACAAGCTCAAGTCCTGTCGTCTCCGGCAGTCCAAACATCAGATTCATGTTCTGTACCGCCTGACCTGCCGCACCTTTTACAAGATTGTCCATCGCTCCCATCATAATGATTCTGTTCGTCCGCTCATCGATTTTAAAATTCACATCTACATAGTTGCTGCCCTCCACCCATTTTGTCTGCGGGCAGACATCTTTTTCCAATACACGCACAAATTTTTCTTTCTGATAATACTTATCATAAATCGCCTTTACTTCCTCATAGGTCACTGTTTTCTTTAAGGCTGCATATGCCGTCACCAAAATTCCCCGATTCATCGGAACAAGATGTGGCGTAAAATTCAAAAGTACGTTCTCGCCTGCGGCATAGCCAAGCTGTTCTTCAATCTCTGGTGTATGTCGGTGAACAGCCACCCCATACGCTTTGATATTCTCATTCACTTCACAGTAAAGATTATCCACTTTCGCCCCTCTTCCGGCTCCAGAAGTTCCTGATTTTGCATCAATAATAACCGTACTCATGTCAATCAGTCCTTCTTTTGCCAGCGGATAAACTGACAGTGTTGAGCATGTCGGATAACATCCCGGATTTGCCACAAGTCTTGCATGTTTTACATCCTCACGGTTAATCTCACAAAGTCCATACACTGCTTCCTCGATAAACTGAGGACTTTTATGCTCGATCCCATACCATTTTTCATACGTCTCCACGTCCTTAATACGGAAATCCGCGCTCAGATCTATGACTTTTACTTTGGATAAGATTTCCTCATCGAGCAGTGATGCACAAAGCCCCTGCGGTGTCGCCGTAAATATGACATCCACCTCATCTGCCAGTGCTTTCATGTTGTCATCCATACAGACTGCATCAACAATCTGAAACATGTTCTGATACACTTCGCAATACTTTTTATCAATATAACTCCTGGAGCCATACCACTTGATTTCTGCATGTTTATGTCCCATTAAAATACGGACCAGTTCTCCCCCCGCATAACCGGTGGCACCAATAATTCCCACTTTTATCATACAACCAACATCCTTTCTGCCTTTTTTCCTATTTTAGCACTTGCATTGCAAAATGCAACACAAACCTTTCGTACGTTACCAGAGTAACGTTTTGCGATATGCAAAAGAAATACTTGCATAAGTATACATCATTTTTGTATATTATGCAAGTATTTCTTTTCATTTTATCGAATCTGACCATCTCCGAAAATAATATATTTGGTTGTCGTAAGGGCGTCCAATCCCATCGGACCTCTCGCATGAAGTTTCTGTGTACTGATTCCAATCTCTGCCCCAAAACCGAATTCAAATCCATCGGTAAATCTCGTCGAAGCATTCACATACACTGCCGCTGCATCTATCTCATCCTGAAATTTCAATGCATTTCGATAATTCTCTGTGATAATAGATTCCGAATGCCCAGTATTATACGTATTGATATGGGCGATTGCTTCATCTATGGAAGAGACGACTTTCAGAGAAATCATCTTATCTAAATATTCCATCCCCCAATCATCGTCCGATGCTGTTGTAATTCTTTCGTCTATTGCCATCGAAGTTTGATCTCCTCGAATTGCAACTCCCTTTTGCGTCAGCCTGTCACAGATCATCGGAACGACCTGACACGCCACATCTTCATGAATTACCAACGACTCACATGCATTGCATACACCAAGGCGCTGTGTCTTGGCGTTATCAATGATTTCCACTGCCATCTGAAGATCTGCAAACGCATCTACATATATATGACAGTTGCCCGTGCCTGTCTCAATAACCGGAACGGTACTGTTCTTTACAACTGTTTGGATCAATCCTGCTCCACCTCTCGGAATGAGCACATCAATATATGTATTCATCCGCATCATCTCCTGTGCCACTGCACGGTCCGTATTTTCAATCAGGATTACCGCATCTTCCTCAATCTGTGTGGCGTTAAGTGCTTTTCGAAGCACACTCACAATTGCCTTGTTGGAAAAAATACAATCACTGCCGCCTCTTAAAATCACAGCATTTCCTGATTTCAGACACAGACCAAATGCATCTGCTGTCACATTTGGTCTGGATTCGTAGATAATTCCAACAACTCCCAGAGGAACTCTTTTCTTTCCGATGCGAAGTCCATTCGGTCTCACTTTCATATCCGTCACCATTCCGATTGGATCTTCCAGATCCGCAATCTGTAACAGCCCATCTGCAATTCCTGCAATGCGTTCCTTGGTCAGCATCAATCTGTCTATAAGTGATTCCTTCATTCCTTTTTCTCTCGCATTCGCAATGTCTTTTTGATTCTCTTCCAGTAAAAATGCTGCTTGTTTCTTCAATTCTTTTGCTGCCTGTTTCAGTGCCTCGTTTCTTCTGTTCTGTCCCAGTAAGCCGATACTCCTGCTCGCCGCCTTGCTTCTCATTCCGATCTGTTCCATGTATTTCATATGATTTTCCTCCCGTTTTCCCTCTCTGCCATAAACAATGTTCCAATCTTCTTTCCTGCCATGATATCGTTGATTGCGCAAATATTGGCTCCATTGGCAATAACCATATCTGCCCCGGACTTCGTCGCAACCTTCGCAGCTTCAATCTTCGTCGCCATTCCTCCTGTTCCCATAGCGTTTCCGGCTCCTTTTCCCATCCGCTCTAGTTTCTCATCAATATACCGTACCGTATGGACAAATCTGGCATTTGGATTCTTCCGAGGGTCATCTGTATAAAGTCCCTCGATATCCGACATCAGGATTAAGAGATCTGCCTCCACAAGTCTGGCAACATGAGCCGCCATCGTATCATTGTCTCCAAAATTTCCATACGCCTCTTCCTCCACAGAAATCGCATCATTTTCATTTACAATCGGAACGACGTTCATACGCAGCAGCTCCTCAAATGTATTTCTCGCATCCTGCCTGCACTCTTTACTCATAATTGATTCTTTTGTCAGCAACACCTGTGCCGTCAACTGATCATACTCTGCCAACAGTTTTTCATACATCATCATCATTCGTCCCTGTCCGACTGCTGCACACGCCTGCTTTATTGCACTTTCTTCTGGTCGTTCCCAGATTCCAAGCACCTGTCTGCCGATTCCAACTGCTCCCGACGATACAACAATCACTTCTTTTCCCTTATTTCTCAAATTGATTAAAATTCTCACAAATTTCTCAAGCTTTTCCAAATCGATGTTTCCCGTTTCCTTATGTGTGATCGTCGTTGTTCCCACTTTGATCACGATTCGTTTTTTGCTTTTTATTGTCTCTCTCTGTTCCATTTCACACACCTCTTGTTCTGCTTCTTTCTATGTCCTATACCGTTTAAACGCAAAAACAGGATAGAAGTATACAACAAATACTTCTACCCTGAATATTCCTTGGCAGACACAGCATCTACTTCTCTACAACTACAATATTGAATTTATGCCTCGCTGAACACCCCGAGGGGATTGCACGGCACAAAAACAACACTGCGTGTAATAAGCAGCTTTCGATTAGATCTTTTTATGAAATTATAAGTTGCATGATACTGTCTTTCTTCCATAACTTATTCTCCAACCTTTTCTGTATGATATTTTTATTTTTTTATTCTACACCTCTTTTGGCTTTTGTCAATAGTTTTCTACGCTAAATCAGGAAATCACATCTCTTTAAAGGAATATTTATTCATATTTTTTGCATATTTTATTATTTTTTGCAATTTACACTTGATTTATGCAAAAAATAGGAGTATAGTAACCTTAGTTGAACAGTAAAAAAAGTTTAGGAGGCATTACATTATGAAAGAAAAAGTAGTTTTAGCATATTCTGGCGGACTTGATACAACTGCCATCATTCCTTGGTTAAAAGAAAATTTTGATTACGATGTCATCTGCTGCTGTATTGACTGCGGGCAGGGCGAAGAATTAGACGGATTGGAAGAACGTGCAAAATTATCCGGAGCGTCTAAATTATATATCGAAAACATCATCGATGAATTCTGTGATGACTATATCGTTCCTTGCGTTCAGGCAAATGCCATCTACGAAAACAAATATTTACTTGGAACTTCTATGGCTCGTCCGGGAATCGCAAAAAAATTGGTTGAAATTGCAAGAAAAGAAGGCGCTACAGCCATCTGCCACGGTGCTACCGGAAAAGGAAATGACCAAATTCGTTTTGAACTCGGCATCAAAGCACTTGCTCCTGATTTAAAGATTATTGCTCCTTGGAGAATGACAGATGTCTGGACAATGCAGTCTCGTGAGGAAGAGATCGAATACTGCAAAGCACATGGTATCGACCTTCCATTTGACGCAAGCCACAGCTACAGCCGTGACCGTAACTTATGGCATATCAGCCACGAGGGATTGGAATTAGAAGATCCTGCTCAGAAACCAGATTATGACAATTTGCTCGTGCTTGGTGTCACTCCAGAAAAAGCGCCAGATCACGGGGAATATGTGACAATGACATTTGAAAAAGGTGTTCCTACCAGTGTAAACGGCAAACAGATGAAAGTTTCCGAGATCATTACAACGTTGAATGAACTCGGTGGAAAACATGGTATCGGTATCGTTGACATCGTAGAAAACCGTGTGGTAGGTATGAAATCTCGTGGTGTATACGAGACACCAGGTGGAACAATCCTTATGGAAGCTCACCAGCAATTAGAGGAACTGGTATTAGACCGTGCTACATATGAAGTGAAAAAGGATATGGGCAACAAACTTGCTCAGATTGTATACGAAGGAAAATGGTTCACACCACTTCGCGAAGCAGTTCAGGCTTTCATCGAATCCACACAGGAATATGTAACCGGAGAAGTAAAATTCAAACTCTACAAAGGAAATATCATCAAAGCCGGAACAACTTCTCCATACTCACTGTACAGTGAATCTTTGGCAAGCTTTACAACAGGCGACTTATACGACCATCACGATGCTGACGGATTCATCACACTGTTCGGACTTCCTCTCAAAGTACGTGCAATGAAAATGGCGGAAGTAGAAAAAGAAAACAACAAATAATCAGATAGACAAAGAGGACCAAAAATCGGTCCTCTTTGTCTATCTCTATTACATCTGCATCTCTTGATATTTCTCTGCAATATTGAGCGCATGATCTCCGATTCGCTCAAAGTCTGTAAGCATCTCTGATAAAATAACTCCTGCTTCTGCACTGCATTTTCCAGACTGCATTCTCTCAATCTGCCCTTTCAAAAGACTTTCCTGCATATCATCAATACGCTGTTCGTTCTTCGCTGCAACTTCTAATACATGCTTTCTGCCATTGATATTTTCTTTGCTGATTCCTTCCAAAGTCTCTTCGCAAAGAGCTTTCATCTTCTCTAATGACTCAATTGCTGACTGCGAAAATTTGATATCCCACTCACTCATATTGTGCAGATAATCTACAAAGTTGATTGCATGGTCGCCAATTCTCTCTAAATCTCCGATGATTCGATAGTAGGCGTTTAACTTCTGAGAATCCTGAATCGTCATCTCTGTTGTCATCAGATGTACAATATATTTTGAAATCTCTTTATTCAGATAATCAATATACTGTTCTCTGTCCTCCAAATCTGCAACCATATTTTGGTCATTTTTGATTACAGCACGAAAACAACCTTCTGTATTCTTTTTTACCATCTGAAGCATACGTTCTACCTCATTTTCAATCTGACTAATCACCATTGCAGCATGTCCGACTGTATGGTTGTTTTCAAATGGACGGATATATTTCAATCGCTTAACATCCTCTTCCTGCCCTTCTTTATCCGGCAGAAGCACTTTGGCAGCTTTCGCCATAAGTGTTCCAAATGGAAGAAGTACTAAAGTAGTCACAATATTGAATGTCGTATGTACATTGGCAATCTGTGCTACCGGATTATCCGGTGTCAACGCTGCAATCCAGTCTGTAAATGGAGTGATCAGACAGATTACCGAGAATAAAATCGTACCAATAATGTTGAACATCAAGTGGATTACCGTCGTTCTCTTTGCATTTACCTTTGTTCCGATAGAAGCCAGCACTGCTGTAATACAGGTTCCGATATTTTGTCCAAACAAGATAAACACTGCACTCGAAAGCGGAATCGCACCTGTGCTTGCAAGTGCCTGTAAAATACCGACTGACGCAGAAGACGACTGTATAATCGCAGTAAATACCGCACCAATCAAAATACCGACAAGCGGGTTGTTAAAGTTCGCCATAAAGCCGATGAACGTCTCTGACTGCTGAAGCGGCGCCATCGCATCTCCCATCATACCCATACCAATAAATAATACACCAAGTCCGGCAAAAATCTCACTGATATGTTTGATTTTTTCATTTTTTGCAAACATAATGACCGCAACACCAGCAAACGCAAATAGCGGTGCAATCACATCAATATCAAGTGCGATCAGCTGTCCGGTAATCGTCGTACCGATATTGGCACCCATAATTACCCATACAGCCTGATTCAATGTCATCAATCCAGAGTTTACAAACCCTACGACCATGACGGTTGTCGCCGAAGACGACTGGATTACTGCTGTGATCGCAGCCCCGACAAGAACCCCTTTGATTCTGTTTGATGTCAATTTTTCCAAGATGCTTTTCATCTTGTTTCCTGCTGCTGTTTCAAGACCATTTCCCATCATCTGCATACCGTACAAGAACAATGCAAGTCCTCCAAGCAACAATAGTATATCATTTAATTCCATTGTTTATTTATCTCCTATTCTCTTCTTTTGCAATAATTTTGATCACTGAGTTGCGTATAGCTGCTCTTTTCGTTTTTTCCCATCCATCCGCTGCGAGACTCGAACCTGTTTCAGAAAATAGAGCATCTCCATTCTCTTTAAATATAACTTAATCCATTTTTCAGTTTTTCCATATAAAATTTCCCAAGTCAGAAACAGACAATAAATGAGTGTTGTCTGCATACGCCTGACTGTCTTGATTGTGCTGACTCCGCTTGTCAAACCTGCACCGGCAGAATAAATCTGATGTGTCTCACCATAATTATAATCCCGCTCTCGCTCTAAGGGATCCACTGAAAAAAGCAATCCCACAAATAGAAATATGCTTAATATCAATGCCATATTTTTCCTATCCATAGAATTGCCTCCGTAAATCTTATCATTTTTCTAAATTTTTACACGATTCTTACAAAAGCTTAACATAATAAAATTTACCTGTCAATTAGAAATTCTCCCGCTTTTTTTCCACAGGCAAAAAATCCCAATATTAAAAGTAGTATTTCAATTCCAAACATACCTATAATAAACAGCATCCTCGGAACTTCCCATAAAAAGTCTCCCATTGCCATAAAGAACTGTCCTTTTTCTTGCTGGATCTGTGTGATTCGCACTCCAAGCACTCCTATCCAGCAAAGTTCTATCTGACCGGCAACTATATAGGTGAGTGTAAACAAAATCAACATAAGTGCTTTTTCATACCACTTTTGTTGCCGAAGAAATATGCCACGCTTTCTGCTTTCTTTCTCTAAATGTGCGTTCCATATACAGAAAAATGCCGTCAGCATACACTGCCCGAACAGAATTGTATTCGAAAGTTCTATCTCTTTCATCTGATTCCATTCACCGATTAACCAAATGTGAACAATGCCAAACAATATGAGATTACAGATTCCAAACACACTATTTTTCGTCAAAATTTCCTGTATTCCCATCTTCTTTTTCCACAATTCTTGCTCTACATCAAGTTCCGAAAGCGTCTTTCCTTTTTGAACCTGCTCTAACAGTTTTTTTCGCCTTCCGGCGGTTTTAATTACATCCTCTGTTTCTGCTATTTTTTCTTTCACAATCTGTTCCCAATTCCGATCATTTTGATAAGCTGCAATGTCGCTTACGGAAAAATCCAAAAGACGTAATTTTTTAATCTCCAAAAGACATTTTACAGTCTCCTCATCATACTCTTTATATCCATTTGCCCCCTTGACAGTCTGAATCAGTCCATTCTCTTCATAATAGCGAATCGCTTTTCTTGTAAGTCCCGTCAAATCTTCGACTTCTTTTATTCGCATCTTCCCCACCTCCTTTATGCTATTTCTATCTTTTTTATATCATGTTCCCTTAGGGCACAGTCAAGCTTTTGCCATAAATACTACAAAAAAATACAGATTGTAATTTTTTATTACAACCCGCATTTTCTTTTTTCTGGAAAAATCGGATGTTTACCCAATTCCTCCATATGCAATTCCAAGAACAACAACCAAAATCGTCACAATCGTAAACACATATTTTGCAAAGTATAAAAATGTATTGCCAAGCGGCTTTTCTGCACCTTCGTTGATTCCCGCAAGCGCTTTCTTCGCATCATAGAGATAATAGAATACAATCAATACCAGCAACGCCATGACCGGTGAGACAACTACTGTAATCAAGTTTGTAAAATTGTCAAATGTTGTCATGCTTAAGTTTAATGGAATCGACAGTACAAATGTCACTACACCAACAAGAATGACCGCTTTTACACGCGTTAATTTTGTGTTTGATATAATTGCCTCCACAACACCTTCCAGCATATTGATGGAAGAAGAAATTGCTGCAAAGAACAAACTTAAGAAGAATACAATCGCAATAATCGTTCCTCCCGGCATCTTATCAAAGATGATTGGCATCGTCATAAACAGAAGCGGAGGTCCCGCATTGACATCCAAACCAAATGCAAATACTGCCGGCATGATCACAAACGACGCAAGCACTGCTGCCAATGTGTCAAGCACTGCTGTACTGATCGCAAGTTTGGGAATATTATAATCTTTTTTCAGGTAGCTTCCATATACGACCATTCCACATCCATTAAGCGATACCGTAAAAAATGCCTGTCCAAGTGCCATAACCCATGTATCTACCTCCAACAAATGATGCCATTTCGGCTGCAGTAAAAATTTTACCCCTTCCATAGATCCCGGAAGCGATAAAGATCGAATCGCAAGTAATATAAAGATCACAAACAGCGCCGGCATAATAATCTTGCTGACTCTCTCGATCCCTTTGATTACTCCCGCACAGATTACCACTACCGTAAGTACAATCGCAATCGCATCCCACGGAATAGATGCCGAAGAACCTGCAAACTGATTGAAATATGTATCTTTATCGATTGTCTTTAATTTCCCAATTCCGCTTAAAACAAAATATTTTAGAATCCATCCCACAACAATATTGTAAAACATAAAGATTCCAAGCAGTCCGATCGCTGGAAGCATCCCAACAAATTTCCCGCCTTTTAGTTTCTTTTCTTTGAACACGGTCATAATACCAGTCATCGATCCGCCACTAAAATGTCGTCCAAATGCGAACTCTGTAATCAATCCAGTTGTTCCTAGAATGAATACAAAGATAAAATACGGAATCAAAAATGCCGCTCCTCCGTAGGCGCCCAACCGATATGGAAACATCCATATGTTACCAAGTCCAATTGCTGAACCGATACAAGCCATAACAAAGCCAAGCTTGCTTGTAAATTTCTCTCTTTTATCCATAATAACCTCTCAAATATGTATTTGATACATTCGTATCTTCTACATACTATCACACTTTAACGCATTGGCGCAATAAAAATATTAAGCAAATGTCTATTTTTTCAAAAACTAACCCACGAACCAGAAATACAAAAAAACAACAACATAATACCAATCAGGCAAATCCCGGACAATATTTCTGCTGCCCTTGGTATTTTTTCTTGCAGTGTAATCGAGTAAGCGATCCGATAGCAAACGATCACACTAAGATAAAAAAGTGTAACATCAATCCAAAGAATTGGATGTTTGAAAACCGCCATATACGTGTAGAAAATGATGACAATCGTCAATGCACCACTTACGATTCCTGCAAGTCTTCCGGTAAGATAGCCCGAATATTGTTTCCCGATATATGCATATTGGAAAACCGAATAAATCAAAACAGGGAAAAACAATAGCTTCAAGTGTTCCCAGGTGGATTCGTTGTACGGGGCAAACAAAGCAACTACAGGATTCTTCCCGGACCAATCATAAAAAAAGTGCATTAACGTCCCAAACACCATAACAAATATCGCACCAAATATTTCTGATTTTTTTAATGTATTCTTCATCCTTCCAAGCCTCCAAAAGAACGGGATTATTTTTTTATTTCAGGCACCGTGGAATGTTGCTTTACGATGCCTGAAATTCATACCAATGTTATTTCATAGATGGTTGTGTCAAAATATTTTTTACATGATCGATTTCTTCACGTGTTGCCTTCGCGGCAGGAACATAATAACTCTTTTCACGCGCCACCTGATATAATTTTTCCTGTGACATTTCACATTCGCTTCGAATCTGTTTCAGGCATTGTTTTAACTCTTTGTTCTCTGTCTGCGGAATCATCTCTCCAAACATTTTCAACTCTCCGTTTACACCGACAAGTGCATCCGATACCATTGTTTTCTCGTTCATTCTACTTCCTCCCTCTTACAAAAATTTCATCAGATCTTGTTTATTTTTCATTGCAGAATCCGCTGCATCCTGAAAAAGTTTTTTAATCTCAGCATCCTGCGCCTGATTTGCATAATCAGTCATTTTGCAGTGTGTCGTTTCATACCCGCCGATCAGATGACGGAGATTCTGTAAATCTAAAATAGAAATATCAGACATAATGGGTTCCTCCTCATAATGAAAAATTTATAATAAGTTTCCAAGTTTAGTATGTCAGTATTGAAAGATAATATGCTATAATGAGAGTAAAATAATTTAGGAAGGATATTTTTTATATGGAAGAAAACAGAAAAACACTGAAAGTGTATCACGGAATCATCATGCTGATCTTGTCAGCTGTCTGTGTATTTTTCGTAAGTCCAATCTTAGGCGCAAATCTTGGACTTTACGGTACTTTGCTAAACGAAATACTTCTGCTTGTACTTGCGGTCGCTCTTACTGCTGTTGTCAGAGGTGATTTCAAACAAGTCTTTCCAATTCACAAGCCAAAACTTTCGGCTGTTTTTGGGACGATTTTACTTTGGATTGGATCATTTCTTGCAATTATGATCATCACCATGATCATCGCATACTTTTTCCCTGAAGAAGTGATCGGTGTCAGTCAGGGTCTTGGAATGGAATTTGCAAGTTTGACATTTATAATTTCTTTTGTGATTGTGTCCATCTCACCTGCAATTTGTGAAGAAGCCGTATTTCGCGGTGTTGTAATGCACAGCTTTGACAATGGAAAAAACAAATGGATCGCCATCGTTGTCACAGGCTTGATTTTCGGTGCATTTCACGGAAGTATTTGGAGATTTGTTCCGACGGCACTGCTTGGCATTATGCTCGGCTACATTGTATATGAGACCGACAATATGATTTACGGAGCGCTGTTTCATGCAATCAACAACGCCATGCCGCTGCTTAGTATTTTCGCAATGAAATCCATGTACTCAAATGAGATGTTCCAAAGCCAAATGTCGACCATGACAGACAATGGAATCCCTTTGATCTCGATTGGAATGTATGTGATGTACGGAGCTGCTATTCCGCTTTTACTCACAATCGGAAATTATCTGATTCACAAAGGGACAAAACATGCAAAAAACAGCCTGTTTGCGAAAGAAGAACGGATGAAACTGGTCGTACTGCTCTTGATATCCGGGGCATTTTTGGTTGTCGGCTTTTTTATCATCATTTTCTCCTTACTATTTGATCCATCTGTATTAAATAGTATGATGTACTAAGATTGCGAATTTATTTCTCCGCAAAATGCATAAATGCGCGAAAAAGATAGCGCATGTCTGATGAAATTTCATACATGCTTTCCGGATGCCATTGTACCCCTAACACAAAGGGGTGCGATGGCATTTCGATTGCCTCAATCACACCGTCTGCCGTTCTTCCGGTAACTTGCAGCGCTTCCCCCACCTCCCCGATTACCTGATGGTGAAAACTGTTTGTGTAGGCAAACTCTCCGATAATCCGGTGCAGCCTGCTGCCAGCAACAGTATTCACTTTATGGCTGATATCCTTTCGCGAAATGCTTGTCTGCATATGGTTGATTGAAGGTTCTTTTCGAAGTTCTATATCCTGACAGATCGTACCATGACAAGCTACATTTAAAATCTGCATGCCACGACAGATGGCAAGCACCGGCTTTTTGCTCTTAAGAATCGATTTCATAAGTCGAATCTGAAACAGATCCAACGCAATGTCCGTCTCCCCGATTCCACGTGCCGGCTCTTCTCCAAAAAGCAGCGGCGTAATGTCACCGCCGCCGCAAAACAGAAAACCGCTGCACAGTTTCACATAGTCCGCAATCACTTCATTTGATTTGACAAGCGGCAGAATAATCGGGAGACCTCCTGCCGACTTCACCGCCTTTATATAGGCGTCACTCACAAACTGCTTTTCCCCCATCAACCCACAAATAACAATTCCAATTTTTGATTTCATATATACATCCTTTTTATAATAGAGTAGACTATAACAATACAGATTATGCAAGGAGTAAAAAAATATGAATTTGATTGATATGCACTGCGACACCATTTGGAAATTGATGGAGACAAACGGGACCACATTAAACGATAATCCGTTTTGTGTAAATTTACAAAAATTGAAACGAGCCGAGAGTACTGCCCAGTTTTTTGCCTGTTTCATTTATCTAAAGCAATTTGAGGGAACTGATCGTTATACGAAAGGCTATGACTATGCTATGCAAATGCTTGCACGCATAAAGCAAGAGGTTGTTCAAAACAAAGATGCAATCGCAATCGCACGAAATTTTTTGGAATTTGACAAAAATCAGGCGCAGGGAAAACTTTCCGCTTTTCTGACGATCGAGGAAGGCGGTATTTTGGATAGCCAAATGAATCGCTTACACACGCTCTATCAGGAAGGAGTCCGTTTGGTTACGCTCCTTTGGAACGAAGAAAACTGCATTGGCTCTCCAAACAGTAAAGACCGCAAAATCATGCAGAAAGGATTGAAACCATTTGGCTTTGAGGTAGTTGAGCAAATGAATTCCCTCGGAATGTTAATCGATGTGTCACATTTATCAGACGGTGGCTTTTGGGATGTGCTAAGCACCAGCTCCAAACCGATTGTCGCCTCCCACTCCAATGCAAGAGCACTCTGTGAGCACCCGAGAAATCTGACTGACGACATGATTCGTGCACTGGCAGAAAAAGGAGGCGTAATCGGATTGAATTTTTATCCATATTTTGTAAACCCAGCCGGACACGCATCCGTTTCAGCTCTGGCAGAACACGCTCTCCATCTGTTTTATATCGGCGGAGAAGATGCGGTGGCAATCGGAACTGATTTCGATGGATTTGATGACGGCAAATTAGAACTGACAGATATCGGTCAGATTGACCGTCTATACGCAGAATTGCAAAAGAGAGGATTCACCGAACGGCAACTGGAAAAAATCTGGTCAAAAAACATTCTCCGCATTGTAAAAGATGTTCTTTAGCAGAAGTTTGATGACAAAACTCTATTTATCGTGTAAAATAATTTTAATTGACAATATACATCAATTAAATTATCAACAATAAGGAGTTTCGAAATGAGTATTTTAAATGTCGAACATTTATCACATGGATTTGGTGACCGTGCCATCTTCGGCGACGTCTCGTTTCGTCTTTTAAAGGGCGAGCATATCGGTCTGGTCGGAGCAAACGGTGAAGGAAAGTCCACATTTTTAAATATTGTAACCGGAAAACTACAGCCTGACGAGGGCAAGATCGAATGGGCAAAAAATGTCCGCGTCGGATATCTCGATCAGCACACTGTATTGGAAAAAGGGATGACCATTCAGGACGTTCTAAAATCTGCATTTGCATATTTATTTGAACTGGAAGAAAAAATGAATACCATCTGTGACTCTCTGGGAGATGCAGACGAAGAAGAGATGATGACGCTCATGGAAGAACTGGGAACAATTCAGGACACACTCACGCTGCATGATTTTTATGTCATTGATGCAAAGGTCGAGGAAGTTGCCCGCGCACTCGGTCTTTTGGATATCGGTCTTGAGAAAGACGTAACCGATTTAAGTGGCGGTCAGCGCACAAAAGTACTGCTTGCCAAACTACTTTTGGAAAAACCGGACATCCTGCTTTTAGATGAACCGACAAACTATCTGGATGAAGAACACATCGCATGGTTGAAACGTTATCTGATTGACTACGAGAATGCATTTATCCTGATTTCTCATGACATCCCATTCCTGAACGAAGTCATCAACATTATCTACCACATGGAGAATCAGGAAGTGAACCGCTATGTTGGCGATTATGATCATTTTCAGGAAGTGTATGCCGTAAAGAAAGCCCAGCTTGAAGCGGCCTACAAACGCCAACAGCAGGAAATCAGCGAGCTGAAAGACTTTGTTGCCAGAAATAAAGCTCGTGTTTCCACAAGAAATATGGCGATGTCCCGCCAGAAAAAACTGGATAAAATGGATGTCATTGAACTTGCGGCAGAACGTCCAAAGCCGGAATTTCATTTCAAACAGGGACGGACTCCTGGAAAATATATCTTCGAGACAAAAGATTTAGTCATTGGATACAACGAACCACTTTCCAAACCTCTGACTTTATCTATGGAACGCGGACATAAAATTGCATTGGTCGGCGCAAACGGAATCGGAAAAACAACCTTATTAAAAAGTATCTTAGGCCTGATCAAACCATTGAGCGGTTCCGTCGAACTGGGTGAAAATCTGCAGATTGGATATTTCGAACAAGAATCTGCACCAGACAACAAAACAACCTGTATCGAAGAGATTTGGCAGGAATTCCCTTCCTATACTCAGTATGAAGTACGTTCCGCCCTTGCCAAGTGTGGTCTGACGACAAAACATATCGAAAGTCAGGTGCGTGTGTTAAGCGGTGGTGAACAGGCAAAAGTACGTCTCTGCAAATTGATCAACCGCGAGACAAATATCCTGCTTTTAGATGAGCCAACCAACCATCTCGACGTAGATGCCAAAGACGAATTAAAACGCGCCTTACTGGAATACAAAGGCAGTGTCCTTCTCATCTGTCACGAACCGGAATTTTACCGCGACGTCGTAAATGAAGTTTGGGACTGCACAAAATGGACAACAAAAATTATCTAAGTTACATTTGGGGAAGCTTGCGCCACTGGAGCAGCTTTCCCTTCTTTTTACTCAGTTTCTTTCACATCTCCGATTCCGTACTCCTCCATAAGCTTTTTCTGAAATTCCTTATCTTCTGTTGCAAGTTTCAATTCGTTAGTACGACCATCTTCCAACAAACACTGAACAAGTTTTCCAAGCATATCCATCCCTTTCTCTTTTCCAATTGCCTGTCCCTCTTCCTTTCCACTTTCAAACGCCTCTTCTTTCTGAACTTCTATATCCATCTCATAATCATATTCAGCCACTAACATATTTAAAACCTCGCTTCCCTTTCTTCTTAAATAGTCCGCAAGAATTCCTCTTTCAATGCATTCCTGAATTGCCTTCTTGTAAGGCTCCTCCACACCACCCGCCTGATACTTCTCAACCGTTTCCATAAACTCACTGTACTCCTTTAAAATTGGACATCTCTCTAATATTTCATGATGTTCATTAGAACGGATATTTATGACTTTCACTTTCAATTGCAAACTTGGTTCTGAATCCTTTACAATATATGCATCTGATAGTTGCAACTCTCTTTCTTTTCCCCATTTTCCCTTTCCATTATAAAAAGTATAAAACTCCGGAGTTGGAAGTGGAACAAGTTTTCTCTTATACCGATCACGAATTGGCACTATCTGCTCATAAGCACGACCGATATACAAAAGACTTCGAAGTGGCATATTTTCATTAATAGTAGACTGATGTTCTCCAAATACAACTACTTTCCCACCTACATCAAATGAAATATCATTTTGAAAATTCATATAGATAATATTATTTACCCGAAATTTGCGAATTACAGTTCCCTCTGGCAGTGTTTCACCATAAATTGCATTAAAAAGCGCAATCTCATTTGCTTCTGCTGACTCATCTTCATAAAATAAATCTACAAATACACTATTTTTAATTTCTCGATTTTCTTTTCCTGACATAAAATTCTCCCTTCCATTCACATGGAAAAATCTCAGATAAACAGAAAATCTCCCTTATTTAAGTATACGAAAAAAAGAGAAGTTGAGCAAGAGACTCCATGCAAACTTTATCTATTATTATTTAAACTGGTAACATGAGGGAATCCCTCCTGAACGGCAAAAAGCCTTTTGAAATATCCCACAGATAGAATCTCTGTGGGAATGAATCTATACTAGCATACCTGCTCCTTTTTTGCAATCCTGATTTCTAGAAAATACGCACTCACGAATCCATCCTGTAAAATTTCTCCGTGAGCGAAACATCTACCCCAAGCTCTCTCCCCACACGGACAATGTATCCGCAAAATGTCTCAAGCTCTGTATTGTGCTTCCCATCCTCCACATCTCTTTGCAGTGAACTTGTCGCATCATCTGCAAGTTTATTTTCAAATCGATTCTGGTGCCTTACTATATCTTCTTCCTCCAGATGCACTCCTTTTGCCTTCCCGACTTCATAAGCCTCCTGCAATAATCGGCGAAACTCTTCCCGCTTCTTTGCATCTGCACGAAGTTCTCCGACATTTTGCCGATAATGAGCGGTTAGCACATTGTACGCACAGTTAAATATGTATTTTCTCCAAATCTCTGCCTCAATATCTTCCGCAGCAACGCAGTCCACCTTCGCCCCTCTCAGCAACTGGTATACGTCTTCTACTGCCTTTTTCTCCCTCTCATTCGCATTGGAAATTCCAATCTTAATATCAGCAAAATTCCCTTTCTGCACTACTGAAAAATCCTCCTTCGTATAGGATAAGATATAAATCAAGGAATCCACAACCATTCCTTTTCCAATATATTTTCTCACACGCTCTCCCGGATCCGCGCCATTCATGACCGGAATCAGAATCGTCCGCTCTCCCACACAGCCTTTCAGTGACTTACAAACTTCTTTTAAAGAATAATTTTTCACACATATAAAAATATAATCTTGTATCCCAAGCTCATCTGCTCGCTCCACCACTTTCTTTGGATGAGCAATTACTTCTCCGTGATATTCACTGTGTAATACAAGCCCATTCTCTTCGAGACTTTTCTTTCGTTCACCTCTCGCAATAAATGAAACTTCATCATAGGTATCCGCCAACATTCCGGCAAGATATCCTCCAACGCCACCAATTCCTGCAACTGTAATTTTTTTACTCATATCTGCTCTACTTTCCCTTCCACTTGCATTTTGCTACAGTATATCCCAAAATCTCACCTTTTTCCACCTTTGAAGTGCATAAAAATACGGACGAAAGTTTCCTATCGCCCGCAATTTTTCTTAATTTTCTTTTTCAAAAAAATCCTGCCATTTCTCTTTGTTTACGGCAAGGTAAATACCACCGCCTAAAAAGACAACCGCCACAACTGCATTTTTTATCATTCCACTTACCATAGCAAATGAATCCGCCAAATGCATCGGAAGTAAATAATATAAAATATCTCCAAAAGTATGGAACAACACCGAACCTCCAAGTAAAATACATACTGCTGCAATCACTACCCGATACTTTTTCAGCATCTCTCGTTTGTGTTCCAAGACATAGCCAAAGTGAAATGCATATTCATCTTTTTGCAGGTAGAACACTTCTTCCGGCAAAGATTTCAAATTGTGTACCTGGAAAAAACTATATGCCCAGACAACCGGAAGCGCCAGTGCAAACCATTCTAATCCCGATACACATGCCAGTGCGACAATTCCCCAAAAGATTGCCATCATACTGACACCGCGTTTCTTAAATCCCATATATAACTCTCCCGCTCCCGGAATCAGGGAACATAAAAATAATAAAAATCCTTTCTTTTGCATGATCATAATACTCATCCTTTCGTTACTTCATTTGATTTAATTGTATTGTAGCTTAGAAAGTTTAAGTTTCCCGCCATGAAAATCTTAAGAATTCCGAAAGATTCCGTCCCTCTATTTTTTTCGAAGCTGGTGTTCCTGATACAAATCCAAAAACACAATAAAGAAAAGCATCAGAATAATCAGAACACCAAGCACCTTTAGAGCGCCGAAACAAAGAACCGCAGGAGAAAATATACAGTTATTTGCGATTGTCATGATTGTGTAAATGCAACTTGCACCGATTATATAATAAAGAATAGTTTCCAAAAATATTCTCACCCACACTTCATATAATTTCTTCTTATGTATCGGTACAATTACATATTTTTCTAACAAATAAACTTTCTTTCCCTGCTCTCGTATAAAAAAGAGAGTATCGTTTACAGATAAGAGCAGAAAGATCCCTAGAAAAATCAATGCTCCTGCATCAAAATCTAATATCATATTCTGAATTTCCTTATAATCCGGTGAGTACGGCGACGGTGCCTGCCCCAGTAATGTCATAGCATACAGCCCCCAACTAACTGAAAGCCAACTCCATCTTTCAAACCGTATTCTCCGCTTCTCTCTTCGATACATTTCTCTCATCTCATTCCCTCCTCAAAAGATCTCTGACTGTCGCTTTCTTATGTCCATATTGTCCTATCAGTTCCTGTATAGAATGATTTCCAAGCTCCTCTCTTGTCTTGGAGAACTTTAACTCTCCATCATCAATAAGCATTACATAGTCTGCAATCTGATCAATATCACTGATAATATGAGTGGACATCAGCACACCGATTTCCCGATCTCTGATATCCTGTATGATTCCGATGAAATCCTTTCGAAATACCGGGTCGAATCCTGCCGTCGGCTCATCCAGCAGCAAAAACTCCGGCTGATAAGACATTGCAAAGGCGAGTTGATATTTCATATACATTCCTTTAGAAAGCTGATAAATCGGCTGTCCTTTCGGTACTTCCAGCCGATCCAGCCAAAGATACAATTCCTCCATACTCCACCGTTCAAAATAAACCCCAAGCAATTCACCATTTTCCAAAGGTGTCTTATCCATAAAATATGAAAGCTTCTCGGATACCAGCGCCACCTTCTGCTTTGCTTCCTCATACTCGGTCCGCAGATTTTTCCCGGCAATGATGACCTCTCCCTGATACCTGTCATCAATACCTGCCAGAATATTCAAAAGCGTAGATTTCCCCGCTCCATTTACACCCACAAGTCCTGTCAGATATCCTTTTTCAATCTCAAATGACATTGGTTTTAATGCAAATCCCTGATACGACCGCGCCACATGCTCACATTGTAATACTCCAGACATACTATCGCCCTCCCTCATAAAACATTTCCAACATTTTTTTCAGCTCCCGAAGAGACACTCCCATCTCCTTTGCCTGTTCCACCGCATCCATCATCTTTTCTTCTATCTGGCGGATCTGATCTTCTTTCAGCAATTCTCTGTTTCTCGCTTTTACATAAAATCCTTTTCCCGCCACCGAATAGATCAACTGCTCTTTTTCAAGCTCCTCATATGCGCGTTTTGTTGTGATAACACTAATCTCCAGCTCTCTGGCAAGCGCTCGGATGGAAGGCATCATATCTCCCGGCATAATCTCTTTTTTAATAATCGCCTTTTTTACTTCCCGCACAATCTGTTCATAGATTGGCAAACTGTCATTTTCCCGTATGATAATTTCCAAGTCTGTTCCTCCTCTCGTTATTAACAAATATCATACTGCACATCGTCTCTTTTTGGTCTCTGACAATAGACATTTTCATATAAAAGGATCTCCTTCAAAAAGCCTCCCACATACGCCACGACAAAAAACAGATTTATCAAAAAACAAACTCCCCAAATGATTCCTCTCACCAGAGGGGTCATTGCGATAACCGTGTCCGCAAAGAGAATGACCCATTGTACCAGAAGTATACACGTCCAGTATACTTTTACGACAATCTCTGTCTTTGTCTGAATCACATATCCATTTTCATCGACTCTTCGCTCCCCGGTATCACCCATTCGAAAAGTCAGACTCACATTTAGCAGCGTAAAAAAACAAAGTCCATACATTATAACCGTAAACATGATATCTCCGCCCCAAAATGCGACTCCTACCAAACATTTTAAAGATACTCCAATAAAAATCATTCCGACGACAACTTTCACAACAAGCATTCCGAATAAATATCGTTCCTTCTCTTTTTCTCCTGCCGGGCATAGATACATTGCTTTACAAATACGAAGTGGAATGCCACGCATCAGTTGAACAATACATATAAGGGAAAAAACTGCACAGACTAAAATCATTTTTTTCAAATCTGCCATTTGTAGATTTATGCTAATGATTTGTACTGTCTCTATTCCCAAAAGCACCGCCATATTTTGAAAAGCAATGGCTACTATTAACATATACCAAAGCAGAGCAAATTTCTCTTTCTTCATATATCTCCACATATCTTTCAGCATCACCATCAGCATCACTCTATACATCTTCGTATCCTCCCTTCTCCAGGCAGTACATCACTTCTTCCAGTGAAGGCTGCTTTGTCCTATATCCGCCATAATCGATATTCCTATCTTTTTTGATAAATGCATAATTTTTGTATTCTCCAAAAGACTTGTAGATCACTTTTCCTTGCCGAAACTGTTCTACCTCTTCTTTTGTGCCATAGACGATCAGATAACGCTCCCGCACTTCTTCTATTTGTAAGTCCCATACAATCCGTCCATCTTTCATCAGCAATATATAATCTCCGATGCGATCCAAATCTTCTGTGATATGCGTGGACATAAGTACGCTTCTTGTTCCATCTTCCACAATTTCCTGCAGATATCTCATCAATTCTTTTCGAAATAATGGGTCCAATCCTGATGCAGGCTCATCCAGAATAAAAAGTTTCGCATCATGAGAAAGTGCAAATGCAAGCTGAAACCGCACCTGATATCCTGTCGACAGTTTTCCAACCTTCTGATTGAGCGGCACCTGAAATCGTTCGCAGCATTCTCGAAAAACTTCTTCATCAAATCTAGAATATAACTTTCCAAAAAGCTTTGCATTCTTCCACACACTCAATGATTCCTCAAACACATTTTTATCAAGCACAAATCCAATCTGATCCTTCGCTTCCCGCTCTTGTTCCTCCATTGAATAGCCGTTAACATAAACATCTCCCGCGTCTTTCTTATACAAATTTAAAATTGTCTGTATCAGTGTTGTCTTTCCTGTGCCATTCACACCAATCAATCCCATAATATATCCCGGCTGCAACGTCAGATTCACATCTTTTAACACAAATTCATCCAGATTCTTTTCCAAATGATTCACATGTAGTAATGCTTCCATCTCCACTCCTCCTTGTTTATTCCTGTGCATATACTGTTTATATTTATATACACAGTATATGCACAGAGTGCGCATCTGTCAACCCATATTCACAAATATCTACAAAAAATGGCTGCGAAACCACATAAAAATGCAGGAGCTTTCGCTCCTGCATCCACTTAATTCCACACACTATTAATCAAGGCAATAATAATCGGCACCACTATGATAACCAAAGCAAACCACGCTGCGATTCTCGGCGTCCTGGCTTTCTTTACCTTTAAATCCTCCTCAACATTGGATTTGTCAGGGGTGACCGAATCCAGCAGTCTTTTTGCCCGTTCATAGTCCTCTTCATCTACATAAATCTCTTTTCCAAATACAGAATATCCCATATAGATACTCAGATAATCTCCCGTCTCCAAATCCTTTATATAGCATGGGATTTCCTCTTTCTGCAACAGACCTGCTGCCATCTCAGCACTAATCGCATTGTCTGTTGAAAACACCTTTACCGGATGCATTGCTCTCATAATCACTGCCCCCTTTTTCTTTTCAGTATATCCAAGCATATACTCTTTTTCAATATAAATTTCAAAAGAACTTTTCATTGCAAGTTCTTTTTGAAACGCTTATAATAAACTCACTGACAAGGAGGACTATTATATTTATGGAACAGACTAAAAAAAGAATTCTGACCTTTTGTGTTGCCTGCATTTTTTTCCTGATTCTTATCTTCGTGCTTATCCATCCAGATCAAGCCGACAGCACGGAGCCAATTTCTAAAACTGCATTTAAACTCAACACTGTCGTCACCTTAAAAATCTATGATTCAAAAGATGAGACACTGTTGGACGATGCACTTGCAATCTGCGATAAATATGAGAATATCTTCAGCCGTACGAAAGAAAGCAGCGAGCTTTACAAGCTGAATCACAAGACTTTACCACAAAACGACGGGGCATTTACAGTATCCTCAGATTTTGCAGATTTAGTCTCAAAAGGACTTTATTATTCCCGTCTTTCGGGTGGCGGATTCGATATTACCATCGAACCGATCTCTTCTATGTGGGATTTTGTTTCAGATGAGAAAATCGTTCCGGATGATGCCGCTTTGAAAAATGCGCTTCCTTTGGTAAATTATGAAAATGTTACACTGGAAGGAGACCAAATCCGATTTGCAAAAGATGGTATGGGACTTGATTTCGGAGCAATTGCCAAAGGATATATCGCAGATCAGATAAAAGAGTTTTTGATCTCCAAAGGGGTTAAAAGCGCCATCATTGACCTTGGCGGTAACACACTCTGCATCGGCAAAAAACCAGATGGATCACCATTTCACATTGGCATTCAAAAACCATTTGCCGAACGCAGCGAGACAATTGCAGCTTTAGAGATAAACGACAAATCTGTCGTTTCTTCTGGTATCTACGAACGCTATTTTGAAAAAGATGGAAATTTTTATCATCATATTTTAAATCCAAAGACCGGATATCCTTACGATAATTCTTTAATCTCTGTCACGATTATTTCAGACAAATCCGTAGACGGTGACGGTCTGAGCACAACTTGCTTTGCACTTGGATTAGAAAAAGGCATGGAACTGATCAACAGCCTGCCGGATGTACAGGCTGTCTTTATTACGGACGATTATCAACTGCATTACAGTGACCATTTTAATGACGAACTGGCCGTCATAGATGTAAACTAAAGCCGGAAGCACCTAAGCCTCCGGCCTTTTTTCTAAAACACTTTTTCATCTAGATTGCATTCAAAGCGTCCCAAAACCGATTGAACTTGTTATATTCATACTGTTCTACAGCTTAATCTTCATAGCATCCACATCCAAATTCCACAAAAACTTATCTAAATCTTTGAATGACAAAAATACGGTTGCTGTATTTTCTAACGGATGGATTCCAAGGCTCTTACATCGGCTCAAATCCTTGTCAATAAAAAATTCCACTGCATGTTCTGTGTCATTCATCAATCCAAACGGTGATACACTTCCCTGTTTTAACCCTAGATATTTTTCTAAACGGTCTTCCGAAGCAAAGCTTAAATTTCCTGCCCCCAACTGTCTTCCCAACGTCTTCAAATCCACGGTCTTCTTCTCATCACAGGTTACGAGAAAGTGTCGTTTCCCTTTTGCATCTCTTAAAAAGAGATTTTTACACAATGTACCTTTTTGTGGCAACCCCAATCGATCCATATCCTCCATTGTATGTACCGGTTCATGCTCCACGACCTCATATTTTATTTTCAGTTGATCTAGTGCGTCATAAACACGCTGTTTTTGATTCTCCATATCGTACTCCCCTTTTCTGAATGATTGACTTTCGGTTTAGAAAATTATACCATATATATCTTTCTAAAAGAAAGCAAATTTCATATTTTTTATACCGTTTTTGCACATCTGCTTGTTAATTCCTACAATTGCCATATATTTTAGGGTATATTATAATAAATTTATATATTATATATCACTGAAAAACACAAGGGGGAAACGTACAGATGAAACGAATTGATTTTGAAAATGGAAACACAACAAGTAATCTTTTAAATGCGGCTTTCCCGATGCTGATTGCTCAATTATTAGCACTGTTATACAACATTGTCGACCGCATCTATATCGCTCGTATTCCAGATATTGGGACTACCGCTCTTGGGGCTGTCGGTCTATGCTTTCCGATTATTGTAATAATCACCGCCTTTGCCAATCTGCTTGGCACCGGTGGCGCACCGATTTTTTCAATCTGCAGAGGGAAAAAAGATGTCGAACACGCCAGACAAATCATGGGAATTTCTTTCACGCTGCTCTGTGGCTGTTCTTTGATCCTGATGCTTGTCGGCATGCTCTTTGCAAATCCTCTTCTCTTATTATTCGGTACCTCCAAAGATGCGCTAAAATATGCCTATCCATATCTGATGATCTATCTGATTGGAACACTTCCATCCATGATCACTACAGGGATGAATCCATTTATCAACGCTCAGGGGTATGCTGCTGCCGGTATGTATTCCGTTACAATCGGAGCTGTTGCAAACATTATTTTAGACCCAATTTTTATCTTTGTATTTCACTTCGGTGTTCCGGGAGCCGCAATTGCAACCGTCATCTCTCAGGTTGCATCTGCCGCATTTGTGCTTTATTTTCTAAAACGCCGCGCCGAGATCAAAGTCCGGCTTTTTTCACTCCGCAAAATGCACTCCTGCATTGCTGATATCAAGGATATTATGAGCCTTGGGAGCGCGGGATTTATTATGCAGCTCACAAATAGTCTTGTGACAATCTGCTGCAACAGCGTTTTGGCACACCTCGGAGGTGATGTATATATATCCGTCATGACAATTATATCCAGCATTCGCCAAATAGTGGAGACCCCCATCTATGCAATTACGGAAGGTTCCTCCCCTATTTTAAGTTATAATTACGGAGCCAAACGACCGGAAAAAGTTAAAAAATGTGGTATTGAAATGGCATTTTTGGTTCTTTTGTATACTGGGATTGCCTGGAGTGTTATCCTGTTCGCTCCAAGATTTCTCATCAGCATCTTCAGCTCTGATCAATCATTGGCAAGCCATACCATCCCTGCCCTAAAAACATATTTCGCTGCATTCATCTTTATGGACCTGCAGTATATCGGACAGACCGTTTTCAAATCACTCAACAAAAAGAAGCAGGCAATTTTCTTTTCACTTCTTCGAAAAGTATTGATCGTGATACCACTGACTTACCTGCTTCCATATGCGCTTCATATAGGCTCTGATGGCGTTTTCCTCGCCGAACCGGTCTCAAACATTATCGGCGGAAGCTTGTGTTTTATCGTAATGCTCTATCTCATACTGCCTGAACTGAAACGAATGCAACTTGAAAATGAACATATCCACAATTAAAAATCATATTCCAACGGATTATAGCTTGTTCTGATATTTTCATTCATTGCATTTAATTTTGCCATATCTTCCGGCTCAATTTGAAAATCAAATACTGAAATGTTTTCTATCAGCCTTGAACTGTTTTTCGTTTTTGGAATCGGAATAATTCCCTGTTGAATATTCCATCGAAGCAATAATTGAGCCGGACTTTTTGCGTAGCGGCTGGCTATTTCTTTAATTCCAGCATCCTCCATTTTTCCACGAAGCAATGGTCCCCATGCCATAATTTGAATTTTATTCTTTTTACAAAAAGAATTCAACTGTTCATCATGCAAAAAAGGAGTGTGCTCGATTTGATTTATCATCGGAGGAATTTCACAGTTCTCTAACAAAATCTCCAGCTGACTGATCTCAAAATTTGAGACACCGATTGCCCGAATCAGCCCAGCCTTATATAGTTCCTCCAAAGCCTTCCATGTACTCAAAGTCCTCTCTTTATTCAATCCCGGCCAATGTATTAAAAAATAGGCTTCGCCTATTCAGCTCCCCTTCCCCTCAATCTTGAGGGGTTAGGGGGTTTCTTTTTCTTCCTTTTTCCTGCATAATAGACTTATGAATATCTTACAAAG
>NZ_JBQKED010000002.1:0-128866 GCF_052121495.1 Faecalimonas sp. LCP19S3_D12 | reverse complement strand
GTTGATAACCGAACCATTTTTCTTGGTAAATCTATGGAAAAAAGTTAGAAATGTGGAAAACTTGATAAAAGAAAAACCCGGACTTCTGTCCGGGACTTTGTCTACAGTCTGAAAGAAGTTCCCGTGGGAACTTCTTTTTAGTCCGGATAATAGAGTTGATTTTTTTTGATATCTAAAAGGACATCGTTTAGATATTTTTTTGCAAGGTATCTTGCCATTGGAAGATTCATATCCAGATAATTGCCACAGTCTTTTGCCGAAGCTCCAGGAATCTCATCATTGAATTCTGCGATAAATGTAAATAATTCTTTCAAAAGTTCGATGATATCTTCTGAGCAGTAGTCACCCGCCAATAACAAATAAAATCCGGTGCGGCATCCCATTGGTCCAAAGTAGATAACCTTACTTCCAAATATCGGATGATTCCGTAAAAATGTGGCGGCGAGATGTTCAATCGCATGCATCTCTGCGGTGTTCATAACAGGTTCGTCATTCGGGCTTGTCATGCGAAGATCGAAGGTTGTGATGATTTCATTGCCGATCGGATCTTTTCTGGAAACATACACGCCAGGAACCAATCTAATGTGGTCTATTGTAAAACTAGTGATTTTCTCCATTTTCTTCTCCTCCTAAAAACTATGCATTCATTATACTGATTTTCGTTTCAAAAAACAAGCCAAAGTGTGGTAAAATAAATGTAGGAGGTTTTAGGTATGAAGTTATACATGATTCGACATGGACAGACAGAATGGAATAAAGAAAAAAGGTTGCAGGGGAGAGCAGATATTCCTCTTAATGCATATGGAATACAGCTGGCAGAGGAGACACGGGACGGACTTTTTGGGGTAAGGTTTGATATAGCATTTACAAGTCCGCTTAAGAGGGCGAAAAAGACGGCTCAGATTCTTCTTGAAGGACAGGATGTTAAGTTGATAGAAGATGAAAGGATTATCGAGATTGGTTTTGGGTCTTATGAGGGACTTTGTTATGGAGAAGAAAATTATAACATACCAGATTCGCATTTTATGAATTTCTTCGAAAAGCCCGAGGCATATCAACCGGCAGCAGATGGCGAGAGTTTTGAACAGCTTCGTGCACGTGCAGTATCTTTTTTGAAAGAATTGAGCGGAAAAGAAGAATATGAGGATAGCACGATTCTTGTTTCTACACATGGTGCCTGCTTGTGCGCGCTCTTAAATGTGATCAAGGACAGTACGATCGATCACTTTTGGGCAGGAGGACTTCATAAGAATTGTGGGCTTTCAATTGTAGAGATAAAAGATGGAAAAGCAGAGATTTTAAAAGAGGCAATTGTATTGTATCCGGAAAACAAATAGGAAAAGAAAAATCGTTATCTTGACGGAAAAGATGTAGAAGTGATACACTAGAAAGAAGATTAGACTTGGAGGAATGGAAACATGATCAATGATAAAAAAGTATTATTCAGTGGGATGCAGGCAACGGGAAATTTGACACTTGGAAACTATCTTGGGGCATTAAAGAACTGGATTACACTGAGTGATGAATATGAGTGCTTTTACAGTGTGGTCGATATGCACTCGATTACAGTGAGGCAGGATCCGGCTACACTGAGAAAACGTGCAAGAGCATTATTGACATTATATATTGCGGCAGGACTGGATCCGGAAAAAAATTGTATTTATTATCAGTCTCATGTCTCGGGACATGCGGAGCTGGCATGGATTTTGAATTGCTATACATATATGGGTGAACTGAATCGTATGACACAGTTCAAAGACAAGTCTGCAAAACATGCGGACAATATCAACGCAGGATTGTTTACTTATCCGGTATTGATGGCGGCGGATATTTTGTTATTCCAGTCAGACGTTGTTCCTGTAGGAATAGACCAGATGCAGCACTTAGAACTGACACGTGACATTGCACAGCGATTTAATGGTGTCTATGGGGATGTATTTACAATTCCGGAAGCATATATCGGAAAAGTGGGAGCGAAGATCATGAGTCTTCAGGATCCGGCAAAGAAGATGTCGAAATCGGATGAGAATGTAAATGGAAGTATTTATCTGATGGATGATCCTGATACGATTATGAGAAAATGTAAGCGTGCAGTCACAGACTCGGAGGCACAGATTTTATATCGAGAGGAGCAACCAGGGGTGAAGAATCTGATTGATATCTACAGTGCATGTATGAATGTGACTCCGCAGGATGTTGTCAAAGAATTCGATGGAAAAGGATATGGAGATTTTAAAACGGCAGTCGGAGAGGCAGTCATCTCAGTGCTGAAACCATTGCAGGATGAAGTTGCCAGACTGGAAAAAGATAAGGCATATATTGATTCTATCATCAAGAACAATGCAGAAAAGGCGAATTATTATGCGACAAAGACTTTGAGAAAGGTGCAGAGAAAAGTGGGATTCCCAGATCGTATTCGCTAAACATAAAATAATTATAAAGTATCTTGTAAGTAGAAGCAAAAGATGATATAATCCTCCTAAAATTATGTCAAAAGGCATAGATTAAAGGAGGATTATTTTTACTATGGAAACAGACCCTGACGGGACACAGATTTTAATGCAACTATTCATACTGGTGCTTCTGACACTGGTGAATGCTTTTTTTGCCGGAGCCGAGATGGCAGTTGTCTCTGTCAATAAGAACAGAGTCAAGGTGTTGGCTGAGGAAGGAAATAAAAAGGCGTTACTTATTCAATCTCTTTTTGAGGATTCTACAAAGTTCTTGTCGACGATACAGGTGGCAATCACATGTGCGGGATTTTTCTCAAGTGCATCGGCTGCAACCGGAATATCGCAAGTGTTAAGTCGCTGGCTGGAACAGTTTCAGATTCCGTATTCCGGAACGATTTCTTTTTTTGGAGTGACAATCTTGTTAATGTATTTTAATCTTGTATTTGGTGAACTGGTGCCGAAGCGGATCGCGCTGCAAAAAGCGGAGGCTTTCTGTTTTTTTACGGTGCAGCCGATTTATACGGTTTCAAAAATATTATCGCCGTTTATTAAGTTGCTTTCTGTATCAACCAATGCATTTTTACATTTAATTGGTATGAAGACGGAGGATTTAGAGGAGGCGGTCTCAGAAGAAGAGATTAAAGCTTTGCTGGAGATGGGAAACAGCCGTGGGATTTTTGAGGAACACGAGTATGAGATGATCAATTCGGTATTCTCTTTTGATGATAAGAGTGCAAGAGATGTAATGACACCGAGAAGAGAAGTGTTTACGATAGATATCGCTGATTCGTTTGAAGACAATATTGAGGCGGTTTTAGAGTCAAGACATTCTAGAATTCCTGTTTATGAAGAAAGTATAGATAATATTATCGGAATTTTACATATGAAAGACCTTATGATTGCAATGCAAAAAAAGCTTGTGGATCAAGAAGATATACGACCGTTTTTGGAAAAGCCATTTTTTGTGCCGGATAGCAAGGATGCTGATGAATTGTTTCGGGAATTGCAAAGAACACAGAATCATATGGCAGTTTTGATTGATGAGTATGGAGGATTTTCAGGAATTGTCACTGTGGAAGATTTGGTTGAAGAGATTGTAGGAGAGATTAATGAAGAGCATGACTGCGTGACACCGGAGATTGTGCAGATTGAAGAGAAGAGATATATGGTAGATGGAACAATGCTGATTGAAGATTTGAATGAAAAACTAGATTTGAATCTGAAGACAGAGAATTATGATACCGTTTCCGGATTTTTGATTGAAATTTTGGGATATATTCCGGAAAGCTCAAAACATGAAAAGGTTGTTGTGGAGAATGTTTCTTTTGAAATTCGAGAGCTAAAAGATAACCGCATCTCAAAAGTATTGCTGACAATTGAATAGAGATGGTCCAAATAAATAATGGAGCTGATGCGATGCGGATAAAAAATATCCGCAGAGCACCAGCTCTGTTTTTAGTTGTCTTCCTCTGAATTGTCCATAGTGTAAGTCTGACGTTTTCTAGCCATCTCATCACTCTCTAAATATTCATCGTAAGTTGTAATCTTATCAATTAATTTTCCGCCCGGAACAATCTCCATGATACGGTTTGCAGTTGTCTGTACAACCTGATGGTCACGGGATGCGAATAAAAGTACCCCTGGGAATTTGATCAATCCATTGTTCAGAGCAGTGATAGATTCCATATCAAGATGGTCAGTAGGCTCGTCAAGTACCAATACGTTAGCGCCTGAAATCATCATTTTAGATAAAAGACAACGTACTTTTTCTCCACCGGAGAGTACTTTTACTTTTTTGACACCGTCGTCTCCGGCAAATAACATTCTGCCGAGGAAACCACGTACATAAGTGACATCCTTCTCTTCGGAATACTGTGTCAGCCATTCAACGATTGTGTCGTCATTGTCAAATTCACGAGTACTGTCTTTCGGGAAATATGCCTGAGAAGTTGTCACTCCCCATTTGTATGTTCCTTCGTCCGGCTCCATTTCACCCATTAAGATTTTAAATAAAGTTGTCTTTGTAAGTTCATTGCCTCCGACAAAAGCGACTTTGTCTTCACGGTTGATTGTGAAAGAAAGGTTGTCTAACACTTTTACACCGTCGATTGTCTTAGATAAACCTTCCACAGAAAGCACTTCGTTTCCGATTGTACGGTTTGGACGAAAATCGATGTATGGGTATTTTCTGCTTGATGGTCGGATATCATCTAACTCGATTTTTTCAAGGGCACGTTTACGAGAAGTTGCCTGCTTTGATTTGGAAGCGTTGGCGCTGAAGCGAGAAATAAAGTCCTGCAGCTCTTTGATTTTTTCTTCTTTTTTGCGGTTCGCTTCTTTCATTTGACGAATGATAAGCTGGCTTGACTCATACCAGAAGTCATAGTTTCCGGCGAATAACTGAATCTTTCCGTAATCAATATCTGCAATTTGTGTACATACTTTATTCAGGAAGTAACGGTCGTGGGATACGACAATTACTGTGTTATCAAAGTTGATCAAAAATTCTTCCAGCCATGCGATAGCATCTAAATCCAAGTGGTTTGTAGGCTCATCCAGAAGAAGAATATCCGGATTTCCAAATAAAGCCTGTGCAAGAAGTACCTTGACTTTTTCTGAACCAGTCAGATCTTTTAAGTATTTGTAATGCAGCTCTGTATCAATTCCGAGACCATTCAATAAAGTAGCGGCATCAGACTCTGCCTCCCAACCGTTCATTGTGGCAAATTCGCCTTCTAATTCACTTGCTTTGATTCCGTCCTCGTCAGTGAAATCTTCTTTTGCATATAACGCTTCTTTTTCTTTCATGATTTCATACAGTCTCTGGTTTCCCATGATAACAGTATCTAAAACAAGGTATTCGTCATATTTGAAGTGATCTTGTTGCAAAAATGAGAGACGTTCTCCGGGAGTGATGATAACCTCTCCTTTTGTCGGCTCTAACTGTCCGGATAAGATTTTTAAAAATGTGGATTTACCGGCGCCGTTGGCACCAATCAAACCATAGCAGTTGCCTTCTGTAAATTTTACATTTACATCTTCAAACAATGCCTTTTTGCCGACACGCAATGTAATATTACTTGTGCTAATCATATATGCATTCCCTCCATGAGATTTCTTTTCTTATTTTAATAAGTTTTCGGTGTTTTCCACCGCCTATCTTACCACGGGAAAGGGAAAATGGCAAGACGAGAACATCTTAATCTGTTAATTTGCAGAAAATAGGTATATAATAAAGAATGGAAAGCGAGGGAAACAGTATGATAAAGGCTAGTTTAGTTTTAGAAGGTGGAGCGACAAGAGGAGTGTTTACATCAGGAGCGTTGGATTATCTGATGGAGAAAAATGTGTATCTGTCACATGTGATTGGGGTATCTGCCGGATCCTGCAATGGAGTCGACTATGTCTCAAAACAGATAGGAAGAACAAGAGACTGCATGATTCACAAAGAAAAAGAGTATGATTATTATATGGGAATCCGAAAATTTATCAAAGAAAAAAGCTTGCTGAACATGGATATGATTTTTGATAAGTATCCGAATGAGATTTTTCCATTTGACTACGATACGTATTTTGCGTCAGATATGGAGTTTGAAGTCGTAACGACGAATTGTATTACTGGAAAGGCAGAATATATGAAGGAAAAAAGTGACAAGGAACGACTGATGAAAATCTGCCGTGCATCCAGCAGTATGCCACTTGTCTCCCCAATCGTCAATGTAGACGGAGTTCCGTATCTGGACGGAGGACTTGCAGATTCCATTCCGATCAACAGAGCAACAAAGCTTGGAAATAAAAAGGTTGTGCTGATACTTACAAGAAATATGAAATACCGAAAGAAACTGATGACAAGAGGGGAGCATCGCCTGTATCAGTCTGCATATAAAAAATATCCGAAACTGGTGGAAAGTATTCGAAGAAGACCGATTGTGTACAACCGGACGATGGATTGGGTGGAAAGTTTGGAAAAGAGAGGAAAAATTTTTGTGCTGCGTCCTCAGATCAAACCAGTATCTCGGTTGGAAAAGAACTATGATTCTCTGATGAACTTTTATGAGCATGGATATCATCTGATGGAACGACAGTATGATGCACTGATGGAATATTTGGAAAAATAAAAAGAAGGATGGGATTATGAGTAAAAAACATAGTCCTGTCCTTCTTGCCTGTCCCTATTGATAGAGTACTTCCTGAAGATATAATCCTTTCGGGTCAGCAGGTGCGCTTGCTGCCACGTCTGAGTTTGAATTAAAAATCAGTTCAATATCTTCTTTTTTTCGATTGCCGACACCGATATCGAGAAGTGTGCCAAGTATCATACGCGCCATGTTATGGAGAAAATCATTGCCGTGCAGCGTAATCTGAAGTTCCTCTCCGTCATCGTAAACGTCAATGTCATAAATTTCTTTGACAGTAGATTTATTTTTCTTTACCGTAGAAAATTTTTTAAAATCATGTTTTCCAACAAGCAGAATTGCTGCCTGTTTCATCAGATCCACATCAGGTCTTTTGAAAGAGTGATAAACGTATTTGCGTTCGAATACACTTGGAACTTCGCTGACAGAGATGCGGTACATGTATATTTTGGAAGTTGCATTCAGGCTCGCATGAAAGCGCTCAGGTTTCTCCTCAATATCAGTAATCGCAATATCCATCGGAAGATAGCGGTTCAAGTAATGCTCAATTTCGATCAGGGTCATATCTGTTGTAGTCTTAAAGCTTGCGACCTGACCGTACGCATGCACGCCAACTTCAGTTCTTGCTCCACAGAAAAGCTCAATATCTTCGTTTGTCATCTTTTTGATCACTTCTGTAATTTTGTTCGCAATAGTGTTAGTTGATTCGTCTTTGCCAAGGCGCTGCCAGCCTTGATAACGGCTCCCGTCATATTCGATTGTCAATTTAATGTTTCGCATAATGTTCTCCTTGTGTCATACTATGTTTTGTTCAGTATAGCAAAAAATAAGAAAGAGGAAAAGACGTTTGCGAGAAAGGAATCAGGATGAGTATAGAAAAGAAAAAAGTAGAAAGATTTTAAATGAGGACACGAGCCTGGCTTGTGTCCTCATTTAAACATGCGCTGTGAGGAATCTTAAGGATTCTGTTTTTTCAGCATGGATATTACCATTTGAATCGTCCGGTCAATCTGTTCCTTTTCTTTCTGTGTTTTCCCCTCTTTTATTAATTCTAGAATCAATGAAATTTCATCAGGGGAAAACCGGATTCCTTTTTTATTTGCGTTTGTGATAAGTGTCATCAAAACAGGGGCGAGTGCACGACCCGATTTTCCGGACGTCTGGGCGGCAGCTGTCTTGATCAACTCTACCTTTATCGGATCCATATTTTTTAACATAGGGTCATTTAACCAATCAATCATGTTCTTGTTCTCCTTCTTTGTTTTGGGTTTCGTTTTGAGGTTCTGTTTCAGTTTCGCTTTGGGTTTCTTGTGAAGACATTGTGTTGTACATATCAAACATAGCCTGCTGTTCTGGCGCAAGCATATTTTTCATCATGGACATCGGATCAAAGGCCGGGTCTGTGTTTCCATCAGAATCTGCAGTGTCATTCATATTTTGAAACACCTCCATCATATCCATCATATTCATGAGCATGTCAAATGTTTCTCCAAACTGTGCAGGAATATAAGGTCGGATTTCCTGAATGATATGAAAAGGAGAGAATGTTTTCTTTTCAAAATCCTGTGAGTAGAGATCGCTGTGAAAGCGTTGAAAAAAATCTATGGTGTGCTGCAGTTCCAAAAATTTTGTGTATACAGCTAGAAAGCGTTGGTTTTCCGGAGGGGTATATGGAATCAGCAGCTTCAGGATTTGCAGACTTTGTGTGGAAATCAGTTGATCAAAAGGGGTCATTTTTTCAAAATCATGATCTTCCATAGTCACTCCTAAATCTAACGTTGTAAATATATATGAGGAGAAGGGCGAAATTATGAAATGAACATATAATATAACATAGAATAACTGGAGGTATAGGCAAATGAAACATAAGCTCATTATAGACGGAAATGCAGTTTATGAACTAGATTTGAAATGTGCAGCAAAAAAAGCAGGAAAAAAAACTGTGAAAACAAACAAGGATAAAAATAGGGAGACGAAAAAATAAAATTCCGGCCGGGTTAAACCAGCCGGAATTTTTGGGGAAAGATTAGCAGCAGCCATCTCCGAATCCATTGCCACAGCCACAACCGTTGTTGGATCCGCTTCCAAATCCGCCACAGCAGAATAACAGAAGGATAATCCAGATACAGCTGTCTCCACAGCCGTTGTTGTTGCCGCTAAATCCGTTGCCGCATCCGCCACAGCAGAATAAAAGTAAAATAATCCATAAGCAGGAATTGTTTCCAAATCCAGATCTTTCGTTTCTTTCACAGCCACATCCACAGTTTGTTGCACTTAAATCACTCATAATTGAGCCTCCATATAATTTGTTTACACTTCATAATATGTAGCAGGGCTTATTTATGTTTCCTGAAAAAAGAAAATATTTAGAGGGGAAAGAAAACGAACAAAAAAAGGACTGTTTCATATTTTAAATTAAAAAGGAAACAGATCCTTATGAAACGGGTAAAGCAAATCGTTCAATATTGGTGCGATGATGTTATAAAGGGAAAATATCTTGGGAAAGGGGTAGTGGCAGCAGTGCTGGATACAGGGATTGCTCCCCATCCGGATTTTCAAAATAAAGTGCTGGCATTTCGAGACTTTGTAAATGGACAGGAAGTCATCTATGATGACAATGGTCATGGGACACATGTGTGCGGAGTCCTGGCTGGGAATGGAAATTCCTCTGATGGAATATACGGGGGAATTGCTCCGGAGTGTGATTTGATCGTCTTAAAGGTATTAGATCAAAAAGGAAATGGTAATGTAACGGAAGTGATGAAGGCGTTTCGATGGCTCTTAGAAAATCAAAAAAGATATCATATACGTATTGTGAATATTTCTGTGGGAATGCTGCCGCAATCAGATGAGAGTGAAGAAGAAAGATTAATAAATGGCGTGGAGGCGCTTTGGGATGCGGGGATGGTTGTTGTGGCTGCTGCGGGAAACTTAGGACCGAAGGAGGGGACGATTACAACACCAGGGGACAGCAAAAAGATTATCACGGTTGGATCTTCTGATGACCAGTATTATATAGACCAAAGGGGAAACACGAAGAAACACTATTCCGGAAGGGGGCCTACAAAAGAATGTGTATGTAAGCCGGATGTTGTAGCGCCCGGATCCTATATTCGCTCCTGCAATGCAAAATTTGCAAGGCAGAGAGGACAGCCGTATGTGGTGAAAAGCGGCACATCGATGGCAACACCAATCGTATCCGGTGCGATTGCGGATTTATTGAGTAAATATCCAGAGATGTCTAATGTGGAAGTCAAACTCAAACTTCGCGAGAGTAGCAGCGATATGGGGGCAGATCACAATCGTCAAGGGTGGGGGCAGTTGAACATGAAAAAACTTTTAGAATAATTTCAGTTTTAAATTGACAGTAAAAACATTTTTTTATATGATAGATAGAAATACTCAAAGAAAATAAGCGAATAAAAAGACAGGTCGAGGAAGGTATCCGATATGAAACTATTAGAAGAAAGAATCAAAAAGGATGGAATAATAAAGGAAGGAAATGTTCTAAAAGTAGACAGCTTTTTGAACCATCAGATGGATATTGATTTGTTCAATGAGATGGGAAAAGAGTTTAAGCGTCTGTTTGCAGACAAACCAATCAACAAGATTTTGACAATTGAAGCATCCGGAATCGGGATTGCCTGCGTGGTAGCACAGCATTTTGGTGTTCCGGTTGTGTTTGCAAAAAAGACACAGAGCATCAATATTGACGGAGAAGTGTATTCCACGAAGATTGAATCGTTCACGCATAAAAAAGTATATGATGTCATTGTATCAAAAAAATACATTGGTCCGGAAGATCATATTTTAATCATTGATGATTTCCTTGCAAATGGGTGTGCGATGGAGGGGTTGATTGACTTAGTACAAAGTGCAGGAGCGACTGTTGAGGGAATTGGAATTGTGATTGAAAAAGGACAGCAAAAAGGCGGGGATATGATTCGAAGCAAAGGGCTGCATTTGGAATCGCTTGCAATCATAGAAGATATGGATTGTGTAAATAAAACAATTACATTTCGTTAAAAAGCAAAGGTGTCAAGAAAAAAAGCTTGACACCTTATTTAAAATCGTTTATGATAGCAAAGGTGATGAAAATGAATGAGATTCTAGAACAGGCACTATTATATGATTTTTATGGTGAACTGCTTACCAGTCACCAAAAAGAAATATACGAGCAATTCGTATTGGAGGATTTATCTCTGAGTGAGATTGCGGAAGATGCAGGGATCAGCAGACAGGGTGTGCATGATCTGATTAAACGTTGCAACAAGACGCTGGAAGGTTATGAAGCAAAACTGCATTTGGTGGAAAAGTTTCTGTCAATCAAAGAAAAGGTTCACCGCATGAATGAGCTTTTGGAAAAGGAAGATGTGAGAAACAGCGGGGAAGACCAATTGATACAGGAAATCAGAAAGATTTCAGGAGAGATAATAGAGGAGTTATAATATGGCATTTGACAGTTTATCAGAAAAACTACAGAATGTATTCAAAAATCTTCGGAGCAAGGGACGTTTGACGGAGAATGATGTCAAGGCGGCGCTCAAAGAAGTGAAGATGGCTCTCTTAGAAGCAGATGTTAACTTTAAAGTAGTGAAAGGCTTTGTGAAGGATGTTCAGGAACGTGCAATAGGACAGGACGTTATGAATGGACTCAATCCGGGGCAGATGGTAATCAAGATCGTAAATGAAGAGTTGATCAAGCTGATGGGCTCTGAGACGACAGAGATTAAGCTGGAACCTGGACAGGCGACAACCGTGATTATGATGGCGGGTCTGCAAGGTGCCGGTAAGACGACAACAACTGCTAAGATTGCCGGAAAGTTAAAATTAAAAGGGAAAAAGCCATTGTTGGTAGCGTGTGATGTGTACAGACCGGCTGCGATCAAGCAACTGCAGATTAACGGTGAGAAGCAAGGTGTGGAAGTATTCTCTATGGGAGAAAATCACAAACCGGCGAATATCGCCAAGGCAGCTTTGGAACATGCGGCTAAGAATGGTAACAATATAGTGATTTTAGATACGGCGGGTCGGCTTCATATTGATGAAGATATGATGGCAGAGCTGCAGGAGATTAAAGAAACTGTGACGGTACATCAGACGATTTTAGTTGTGGATGCCATGACCGGACAAGATGCGGTCAATGTGGCGAGCAGTTTCAATGAGAAAATCGGAATTGACGGTGTGATTGTCACAAAGTTAGATGGTGATACAAGAGGTGGTGCTGCACTTTCCATCAAAGCAGTTACCGGAAAACCGATTCTTTATGTTGGTATGGGTGAAAAACTTTCCGATTTGGAACAGTTTTATCCAGATAGAATGGCTTCCCGTATATTGGGTATGGGAGATGTCTTGAGTCTGATCGAGAAGGTCGGAGAAGATATTGACGAAGAGAAAGCCAAAGAGATGTCGCAGAAGTTGAAAAAAGCACAGTTTGATTTTGAAGATTACCTTGAGAGTATGAAGCAGATGAAGAAGATGGGCGGTCTTGCGAACATCATGAGTATGATGCCGGGACTTGGCGGAGCTAAGATGAAAGACATTGATTCAGAAGAGAGTGAGAAAAAGATGGCACAGATTGAGTCCATTATCTACTCGATGACAATCAAAGAACGTCGGAATCCGGATATTTTAAATCCATCCAGAAAGCGCAGAATTGCGAAAGGCGCAGGGGTGGACATCAGTGAAGTGAACCGGCTCGTGAAGCAGTTTGAGCAGTCTAAGAAGATGATGAAACAGCTTCCGGGTATGATGGGTGGCATTGGTGGTAAGAAAGGAAAGTTCAGACTTCCTTTTTAACACATAGATAAAAAAGAAAAAGAAAGTTAAAAGAAGAGGTGACTACAAATGGCAGTAAAAATTAGATTAAAAAGAATGGGACAGAAAAAAGCTCCTTTTTACAGAATCGTTGTTGCAGATGCAAGATCTCCAAGAGATGGTAAATTTATCGAAGAAATCGGTACTTACGATCCAAATCAGGAACCAAGCTTATTCAAAGTAGACGAAGAAGCAGCTAAAAAATGGTTGAACAACGGAGCTCAGCCAACAGAGATGGTTGGTAAGATTTTCAAAGCAGCTGGTATTGAGAAATAGGCTGTACCACGGAGGTGGGTGTAATGAAGGAATTAGTAGAAGTAATTACAAAAGCATTAGTAGATGATCCGGAAAGTGTTGTCGTTACAGAAAAAGTGGAAGGAAAAACTATTATCGTTGAAGTGCGTGTGGCAGATTCTGACATGGGAAAAGTAATCGGCAAGCAAGGAAGAATCGCGAAAGCAATTCGCTCCGTCGTAAAGGCAGCGGCTGCTAAAGAAGATAAAAAAGTAATCGTAGACATCGCGTAATTGCGGTGTCTATTTTATCATAAAACGTAGAGTGGAAAGGAGAATTTCATGGAGCAGTTATTACAGGTGGGAGTGATTTCCTCCACACACGGTGTGCGTGGAGAAGTAAAAGTATTTCCGACAACTGACGATGTGAAACGATTTAAAAAGTTAAAAAAAGTAATTTTGGATACAGGAAAAGAACAATTGCCGTTGGAAATTGAAGGAGTTAAATTTTTTAAACAATTTGTAATCCTGAAATTCAGAGGGATTGATAATATAAATGATATTGAAAAATATAAAGGGAAGAGTCTTTTGGTTGACCGTGAACACGCAGTGAAATTAAAAAAAGATGAATATTTTATTGCGGATATGATTGGGATGGACGTATTTACGGAAGAGGGAGAACTGTTTGGAGCGCTGAAGGATGTGATGGAAACAGGAGCAAATGATGTCTATATCATCGAGATGACAGATGGAAAAGAAGTTCTTGTCCCTGCAATCAAGCAATGTATTTTAGATGTAGATATTGAGAATAGAAAGATGGTAATTCATTTACTGGAAGGGCTGGTATAGAGGATGCATTTTCATATATTAACATTATTTCCGGATATGGTGATGAACGGATTGAGCACGAGTATTATCGGGAGAGCAATGGCAAATGAGCTTTTGACGATTGAAGCAGTGAATATCCGAGATTTTGCAGAAAACAAACATAATCGTGTGGACGATTACACATACGGCGGAGGAGCAGGAATGCTCATGCAGGCAGGGCCTGTCTACGGCGCTTATCGGTCGGTGGCAGAAAAGGCAAAGAGTAAGCCGAGAGTGATTTATCTTTCACCACAGGGACAGACATTTTCGCAGAGTATGGCGGAGGAATTCGCACAAGAAGAAGAGCTTATCTTTTTGTGTGGACATTATGAGGGGATTGACGAACGCGTTTTGGAAGAAATAGTAACAGACTATGTATCAATTGGGGACTATGTGCTGACAGGAGGGGAACTTCCGGCGATGGTAATGATCGATGCGGTATCGCGATTGATTCCTGGGGTGCTCCATAATGATACATCTGCGGAATTTGAAAGTTTTCAGGATAATCTGTTGGAATATCCACAGTATACAAGACCGGAAGAATGGCATGGAAAGAAAGTGCCGGAGATTCTGCTTTCCGGGCATCATGCAAATATTGAAAGGTGGAGAAGAGAACAATCTGTGATTCGTACAGCGAAAAGAAGACCTGATTTGTTAGAAAAAGCAGATTTGACACAAAAAGAAAAAGAATTAGTAAAAACACTTGTCAAGGAAAACTAAGTATGGTAAAATAAAGAGCGTTGTGAGAAGAAAGAGATGGTCCTCTGATACAGAATATGTATTAAGAACGTCCAAATTATAAGGAGGTCACACAAGATGAACGATATTATTAAAAAAATTGAAGCTGAGCAATTAAAAGCTGAAGTGCCAGAATTTAACGTAGGTGATACTGTAAAAGTTTACGGTAAGATCAAAGAGGGAAACCGTGAAAGAATTCAGGTTTTCGAAGGTACAGTGCTTAAGAAACAAGGTGGAAGCACAAGAGCAACATTTACAGTTAGAAAGAATTCTAACGGAGTTGGTGTTGAAAAGACTTGGCCATTACACTCACCAAACGTAGAAAAAGTAGAAGTTATTCGTAAAGGTAAAGTAAGAAGAGCAAAACTGAACTACTTAAGAGGACGTGTTGGTAAGAGAGCTAAAGTAAAAGAATTAGTAAAATAGTAAATGTGAGGAAGGGACAAGTACATACTGTATATTGTCCCTTTTGTGTTATTAGGGAGAATAGATGGGTCGTTTAAAATTTGGAAAAGAAAAGAAGAGAGTGAATTTTGACTTGCTTCGTGTAGTGGGAATATGGACGTTTCAGATTGCCGTCGTATGTCTGATTGCCTTTGTATTTGTGTGGTATTTTGGACAGAGAGTGAGTACGATCGGAGATTCTATGAAACCGGTATTAGAAAATGGAGATATCACACTCATCAATCGGATTGTATATAATGCAAGCAGTCCGAAACGAGGGGATATTATTGCGTTTAAACCGAATGGGAATGAAAATTCACATTATTATATCAAGCGAATCATTGGACTTCCGGGGGAGACGGTAGAGATTAAGGACGGAGAGATTCTGATTAACGGAGAAAAGATTGAGGAAGACTATAAGACGACGAAAATCGACGATCCGGGCATTGTAGAAGAGCCAATTACATTGGGCGGTGATGAATTTTTTGTTTTGGGAGATGACAGACAGAATAGTGAAGACAGCCGTATGGCGGATATTGGCAATGTGAAAAGAACAGAGATTGAAGGAAAAGTGTGGTTTGTAATAGCGCCAAAGGATCACTTTGGTTTTGTGAAATAGAGGAGGAAGATATGCATTTTCAGTGGTATCCGGGGCATATGACTAAAGCAAAGCGTATGATGCAGGAAAATATAAAGCTGATTGATCTTGTGATTGAACTTGTGGATGCAAGAGTGCCGATCAGCAGCAGGAATCCAGATATTGATGAATTGGGAAAAAATAAGGCAAGATTAATTTTGCTGAATAAATCAGATCTGGCAGAAGATAAACAGAATGACGCATGGGCAGAATACTTTAAGAAAAAAGGATTTGCAGTTGTAAAAGTAAATTCTAAAAAAGGCGGTGGAATCAAATCCATTCAGGGAGTGATTCAGGAAGCTTGTAAAGAAAAGACGGAAAGAGACCGAAAACGAGGTATCTTGAACCGTCCGGTGCGCGCCATGGTTGTTGGAATTCCGAACGTAGGAAAGTCTACATTTATCAACTCGTTGGCGGGGAAGGCATGTGCAAAGACTGGAAATAAACCGGGAGTTACAAAAGGAAAACAGTGGATCCGTTTGAATAAGAATGTAGAATTATTGGATACACCTGGAATTTTGTGGCCGAAATTTGAAGATCAGATGGTAGGACTGCGACTTGCATTTATCGGCTCGATTAAAGATGAGATTTTAAATACCGAGGAGTTGGCAGCAGAACTGATTCAGTTTATGAAAAAGCACTACGTAGGTGTTTTGGCAGAAAAATATGATATTGCAGAGAATGAAGACCCTTATACATGTCTGGCTGACATTGCAAAGAACAGACATTGCCTGTTAAGGGGAAGTGAACTGGATACCAATAAAGCAGCAATGCTTTTGATTGATGATTTCAGAAACGGAAGACTGGGGAAGATTACACTAGAATTTCCGGAAGATTACAAATAGATAGTCAGAAAAGAGGAGTATTAGATGGAAAAACCAAAGGGAATAGTAAAAGAATTATTAGGATGGATTGTATATATTGCGATAATTATAGGGTTGACCTGGTTGATTATCACATTTGTGGGACAGCGTACGCGCGTGAGCGGACATTCTATGGAGGCGACTTTGCATGATGGAGATAACTTGATAGTGGATAAGCTGTCTTATCATTTCCGAGAACCGAAGCGATTTGAAATTATTGTATTCCCGTATAGACATAAAGAAAATACATATTATATCAAGAGAATCATAGGGCTTCCGGGAGAAACAGTTCAGGTGAAGGATGGATATGTTTATATTAACGGAGAGAAGCTGGATGAAAACTATGGGCTGGAAGTGATGGAAGATGCCGGGATTGCGGCAGAGCCGATTGAACTTGGTGAGGATGAATATTTTGTGCTTGGCGATAACAGAAATCACAGTTCAGACAGCCGTGATCCAAGTGTTGGAATTCTTCACAGAGATGAGTTGATTGGAAGGGCATGGGTTCGGATATGGCCATTAGATAGTATTGGGGTGATACCTCATGAATAAAAAAATTAGCGAAATCAAAGCAGAATTTGAAGCGGCAGATAAAGTGATGCTGAACGAACTATACGCAAAATATGAGAAGGACGAGCGCACAGGAGTAGTTAATCTGATTCAAAAATATAAAAAACAGGAACAAAAACTTTGCAAGGAGCGAGAACGAATTGAGAATATGCGTATTTACGAAAGAAAATACGCAGATTTTTCATATATATGCGGCATTGATGAAGTGGGGAGAGGACCGCTTGCAGGACCAGTAGTTGCTGGTGCGGTGATTTTGCCGAAAGATTGCGAGATTCTTTATCTGAATGACTCGAAAAAACTTTCTGAAAAGAGACGAGAAGAGTTGTATGATGAGATTATGGAAAAAGCGATTGCGACAGGAATTGGCATTGTGAGTCCGGCACGAATTGACGAGATCAATATACTGCAGGCGACTTATGAGGCAATGCGTATAGCAATTCAACAATTAGAAACAGAGCCTGATCTGTTATTGAATGATGCTGTGACGATTCCGGAAGTGACGATTCGTCAGGTGCCAATCGTCAAGGGTGATGCGAGAAGTGTTTCTATTGCGGCGGCAAGTATCATTGCAAAGGTTACAAGAGACCGTCTTATGGTCCAGTATGATGATGGGTTGTCTGGATATGGATTTGCCAGTAACAAAGGATATGGTTCTGCGGAACATATCACGGCGTTGAAAACGCTTGGAGCTACACCGATTCATAGAATGAGCTTTATTAAGAATTTTGTTTGTGACTGAAGCGTTAAGTTGTAATAGAAGAGATATATAGTGGAAAATAGACGAAAAATAGGAACGAACTATGAGAGGCTTGCAGGAAAATATCTGGAAGCACACGGATATCAGATTATAGAATATAATTTCAAATGCAATGCAGGGGAAATTGATATTATTGCGAAAGATCGGGAGTATCTTGTCTTTTGTGAAGTGAAATACAGAAAGACGGCGAAAGCAGGGTACCCGATGGAAGCGGTATCGCTGGCGAAGCAGCGAAGAATTTCAAAATGTGCACAGTATTATGCTTATAAAAATCAGTGGCATGAGATGCCATGCCGTTTTGATGTGGTAGGTATTTTGGGAACAGAAGTACAGCTTTTAAAGAATGCATTTGATTTTGTGGAGTGAAAGATAGAATATGAGTATAGGGTTTTTATATAAAAACGATGAAAAAATTTTTACGGAAAAAGTAGAAAATGGTGTTCCGTATTTGGAATACCCACTTCTGGCAGACACCGGATTGGTTCTTCATGGATTTTCGACAAGACTTGGGGGCGTCAGTGAAGGTGTCTGCAGTACGATGAATTTAAGCTTTTCAAGAGGGGATGATGAGGCGGCTGTCCGGGAAAACTATCGGAGGATGGCAAAGGCAATCGGTGTAGAGGATGATAGTTTTGTGTTTTCCATGCAGACACACACGACAAATATTCGCGTTGTCACGTCAAAAGACAAGGGGAAAGGCTTGGCTACACCGCTTGACTATTCGGATGTGGATGGTCTTGTGACAGATGAACCGGGACTTTGTCTGACGACATTCTATGCGGATTGTGTCCCTCTGTTTTTCTTGGATCCGGTGAAAAAAGTGATTGGTCTAAGCCATTCCGGCTGGAGGGGAACTGTCGGGAAAATAGGGAAAAAGACAGTGGAAGTGATGCAAAGCGAATATGGATGTCATCCAGAAGATATCTTGGCGGCAATCGGACCGTCTATCTGTCAGACGTGTTATGAAGTAAGCGAGGATGTCATTGATGCGTTTCGACAAAATTTTCACCAACAGTACTGGGAAAAACTGTTTTATAGGAAAACAAATGGCAAATATCAACTGAATCTTTGGAAAGCAAACGAGCTGATATTGAAGGAAGCCGGGATTTTGAAAACACATTTGGCTGTGACAAATTTGTGCACATGTTGCAATCATGAACTGCTGTTTTCACATCGGGCATCCAATGGAAAGAGGGGAAATTTAGCAGCGTTTTTGGCATTGAAATAGGAGGTATATATGATATTACTGGCAGATACAGTAGGAGATGGGGCGGTTAAAAAAGAAGTGACGGAAGCTACATCGGAGGCAGTACAAGAAGTCGGAAAGTTTGCACAATATGTGAATGATAATATTCCAGAACTGATTGGTTTTGGAATTCGTGTGCTTCTTGCACTGATTGTATTTTTTATTGGAACAAAAATTATCAAGCTGCTTCGGAAGCTTGTCAGACGATCTTTACAAAAATCAACAGTAGATAAAGGAGTCGAGCAGTTTGTCGATTCGATGTTAAAGTTTGTATTGTATATTATTTTGATTTTTTCAATTGGAAGCAATTTTGGAATCGACACGACATCGGTAGCGGCATTGCTGGCATCTGGAGGTGTGGCAATTGGTCTTGCTTTGCAAGGCGCACTGTCGAACTTTGCAGGTGGTGTTTTAATTTTGGTTTTGAAACCATTTGTAGTGGGAGATTATATTATTGAAGACACGAATAAGTGTGAAGGTACTGTAAAAGAAATCCAAATTTTTTATACCAAGCTTTCCACTGTTGACAACAAGACTATTGTAATCCCGAATGGTGCATTGGCAAATAACAGCCTTACCAATGTGACTGCAAAGAATGAGCGGCGAATGGATCTTTTGATAGACATATCTTACGAAGCAGATCTTAGAAAGGCAAAACAGTTGATTGAGCAGCTTCTAATGGAAGAGGAAGCGGTATTAAAAGAGGAAGAAGTGTTAGTGTTTGTAGATAGTCTTGGGGCAAGTTCTGTAGTGATTGGAACAAGATCATGGGTGAAGACGGAGGAGTATTGGCCGACGCGATGGAGACTGTTAGAAAGGATTAAGCTGACAATGGACGAAAATGGTATTGAGATACCTTATCAGCAGATGACTGTGCATTTGCCGAAAGAAGAGGCTAAACAGTAAGTTTTTGAAAAAAAGTATTGCATATTTTTGAAAATGCGATATAATAAAGCTTGTGATTTGTTTTAATCACTTGCTGAAATAGCTCAGTTGGTAGAGCACTTCACTCGTAATGAAGGGGTCGTCGGTTCAAGTCCGATTTTCAGCTGACTAGATTAGAAGTACCGTAACTTCAAGGAAAATCAGTATTTCCAAGGGGGTGCGGTACTTTTTTATTTAAATATTTACATGAACGGAGAAGGAGGAGAACAATATGAGTCGAAAAATGCTTTTTTTGATATCGACGGAACACTTGTGGCAGAGGGAACACACTACCTTCCGCAAAGTGCGGTGAATGCAATTCGCAAGGCAAGAGAAAATGGACATTTGGCGTTTATCAATACGGGACGAACGAGATTTAATATTGATGATTTTTTAGAAAATATAGGTTTTGATGGATATGTCTGTGGATGCGGAACGGCAATTTATGTTGGAGAAAAGACGATTTTTAAAAATACACTTACAAAAGAATACTGTAGGGAAATTATTGAGATGTTAAGAACATGCAATATCACAGCGGTGTTTGAGGAGGAAAATTGTGTGTTCTTTGATGAGGAGCTTCCAGACCATAAAATTCTTCATGATTTAAGAGCCAGATTCGGTACGAAAGCATTTGATATTCCAAAGTCTCTGGAAGACGGAGAAATTTTATTTGATAAATTTGTAGTATGGGTGAATACGGTGAGTGACTATAAGGCGTTCTACAATTATATTTCGGAGGAATTTGACTGTATAGACAGAGGCGCTGGAATGTATGAGATTGTTCCAAAGGGGATTTCGAAAGCGTCTGGGATTCAGATGCTGATGGATTATTATGGAATTTTGCTGGAAGATTGCTATGCGTTTGGAGACAGTACGAACGACCTTCCGATGCTTCAGTTTGTACCAAACAGTGTTGCGATGGGGAACAGCATGAAAGAGCTTTTTCCATATTGTGCACACCGGACTGCAGATTTGGAAGATGATGGGATCGAAAAGGCATTAAGACATTATGGCATTATTTAAAAAATAAGATGAAAAAACAGAGTTCGAGAAGTTGGAGAAATACTTCTTGAACTCTATTTTGATAGTTAGAACTTTTTTAAATACCATTTTTCCAACAGATTAATCAAAGCATACAGACCCATTGCCATAATACACAACAGTACAATTGACATGAGTAGCCAGTCTAGCTTAAAGACCTGACTAGAGTAGATAATCAGATATCCGAGACCATTTCTTGCCGCCAGAAATTCTCCGATAATGACACCCACAAGACATAGGCCGATATTGACTTTCATGTTGCTGATGATAGCGGGAATGGAGCTTGGCAGTACTACTTTCATCAGTGCATGGAATTTGTTCCCATGGAGCGTGTAGATCAGTTTGATTTTTTCTTTGTCAGCATTGATAAATGTTGTGTATAGGTTCAGGATGCTCCCGAAAATTGCGACAGACATACCGGCGACAATGATTGTAGTGCGAGTAGCACCGAGCCACACAATTAAAAGAGGTGCAAGCGCAGATTTCGGCAGACTGTTTAAAACGACAAGAAACGGTTCCAATATCTCAGAGAGTTTTGGACTGAACCATAAAAGGATTGTCACAAGAAGACTGCACAAAATGACGAGAAAAAAGCTGACGAGTGTCTCGTAAAGTGTGACTGTAATGTGCAGAAAAATACTTTTATCACAGACCATAGACCAAAAACAGGCTGCCACTTTTGAAGGACTGCTGAAAATAAAAGAATCAATAATTCCTTTTGAGGCAGTGAATTCCCAAATTCCCAAAAAAAAGATGAGAATGAGAAAACGGGAACTGTGAACAATACGTTTATGTTGTTTCTTTTTTTGCAGAAAATTTTGTTGGGAGACAGAAGTCTCACTCATTGCGGTTCAACTCCTTCCAAATGAGATTAAAATAGGTTTTGAATTCCGGTGCATTTCGTCTGTGGAGCGGCGTGTCTTCTTCGAGAGAGAAGGACAAAGGGATTGTCTGTTGTACGGTGGCAGGTCTTTCGGAGAGAACGATTACCCGGTCCCCCAGGCTGATTGCCTCGGAAAGATCATGTGTGACGAGGATGGCTGTTTTTTGTTCTTTTTTGATAATCTGTCCAATGTCATCTCCTACAGTGAGCCGGGTCTGATAATCAAGAGCTGAGAAGGGTTCATCTAATAGAAGAAGATCCGGTTCCAACACGAGAGTACGGATTAAAGCAGCGCGCTGTCTCATGCCTCCGGACAGTTCAGATGGTCTTGCATTCGCGAAAGATTCCAGACCATATTGTTCTAGTAACTGATGTGCTTTTCTGCGCGTGCGGGCGGTGAGCATATGCTGGATTTCCAAACCTAGAATGACATTGTTATAAATCGTTCGCCATTCAAACAGATGATCTCTTTGTAACATGTATCCAATATTTGTAGTGCTTTCTTTCAATTGTTTTCCATTGATTAGTATTGTTCCGCTTTCTGGAATGAGCAATCCTGCAATGAGTGACAGCAACGTGGATTTTCCACAGCCTGAAGGACCGACAATGCTTATGAATTCCCCCTTTTTCAGGAAGAAAGAAAGTTCTTTTAGTGCAGGTGTTTCTCCTTCTGTATTATGATAAGAATGACTGATGTTTTTCAGTTCAAGAACATGTTCCATAATGCGCCTCCGTTTCATATATATCTATTTTATGTCAAAAGGGAAAAAGGGTGCTTGCTAGAAGCAAGAGAAAATAGTATAATCAAGCCTGTGAGGTTACGTGGAAATGGTGAAAAAGATGAATTATCAAAAAGAACTGGAAAAGCTGATTGTAAAGCTTGAAAAAGAAGAAAAAGTGCCGAGACTTTTGCTGCACAGTTGCTGTGCACCATGCAGCAGTTATGCTTTAGAGTATTTGAGCAATTATTTTGACATTACTGTTTTTTATTATAATCCTAATATTTTTCCGGAAAGTGAATATACAAAGAGGATTTTAGAACAGCAGATGCTGATTGGAAAGATGAAAGTAAAGTATCCAATCTCTTTTGTTGCGGGCAATTATGACAGGGAGAAGTTTTATGAGCTTGCAAAAGGATTGGAACACTTGAAAGAAGGCGGAGAGCGGTGTTTTAAGTGCTATGCGCTCCGATTGGAAGAGACAGCGAAAATGGCAAAGGAAGCGGAGTTTGATTACTTTACGACAACGCTTACAATCAGTCCAATGAAAAATGCTGAAAAGTTGAATACGATTGGCGTAAAAATAGGTGAAAAATATGGCGTGAAGTATTTACAGTCAGATTTTAAAAAGAAGAATGGATACAAACGTTCCATTGAGCTTTCCAATGAATTTGGACTTTACAGACAAGATTACTGTGGATGCGAGTTTTCTGTCAGAGACAGGAAACAAGAAAGCACTGGAATCAAGAAAAAATAAACGAAAGAAGGGGACAATATGGCACAGTTATGGGGCGGTCGTTTTACAAAGGAGACGGATCAGCTGGTTTACAATTTCAATGCATCGATTTCGTTTGATCAGAAATTCTATGCACAGGATATGAGAGGAAGCATTGCGCATGTGAAGATGCTCGCAAAACAAGGGATTTTGACTGAAGATGAGCGGGATCAGATCATTGCAGGAATCGAAGGAATTTTAAGTGATGTGGAACAAGGCGTACTTGAAATTTCGGACAAATATGAAGATATTCACAGCTTTGTGGAGGCGACACTTATTGATCGCATTGGAGAACCGGGCAAGAAACTGCATACAGGAAGAAGCAGGAATGATCAGGTTGCACTGGATATGAAACTGTACACAAGAGATGAGATTCAGGTGTTGGATGGACTTTTAAAAGAATTACTGGAAGTTCTTCTTCATATCATGGAAGAAAACACCGAGACATTTATGCCGGGATTTACACATCTTCAAAAAGCACAGCCGATTACGCTTGCGCATCATATGGGGGCGTATTTTGAGATGTTCCGACGTGATCGTTCCAGACTATACGATATCTACCAAAGGATGAACTATTGTCCGCTTGGTTCGGGAGCACTCGCTGGAACGACATACCCTCTTGACAGAGAGTATACTGCCGAACTTTTGGGATTTGCCGGACCTACATTGAACAGCATGGATTCTGTTGCGGACAGAGATTATGTAATTGAGTTAATGTCAGCATTGTCCACAATCATGATGCATTTGAGCCGTTTTTCGGAAGAGGTGATTATTTGGAATTCGAACGAATACCAGTTTGTGGATATTGATGATGCCTACAGTACGGGAAGCAGCATTATGCCACAGAAAAAGAATCCGGATATCGCAGAATTAGTTCGAGGAAAGACAGGACGTGTCTATGGGGCATTAATGTCGATTTTGACAACGATGAAAGGAATTCCGCTTGCTTATAATAAAGATATGCAGGAAGATAAAGAGTTGGCATTTGATGCGATTGACACAGCAAAAGGATGCCTTGCATTGTTTACAGGGATGCTTCGAACGATGAAATTCCGCAAAGAGAATATGGAAAACAGTGCAAAGAATGGGTTTACCAATGCGACAGATGCAGCGGACTATCTGGTAAATCATGGTGTTGCATTCCGCGATGCACACGGAATTGTAGGGCGGCTTGTACTGTACTGCCTGGAAAAGGATATCGCGTTGGATGATATGACACTAGAAGAATTTAAGGCGATTTCACCGGTTTTTGAGGCGGACATCTATGAGGCAATCAGCATGGAGACATGCGTCAATAAACGTATGACGATTGGCGCGCCTGGAAAAGAAGCGATGGAAAAGGTAATTGCCATCTATGCAAAATATTTGCAGGAATGCGAAAAAACACTTGCATAATCAATTAAAATGCGATAGTATATTTCGAGTAAACACATTTGTTTGCGTGAGAAAGACTTTTGGAAATGAGGAGATAATTATGGAACAGAAATTAAGAGTTGGAATTTTAGGAGCAACAGGTATGGTTGGACAACGTTTTATTTCTCTGTTGGAAAATCATCCGTGGTATGAAGTCGTGACAGTGGCAGCGAGCCCGAGATCAGCAGGAAAGACTTACGAGGAAGCGATTGGGGATCGTTGGAAAATGAAGACACCAATGCCAGAGGCAGTGAAAAAATTAGTTGTTGCCAATGTAAATGAAGTAGAGAAAGTGGCTGCAGATGTTGACTTTGTGTTCAGTGCGGTGGATATGACAAAAGAAGAGATCAAAGCGATTGAAGATGCATATGCAAAGACAGAGACACCGGTTGTTTCAAACAATAGTGCGCACCGTTGGACAAAGGATGTGCCGATGGTAGTTCCAGAGATTAATCCAGAACATTTTGAAGTAATAGAAGCTCAGAAAAAACGTCTTGGAACAGAAAGAGGATTTGTGGCGGTAAAACCAAACTGTTCGATTCAAAGCTATGCTCCGGTTCTGACAGCATGGAAAGAATTTGAGCCGACAGAAGTAGTGGCAACTACATATCAGGCAATCTCAGGGGCAGGAAAGACATTCAAAGACTGGCCAGAGATGGTAGAAAATATTATTCCGTTTATCGGTGGTGAAGAAGAAAAAAGTGAACAAGAACCACTTCGTATCTGGGGAAAAGTAGTTGATGGAGAGATTGTAAAAGCGGAGGGACCGGTAATTACAACTCAGTGTATCCGCGTACCGGTTTTGGACGGACATACAGCAGCTGTATTTGTGAGATTTGCAAAGAAGCCAACGAAAGAGCAGCTGATTGAAAAGCTTGTGAACTTTAAGGGACTGCCGCAGGAATTGGAGCTTCCAAGCGCGCCGAAGCAGTTTATTCAATACTTGGAGGAAGATAATCGTCCACAGGTACAATTGGATGTCAATTTTGAAAATGGTATGGGAATTTCGGTAGGACGTCTGAGAGAAGACAGTGTATACGATTTTAAATTTGTCGGACTTTCTCATAATACAGTACGTGGCGCTGCAGGTGGTGCAATTCTCTGTGCAGAGACACTGACTGCAAAAGGATATATCAAAGCAAAATAAATAAAAATAACATTTGGCGGGGAAGAAAGTTCTTTCCTGCCTTGTTTCTCTTTTTATCCACGGGAGAGGCATTGGCGGCAGAGAAAGGAAACCAGGATGGGAAAATCAGTATACATAGCGGAGAAGCCAAGCGTGGCACAGGAATTCGCAAAAGCATTAAAATTGAATACGAGAAAAAAAGACGGATATCTGGAATCTGATGAGGCGATTGTCACATGGTGTGTTGGACATCTTGTGACAATGAGTTATCCGGAGGTGTATGATGAGAAATATAAAAGATGGAGTCTTGAGACGTTGCCGTTTATGCCAAAAGAGTTCAAATACGAGGTGATTCCGAACGTAAAAAAGCAGTTCCAAATTGTGAGTGGCGTGTTGAACCGACAGGATGTGGATACGATTTATGTGTGCACTGACTCCGGGCGTGAGGGGGAATATATTTACCGCCTGGTGGAACAGATGGCAGAGGTGAAAGGAAAGAAAAGAAAACGTGTGTGGATTGATTCCCAGACAGAAGAAGAGATTCTTCGTGGAATCCGTGAAGCGAAAGATCTGGAGGAATATGATAACTTATCTGCATCAGCGTATCTGCGGGCAAAAGAAGATTACCTGATGGGAATTAATTTTTCTAGACTCCTAACGCTGAAATACGGCAATAGTATCTCAAATTATCTTGGTCACAAATACACAGTCCTTTCTGTCGGGCGTGTTATGACATGCGTGCTCGGTATGGTAGTAAGAAGAGAGCGGGAAATTCGGGAATTTGTAAAGACGCCGTTTTACAGAGTGCTCAGCAGCATTTCACTGGAAGAAAAGAATTTTGATGGTGAATGGAAGGCGGTGAAAGGTTCTAAATATTTTGAGTCATTGGATCTCTATAAGGAAAATGGCTTTAAAGAGAAGGTGAAGGCAGAAGAATTGATCGCCTATTTAAGTGATGGAGAACCGCTTACTTGCACAGTCACTGCAATTGAAAAAAAGAAAGAAAAAAAGAATCCGCCACTCCTTTATAACCTGGCAGAGCTTCAGAATGAATGTTCCAAACGATTTAAGATCAGTCCGGATGAGACACTTCGGATCGTTCAGGAACTGTATGAAAAGAAACTGGTGACCTATCCGAGAACGGATGCCAGAGTGCTTTCGACAGCAGTGGCAAAAGAGATCCACAAGAATCTGAATGGTTTGTCCAAATATGATATGGCATCTCCTTATTTGAAGGATATTGTTGCGTTTGGAAGTCATAAAGGCTTAGAAAAAACAAGGTATGTCAATGACAAGCAGATTACAGACCACTATGCAATCATACCGACCGGTCAGGGACTGCAGGCATTGAATAGTGTATCACATACTGCAAGGCAGGTATATGACACGATTGTCAGAAGGTTTTTGAGTATTTTCTATCCTCCGGCTGTTTATCAGAAAGTCAGTATTACAACCAAGATCAAAGAGGAAAGCTTTTTCTCCAATTTCAAGGTTTTGGCAGAAGAAGGATATCTGAAAGTGGTCGGAACCGGAAATGCGGGTAAACAGGATTCGGAAAGTGACATGGACATGAACTTTTTTGAACTGCTTCAGACAGTGAAAAAAGGAACGGTGTTACCGGTAAAGGAATTGACAATCAAAGAAGGAGAGACTTCGCCACCGAAGAGATACAATTCCGGGTCGATTATTCTTGCGATGGAGAATGCGGGGCAGCTCATTGAAGATGAGGATTTGCGCGCCCAGATTAAAGGAAGTGGTATCGGAACGAGTGCAACCAGAGCAGAGATCCTGAAAAAACTAATTCATATTAAATATTTGATGTTAAATAAAAAAACACAGATCATTACACCGACGTTGCTTGGAGAAATGGTTTTTGATGTAGTGGAACATTCAATCCGCTCACTTTTGAACCCGGAACTTACTGCAAGCTGGGAAAAAGGACTCACCTATGTGGCGGACGGCGAGATTACATCGGATGAGTATATGATGAAACTGGAACATTTTATTAACAGTCGTACGCAAGGTGTTTTGCGGTTGGGTAACCAGTATCAGCTGAGAGGCTGTTACGATAAGGCGGCAATATTTTATAAAAAAGAAAAACAGACAAAGAAGGGGTAAATTGAAATGGAACAATTAACAGTAAAATCACTTTATAATTTAAAGGAGACAATTGCGAGAGATATTTTTGAAGGAGTGACCTATCCGTGGGAGGTTCTTCCGAAAATCAGTTCTTTTATTTTAGAACTTGGAGAGACGTTATCGGAAGAGGAGTACGAAAAAGTCGGTGAGAATGTATGGATTGCAAAGTCGGCGACAGTAGCGCCGACAGCTTACATCAATGGACCGGCAATTATTGGAAAAGACGCAGAAGTGAGACATTGTGCGTTTATCCGCGGTAATGCAATTGTTGGGGAAGGGGCTGTGGTAGGAAATTCTACAGAGCTTAAGAATGTAATCCTGTTTAATAAAGTTCAGGTTCCACATTATAATTATGTAGGGGACTCTGTGCTTGGATATAAGTCTCATATGGGGGCTGGCTCGATTACTTCCAATGTGAAATCCGATAAGACATTGGTGACGGTAAAGACACCAAAAGGAGCGATTGAGACTGGACTTAAGAAATTTGGTGCCATGCTTGGTGATGAAGTCGAAGTGGGATGTGGAAGTGTATTGAATCCGGGAACAGTTGTGGGAAGTCATACAAATATTTATCCATTGTCTATGGTCAGAGAATTTGTACCTGCAGGCAGCATTTATAAAAAACGTGGAGAAGTAATTGAGAAATACGAAAAATAGATATTGACAGTCGGAATAGTCTTGTGTATCATTGTATTAAATCTATAGTACAGATATACAAGGCTATTTTTGATGAGGAGGAATGAAGATGCTTGATATACAAGGACTGAGTAAAAAATATGGTGATTATCTGGCGGTGGATCATGTGAGTTTCACGGTGCCAACGGGAAAGATAGGAATTTTGCTGGGACCAAACGGAGCAGGAAAATCTACGATTATTAAGAGTATTGCAGGTTTGCTCAGGTATGAAGGTGGAATCGGAATTCAGAAAATGGAAGCACATAGCATGGAGGCGAAAAAGATTTTTGCCTATGTTCCGGAATTGCCGGCAATGTTCGATGCATTGACTGTAAGAGAGCATATTGAGTATGTAAGAAAAGCATATGACAGTAACATAACAGACCAAGAGGTGGAAGCAATTCTGACACGATTTGAGCTGGAGGATAAACAGGACAAATTAGGGAATGAGCTTTCAAAAGGAATGATGCAGAAAGTTAGTATTTGCTGTGCGCTGTGTATCAAGCCGCAGGTGATTCTTTTAGATGAGCCGATGGTGGGACTTGACCCGAAAGCGATCAAAGAATTAAAAGAAGTGATTTTAGAATTAAAAGAAAACGGAGTTACGATATTGATCAGTACTCATATGCTGGAGATGGTAGAGAATATTTGGGATGTGATGTTTGTGATGGAGAAAGGACATATTATTGGTTCTTACAGCAAAGAAGAAGTTGGGGATAAAGAACTCGATGCTCTGTTCTTTGAATTGACAGGTGGTGAAAAATAATGAAAGCATTATTGTATATGTCAAAAAGAAAATGGATCAACAAATTAAAGCAGTTAAAGAAAAAGCCGGTGAACCTGATACTTAGCATTGTTTTGGCAGCCTATTTTATTTTTTTAATCACAGTTGCAGTTACGGCTTTAGTAAAAGCAAATTTTCAAACACCATATTGGCTGCTGGCCGCATTGACGGTATGGGGACTTTACAATTTTTTTATTAACTTTGCGACTTATGCAAAACGAAAAGGTGTTATTTTCTATCCAAGCCATGCACATTTTATTTTTACAGCGCCGATTCGCCCAAAAATAATCTTGCTCTATGGCGCGGGGTATAATTTTTTGATGACTTTGATTGTGAGTATGGCATTTGTGCTTGCTGCAATTCTTGGATTTCATCTTCCGCTTTGGAAAATCGTGTCACTGTTTATAGTTCTTGCAGGGGTTGAGTCGGTACTGGAAGGCAGTATTATTATTGTTTTATATGCCAATGAACGATTTTCGCAAAAGACGACTGTTATGCTTGCGCGCACGATTTACGTTTTGCTTGCAGGTATTACGCTGTTTGGAATTTGGTATTTTCGCACAAAAGGATTTTCGCTGGAAAGTATCATCAATCTGATTGATTTTCCGGGATTGCAGATGTTGCCAATCATTGGATGGAATATTGCAGTTTTTCGACTGATTTTGCTTGGACCTACAACGCTTAATCTTGTATGCAGTGGTTTGTATCTTTTGACTGTAATTGTTATGGCTGTAGTGGCAGTCAAAATGAAATGCAATGGTGGATATTATGAAGATGCGGCAAAATTTGCGGATGATTATGCAGAGATGAAAGCGCGAAAAAATAATGGCGAGATGGTTATGTCCATCGGCAAAAAGAAGAAATTCAAAAGAGCCTCAGTCGAATATAAAGCATCCGGAGCAAAGGCTATTTTTTACAGACAGTTATTGGAATATAAGAAAGAAAAATGGTTTATCTTTTCATATATGACTTTGTTTTGCATTGGTGCGGATATTTTGTTCTTAAAAGTGATTGATGTTTCGGAATTTGGATCAAAAAGCGCAGTTCTTTTGGGAATTGTGGCTTATCTTGCTATTTTGACAGGAGGATATCTTGGAAAATGGGATAAAGAATTGAAAAATCCGTATCTGTTTCTCCTTCCAGATTCTCCTGCAAAGAAAATGTGGTATGCGACTGTGATGGAACATGTGAAAGCGGCAATTGATGGAGCAATTTTGGTGCTTCCGCTTGGAATTGCATGGAAGGTGCATCCGCTTCACATGGTCAGTTGCTGGTTGATCTATGTGTTCCTTCAGGCAATTAAGCTATATACAAAGGTACTGATCGATTCGTTTTTGAGAAACTCTTTGGGAGAAACAGTAAAGCAGTTAGTTCGATTGGGAGTCCAAGGGGGAATTATAGGAATCGGAGTGCTCCTTGCTGTGGTTGCAGTTGTCTTACAGAATTTCAATTTTGCCTTTTTCGTAATTTTAATTTATGGTATGATAATGGCAGTGGTGATTGGACTGTTGACAGTGTCAAGGTTCGCCATCATGGAACAATATGATTAAAAGAAAGAAGGGATCATTGTGTTACAAGATAATTATGTTACATTTGAAATTGGAAAAGCAAAGCATATTGCACTGGTTGCTCATGACGGAAAGAAGAAAGAGCTGGTAGAATGGTGTGATCAGAACAAGGAAATTTTAAAAAGTCACTTTTTATGTGGAACAGGAACGACATCCCGACTGATTGCAGAGAAAACAGGGTTGCCTGTAAAAGGTTATAACAGCGGACCGCTTGGAGGAGATCAGCAGATTGGAGCAAAGATTGTGGAAGGACAGATTGACTTTATGATCTTTTTATGGGATCCATTGGAAGCGCAGCCACATGACCCGGATGTGAAAGCGCTACTTAGGATTGCTGTTGTGTATGATATTCCGATTGCAAACAATCTGGCAACTGCAGATTTCATGTTACACTCTAAATATATGAGTGAGCCATATTGCAGAAAAGTTGAAAATTTTAATAAGACGATTCAGGAACGTGTAGAAAAGATGAAAGAATAGTTATGATGAGAAGATTTTTATCATCGAAAACGTTTGTTAGAAATCGGAAATAAGCACAAGAAAAGAATCCTGAAAATGGATTCTTTTCTTGTGTAAAAGTGAGAATTGTGATATTCTGATAGTGTTCATTCAATAGAGCGTTCGCTCATTATATGTATTCGTTGGCAGATTCGCTAAAATTACCCACATGAAAATTTGCAAGCAGGAGGTGAGAATAAAAGTATTGACATTTTAAAGTAAGTATAATAGTATATTAATTAGGAAAGCGAACGTAAGTTCGCTATATAGAAAAGGAGATACATAATATGGCAAATGAAGATAAACAAAAAGCGCTGGATGCGGCGATTTTAAAGTTGGAGAAAGATTTTGGAAAAGGTACGGTGATGAAGCTTGGTGAGGCCAGGGCGAATGTCTCTGTGGAGACAGTTCCGACAGGTTCTTTGAGTCTTGATATTGCACTTGGTCTCGGGGGTGTACCGAAAGGAAGAGTGATCGAGGTATATGGTCCAGAGTCAAGTGGTAAGACGACGGTTACGTTACATATGATTGCCGAGGTGCAAAAAAGAGGCGGAATTGCAGGGTTTATTGATGCAGAGCATGCACTTGATCCTGTTTATGCAAAAAACATTGGTGTAAATATTGATGAACTATATATTTCACAGCCAGACAGTGGGGATCAGGCGCTTGAGATTGCTGAGACGATGGTTCGTTCTGGTGCGATGGAAATTATTGTAATTGACTCGGTTGCAGCGCTTGTTCCAAAGCAAGAGATAGAAGGTGACATGGGCGACAGTCATGTCGGTCTGCAGGCTCGTCTGATGTCGCAGGCGCTCAGAAAGCTGACACCTGTTATTAGTAAGTCAAATTGTGTTGTCATTTTTATCAACCAGCTTCGTGAAAAAGTCGGTGTAATGTTTGGAAATCCAGAGACAACAACTGGTGGACGAGCTTTAAAATTCTATGCCTCCGTGCGTATGGATGTCAGAAGGATTGAGACATTAAAACAGAATGGTGAGATGGTGGGGAATCGTACACGCATCAAAATTGTGAAGAACAAGATTGCACCACCGTTCAAAGAAGCGGAATTTGATATCATGTTTGGAAAGGGAATTTCTCAAGAAGGAGATATTCTGGAACTTGCAACAAAACTTGACCTTGTGAATAAGAGCGGGGCATGGTATGCCTATAATGGAGATAAGATCGGACAGGGAAGAGAGAATGCGAAGATATACCTTGGGCAGCATCCAGAAGTTATGGAAGAATTGGAAGAGAAGATCAGAGCACATTATCATTTGGACGGTTCTGTAGAGAAGGAAGAGGAAGAATAGAATGTATGTCACGAAGATTGAGCCAGTGACAAAGACAAAATATAAAGTATTCATAGACGGACAGTTTGCCTTTGTGTTATACAAAGGAGAACTGTCCCGATATCATATCACGCAGGACACAGAAGTGGATGAGAGGCTGGTCAGTCAGATTCTCAGTGAGACTGTGTTAAAACGTGCCAAACTGCGGGCGATGCATCTGTTGGCAGATATGGATCGCACAGAATCACAGCTTCGCACGAAATTAAGGCAGGGACTGTATCAGGATGATATTATCGAACAGGCGATAGCATATGTAAAATCCTTTGGATATGTGGAAGATGAAGATTATGCAAGACGACTTGTGCTCAGCAGACAGAGCAGAAAGAGTAGGAAAGAAATTTATGCATCACTTTGCCAAAAAGGGGTCGCGAAAGAGACGATTGACAAAGTGATGGAAGAGTGTTATGAGATGGAAGAGGAACGGGGAGCAATTCAAAAACTTCTTGAGAAGAAAAGATTTTGTGCAGAGCAGGCGACAGAAGCAGAAAAAGCGAAGATTTGCGGGTATCTGTTAAGAAAAGGTTTCCGTTACGAGGACATCCGTCAAGTAATACAAGTTTCTGAATGGAATACTTGACATAATTGTGAAAAGAGTATAAAATTTAAGTGTTGTATTTGTACAATGAAAATTAAATAAGGAGGTGCTCCTGTGCCAACAATAATTAGTATAATTATTGCTGTAGTTGCATTCATTGTTGCAGCGGTCATTACTCGTTTCCTGACGGTTTCAAGCTTGACAAAAGATGCAGATTCGAAGATCGGAAGTGCAGAGACTCGAGCGAGGGAAATTATTGATGATGCATTGAAAACTGCTGAGACAACGAAAAAAGAAGCTCTCTTGGAAGTAAAAGAAGAGTCTATCAAGACAAAGAATGAACTCGAAAAAGAGACAAAGGAAAGACGATCTGAATTACAACGCTATGAAAAAAGAGTGTTATCCAAGGAAGAAGCTTTAGACAAAAGATCAGAAGCAATTGAGCAGCGTGAAGCAAACTTTACGGCGAGAGAAGAGCAAATTAAGCAGCGTGAAGCGAAAGTAGAAGAGCTTAATCGGCAAAGAGTACAGGAACTGGAAAGAATCTCAGGATTAACCTCCGAACAAGCAAAGGATTATTTGTTAAAAACTGTTGAAGAAGATGTCAAACATGATACTGCGAAGATGATTAAAGAATTGGAGACGCAGGCAAAAGAAGAAGCTGCCAAAAAGGCAAGAGAATATGTCGTGACAGCCATTCAAAAGTGTGCGGCAGATCATGTTGCGGAGACTACAATTTCGGTTGTACAACTTCCAAGTGATGAGATGAAAGGGAGAATTATTGGTAGAGAGGGACGGAATATTCGTACACTCGAGACGATGACAGGAGTAGAATTGATTATAGATGATACTCCGGAGGCTGTCGTTTTATCAGGTTTTGATCCAATCAGAAGAGAAGTTGCGAGAATTGCGCTCGAGAGATTGATTGTAGATGGAAGAATTCATCCTGCAAGAATCGAAGAAATGGTAGAAAAAGCACAAAAAGATGTGGAATTGATGATTCGTGAAGAGGGAGAGGCAGCAGCTTTAGAAGTTGGAGTACATGGTATTCATCCAGAACTGATTCGTCTGTTAGGAAGGATGAAGTTCAGAACCAGTTATGGGCAGAATGCGTTGAAGCATTCCATGGAAGTGGCACAGTTATCTGGACTTTTAGCAAGTGAGATTGGACTGGATGTCAGAGTTGCCAAAAGAGCTGGTCTTTTACATGATATTGGGAAATCAATCGATCATGACGTTGAAGGTTCCCATATTCAGATTGGTGTGGATCTTTGTAGAAAATACAAAGAGTCACCGATTGTAATCAATGCGGTAGAATCGCATCATGGTGATGTAGAGCCAGAGTCATTAATTGCATGCATTGTGCAGGCAGCAGATACAATTTCTGCGGCAAGACCTGGTGCAAGAAGAGAGACATTAGAAACATATACAAACAGATTAAAACAATTAGAGGATATCGCTAACCAATTTAAAGGTGTCGATAAATCTTTTGCTATTCAAGCAGGTAGAGAGATTCGTGTCATGGTAGTTCCAGAACAAGTGTCTGATGCAGACATGGTACTGATGGCTAGAAATATTTCAAAACAAATTGAGTTTGAATTGGAATATCCTGGACAGGTTAAAGTGAATGTGATTCGTGAATCACGTGTTACAGACTATGCAAAATAGTCACAATAAATAAAAACGATTCCCATATATCAAGTTGATATATGGGAATTTCTATATATTGGAGGGATACTTGGTGGGTGAAGAAGTAAAAAGAATTAAGCGAGAATTGAAATATAGAGGAACGATACTGGATATGTATTGTGATCATGTTGAGGTAAACGGACATATTGCAAAATGGGACTACCTGCAACATAAAGGTGCGGCTGCTGTGATTCCTGTTACAAAAGAAGGAAAGATTTTGATGGTAAGACAGTATCGGAACGCGTTGGACAGATATACATTGGAGATTCCGGCAGGGGCGTTGGATACACAGGAGGAACCAGGCAAAGAGTGTGCAGCAAGGGAATTGGAGGAAGAGACAGGATTTCGTTCAGAAAATTTAGAGTGGCTGATTACATTGAGAACAGCGGTGGCATTTTGTAATGAGAGAGTGGAAGTATATGTCGCGAAAAATTTGATACTATCCAAGCAGAATTTGGATGAAGATGAGTCAATTGACGTAGAGGCTTACACAATGGAGGAGTTAAAAGAGAAAATTTTTTCTGGAGAGATTGAAGATTCTAAGACGATTGCTTCGCTGATGTCATATGCAGTAAAAATGAAAGCATAATCGGATGGACCTTGCATATAATGAAATATCCTAGGTTGGAGTGTGAAAGACGGGAGGTAGATATGTGAGGTCATACAGGAGTAAAAATCAATTTTTTGCAATGTTTCTGCTGGGGGGGTTTTTGATTGGCATTTTGTATGCGAATTTGATTTCTGACAGGTATATTATGTCGGGCGGAATTTTTGATGACGGTTTCTTAAAGCAATACGCTAAAACCGATATTGTGGCAGAAGAATATTTATGGTATATCCTGCGAGCAAGACTTGTCCCTTTTTGTATGATATGTATTTTAGGATGTATGAAATGGAAGAAAACAGTTGTTGGACTGTGCATTGGCTGGACAGGCTTTTCGGGTGGTGTTGTAGCAGTTTCTTCTGTAATTTCTCTTGGAATGAAAGGAATTCTATTGTGTATTGTGGGAATGTTGCCACAGATTCTTTTTTATGGGTTTGCGTATGTGATTCTGCTATGGTATCTTTACACATATCCGAACGGAAGATGGAACATAAAAAAGACGGCAGTAGCAGGAATTTCTATGGCGGTTGGGATAATTTTAGAAGTATATACGAATCCGATATTGATGAAATTAGTTATTGGATTATTGTGAAACGAGAGTTTGCGTTAGGTTGCAAACTCTCGTTTTTTTAAATGACAGCTTAAATACAGAATGCTTAGAACGCTGACAGAAAGTTGACTTGCAAGAAGTCCCCAAAGATATCCGTTCATTCCAATCTGTGGAATGAAAACAATCACTCCGATAATGCGTATGAAGAGTCCTAAGGTATTTATCAGAAAGGAGGTTGTTGTATTTCCAAGTCCATTTATGATACTAATTAGTGTAGAATTCATATATAGAAACGGACAAATCCAGGAAAGGGTCAGTAAAAAGTCTCCGGCAAGCTGACTGTGGAATAAGATAGTTCCAATCCAATTCCCGAATAAAAGAAAGAGTATACAGCAAAAAAAACCAAGAGAAAAACAATAAAGTATAACTTTTTGAATTAGCTTCTTTAGCTGTTCCCATTTGTTTGAAGTTTGAATTTCTGTAACTGTAGGAAGGAGCATCGTAGAGACAGAGTTTGTAACTGCAGATGGAAACAGAATGCACGGCAAAGCCATTCCGGTGAGAACTCCATATGCGCTGAGTGCATCAGAGGAAGTGTATCCATACTGTTGTAAGCGTATGGGAATGGAAATTGCCTCGATGCTCTGTAAAAGATTCAGAAGAATACGGTTGGCAGTGAGCGGTGCAGAAAGTTTTAAAAGCTCTTTTAAGTGAGAAAAATTGTTTTTTAAGACAAAGTGAATGCGGGTAAATACTTTTCTGTATGTAAAACATTGTATGCAAAAAAGTGAAGAAACGATTTCTCCAATGACAAGACCGATTACTGCAAACAGTATTGTGATTGGCTGCTCTTTTTTTAGTGCGATCATATATATGATATATACACTGGAGACTCGCACGATTTGTTCGATCAGCTGTGCAAGAGCCGGGATTTTTGTCTGTTTTCGCCCGAGATAGTATCCGCAGATGCAGCTGTGGACAGATGCAAAAGGAAGTGAATAGGAGATTGCAATGAGTAACGGTTCACAGCGTATATCACCAAGAATATAGATGGAAAAAGCAGAGGCATTTACCTGTAATATAGCTGCGGTGACCGTGGAGAGTGCGATGGACAGGAGTAGCCCGACATACAGAAGTTGTCTTGCTTCTTTTTGTTTGGCAAGAGCGATCTTACTGGCGACACATCTGGAAATGGCGACTTCAATTCCGGCTGTGGTGAGTGAAAAACAAAGTGCGTAGATTGGGAAAATCAGTTGGTAGAGTCCCACGCTTTCTTCGCCGAAAGTATGGCTTAAGAACATACGGTAAAAAAAACCAATAAAACGGCTTAGAAAGCCAGTGACAGTGAGAATAAATGTACCTTTCAAAATAGTGTGTTTTTCAGACATGTGTTCTCCTGAATTTTTTGTCTTTATAACATATTCCTAGAATGTCCTTGACAGAACCCAAAGAGAGTGATATTCTACAAAGGAAATAAATCCTAGTGAATCACTAGGGATTAAATAAACCAAAGAAGGTGAAGATTTGAAAATATCAACAAAAGGGCGTTACGGTCTTCGTGCTTTGATTGATATTGCTCAATATAGTGAGATAGAGCCTGTTTCAATCAGCAGTATTTCGGCGAGGCAGGACATATCCGAACGATATTTGGAACAGCTGATGGCATTGCTAAAAAAAGCCGGATTGATTAAAAGTATCCGGGGAGCCGGTGGCGGCTATGTACTTGCAAAAGATGTCAGTGAGATTTCGGTCGGGGATGTGTTAAGAGCGTTGGAAGGAAATTTAGAGCCGGTAGAGTGTGCAGCTTTTCACGAAGAGGAATTATGTGAGGCTGCGGGGGGCTGTGTCACAAAATATGTGTGGAAGAAGATCAATGAAAGCATTAATCGAACCGTTGATGAGATTGATTTGAAACAGCTTGTAGAGGAAAGCAAGCAAGTTCAACAAGATTTGACAGTGCAAAAAAAATGTAATAATTAGGAGGAAAGAACATGCACAGACTTATTTATTTAGATAATGCGGCGACAACAAAAACAGCGCCGGAGGTAGTAGAGGCGATGCTTCCGTATTTTACAGAAAATTATGGGAATCCATCCAGCGTTTATAGTTTTGCGGCAAAAAATAAAGATGCGATTACAAGACAACGCGAGATTATTGCAGACGCACTAGGTGCAAGTGCAAATGACATTTATTTTACTGCAGGCGGTTCCGAAGCAGATAACTGGGCGCTGAAAGCAACAGCAGAGGCTTACAAAAATAAAGGGAATCATATTATAACAACGAAGATTGAACATCATGCAATTCTTCACACAGGCGATTATCTGGAGAAAAATGGATATGAAGTGACATATTTGGATGTGGATGAGAATGGCGTGGTAAAACTGGAAGAACTGAAAGCGGCAATCAGACCTACGACTATTTTGATTTCTGTGATGTATGCTAATAATGAGATTGGAACGATTCAGCCAATCAAAGAGATCGGTGCAATTGCACATGAACATGGGATTTTATTCCACACAGATGCTGTTCAGGCATTTGGGCAAGTGCCGATCAATGTAGACGAATGTCACATTGATATGCTGAGTGCAAGCGGGCATAAGTTAAACGGTCCAAAAGGGATTGGATTTTTGTATATCCGAAAAGGAGTAAAGATTCGTTCTTTTGTACACGGAGGAGCGCAGGAGAGAAAACGTCGTGCAGGAACAGAGAATGTACCTGGAATTATCGGACTTGGAACAGCGGTTGAAAGAGCAGTTCGCACAATGAAAGAGCGTACGGCAAAAGAGATTGAATTGAGAGATCATTTGATTGAACGTGTGCTTGCGGAGATTCCGTACTGCAGACTGAATGGACATAGAACTGACCGCCTTCCGAACAATGCAAATTTCAGTTTTCAGTTTATTGAAGGGGAATCGCTTTTGATTATGCTCGACATGAAAGGAATTTGCGGTTCCAGTGGATCAGCCTGTACATCAGGGTCTTTGGATCCGTCGCATGTTCTTTTGGCAATCGGTTTGCCACATGAAATCGCGCATGGATCGTTAAGACTGACATTGAGCGAAGAGACAACAAAAGAAGAGATTGACTATGTGGTAGATTGTCTGAAAGAGATTGTGGCACAGCTTCGCAGCATGTCGCCACTGTATGAAGATTTTGTAAAAAAACAGAAATAATAAAAATGAATAAAAGGAGAATTAGATATGTATACAGAAAAAGTAATGGATCATTTTCAAAATCCAAGAAACGTAGGAGAAATTGAAAACGCCAGTGGTGTTGGTACAGTAGGGAACGCAAAATGTGGAGATATTATGAGAATCTATCTTGACATCGATGACAACCAGATTATTCAAGATGTGAAATTCAAAACATTTGGTTGTGGAGCAGCGGTTGCTACAAGCAGTATGGCGACAGAACTTGTAAAAGGAAAAAGCATCTACGATGCACTTCAAGTCACAAACAAGGCGGTTATGGAAGCGCTGGACGGACTTCCACCGGTAAAAGTACATTGTTCACTGCTTGCAGAGGAAGCAATCCATGCTGCGCTTTGGGATTACGCAGAAAAACACGGAATTAAAATTGAAGGTTTGGAAAAACCAAAATCAGATATTCATGAAGATGAAGAAGAGGAAGAAGAATACTAAGAGATAGAACAGAGGGAGCCAGATGGAAAAAAAGAAAGTAGTTGTCGGAATGTCGGGCGGTGTAGACTCATCAGTTGCGGCGTATCTTTTAAAAGAACAAGGATATGATGTGATCGGCGTGACGATGCAGATTTGGCAGGATGAAGACAGAGTCATACAGGAAGAAAATGGAGGATGCTGCGGTTTGACAGCGGTAGATGATGCCAGAAGAGTTGCAAGTGATTTGGGGATTCCTTATTATGTTATGAATTTTAAGAAAGAGTTCAAAGAAAATGTAATTGACTATTTTGTTGATGAATATTTGAATGGAAGGACACCAAATCCATGTATTGCATGTAACCGCTATGTGAAGTGGGAGTCGCTCCTGAAAAGAAGTATGGATATCGGAGCAGATTATATTGCAACAGGTCATTACGCCAGAATTGAAAAACTTCCCAATGGAAGATATAGCCTGAGACGTTCAGCCACACTCGCAAAAGATCAGACATATGCACTTTATAATCTGACACAGGAGCAGTTGAAGAGAACGCTGATGCCGGTCGGTGCTTATGCGAAAGAGGAAGTGCGGGAAATTGCAGAAAAAATTGGGCTTCGAGTGGCGAATAAACCAGACAGTCAGGATATTTGTTTTGTGCCCGACGGAAATTATGCGGAATTTATCGAGGAGACAATTGAGAAAAAGATTCCAGAAGGAAATTTTGTGTTGTCGGATGGAACTGTTGTCGGAAGACATAAAGGAATTACCCATTATACAGTTGGACAGAGGAAGGGACTTGGTCTGTCGCTTGGACATCCTGTTTTTGTCTTGGAGATCCGCCCGGAGACGAATGAAGTTGTGATTGGCAGCAATGAGGAATCACTTACGTATACATTGCGGGCAAATCAATTGAATTTTATGTCCATTGAAGATTTGAAAGAGGGAGAGAAAATCCGTGTATTTGCCAAAATACGCTATAATCACAAAGGTGCTTGGTGCGAAGTGGAATGTACTGAAGAGGACGAGGTACGTTGTACATTTGAAGAGCAGCAAAGAGCTGTGACACCGGGGCAGGCTGTTGTTTTTTACGATGGGGATTATGTTCTTGGCGGGGGTACGATTATAGGAGAATAGAATATGATAAAAGCAGATTTTCATATGCACACATCGTTTTCGTTTGATTCGGAGACGATGCCGGAAAAAATGGTTGAAGAGGCAATAAGAATGGGACTTAAGACAATCTGTTTTACGGATCATCAGGATTTTGACTTTCCGGGAGAAGAAACTCCCTTCTTATTTGATACTGCTACCTATTTTCGGAAAATGAAAAAACTACGGGAAATGTATCGGGACAAGATTGATATTCGAATTGGTGTGGAAATTGGACTTCAACCGCATTTGGGAAATGCATATAAAGAGTATGTCTCGTCGTATCCGTTTGACTTTGTGATCGGATCTGTACACGTTGTGAATCAGATGGATCCGTATTACGGAGAGTTTTTTGAAGATAAGACAGATTCAGAAGCTTACCGGCAGGCGTTTTTGGAGACACTGACGGACATTCGGGCAATTAAAGATTTTGATGTATTGGGGCACATTGACTATATTGTCCGATATGGAAAAGAAAAAGAAAAATATTATTCTTATACAAAATTTTCGGATGAAATTGACGAAATTTTAAAATATTTGATTGCACATGGAAAAGGAATTGAGCTCAATACAGCAGGGTTTAAATATGGATTGGGATTTTGCCATCCGCATCCTGAGATTTTAAAAAGATACTGCGAGCTTGGAGGAGAAATCATCACAATCGGGGCAGATGGACATAAGCCTGAACATATTGCATATGATTTTGAAAAGGTGGCTCCGATCCTGAGAGAATGTGGCTTCAAATATTATACAGAATTTAAAGAAAGAAAGCCAGTTTTTAAGCAACTTCCATAAAATTCAAAAATAGACTTGAATTTTTGTACTATCTTTAGTACAATCTTAAATAGGTTGATGATTCTTTAACATAGTAAAGAATATCACTATAGACGCTGTGAAACAGTAATTAATAATTAATTAAACTTTAGGAGGAATTAATCATGGCAGTAAAAGTAGCGATTAATGGATTTGGACGTATTGGACGTCTTGCATTCAGACAAATGTTCGGAGCAGAAGGATATGAAGTAGTTGCAATCAACGACTTAACATCTCCAAAAATGTTAGCTCACTTATTAAAATACGATTCATCTCAGGGAAAATACGCTTTAGCTGATAAAGTAACAGCAGGTGAAGATTCTATCACAGTAGATGGAAAAGAAATCAAAATTTATGCAAAAGCAAACGCTGAAGAACTTCCATGGGGAGAAATCGGTGTTGACGTTGTATTAGAATGTACAGGATTCTATACATCAAAAGCAAAAGCAGAAGCTCATATCAAAGCAGGTGCAAGAAAAGTTGTTATCTCAGCTCCAGCAGGAAATGACCTTCCAACAATCGTTTACAATGTAAACCATGACACATTAAAACCAGAAGATACAGTAATTTCAGCAGCTTCTTGTACAACAAACTGCTTAGCACCAATGGCTGACGCATTGAACAAATTAGCTACAATCAAATCTGGTATCATGTGCACAATTCATGCTTACACAGGTGATCAGATGACACTTGATGGACCACAGAGAAAAGGTGATTTAAGAAGATCTCGTGCAGCAGCTGTTAATATCGTACCTAACAGCACAGGTGCAGCAAAAGCAATTGGTTTAGTTATTCCGGAATTAAATGGAAAATTAATCGGATCTGCTCAGCGTGTTCCAACACCAACAGGATCTACAACAATCTTAACAGCAGTTGTTGAAGGAAACGTAACAGTTGATGAAATCAACGCAGCTATGAAAGCAGCAGCTAACGAATCTTACGGATACAACGAGGATGAAATCGTTTCAAGCGATATCGTTGGTATGAGATATGGTTCTTTATTCGATGCTACACAGACAATGGCTCTTCCATTAGACAATGGTACAACAGAAGTACAGGTTGTTTCTTGGTATGACAATGAAAATTCTTACACAAGCCAGATGGTAAGAACAATCAAATACTTCTCTGAATTAGCATAATGTTACATTGCATTTGATTCAGAATTATTTAAGATCCAAAAAGGGGTCCGGTCTTATTGGGGACCGGGCTCTTTTTTTAGAAATAATGGTACATATATGTATAGTTATTTCAATGATAAAATCATATTTTTAAGGAGGCAATACTATGCTTAACAAAAAATCAGTAGATGATATCAATGTAAAAGGGAAAAGAGTTCTTGTAAGATGTGACTTTAATGTGCCATTGATTGATGGGAAAATCACAGATGAGAACCGTCTTGTAGCTGCTCTTCCTACAATTAAAAAATTAATTGCAGACGGTGGAAAGGTTATTCTTTGTTCACATCTTGGAAAACCAAAGGGAGAGCCAAAACCAGAATTATCATTGGCGCCAGTTGCAGTGAGATTGTCTGAGTTATTGGGACAAGAAGTAAAATTTGCAGCAGATGCAACTGTTGTTGGTGAGAATGCGAAGGCTGCAGTAGCAGCAATGAATGACGGAGATGTTATCCTTCTTGAAAATACTCGTTACAGAGCAGAAGAAACAAAAAATGGAGAACAATTCAGCAAAGAGTTAGCTTCTTTATGTGATGTATTTGTAAATGATGCATTTGGTACAGCTCACAGAGCACACTGCTCAAATGTAGGTGTTACAAAATATGTAGATACAGCGGTTGTTGGTTACCTGATGCAAAAAGAAATTGATTTCTTAGGAAATGCAGTAAATAATCCGGAAAGACCATTCGTTGCAATTTTGGGTGGAGCGAAAGTATCAAGCAAGATTTCTGTAATCGAAAACTTACTTGACAAAGTAGACACATTAATCATCGGCGGTGGAATGTCTTACACATTCAGCAAAGCTATGGGCGGAAAAGTAGGTATCTCTTTATTAGAAGAAGATTACTGTGATTTTGCTTTAAACATGTTGAAAAAAGCAGAAGAAAAAGGTGTAAAATTATTACTTCCAGTAGACCATGTTGTTGCAGATGATTTCTCTAATGATGCAAATATTCAGGTTGTGAGCAGAGGAGAAATCCCGGATGGATGGGAAGGTCTTGATATCGGACCAGAGACAGCAAAATTGTATGCTGAAACTGTAAAAACAGCAAAAACAGTTGTATGGAATGGACCAATGGGATGCTTCGAGATGCCAAACTTTGCAAAAGGTACAGAGGCAGTAGCAAAAGCATTAGCTGAGACAGATGCAGTGACAATCATCGGTGGTGGAGATTCTGCAGCGGCAGTTAACCAATTAGGATACGGTGATAAGATGACACACATCTCTACAGGTGGCGGAGCTTCTCTTGAATTCTTAGAAGGTAAGGAGTTACCTGGGGTAGCAGCTGCTAACGATAAGTAATAGCATGCATATATGACAAAATGACTGCGTTAGATGCGGCTTGACGTACTTTTTTGTACGACGGCGCCGCATTGAACAGTTACAAATAATAAATGAAATAGTAATTGGGAGACGATAAAAATGGCAAGAAGAAAAATTATTGCAGGAAACTGGAAAATGAACAAAACTCCAAGTGAGACAGTTGCGTTGATCAACGAATTAAAACCTTTAGTAGCTACAGAAGATGCGGACGTAGTATTTTGTGTACCGGCAATCAGCATTATTCCAGCAATCGAGGCGGCAAAAGGAAGCAACATCGAAATCGGTGCTGAAAATATGTACTTCGAAGAAAGTGGAGCATATACAGGAGAGATCGCGCCAAATATGCTTACAGATGCTGGGGTGAAATATGTTATCATCGGACATTCTGAGAGACGTGAATACTTTGCAGAGACAGATGAAACTGTAAATAAAAAAGTAAAAAAAGCTTTCGAACATGGCATTACACCAATCGTTTGCTGTGGAGAGACATTAACACAGAGAGAACAGGGTGTTACAATTGATTTCATTCGTCAGCAGATTAAAATTGCTTTCTTGGATGTGACAGCAGATCAGGCTAAGACAGCGGTAATCGCTTACGAACCAATTTGGGCTATTGGAACAGGAAAAGTAGCTACAACAGAGCAGGCACAGGAAGTTTGTGCAGCAATCCGTAAATGCATCGGAGAAATCTATGATGAAGCTACAGCAGAAGCTATCCGTATTCAGTACGGTGGTTCTGTTTCAGCTGCAAGCGCTCCAGAGTTATTTGCTCAGGCAGATATTGACGGTGGACTTGTTGGTGGAGCATCGTTAAAACCAGATTTTGGAAAAATCGTAAATTACAAATAGTATTTGAAATTTAGTAACTAACAGGGAGTCATTGGCTGGAATGGTCGGTGACTCTTTGTTGTTTCCTGAAACAGAGTGGTACAAATTTTTAGAGGAGAGTGTGTTTAGAATGCGAAGAGTAGAAAGTATTAAGCAGACAACACAAAACAAGTTTTTGAACATGTACGAGCTAGATATGAAAAGTGATACAGGGAAGCACAGTACCTATTTTGTGGCATCCAGAGCAAAGACGATAGAAGAGTTGAAGATTAAGACAAGAGAAAACAAGACAGATGGAGTGATTATATATAGTGTCTATCGAGATGAAAAAGAGAAAAAAGAAAAACTGGTCTTAATTCGTCAGTATAGATGTCCTTTGGATGATTATATCTATGAGTTTCCGGCGGGACTTGTGGATGAAGGGGAAGACTTTAAGATGGCTGGCATGCGGGAACTAAAAGAGGAGACCGGACTTGATTTTCAACCGATTGATGCGGCGGATATGTATACAAAGCCGTATTTTACGACGATCGGCATGACAGATGAATCTTGTGGGACTGTGTATGGATATGCGAGCGGAGTTCCTTCCAAAGAAGGGCAGGAGGAGAATGAGGAGATTGAGATTGTGCTTGCAGATAAAGCGGAGGTGCGAAGAATCTTAAAGGAAGAGAATGTGGCAATTATGTGTGCATATATGCTCATGCATTTTTTAAATACACCAGAAGGACATGTATTTGATTTTTTACAGGAACGCATCTGAGCTGAGAAATTCATGGGTAAAAACTTGCAACGACAAGGAAAATCATGTAAAATAATTCAGGTAGGATAAAAGATAAAAGTTTAACATAAAGGAGAATGAAAAGATGAGTAAGAAACCAACAGTTTTAATGATTCTTGATGGATATGGTCTGAATGATAAGCATGAGGCAAATGCGGTATTTGAAGGTAAGACACCTGTAATGGATAAATTGATGGCAGAGTATCCGTTTGTAAAAGGAAATGCCAGCGGTATGGCAGTGGGACTTCCGGAAGGTCAGATGGGAAACTCAGAAGTTGGTCATTTGAATATGGGAGCAGGTCGCATCGTATATCAGGATTTGACAAAAATTACAAAGGCAATTCAGGATGGAGATTTCTTTGAAAACGAGGCATTGTTAGAAGCATGCAAAAACGCAAAAGAGCACGATTCAGCGCTCCATATGTTCGGACTAGTTTCAGACGGTGGAGTACACAGCCACAACTCTCACATCTATGGATTGTTAGAACTTGCAAAAAAACAAGGGCTTTCAAAAGTATATGTACACTGTTTCCTAGATGGACGTGATACACCGCCGGCATCTGGAAAAGACTATGTACAGGAATTAGCGGATAAGATGAAAGAAATCGGAGTAGGTGAGATTGCATCTGTAATGGGACGTTACTATGCGATGGACAGAGATAACAGATGGGATCGTGTAGAATTGGCATACAATGCAATGGTAAAAGGTGAAGGTGAGACTGCAGAGTGTGGACCATGCGCAGTTCAGGCGTCTTATGATGCAGAGAAAACAGATGAATTTGTGTTACCGACAGTGATTGTAAAAGATGGAGCGCCTGTTGCGACAATTAAAGAGAACGATTCTATTATCTTCTTCAACTTCAGACCGGACAGAGCAAGAGAAATCACAAGAACATTCTGTGATGACAACTTTGAAGGATTTGACAGAGGAGAAAGAGTTAAGACAACATTTGTATGCTTTACAGAGTATGATGTGACAATTGAGAATAAATTAGTTGCTTTCCATAAGACGGAGATTACAAATACGTTTGGTGAGTTCCTTGCAGTAAACGATATGACACAGGCAAGAATCGCTGAGACAGAAAAATATGCACATGTTACATTCTTCTTCAACGGCGGTGTCGAAGAGCCAAATAAGGGAGAAGACCGTATCTTGGTGAAATCTCCAAAGGTTGCTACGTATGACTTACAACCTGAGATGAGCGCATTTGAAGTGTGCGACAAGTTAGTAGATGCAATCAAATCTGAGAAGTATGATGTGATCATTATCAACTTTGCAAATCCGGATATGGTAGGACACACTGGTGTAGAAAATGCAGCAATTAAGGCAATTGAAGCAGTGGATACATGTGTGGGAAGAGCTGTTGAAGCAATCAAAGAAGTAGACGGACAGATGTTTATCTGTGCAGACCACGGAAATGCAGAGCAATTGGTGGACTATGAGACAGGAGAGCCATTTACAGCTCATACAACAAATCCGGTTCCGTTTATCTTAGTAAATGCAGATCCTGTATACAAATTAAGAGAAGGCGGATGTTTGGCAGATATTGCTCCGACATTGATTGAATTAATGGGAATGGAACAGCCAAAAGAAATGACAGGAACATCACTTCTTGTGAAATAATTATAGAGAACATAAAAGACCTTGCATGGAGCATGAAGCTTTGGCAAGGTCTTTTTTTGAAAAACGATTTAATTGTTTTTGCTTAAGTTTTTATTTGCAGTTGACAGCATCAATTTGATACGATTCAACTGGTTTACTTCGCTGGCACCCGGATCATAGTCGATGGCAACGACGTTTGCGAGCGGATAGCGTCGTCTCAGTTCTTTAATCACACCTTTTCCGACAACGTGGTTTGGAAGGCAGGCAAAGGGCTGCGTGCAGACAATGTTTGTTGTGCCGCTATGAATGAGTTCTAACATCTCTCCGGTTAAGAACCAGCCTTCTCCGGTTTGATTTCCGAGAGAAACAATATCTTTTGCCATATCTGCAAGGTCTGTAATCTTCGCTGGCGAATCAAAGTGCTTACTTTTCGCAAATGCTTTTGTGGCAGGGGCACGGAGCCATTCCAGTGCTTTGATTCCAAGATTTGCTTTGCGGGCAGTTGATTTTTTCATACCTAGTTTTTCTGCTTTAAAGTTACTGTTGTAGAAACAGTATAAGAAGAAATCCAGCAGATCAGGAACGACCGCTTCGGCACCTTCTTGTTCCAGCAGTTCTACAAGATAATTATTTGCCGCAGGAAGGAATTTTACAAGAATCTCACCAACGATTCCAACACGCGGCTTTTGGATATCCAACATCGGGAGATTGTCAAAGTCCTCAATAATCTCCTTGCACATTTTGCTGAATTCACGTCTGCCGGGATGTTTTTTCTGTACGAATGCAATGCATTTTTTCTTCCATTTTTCATGGAGAGCATTTGCAGAGCCAGGCACCGCTTCGTATGGGCGGACACGATAGAGTGCTCTCATGAAAATATCCCCAAATACGACAGCATACATTCCTTTTAAAGCGAGTGGGAGTGTAATCTTAAATCCAGGGTTTTCTTCCAACCCACTTAAATTGATGGAGATGACCGGAATATGTGCATAACCAGCCTTTTCCAATGCACGTCGGATAAATCCGATGTAGTTGGAAGCACGACATCCTCCGCCTGTCTGGGAAATGATCACGGCAATCTTATCTGTGTCATATTTTCCGGAAAGAATGGCCTCCATAATCTGACCGACTACCATCAAGGAGGGGTAGCAGGCATCGTTGTTTACATATTTTAATCCCACATTTACCGCGGATTTATTATCATTTGCAAGCACTTCAATATTGTAGCCGCAAGAGCGGAATGCGGGTTCTACAAGCTCGAAGTGAATCGGAGACATCTGCGGGCAAAGTATTGTGTAGTTTTTTCGCATCTCTTTCGTAAATGGAACCTTCACAATAGAGGATGGCTTAACCTCGCGTGAAGTATGTTTTTCTTCTCTGACACGGATGGCAGAAAGAAGAGAACGGATACGGATTCTGGCAGCACCTAAGTTATTCACCTCGTCGATTTTCAGTGAAGTGTAGATTTTGCCGGATTTTGTCAAAATATCTGCTACTGCGTCGGTTGTTACTGCATCCAAACCACAACCAAAAGAATTTAATTGAATCAGATCTAAATTATCTTTTGTCTTTACATAGTTAGCGGCTGCGTACAATCGTGAGTGGTACATCCATTGATCCATTACGATAAGCGGACGTTCTACTTTATGTAAGTGAGAGACAGAGTCTTCTGTCAGTACAGCGATTCCATAAGAATTGATCAGTTCCGGAATTCCATGGTGTACTTCAGGATCGATGTGGTATGGGCGCCCTGCCAGGACGATACCACGTTGACCGGTCTTATCCAAATATGCAATGGTTTCTTCTCCTTTTTTGCGAATGTCTTCGCGACATTTGGCGAGCTCTGTCCAAGCGAGGTGAACTGCCTGCCGGATCTCATCAGCCGGAATTGAAAATTCTCCAGAAAGCTCTTCAATCAGGCGGGTTGATAAGGTGTCTTCGCTTTTAAACGACATAAATGGATTCTTGAAATTAACCTTTCCGTTTGTGATCTCATCCATGTTGTTTTTTATGTTTTCGGCATAAGAAGTAACAATCGGACAGTTATAATGGTTGTTGGCATCTTCAAATTCCTGTCGTTCATAAGGAATACAAGGATAGAAGATAAAAGGAATCCCCTGCTGAATGAGCCATTCTACATGTCCGTGAGCAAGTTTTGCCGGATAACATTCGGATTCACTTGGGATTGATTCAATGCCAAGTTCGTAAATTTTTCGATTGGAAGCCGGAGAAAGTACTACGCGGAATTTCAAAGTGTTGAAAAATGTAAACCAGAACGGATAGTTCTCATACATATTCAGCACACGTGGAATGCCAACAGTTCCCCGGACTGCCTCGGATTCCTCAAGCGGCTGATAATTGAAATAACGTTGCATTTTATATGCAAACAAGTTCGGCATACCGTTGTCAGATTTTTCTTTTCCGAGACCGCGTTCACAGCGGTTACCGGTAATGAATTTGCGTCCGCCGCTGAATTTATTGATCGTCAGACGACAGTTGTTCGTACAGCCTTTACATTTTGCCATGCTGGTATTGTACTCTAGATGCTCAATCTCTTCAATGGAAAGCATCGTAGTTCCTTTGCATTCACTGAAACGTTCGCGCGCAATGAGAGCTGCGCCAAATGCCCCCATGATTCCGGCAATATCCGGTCGCACCGCCTGGCAGTCGGCGATTGTCTCGAAACTTCGAAGAACAGCATCATTATAGAATGTACCCCCCTGCACAACGATCCGCTTTCCAAGTTCAGAAGCATCGGATACTTTGATAACTTTAAACAGTGCGTTTTTGATAACAGAGTAGGCAAGTCCGGCAGAAATATCAGGGACGGAAGCCCCTTCTTTTTGCGCCTGTTTTACTTTTGAGTTCATAAATACGGTGCAGCGTGTGCCAAGATCGATTGGATGGTTGGCGAACAATGCTTCATGAGCGAAGTCTTCCACGCTGTAATTCAATGATTTTGCAAATGTCTCAATGAAAGAACCGCAGCCGGAAGAGCAGGCTTCGTTTAGTTGAACGCTGTCGACGGTCTGATTCTTAATTTTGATGCATTTCATATCCTGACCGCCAATGTCGAGGATACAGTCTACATCCGGCTCAAAGAAAGAGGCGGCATAATAATGAGATACCGTTTCCACTTCGCCTTCATCAAGAAGCAAAGCGGACTTGATCAGTGCTTCGCCATATCCGGTAGAGCAGGAGTGCGCAATCGTGACTCCTTCCGGAAGCTGACGGTAAATATCTTTGATTGCTGTGATTGTCGTACCAAGAGGATCCCCATCATTGCTGTGATAGAAGGAATAAAGTAAAGTTCCGTCTTCTCCGACTAAAGCAGCCTTGGTAGTAGTGGAACCGGCATCAATTCCAAGGAATGCTTTTCCTTTATAAGAGGCGAGATCAGCAACAGGTACTTGATGTTTTGCGTGTCTGCTTTGAAACTCATCATAGTCTGCTCTGCTCGAAAATAGTGGGGTGAGTCGTTCAACCTCAAAGTCCATATGGATATGTCCGGCAAGGCGCTCCTGCAACTCCTGAAGAGAAACACTCAGATCTCGCTTGGAGTTCAGTGCAGAACCAATTGCAGCAAACAGATGAGAATGTGTCGGAGCAATAATATGCTCATCATCTAATTTCAATGTTCGGATAAACGCCTCCCGCAATTCAGAAAGGAAGTGAAGAGGTCCCCCTAAAAAAGCGACATGCCCGCGGATTGGCTTCCCGCAGGCGAGTCCACTGATCGTCTGATTCACAACAGCCTGAAAAATAGAGGCGGACAAATCTTCTTTGGTAGCCCCTTCGTTGATCAATGGCTGAATATCAGATTTGGCAAATACGCCACAACGTGCAGCAATAGAATAGAGAGCTTTGTAGTTCTTTGCATATTCATTCAGACCGGTTGCGTCTGTCTGTAACAGAGAAGCCATCTGGTCAATGAAAGAACCGGTTCCACCGGCACAGATCCCATTCATGCGCTGTTCCACATTGCCCCCTTCGAAATAGATAATCTTTGCATCTTCTCCACCAAGTTCGATTGCGACGTCTGTCTGTGGAGCATAGTCTTGAAGTGCAGTAGATACTGCAATGACTTCCTGAACAAATGGTGTCTCTAAGTGTTTTGCAAGTGTCAGTCCACCGGAACCGGTGATGACCGGCGATACGTGGATGGCTCCCAGTTTGTAAATTGCACGTCCGAGCAAATCGGAAAGAGTCTCTTGAATATTTGCAAAATGACGCTCATAGTCAGAGAAGAGCACCTCGTTTTGCTCGTTCAAAATCGCAATTTTTACAGTAGTGGAACCGATATCAATTCCTAAAGTATATAAATTATTGTTACTCATATCTATCTCCTTTTTATGGATAAGAAACAGATAGTTTCTTATTAAAATGGATTTCGTTTTTTGACAACCTACATTATACGATAAGATGTCGAAAAACACAATTTGAAAATATGTGGAATATTTTAAGCTTTTAGGGTTGAGAAATTGTTAAAATTATGTAAATATAAATAGCCCGATTGACAAACTGAATTAGTAAGGATACAATTACTACTAGTTGTTGAGAAAGTAAAAATAATAATAAAGGAGCTATATTTTTATGAATTGGATTAGCAAGTTAGAACGGAAGTTTGGACGATATGCAATTCAGAATCTGATGTTTTATGTGATTGCGTTGTATACCGTTGGCTTTGCATTGAGTTTGGTTGCTCCGGAATTCTATTATCAGTATTTGTCACTGAACATAGAAGCGGTGTTTCACGGGCAGATCTGGAGGCTGGTTACATTTTTGATGCAGCCACCAAGTTCGAGTGCATTATTTATGGTGTTTGCACTGTATTTATACTATATGATCGGACGTCAGCTTGAATATGCATGGGGAGCTTTTCGGTTTAATCTATATTTTTTGACGGGTGTGCTGTTTCACATACTGGCAGCGATTCTCGTATATGTGATAACAGGAATATCATTCCCACTTGGGACGTTTTACTTGAACTTGTCACTGTTTTTTGCGTTTGCAGCGTTGTATCCGAACGAACAGTTCTTATTGTTTATGGTGATTCCGATTAAGGTGAAATATCTGGCGTGGCTGGATGCGGCCTATTTTGGATATGCGATTCTACAGGCATTTTTGCCGGCATATGGAGGAAGCGTATTTGGAATTGTCTATAAGGCAAATGCATTGGCTGCAGTGGTATCCATTTTGAATTTCCTGATTTTCTATGTTTCGACAAGAAATATGAAACGGTATTCGCCGAAGGAGGTTCGTAGGAAAAAGGCTTATAAAAAAGCAGTGCATGAAGCAAGAAGAGAGCAGCGCTATGAAGGTGGTGCAAAACATAAATGTGCAGTCTGCGGACGCACGGAACTTGATGACGAAAATTTGGAATTTCGCTATTGTTCAAAATGCAATGGGAACTACGAATATTGTCAGGACCATTTGTTTACGCATGAACATGTGAAATAGAAATAAAAAAGGCAGGAGAGAACGAGATGAAGAAGACAAAAATTATTTGTACCATGGGACCAAACACAAACGACAGGGAATTAATGAAAAAATTAGTCGAAAATGGAATGGACATTGCCCGTTTCAATTTCTCACATGGAGATCATGAAGAACAGAAAAGCAGAATGGATATGCTCAAAGCAATTCGTGAAGAAGCTGGAAAACCAATTGCGATTCTTTTGGACACAAAAGGACCGGAGATTCGTACAGGTGTGATAAAAGATGATAAAAAAGTGACACTTGTAGAGGGACAAAAATTCACATTAACTACAAAAGAAGTGGAAGGCGATGCAAATCGAGTTTCCATCACATATGAAGGTCTTGTAGAAGATGTTGAAATTGGAAAGAAAATTTTGATTGATGACGGCTTGATTGAGCTGGAAGTAAAGAATATTACAGATACGGATATTATTTGCCGTGTAATTAACGGTGGCGAACTGGGACAGAAAAAAGGTGTGAATGTGCCGAATGTACCGGTGAGACTTCCTGCACTGACAGAAAAAGACCGTCAGGATATTATTTTTGGTGTGGAACAAGGGGTTGACTTTATTGCGGCATCATTTGTGCGTTCGGCAGAAGGAGTGCTTGAGATCAAAGCACTGTTAAAAGAGTGTGGAGCACCACATCTTCCGGTTATTGCCAAGATTGAGAATGCAGAAGGAATCAAAAATATTGATGAGATCATCCGCTGTGCAGACGGAATCATGGTTGCACGTGGAGACTTGGGAGTTGAGATTCCGGCAGAAGAAGTTCCATATTTGCAGAAGATGCTGATTCAAAAATGTAACAGTAACTACAAGCCGGTTATTACAGCAACACAGATGTTGGATTCTATGATGAGAAATCCAAGACCGACAAGAGCTGAGGTGACAGATGTTGCCAATGCGGTATATGATGGAACAGATGCGGTGATGCTCTCAGGTGAGACTGCACAGGGAAAATATCCTTTAGAAGCACTGCAGATGATGGTTCATATTATCGAGAATACAGAAGAGCATTTGGATTATGAGACACTTCTTGGAAAAGCACAGGCACATCGCAAAAAAGGAATTTCCAGTGCAATTGGCTACTCATCTGTTGCAACAGCGGCAAGCCTGAATGCAAAATGTATCGTCACACCGACGGTATCCGGTGCAACAGCCAGAGTGGTATCAAAATTCAGACCGAAAGCACCGATTATCGGAGTGAGCCCAAGTGCGCTGACGCTTCGTAAAATGCAGCTTTACAGAGGTGTATATCCAATCAAATCAATTCAGTTGGAGACGACAGAAGATATTTGTGAAGAGGCTATCAATCTTGTGAGTGCAAAACAAATTGTAGAACCAGGAGACATTGTTGTATTGACAGCAGGAATTCCGGCAAGAAGCGAAGGAGTAGCAAAAGAAGGAATAAGCAACATGATGCGTATTGCAGTTGTAGAATAGGTACTCATATTACAGGGACAGGAGTTTTTAAGAACGCTTGTCCCTGATTGACATTTGCCCTGTCTATATGATACAATATTACAGATTACGGACAGGGTAGAATAGCCGAGACCACTGAAAAGGATATTTGTTCAAACAAAAAAGTATATTTTTCAGTAGTTTCGGAAAAACCCGTCCAATGTGTAAAAAAAGGAGAAGAATATGTTTAAAAAATTTGAGATGGAATTAGCTGGCAGAACACTTCGTGTAGATGTGGGAAGAGTTGCTGCTCAGGCAAATGGTGCAGCACTGATGCACTATGGGGAGACAGTTGTATTATCAACGGCGACAGCTTCAGAAAAACCGAGAGAAGGAATTGACTTTTTCCCACTCAGTGTTGAATATGAGGAAAAATTATATGCGGTAGGAAAGATTCCGGGAGGATTTAACAAAAGAGAAGGAAAAGCGTCTGAGAATGCAATCCTTACTTCACGTGTCATCGACAGACCGATGAGACCGTTGTTCCCGAAAGACTACAGAAATGACGTGACATTGAACAACTTGGTATTGTCTGTTGATCCGGATTGCAGCCCAGAACTGACAGCGATGTTAGGATCTGCAATCGCAACAGCAATTTCGGATATTCCGTTTGACGGACCGACTTCTACTACACAGGTTGGTATGATTGACGGAGAGTTCGTATTTAATCCGAATGCAGCTCAGAGAGCAGTATCTGATATGCAGCTTACAGTTGCCTCCACAAGAGACAAAGTAATCATGATCGAGGCAGGAGCAAATGAAGTTCCAGAAGCAAAGATGATCGAAGCTATTTTTGCAGCACATGAATTGAATCAGGAAGTAATCAAATTTATTGATACAATCGTTGCTGAATGTGGGAAAGAAAAACATGCTTACACAAGCTGTGCTGTCCCGGAAGAACTGTTTGCGGCTATGAAAGAGATTGTAACTCCAGAAGAGATGGAGGCAGCCGTATTTACAGACGAAAAGCAGGTGAGAGAAGAAAACTTGCGTGTAATCAGAGAAAAATTGGAAGAAGCATTTGCAGAAAATGAAGAATGGCTTGAAATTTTGGGAGAAGCATTGTATCAGTACCAGAAGAAAACAGTTCGTAAGATGATCTTAAAAGATCACAAACGTCCGGACGGAAGAGCAATCGATCAGATCAGACCGCTTGCTGCTGAGACAGACATCATTCCGAGAGTACATGGTTCTGCTATGTTTACACGTGGACAGACACAGATCTGTACAATCACAACACTAGCTCCTTTGTCAGAGGCTCAGAGAATTGATGGACTAGATGAGGCAGAGACTTCAAAAAGATATATGCATCACTATAACTTCCCGTCATACTCAGTTGGAGAGACAAAACCATCAAGAGGACCGGGACGCCGTGAGATTGGACATGGAGCGCTTGCGGAAAGAGCACTTGTGCCGGTACTTCCGACAGAAGAAGAATTTCCATACGCAATTCGTACTGTTTCTGAGACATTTGAGTCAAATGGTTCTACTTCACAGGCAAGTATCTGTGCATCTAGTATGTCACTGATGGCGGCAGGTGTACCGATCAAATCAGCTGTTGCAGGGATCTCAGCAGGTCTTGTAACAGGTGATACAGACGATGATTATCTTGTGCTTACAGATATTCAGGGATTAGAAGATTTCTTTGGAGATATGGACTTTAAGGTTGCAGGTACGCACAAAGGTATCACAGCAATTCAGATGGATATCAAGATTCATGGTTTGACAAGACCGATCATTGAAGAAGCGATTGCTCGCACAAAACAGGCAAGAACTTATATCTTAGATGAGGTAATGGCAAAGACGATTGAACAGCCAAGAGCGGAAGTTGGACCGTATGCGCCGAAGATTCGCCAGATGCAGATTGATCCTGCAAAGATTGGTGATGTTGTCGGACAGCGTGGTAAGACAATCAATGCAATCATTGAGCAAACAGATGTGAAGATTGATATCACAGATGAAGGTTCGGTATCTGTATGTGGTGTTGATGCACAGAAGATGGATGAGGCGATGAAGATGATTGCCACGATCGTGACAGATTTTGAGGCTGGGCAGGTATTTGAAGGAAAGGTTGTGAGCATCAAAGAGTTTGGCGCGTTTATCGAGTTTGCACCGGGAAAAGAAGGAATGGTTCACATTTCTAAGATTTCAAAAGAAAGAATCAAACATGTGGAAGATGTTCTTACGCTGGGAGACAAAGTAAAAGTAGTTTGTCTTGGAAAAGATAAGATGGGAAGAATCAGCTTTAGCATGAAAGATGTTGTAGAAGAATAAAAAGAAAAAGAAAAGTATTTTCGAAGTCGGAAATACTTTTCTTTTTTTGTACTAATTTTTATCTCTTTTCATATAATTTGTAAAGAGGTGGACAAAGATGCAAGATGAAAGAAGAAAACGACAGGTTGTACAGGTTCTTGCAAAGCCGATTGTACAATGTTTGGAAGAAGAACGAATATTGTTTGATCATATTCAGGAAATCAAACTCCGTATTGGGAAACCGTTGATCATCATATATCGGGGAAAAGAAAGAATGTGGAAAGATGTGATAGTCACAAAAGAGGAGATAAAGGAGACATTAGAGTACATCAGTAACTATTCGCTCTATGCCTATGAGCATGAATTAAAACAGGGATTTATTACAATTGAAGGAGGACACAGGGTGGGAATGGCAGGACAGGTAATTATGGAAGAGGGGAAGATAAAGAATTTGAAATATATATCTTCAATTAATTTACGAATATCGCATGAAGTGAAAAACTGTGCGGACAAAATATTTCCGTATATTACATACAACAAACAGATGTATCATACGTTGTTGATATCACCGCCAAGATGTGGAAAGACGACACTTCTTCGCGATATTATCAGGCAGGTGTCGGACGGAAATATGTGGGTGAAAGGCTGTACAGTGGGGGTTGTCGATGAACGTTCGGAACTGGGGGGCTGCTATCTTGGAAATCCGCAGAACGAGATGGGAGTGAGGACCGATATTTTAGATCGCTGCCCAAAAGCGGAAGGGATGATCATGTTGATTCGCTCGATGGCTCCACAAGTCATCGCGGTAGACGAAATTGGTGCTCAGGAGGATGTGCATGCAATTGAATATGCAATGCACTGTGGGTGCAAGATGTTGGCGACGGCACATGGATATTCAATGGAGGAAATACAAAGAAAACCAATTTTTGAAAAGCTGGTTCAAGAAAGACGGTTTGAGCGTTATGTGATTTTGAGCAATCGATATCAGATTGGAGGTATCGAGGCAGTCTATGGTGAGAATGGAAGCTTGCTCTATCAGGAAAAGTGAGTACGGAAGGTGGTGGAAGAATGCAAAGAATCATGGGAGCAATTCTGATTATTTTTGCAAGCGGAGGCATCGGAGTGACAAAAGGAATTGAACTACAAAAGTATTTGAGAGAACTAGAACAGCTAAAGCAGCTCTTTTGGATGCTGAAAAGAGAAATCCAATATACGAAAGCTCCTTTTTCAGAAGCGTTTTCTCACATTGGAAGGCGAATGGAAGGCGCGCAGGGTGAATGGCTGCTCTATTTGGCGAGACAGATAGAGGAAAAAGCAGGAGCTACCTTCTTTCAGTTGTGGACAGAGTCTATTGACCAATGTCTGATAAAGTCACAATTGAAAAGCAAAGATAAGGAGGAATTGAAAGCAATCGGAATGCAAATGGGATATTTAGATGAGCAGATGCAGCTAGGAACAATTGATTTGTATTTGGAACAGCTTTCATTTGTAATTGAAAAAGCGAGAGAGGAACTAGTTATGAAAAAGCGACTATGTAACTGTCTTGGAGTGATGGGGGGAATTTTCCTTGTAATTATTCTGATATAAGTGGAGGCGAAGATGAGTGTAAATTTAATTTTTAAAATTGCTGCTGTGGGAATATTAGTCTCGGTGCTGAGTCAGGTATTAAAACATAGTGGAAGAGAAGAACAGGCATTTCTGACAAGCTTTGCCGGACTTTTACTCGTGTTGTTTTGGATTGTTCCTTATATTTATGAACTATTTGAATCAATCAAGAGACTGTTTTCGTTATAGGGGTGTTTTCAATGAGTATTGTACAAGCAGGGGTTCTTGGAGTGATGGGGGCACTTCTTGCAGTCCAGTTCAAAAATGGAAAAACAGAATATGGAATTTATATAAGTGTGGCAATTAGTGTTTTTATCTTTTTAAGCATTGTTGGACAATTGGAAGAAATTATTGATACGATAAGGCAGATCAGCGGACATATTAACATGGATACCTCATATGTTGGCACCTTGATCAAAATGCTGGGTGTCACTTATATCGCAGAATTTGCTTCGGGAATCTGTCGGGATACCGGATATCAGACGATTGCTTCTCAGATTGAGATTTTTGGAAAACTGACCATTCTGGTCATGAGTCTTCCGGTTTTACTCGCCTTACTTCAGACGATACAGGAATTTTTGTCATGAGAGGGAAAGGAATAAGACTCTGTATTTTTATAGTCATTTTGGGTTGCTTTTTCTTTCCGAGAACGGTCCATGCGACAGAAATCCGAAACAAGGACGAGCAAGCTGAACTTCAGAAGGAAGCGGAGGAAACACTTTGGGAAGAATTTGAATTCTCAGAGATTGAAGATTTGCTGGATGATATTTTTCCGGAGAAGAAAACAGACTTTCAGGATCTGATAAAAGGGATGTTAAATGGAGAGACAGAACCCTCGCTGCAAGTGATTGGTGAAATGATATCAGATCAATTTTTTTACGAATGGAAGAGCAGCAAAGCCGGAATGGTTCATATTCTCCTTATTGTAATTGTGGCAGCAGTATTTACCAATTTTTCCAATGTATTTCAAAATAAACAGATATCGGAAATCAGCTTTTATGTTTTATATCTGCTTTTAATCACGATTGGGCTTAATTCGTTTCGTATTTTGATCGTGTCGGCAAGTGAGAATCTAGAGCGTCTGATCGGGTTTATGAAAGTCCTTGGACCTGTCTACTTTCTGGCAGTTGCTTTTGCAGCAGGAAGTAGCACTTCCATCTTGTTTTACAATCTGGTACTGCTCTTGATTTATCTGGTTGAACTTGTGATTTTAAATTTTTTGATTCCATTTGTACAAGTCTATATTGTGGTAAAAGTTATGAATAATTTGTCGGAGGAAGATTATCTTTCCAAATTTGCAGAGCTTTGCGAGACGGTGATTGCATGGACGCTAAAGACACTGCTTGCGGGCGTGACAGGGGTAAATATTATACAGGGACTTTTGAGTCCAGCAATTGACTCACTGAAAAGAAGTGTGGTGGGAAGAAGTGCGGAGGCGATACCGGTTGTTGGAGATGCGATTGGAGGGGTGACGGAGGTGATGTTAGGGACAGCGATATTGATTAAGAATGGGATCGGAGTTGCGGGAGCACTGGTCTGTATTGGAATCTGTCTGGTTCCGATTATTCAGATGGCAGTAGTGACTCTGCTGTATAAATTGATTGCCGCAATGATACAGCCTGTTTCGGATAAGAGAATAGTAGGCTGTATCAGCAGTATTGCAGATGGATCTCAGATGCTGCTTCGCATTATATTTACGACCGGGGTACTTTTTTTATTGACGATCGCAGTAGTGACGGCGACCACTATGGCAGGTTAGGAGGGAAAAATTGATTGCGTTTTTTTATCAATGGCTACAGAATATTGCATTTTATCTGATTCTGATTACAGCTATCATCCAAATTATTCCGAATCACAGCTATAAAAAGTATATTCGTTTTTTTACCGGATTGATTCTGATTGTGATGCTTTCAGAACCAATTATGAAAGCAATCGGAATGCAAACGACATTTTCGGAATTGTATCATAATGCCTCATATCAGCAAAAGATCAGAGAAATCGAAGAGGCAACCAAATATCTGGAGGGAATGTCACTTGAAGATGTAGGAAAAGAAGAGACAGATGAAATCGAAGTGGAGGAGATTCAGATTGAAAACTAAGTTTGAATGGAAACTAAAAAAAAATCAATTGATGCTCATGCTTTTGGTTGGGATTCTTCTGATTGTCATTGCAATGCCGGTAAAAAAAACAAAGACAAAAGATGTGCCTGTCGAGGCGGGAACAGAAAATAGTTACGAGGATGAGTACGAGGAAGCAGTGGAGAGAAAACTAGAAGAGGTGTTGCGGGAAGTAGAGGGGGTGGGAAACGTAAAGGTGATGGTGACGTTTCAGTCTTCATCGGAAAAAATTATTGAGAAGGATCAGGCAAAAAACAGTCAGACTGTCACAGAAAGCGACAAACAGGGAGGAAAACGTGAGACAAAGGAAGCGCAGGACAGTGAGACGACGGTGTACGACAGCGCATCCGGAGGTGAGCAGACACCATATGTCACAAAAGAAGTCAATCCAAAAGTGGAGGGGGTTGTTGTCATTGCAGAAGGGGGTGGAAATGCAGTTGTCATAAAAAATATTACAGAAGCAATCCAAGCATTATTTGATGTAGACACACATAAAATTAAAGTAATGAAACGAAATCAAACAAATTAGGAGGAGTTACATTTTGAAACGTCTATTCAAGAAAAACCAGATTATTATCACAACACTCGCGATTATGATTGCGGTTGCCGGATACCTGAATTATTCCGGCCGCATTTTTGGCGAGTCAGGAAAAGCAGAGGCGACAAATGGTGAACTTGCAAATCAGGAGCTGCTTGACATTACTTCGGAAGATGGAGCACAAGAAACTGCCGGTGATATTGAAAGTCAGGATCAGGAAGTGGCAGACGGAACGGTAGAAGGAACACCGGGAGAAGCAGTGCTTACCAATGGAGATGTGACAGGAGTTGTTGCGGAAGCGAAGGTGACAAGAGAGCAGGTGCGTGCAAAAAATAAAGAAACTTTGCTTGAGATTATAGATAATGCAAATTTGTCAGATGAACAGAAACAAGATGCGATCAACCAGATGATTGCGATGACGGAACTCGCCGAAAAAGAGGCGGCGGTCGAGACGATGCTTGCATCGAAAGGGTTTTCAGATACAGTAGTAAGTCTGACAGCAGAGACTGCTGATGTGGTAGTAAACAGTGCGGAACTGACAGATGCGAACCGTGCTCAGATTGAGGATATTATCACAAGAAAAGCAGAAATTGCTCCGGAAAATATTGTCATCACACCGATATACAGTAAAGACAGTGCGCAAAAAGGGGCAGAGAAAAATTCTGAGAATGAATAGATTTTTGTTTGCAGAGAGATATTACTTGTGATAGACTAAATAAGTATGTATAGAATAACAAAAAACAGGAGATTATTATGTCAGGAATTACAGATGAGATAAAGAAAAGAAGAACGTTTGCGATCATATCGCATCCCGATGCAGGAAAGACAACGTTGACGGAAAAGTTTTTATTATATGGTGGTGCAATCAATCAGGCAGGTTCGGTGAAAGGAAAAGCGACTGCCAAGCATGCGGTGTCGGACTGGATGGAGATTGAGAAAGAAAGAGGTATCTCGGTCACTTCCTCAGTGCTCCAATTCAACTACGGTGGATATTGCATCAATATTTTGGATACGCCGGGACATCAGGATTTCTCGGAAGATACGTATCGTACATTGATGGCGGCAGATTCTGCCGTCATGGTTATTGATGCATCGAAAGGTGTGGAGGCACAGACGAGAAAATTATTCAAGGTATGTGTGATGCGTCATATTCCGATTTTTACGTTTATCAATAAAATGGACCGTGAGGCAAGAGATACGTTTGATCTGTTAGACGAGATTGAAAAGGAACTTGGAATTGCGACATGTCCAGTCAATTGGCCGATTGGCTCCGGAAAGGAATTTAGAGGCGTATATGACAGGGAACACCGAGAGATAGAGTTATTTTCCGATACACGAAAAGGAACTTCTATCGGGGAAGTAAAAAAGATTGCATTGGACGATCCGTCAGTGGAGAAAATGATCAGTGAAGAACAGCTGGCTCAGCTTACGGATGAAGTGGAACTGTTAGACGGTGCGAGTGCGGAATTTGATATGGAACTTGTGAGCAAAGGAGAATTGTCGCCAGTATTTTTTGGCTCGGCTCTTACAAACTTTGGTGTGGAGACATTTCTTCAGCATTTTCTTCAGATGACAAGCTCTCCCCTCCCGAGAATCTCGGATAAAGGAGTTATTGATCCTATGACAGAAAAGGAATTTTCCGCATTTGTATTTAAGATTCAGGCGAATATGAATAAGGCTCACCGTGACAGAATCGCGTTTATGAGAATCTGTTCCGGAGAATTCGAAGCTGGAATGGATGTATTTCATATTCAGGGCGGGAAAAAAGTGAGACTTTCTCAGCCACAGCAGATGATGGCAAGTGAAAGAAAGATGATCGAAAAAGCATACGGTGGGGATATCATCGGTGTGTTCGATCCGGGAATTTTTTCAATTGGAGATACGCTTACCAATTCTCCTGAGAAATTTGCATATGAGGGAATTCCGACTTTTGCACCGGAGCACTTTGCCAGAGTACGCCAGGTGGATACGATGAAACGTAAGCAGTTCATCAAAGGAATCAATCAGATTGCACAGGAAGGTGCAATTCAGATTTTTCAGGAATATAATACTGGTATGGAGGAAATTATAGTAGGTGTGGTAGGTGTTCTGCAGTTCGATGTGTTAAAATATCGTTTGGAAAATGAATATAATGTGGAGATTCGAATGGATACGCTACCATATGAACATATCCGTTGGATCGAGAATAAAGAAATTGACTTGGATAAAATTGTGGGTACTTCTGATATGAAGAAGATTAAGGACTTAAAAGACAGACCACTTTTATTATTTGTGAACAGCTGGAGTATACGTATGACACTGGAGCGTAACGAGGGATTGGAGTTATCTGAGTTTGGAAAATAGTTTAGAAATTTCCCTATTTGCAAACGGATATAAATTTGTTATAATAACAAGAGATAATTCCATCTCTTGGAAAGAGAGGATAATCCAGACTAGGAGGTTTTGAATCATGGGAAAAGACGAAAGAAATAGCTATACAATAAAAACAGACGATAATCTTGGAGAAGTACAGATCGCAGATGAGGTTGTGGCGATTATTGCAGGACTTGCAGCTATGGAAGTGGAAGGTGTTGCTTCAATGGCAGGGAATGCAACAAGAGAGTTGATTAGTAAGCTTGGGATGAAATCCTTATCCAAAGGTGTGAAAGTGGATGTGTTGGAAGGAGTAGTAACAGTTATTCTGGCACTGAATTTGAAGTATGGCTACAGCATCATGGATGTTTCGGCGAAGGTACAGGAGAAAGTAAAAGCTTCGATTGAGAATATGACAGGCTTGACAGTCGCAGATGTGAATATCCGTGTGGCCGGAGTAGACATGGAAAGTTAGTCCTGCAAAGACTAGGAGGGGAAACAGAGTGGAGTTTTAGCTCCACTCTTTTTAGTTGCCAAGAGGGAATCACATGTAGTATAATAAACAAAAATGCAAAAGAATAGAAAATCCAAAGAATAAAGAGGTAGAAAAATGAATAGATCAGAACTTAGGGAACACATTTTTAGAATGTTATTCCGTATAGAATTTAATAGAGAAGAAGAGATGAAAGAACAAGAGGACCTCTATTTTGAATTGATTGGTGGAGTTGATGAACAAGATAAGACTTATATTTTAAATAAATACAGAGCAATTGTCGAGAAAAAGGAAGAGATTGACAAATTTTTGAATGAGTATACGACAGGCTGGAAAACATCTCGTATGAATCGGGTCGATTTGACAATTTTAAGACTTGCAGTTTATGAGATGAAATGGGATGAAGAAGTTCCGATTGGTGTGGCAATCAATGAGGCGGTAGAACTTGCAAAGAAATATAGCAGTGATGAGGGACCGGCTTTTGTCAATGGTGTGTTGGCGAAACTGGCGGAATAAGGTGATATGATGCGCAATGTGTATTCTGTCGGACAAGTCAATGCTTATATTAAAAATATGTTTACGCAAGATTTTATGCTGAACCGGATCTATGTGAAAGGAGAAGTGTCAAATTGTAAATATCACACATCCGGGCATATTTATTTTTCACTGAAGGATGAGTCCGGGATGATTGCGTGTATTATGTTTGCGGGACAGAGAGGTGGTTTGCCTTTTCGGATGCAGGAAGGACAGCAGGTGATCGTGCTTGGCAATGTAACCACATATGAGAGAGATGGAAAGTATCAATTGTATGCAAAAGAGATTATTCTCGACGGAGCCGGAGCGCTTTATGAGAAATTCGAGGCATTGAAACAGGAATTGGGCGAGATGGGAATGTTTGCTGAGGAATACAAGCAGCCAATTCCGAAGTTTGCAAGAACAATCGGTATTGTGACGGCGCCTACAGGTGCGGCAATTCGGGATATTATCAATGTTGCAGGCAGAAGAAATCCCTATGTGCAGTTACTCTTATATCCGGCATTGGTTCAGGGCGAAGGCGCGTCTGCAAGTATTGCGGAAGGAATTGCGGCACTTGAAAAAAAAGGAGTAGATTTGATCATTGTAGGGCGTGGTGGCGGTTCTATAGAAGATCTTTGGGCATTTAATGAAGAAATTGTTGCGAGAGCTATTTTTGAATGTCGAATTCCGGTTATTTCAGCGGTGGGGCACGAGACGGACACAACTATTGCAGATTATGTGGCGGATCTGCGGGCTCCTACGCCTTCTGCGGCGGCTGAACTTGCGGTGTTCGAATACGAGACATTTTTAAACGAAGTTGAAGAATATCGAATAAAGATACGCAAAGCAATACGTCAGAAAGCGGAATGGGAAAAAATGAAAATCGGGCAGTATGCACTGCAATTAAAGTATCTGCATCCTAGGAATAAACTGCGGGACAAACAGCAAAGAACCGTGGAATTGGAAGAACGGTTCAGACAGACGATGGAAAGAAAGATTGACGATGAAAAACGCAGATTTGCTTTTTATATCGAGCGTATAAAAGGACTTTCGCCATTGGCAAAGCTGAATCAGGGATTTGCTTATATCTCAACGGAAAATGGCAAAGTGGTGAAGACAATCGCAGATACGGCAAATGGAGAGACATTGAATGTGTATGTGACAGATGGTGTGATCAAAGCAAGAGTAGAAGATACGCATAAGGAGGAACATTGTGGAAGCAGAAAATAAAAAAGATCAGACTCTGGAGGACGTATTTGAACAGTTAGATGAAGTAGTAAAAAAATTGGAGGGAGAAGCTGTTTCGCTTGAGGATTCTTTTCAATTGTATCATGAAGGAATGGAATTGCTGAAGATATGTAATGATAAGATTGAGACGATTGAGAAAAAAGTAATGATATTGGATAAAGATGGTGAAGAGCATGAATTTTAAGGAAGAAAGAATCGGGAAAATAACAGCGATAGAACAGATTTTAAAAAAATATCTGCCGGTCAAAGAAGGTCTCCAAAAAGAGATCATGGAGGCGATGGAGTATAGTCTTCTAGCCGGTGGAAAACGTCTCAGACCGATGCTGATGAGAGAGACGTATGTATTGTTTGGCGGTGATGAGGAACTCATTGAGCCGTTTATGGCAGCGATTGAGATGATCCACACGTATTCACTTGTACATGATGATCTTCCCGCGATGGACAATGATGATTACCGCAGAGGGAGAAAGACTACACATGTTGTGTACGGGGAGGCAATGGGGATTCTGGCGGGAGATGCGCTTCTTAATTTTGCCTTTGAGACGGCTGTAAAGGCGTTTACGATGTGTCCGCAAAAGAGTATAGAGATTGGTCAGGCGATGCGAGTCCTTTCTGAGAAAGCCGGAATTTACGGTATGATCGGGGGACAGGTAGTAGACGTGAAGAGTGCAGGACAAACTGTTTCCAAAGAAGTGTTGGATTTTATTTATGAGCTGAAGACAAGTGCTCTGATCGAGAGCTCTATGATGATCGGGGCAGTGCTTGCCGGCGCTTCGAAGACAGAAGTGCAAAAGATAGAACAGATTGCAAAATATGTGGGAATCGCTTTTCAGATACAGGATGATATTTTGGATGTGACAAGCACGGTGGAAGTGCTTGGAAAGCCAATTCACAGTGATGAAAAGAATGAAAAGACGACATATGTGACGTTGCTTGGAATTGAAAACGCAAAAGAGGCTGTGGAGAGACTTTCCATGGAAGCGATTCATTTATTACACAGCATTTCAGGGGAAAATCAATTTTTGGAGATGCTTTTAAAAGAATTAATTTACAGAGAAAAATAAAAGGGGTGCTCTTATGGTATTGGAGCGAATTCAAAAAGAGGATGATATTAAAAAACTAAAGGAAAGTGAATTGGATACGCTGGCAGAAGAGATTCGTCAGTTTTTGGTTGAAAAGATCAGTAAAACGGGAGGACATTTGGCTTCCAATCTAGGTGTAGTGGAGCTGACGATGGCGATGCATTTGGCATTTTCACTTCCGAAAGATAAAATTATATGGGATGTGGGACATCAGGCATATACACATAAGATTCTAACAGGAAGAAAAGCAGGATTTGATGATCTGCGCAAGTACGGGGGGATGAGCGGTTTCCCGAAACGAAAAGAGAGTGCATGTGATGCATTTGATACGGGACACAGTTCTACTTCAATCTCGGCAGGACTGGGATATGTGGAGGCAAGAGAGATACTGAAAGAAGATTATCAGGTCATCTCAGTGATCGGAGACGGTTCTCTGACCGGAGGTATGGCTTATGAAGCGTTGAATAACGCCTCTCATCTGAAGAGCAATTTTATTATTGTATTAAACGATAATCGGATGTCGATTTCTGAAAATGTTGGAGGAATGTCGAATTATCTGGATGGAATCCGCACAGCACATGCCTATACAGATTTGAAGAAAAATGTAGAAAAGACATTACAGAAAGTACCGTGTGTTGGAGATCAGATCGTGTCACATATTCGAAAGACAAAAAACAGTATCAAGCAATTGCTTGTGCCGGGAATGTTGTTTGAAGATATGGGAGTCACTTATCTAGGACCTGTCGACGGTCATGATATCAAAAAATTATATAAGATTTTTCAGGAAGCAAAGAAGATTGACCATGCGGTACTTGTCCATGTCTTGACGGAAAAAGGAAAAGGCTATCTTCCGGCGGAGAAGATGCCTTCCAAATTTCATGGGACAGGTCCGTTTGATATTGCCACTGGACAGCAGAAAACTTCAGGAGGCAAAGACACATATACCGATATTTTTGCAAAGGTGATGTACAGGATGGGAAAGGAAGAGCCAAAACTTGTTGCAATCACTGCTGCGATGAAAGACGGGACAGGCCTGACACCGTTTGCAAAGAAATATCCGGACAGATTTTTTGATGTCGGAATTGCAGAAGAACATGCGGTTACTTTTGCAGCAGGACTTGCGGCAGCAGGGTTAAAACCTGTATTTGCTGTATATTCCTCCTTTTTACAGAGGGGGTATGATCAAATGATACATGATGTCTGTCTGCAAAATTTGCCGGTCGTCTTTGCGATAGATCGGGCAGGACTTGTCGGAAATGACGGGGAGACACACCAAGGACTTTTTGATCTTGCATATTTAAGTGGGATCCCAAATATGACGGTGATGTCCCCAAAAAATAAATGGGAATTTGCGGATATGATCCGATTTGCAATCGAATTTCAAGGACCGATCGCCCTCAGATATCCAAGAGGAATGGCGTATGACGGACTGCAAGAATTCCGGGCGCCGATTGTCTATGGAAAAAGTGAGGTTATTTATGAGGAACAGGACATCGCCGTTTTCGCTGTTGGTCATATGATGGAGACAGCGGAGGCAGTGTGTGTGCAGCTAAGAGAAAAGGGATATCATTGCAGTCTGATCAATGTACGTTTTGTCAAACCGTTTGATCAGGATATTTTGAAACAGATGAGCAGAGCACACAGACTTTTTGTGTCGATTGAGGAAGGCCTTTTAGATGGTGGATATGGCGAGAAGATTGCCAATTATGCTGCAAGGGAGGGCTTGGGTGTCTGCGTATTGCAAAATGGTATTCAGGATGAGTATGTGGAACATGGTAATGTAGAATTGTTGAGAAAAGAAGTGCATCTGGATGCGGATTCGATTGTGGAGAAGATTGTCACAGCATATGATGTATTGAAAAACATATGATTTAGGAGAATATATGAAAGAACGATTAGATGTATTACTGGTAAAAAGAAATTTAGCAGAGTCCAGAGAAAAGGCGAAGGCGATCATTATGTCCGGTAATGTGTTTGTGGAAGGGCAAAGAGAGGATAAGGCAGGGACAACATTTTCGAATGAAGTTCAGATTGAGATTAAAGGTCATGCACTTCCATATGTAAGTCGCGGAGGTTTGAAGCTTGAAAAGGCGGTTGCAAATTTTGACGTCTGTCTGGAAGGAAAAGTCTGCACAGATGTGGGCGCCTCGACCGGAGGTTTTACAGACTGTATGCTGCAAAACGGGGCAAGAAAAGTGTTCGCCATTGATGTCGGAAAAGGACAACTTGCGTGGAAATTAAGACAGGATGAGCGGGTTATCTGCATGGAGAAGACGAATATCCGTTATGTGACACCGGAAGATCTGGGAGAAGAAATTGATTTTTCTTCGATTGATGTATCCTTTATTTCACTTACAAAGGTATTGCTTCCGATTCGTAATTATCTGAAAGAGGAGGGTCAGATCGTGGCACTGATCAAGCCGCAGTTTGAGGCTGGAAGAGAAAAGGTAGGAAAGAAGGGGGTAGTACGTGAAAAAAGTACGCACTATGAAGTGATTGAGATGGTGCTGTCCTATGCACTGTCTATCGGATTTTCAGTGTTAAATCTTGACTTTTCTCCAATCAAAGGTCCGGAAGGAAATATCGAATATCTTGTGTATTTGCAGAAAACAGAACAGACAGATACAATCGAACATGTGAAGATTGCCTGGAAGCAGATTGTGGAGAATGCCTTTTCCGCATTGGCAAAATAAAAATAGAGGATAGAAGATGGAGAAGTTTTATATCATTACAAACCGAAGCAAAGACAGGGAGCTTGCAACAACACATCGGATTCAGCGATATATCGAACAGCACGGCGGACAGTGTATTGTAGCGTCAGATGGCAAGTGTGTACCAAAAGATACCGAGTGTGTTCTGGTACTTGGCGGAGATGGGACCTTGATTCGTGCTGCAAGAGAATTACGTGCCTGCAAAGCACCGCTTCTTGGCATTAATTTGGGAACGCTTGGGTATCTGACAGAAGTGGAAGTGCAAAATATTGAGCAGGCACTGGAGCAGCTTTTTGAAGAGACTCCGGAGATTGAGGCAAGAATGATGCTCAAAGGAGTTCTGAATAGAGGTCAGGAAGATGTAGCGCTCAATGATATTGTTGTGGGAAGAGCAGGAGCTCTTCGGATCATTCATTTTAATATTTACGTGAATGGAGAACTTTTGAATTCATATCAGGCGGATGGAGTGATTATTTCTACCCCAACCGGTTCGACCGGATATAATTTGTCTGCCGGTGGTCCGATTGTAGAACCTACCGCATCTATGATCGTTGTGACACCAATCTGTTCTCACGCTTTAAATACAAGAAGCATCGTGTTGTCGGCTGAGGATGAGATTGTTGTGGAAATTGGAAAAGGAAGAGATAACCGGACAGAGATTGCAGCAGTTTCGTTTGATGGAGAACAGACGATTGAAATATATACAGGGGATCAGATTGTCATAAGAAGGGCGGACGATACCACAAAACTTTTTAAGCTGAGCAAAATAAGCTTTTTAGAGACATTGAGGAAAAAGATGAAAGGAAGCTGAAAAAAATGAAAGGAAAAAGACATGCAAAAGTAGTTGAGCTCATCAATAAGCATAATATCGAGACACAGGAGGAGCTGGCAGAGCGCTTGAATCAGGAGGGATTTCAGGTGACACAGGCAACAGTTTCCAGAGATATCCGAGACCTGAAACTGACAAAGGTTCCAATTGAGGGCGGAAGACAGAAATATACGATTTTGAAGACACCTGAAACGGCGATGAGCGAGAAATATATGAGGGTTTTAAAGGATGGATATGTGTCCATGGACATGGCACAGAATATATTGGTGATAAAAACTGTTTCCGGCATGGCAATGGCAGTGGCGGCGGCAATTGACGCGATGAATTGGAATGAAGTAGTTGGGTGTATTGCAGGAGATGACACGATTATGTGTGCAATACGGACGACAGATGATACGGTGAACGTGATGGACAAAATCAGAAAAATTGTAATGTAAGACAAGATGTGTCAAAAGAGAGTCTGGGAGAAAGAATATGTTACATAATTTGTATGTGAAAAATCTTGCATTGATTGATGAGATTGAAGTGGAATTTACAAAGGGGCTGAATATTTTGACAGGGGAGACAGGTGCCGGAAAATCAATTATTCTTGGTTCTGTCAATCTTGCATTGGGAGGAAAATATTCCGCTGATATCATACGAAAGGGTGCAGAATATGGATATGTGGAACTAACATTTTTTGTGGAAAATAAGACACAGGCTGAGGCGCTGAAAAGAAAAGATGTTTTCCCGGAAGATGGGGTTGTTGTTCTTAGCAGAAAACTTATGAGTAAGAGGAGCATCAGTAAGATCAATGGCGAGACGGTTCCAATTGCGCTTTTAAAAGACGCAGCGTCGATTTTAATCGATATTCATGGACAGCATGAGCACCAGTCCTTGCTCTATAAAAAAAATCATCTGACAATTTTAGATGCATTTGCAAAAGAGAACATTAAGCAGGTGAAAGAAAAGCTTGCGAAGGCTTATTTGATTTACAAAGAGCAGAAAGAAGAGCTTGAAGAGGCGTTGACAGATGAAAAGGAACGCAATAAGGAGATCGGGTTCTTAGAGTTTGAAATTCAGGAGATCAGACAGGCGAAGCTTTTAAGACAGGAGGATGAGACGCTGGAGGAAACATATCGCCGTATGACGAATGGAAAGAAAATCGTGGGAAATTTGGAAGAGGCATATGAGTATACCGGTGGAACGAACTCAGAGACGGCAAGCGAGGCGATCAGCAGGGCGCTTCGCTGTATGCAGGAGGCGGCAGGCTGCGATGAGCAGGCACAGGAGATGTTTCAGCAGCTTGCAGAGATAGACAGTCTTTTGAATGATTTCAACCGAGAATTGTCAGATTACAAGATGTCTTTTGATTTTTCGAAAGAGACTTTTTTTGAAGTGGAGACACGATTGAATGAGATCAATCGTTTGAAGACAAAATATGGAAATTCAATCGAAGAGATTTTAGAATACTGTGATAAAAAAGAGGAAAGGCTATTAAAACTGCAGGATTACGATGATTATCTGGCGAAGTTGCACAAAAAAATGGAAGATGCCGAAGCAGCAGTAAAATGCTATTCCGGGCAGTTGTCTTTACTGCGAAAAGAACAATCCGCAAAGCTTGCAGAAGCAATTCAAAAAGGACTTCGCGATCTCAATTTTTTAGATACACAGTTTGAAATTGTGTTCCGGGAGTTGGAGACTTATACAATTCAGGGGACAGATGAAGTTGAATTTATGATTTCCATGAATCCGGGAGAACCGGTGAGAGCGCTCGGAGATGTTGCCTCGGGAGGAGAGCTGTCAAGAATCATGCTCGCAATTAAAAGTGTGATGGCTGAGAAAGACCAGATAGAGACATTGATCTTTGATGAGATTGATGTGGGAATCAGCGGAAGAACCGCTCAGAAGGTTTCTGAAAAGATGTCTTTTATCGGACGAAATCATCAGGTGATCTGCATTACACATCTTGCGCAGATTGCTGCAATGGCGGATGCGCATTATGCGATTGAAAAGCAGGTGGAAGATGGTGTCACAAAAAGTAAAATTTTCCGATTAAGTAAAGAGCAGGAAATTGAAGAGCTTGCCAGAATTCTTGGAGGTGCAAAGATCACCGATACTGTTATGCAAAGTGCGGCGGAGATGAAAGAATTGGCAGAACGTACAAAATAATACCAGAGTGAAAAACAAAAAATATCACATACTAAAACAGATGCATTTTAGCATCTGTTTTTTAGTAGGAGGACATGTGATATGAAAAAGCGCTGGTATAGAAGATTTTTAGTCATAGTATTACTATTTGGAATATTTGTGGGAGGCGGACTTAGTATACAGAGTGTAAACCGATTGTATTTAAAAGAAGAGGTCAGCTCTCAGACAGTGTCCAATGATTTACTGATACCAGGAGGAATGCCAATCGGAATTTATATGGAGACAGATGGAGTGATGGTTCTTGGAACAGAGACGATTGAAGGAGCGGATGGTCTGCAATATGAGCCTGCCAAGCATTTGGTGAAAGAGGGAGATTATATTGTTGGTGTTAATGAGCAACCCGTTTCAAATAAAAAGGAATTATTGGAAATAGTGAAGCATCTTACAAAAGAAGAGGTAATATTGAAAGTTCGAAGGTCCAAAGAAGTGATTGAAGTAAAGATACGACCTGTAAAAGTGACAGAAAAAGAATATAAACTTGGTATTTGGATAAGGGATAATGCACAGGGGCTTGGTACAATTACATTTTTGACGGGAAACAGTGAATTTGGAGCGTTGGGGCATGGAATTCATGATGTGGATACGAATGAATTGCTTGATATTACAAATGGAACACTATATGAGACAAGTATAAAAGATATTCAAAAGGGAAAAAGTGGAAATCCCGGAGGTATGGAAGGGATCATTGTTTATAATCGATATAATGTATTAGGGAAAATTTCAAAAAATACAGAGTCAGGAATTTACGGGACGGTAGATAAAATTGGTTCTCTTTTTTCTGAACAAACTCCAATGGAAATTGGCAAAAAAGAGGAAATTCAGACAGGAGAAGCGATGATTCGTTGTGCGGTCGATGGAGCAGTGAAAGATTATGAGGTAAAAATTACAAAAATAGATTTATTTTGCAAAGAAATAAATAAAGGGATAGTTCTGGAAGTGACCGATCCAGAATTATTGGAGCTGACAGGAGGAATCGTGCAAGGGATGAGTGGAAGTCCCATTATACAAAATGGAAAAATTGTCGGCGCAGTAACTCACGTGTTTGTCCAAGATGCGACAAAAGGATACGGAATATTCATAGAAAATATGTTGAAAAATATAGAATAAAAAAGAAAATGTCGAAATATTACGACGACATTCGCTTGCGCCTGAAAATGACCGAAGATATAATAGGATTTGTGGCTGGAAACAGAGATTGAAAGTGTAGGAGGGCAACAAAGTGGGACGGTTAAATGTGGCAATTGCTGATGATAATGAGCGAATTTTGGACATTTTGGAGGAAATTGTAAGTAATGACGAGGAATTGACACTTGTAGGCAAGGCAGATAATGGGGAGGATATGTATCAGATTATAAAAAATAAGGAGCCAGATGTCGTATTATTAGATTTGATTATGCCAAAGATGGACGGTTTAAGTGTCATGGAGCTTGTACAGGAAGATAGAACTTTGAAAAAGACTCCTGATTTTATTATCATCACAGCAGTTGGACAGGAACGAATTACAGAAGATGCTTTCAAAAGAGGAGCAAACTACTACATTATGAAACCGTTTAACAATGAAATGGTATTAAACAGAATTAAAGATACACACAGAGAAATGAAATATACGAAAAAAAGTATGGGAGGTGTTCCGGAAATCAGGCGAGACATTGGTGAAGAAAGTCTAGAAAACAGAGTGACCAATATGATTCATGAAATTGGCATACCAGCACATATCAAAGGGTACCACTATTTGCGTGACGCAATTATGATGGCGGTTGAGGATATGGATGTGTTAAATGCAATTACTAAGATACTGTATCCGACAGTGGCAAAGAAATATCGTACAACGTCAAGCAGGGTGGAACGTGCAATCCGTCATGCAATCGAAGTGGCTTGGAGTAGAGGAAAATTAGATATTTTAGATGAACTATTTGGATACACGGTAAGCAATGGAAAAGGAAAGCCGACAAACTCAGAATTTATCGCTTTGATATCCGATACAATCCGCTTGGAAAAAAAGCACGCATAAATATACAGGGGTTTTTATTGACCCTTTGGCTTGCACTCGGTATAATAGAAAGAAAGTGCTATAAAAATGAGTGGAGGAAAGGTCATGAAAAAAATATTATTTGCCGCTTCAGAATCAGTGCCGTTTATTAAAACCGGTGGGTTAGCCGATGTTGTCGGATCTTTGCCAAAAAATTTTGACAAAGGACAGTATGATGTCAGGGTGATACTGCCGAAATATATGTGTATGAAAGAGGAATGGAAGGATCAGTTACAGTACAAGACACATTTTTACATGGATTTTTATTGGCAGAGCCGTTATGTAGGTGTTCTGGAGCTTGAATTGGACGGAGTGACATTCTATTTTGTAGATAATGAGGAATATTTTGCGGGGTTCAAGCCTTACGGTGATATACTTTGGGACATTGAAAAATTTGCGTTCTTCTCAAAGGCAGTGCTCAGTATCTTACCGTTGATAGATTTCAGACCAGATATCATTCACTGTCATGACTGGCAGACTGGATTGATTCCGGTATATCTTGACAATTTCCGTTATGGTGGAGAATTTTATCGGGGGATTAAGACTGTTATGACGATACATAATCTAAAATTCCAAGGCGTGTGGGGAACCGATAAAGTAAAAGAGATTACAGGGCTTCCGGATTATTATTTTGTACCGGACAAGATGGAGGCGTATAAAGATGCGAATCTCTTGAAGGGAGGTATTGTATACGCAGACTGCGTGACGACAGTGAGCAGCTCTTATGCCGAAGAAATTAAGACACCATTTTACGGAGAAAAGTTGGACGGACTTATGAATGCAAGAAGTAACAGTCTGTCTGGAATTGTCAATGGTATTGACTATGAAGAATATAATCCTGGCACAGATGTCCATATTGCAAGAAATTATACGGTAGAGAATTTTAGAAAAGAAAAGGTGAAAAACAAACTTGCACTTCAAGAGCAGCTTGGTTTGGAAGTGGATGCAAAGAAGATGATGATAGGTATTGTCTCCAGACTGACTGACCAGAAAGGATTTGACCTGATCGCATATGTGTTAGATGAATTGTGTCAGGATGAGATTCAGATTGTTGTACTTGGAACCGGTGAAGAGAGATATGAGAACATGTTCCGGCATTTTGCATGGAAATATCCGGGAAAGGTATCGGCTCAGATTTATTATTCCGAACCAATGTCTCATATGATTTACGCTGCCTGTGATGCATTTTTAATGCCGTCCTTATTTGAGCCTTGTGGACTTAGTCAGCTGATGAGCCTTCGATATGGAACAGTTCCGATCGTGAGAGAGACCGGAGGATTAAAGGATACGGTTGAGGCTTATAATGAATATGAAAAGACGGGAACAGGATTTAGTTTCTGCAATTATAATGCGCATGAGATGATGCATACTGTGCGGTATGCCGAGCAGATTTATTATGATAAAAAACGCGATTGGAATAAGATTGCAGAGCGGGCGATGCAGAAAGATTTCTCATGGAAAAATTCTGCAAAGCAATATGAGGATTTATACAACACTTTATAGACAAAAGAAGAGACCGGAGGAGATTGGACATGAAAATTAAAGACAGATTATCAGAAAACAGAGTGAATATTTCGTTTGAAGTATTTCCCCCAAAAACAGATGCCGGATACGGAAAAGTATTGGAAGCAACAGAAGAAATTGTAGCTTTAAAGCCTTCCTTTATCAGTGTCACTTATGGAGCTGGCGGCGGGACAAGCAAGAATACAGTTAAGATTGCATCTCATATCCAGAATGATCTTGGAGTGGCAAGTCTTGCGCATCTGACTTGCGCTTCTTCCACAAAAGAAGAAGTAAGACAAGTCATTGAGCAGTTAAAGGAACAGGGGATCGAAAATATACTGGCACTTCGCGGAGATATCCCAAAGGATGGAGCTTTTCCGATTCCCAACCACTATAAATATGCAAGTGAGCTGATTGCAGATATCAAATCACAGGGAGATTTTTGTATTGGGGCAGCATGTTATCCCGAAGGGCATGTAGAAAGCGAGCATAAATCAGAAGATATTGCGCACTTGAAAGAAAAAGTGGATGTCGGTGTAGATTTTCTAACGACACAGATGTTTTTTGACAATTCGATTTTATACAATTTCCTGTACCGGATTCGAGAGAAAGGAATCACAGTTCCTGTTCTTCCAGGAATTATGCCTGTCACGAATGGAAAGCAGATTGCTCGTATCTGTGAACTTTCGGGAACAATCCTTCCTGAAAGATTTCGTGCCATAGTAGACCGGTTCGGAGATGATCCAAAAGCGATGCAGCAGGCGGGAATTGCCTACGCGACAGATCAGATTATCGATCTGATTGCAAATGGTATTCAGAATATTCATATTTATTCTATGAATAAGCCGGAAATTGCAGCTGCAATCATGACAAACTTATCAGAGATTATCAAATAAACGAAATTAGAGGGTATTATGGATATACGAACGAGAGAAGCCGTTCGGTATCTTGGATATGGAAGACATGCGATAGATGAACGAACATTACAGCTGGTGGAAGATTCTTTCAAAGAATTGGAACGCATCGTAAATGCAAAATTCACCTATCGCATTTTTGAAACTACTTTTCCGGATACGAATGAGCTTAGCATAGGAAAAATGAAAATTAAAAGTAAAAATCTATATAAGAACTTGAAGGGCTGTTCTCAGGCAGTCGTATTTGGAGCGACACTAGGGACCAGTGTGGATGTGCTTATGAAACGATACAGTCTGACGGATATGGCGAAGGCAGTTGTTCTGCAGGCGTGTGCAGCTGCGATGCTGGAGGAATATTGTGATAAGGCACAAAATGAAATTGCCGAAAGTCTGCGCAAGGAGCAGTTATATCTTCGCCCAAGATTCAGTCCGGGGTATGGAGATTACTCCATTTTACATCAGGATGATATCTTACGGATGCTGGATGCTGCAAAGACGATAGGACTTACGATGACAGAGAGTTATATGCTTACCCCGACAAAGTCTGTGACGGCTGTGATTGGGGTCAGCAGCACACAGGAGCCATGCCATATCAAAGGCTGCGAAGAATGTCAGAAATTAGATTGTATATACAGAAGGAGTTAATATGTTACTGGAAAGATTAGGAAAAGAGCTCTTATTTTTTGACGGAGGGATGGGGACGCTGTTGCAGGCAGAAGGACTTCAGCCTGGCGAACTCCCTGAGACCTGGAATATAGAGCGAAAAGAAACGATACGAAAAATTCATCAGTCATATTTTGAGGCTGGAAGTGATATTGTGCTTACGAACACATTTGGAGCGAACGCATTGAAGTTTCATGACGAAAATTGTTCCTTAAAGGCTATCATTGATGCGGCAGTTGAAAATGTCAGATTTGGAGCAAAGGCGGGGATCAGAGATGAGCGAGACTATTATGTTGCTTTGGATATCGGACCGACTGGAAAATTGTTAAAACCTTTGGGAGACCTGTCTTTTGAAGATGCCTATGAAGCGTTCAAAGAAGTTATGCAGTATGGGGAGAAAGCAGGGGCAGATTTGATTCACATCGAGACAATGAGTGATACTTACGAGGTGAAAGCAGCAGTCCTTGCAGCAAAAGAAAACACAAATCTTCCTGTATTTGCAACGATGATATTTGATGACAAAGGAAAACTTCTGACAGGAGGAGATGTGCCGTCTGTAGTGGCGCTTTTGGAAGGTCTCAGAGTGGATGCACTTGGGATCAACTGTGGAATGGGACCCAAACAGATGCTCCCTATTTTGCAGCAGATTGCACAATATACTTCACTGCCAATCATTGTAAAGCCGAATGCGGGACTTCCAAAGCAAAGAGACGGACAGACCTACTATGATGTTACACCGGATGTTTTTGCCAAACAGCTTCAGGAGATTGTAAAAGCAGGTGCATGTGTGATCGGCGGATGCTGTGGTACAACTCCAAAGCATATCCGTGCGATGATTGCAGCTTGTAAAGACTTAGAGATGACAAAGCCAACTTTCAAGAATCACACGATTGTCTCCTCCTATGGAAAAGCAGTAGAACTTGGAGATATGCCTGTCATTATCGGAGAGCGTATCAATCCGACAGGAAAGAGTAAGTTTAAGCAGGCTTTAAAGGAACATAACCTGGATTATATTTTAAAAGAAGGAATCACACAGCAGGATAAGGGAGCACATATTTTAGATGTAAATGTGGGGCTTCCAGATATCGATGAGGTTGTAATGATGAAAGAGGTGGTCAGAGAACTTCAAAGTGTGACAAGTCTTCCTCTTCAGATTGACACAGTAGACACAGAGGCAATGGAGCAGGCGATGCGTATTTACAATGGAAAACCAATGGTAAATTCAGTCAGCGGGAAACAGGAATCTATGAATGCAGTTTTCCCATTGATTCAAAAGTATGGTGGAGTTGTCATTGGGCTTACGTTGGATGAAAATGGGATTCCAAAGACGGCAAAAGGGCGTCTAGAAGTTGCAGGCAAGATTATCGAGGAAGCAAAAAAATATGGTATTGACAAAAAGGATATTGTCATTGATGTGCTCACCATGACAATCAGCTCAGAGCCAAACGGAGCAAAGACAACATTGGAAGCACTGAAAATGGTACGGGATACATATGGAGTCCGGACTGCTCTCGGTGTGTCTAATATCTCTTTTGGACTTCCAAGTCGTCCGGCCATCAATGCGAATTTCTATACTATGGCAATGCAAAATGGATTGACGGCGGGTATTATCAATCCGTCTTCAGAGGATATGATGCGCTCATATCATTCATACTGTGCACTGATGAATTATGACACAAACTGCGAGAATTATATTGCACATTACGGCAATCAGGAACCGGTAAAGACAGCAGTGCCAGCAGGGCAGCAAATTGATCTGAAAACAGCTATTGAAAAAGGATTGAAAGAAGATGCATACCAGACAACGGTTGCACTTGTAAAAACAGAGGCGCCGCTTGAGATCATTAATACCTATCTGATTCCGGCGCTTGACACGGTCGGAAAAGGGTTTGAAAAAGGAACTGTATTTCTTCCTCAGCTCCTGATGAGTGCAGATGCGGCAAAAAGTTCTTTTGCAGTCTTAAAAGAGGAGCTTGAGAAGAACGGTGGAGAGGAAAAAGAGAAAGAAAAAGTCGTTCTTGCAACTGTGAAAGGTGATATTCACGATATCGGGAAGAATATCGTGAAAGTGCTTTTAGAAAATTATAGTTTTGAAGTAATTGATCTGGGAAAAGATGTTGCACCAGAACGTATTGTTGAGACTGTGCTTGAAAAAGAGGTGAGGCTTGTAGGGTTAAGTGCTCTGATGACGACTACTGTTGTAAGCATGGAAGAGACAATCAGACAGCTTAGAGAAAAAGCGCCAGATTGTAAAGTCATGGTCGGCGGAGCTGTTTTGAATCAAGAATATGCGGATATGATCGGAGCGGATTTCTATGGAAAAGATGCAATGCAATCCGTCTATTACGCACAAAAAATATTGACAAATCATAGATAGATTTCTATGATAAATAGAGAATGCATTTTACAGAGATGAAGGAGAAAAAAGCCATGAGAGGATTGGAGACACCAATTAGAAGAATCAGAAGACAAGTGTTCACAAAGGTAGCAAAGCTAGCATTTGAATCGACTCCGGAGACGCTGATCGACGATATTGAGGCTGTTCCGTATGAACTGATTAATGAGGATACGGAGAAATACAGAGAGAGTATTTACCGTTCGCGTGCAATTGTAAGGGAGCGTATGCGCCTTGCGATGGGAATGTCACTTCGCCCGGAGGATAAGCCGGTACATCTGACAGCTGGGATTGAAGAAAGTAATATTTCGGAAAAATATTATGAGCCACCGCTTATGCAGGTCATCCCATCTGCCTGTGCGGCATGTGAGGAAAAGGGATATGAAGTGAGTGACATGTGTAAAGGCTGTGTGGCACATCCTTGCCGCGAAGTCTGTCCGGTGGGAGCTATTTCCATGAAAAAGGGGCGTTCCTACATTGATCAGGAAAAATGTATTAAGTGTGGAAAATGCAAATCTGTCTGTCCATATGATGCGATTTCAAAAAAAGAGCGTCCATGTGCGAAAGCATGCGGAGTGAATGCGATTGATTCGGATAAGATAGGAAGAGCTCATATTGACAATGACAAATGTGTATCTTGCGGAATGTGTATGGTAAGCTGTCCATTTGGAGCAATTTCGGACAAATCTCAGATTTTTCAGCTTGGAAGAGCGTTGAAAGAAGGCGGGGAGATTATAGCTGAGATCGCACCTGCATTTGTAGGACAGTTCGGACCGAATATCACACCGAGAAATATCAAGGCTGCATTGCAGGAACTTGGATTCGCGGAAGTGTATGAGGTGGCGTTGGGGGCGGATATCGGCGCGATTGCGGAGGCACATCATTATGTAGAAAAAGTAGTTACAGGAGAACTTCCGTTTTTACTGACCTCTTGTTGCCCGGCATGGTCAATGCTTGCTAAAAAATATTTTCCGGATCTTGCAGATCAGGTATCACAGGAATTGACACCGATGGTTGCAACAGCAAGAACAATCAAATTAGAACACCCGAATGCAAAAGTGGTATTTATCGGACCATGTGCATCGAAAAAACTAGAAGCATCCAGAAGAACTGTGAGAAGTGATGTGGATTTTGTCATTACGTTTGAAGAATTACAGGCCATGTTTGATGCCAGAGAGATTGATCTGACAGAATATGAGGCTGAGTCATCTTTCCATGACGCAACCGGTGCAGGGCGTGGATATGCTGCGGCAGGCGGTGTTGCGAATGCCATCGAAAAATGTGTCAATGAATATTATCCAGATGTGGAAGTGAAGATTGAGCATGCGGAAGGTCTTGCAGAATGTAAGAAGATGCTGACACTTGCGAAGATCGGAAAGAAAAATGGATGTCTGATTGAGGGAATGGGATGTCCGGGAGGTTGTATTGCCGGAGCCGGAACGAATATTCCGATTCAAAAAGCACAGAAAGAATTGAAAGATTTTGTGGCACATTCCTCAAAGATGCTGCCGCCAAAAGAATTAGAAGAAATTGAATTAAAATAATCGCCTTTACGGTAGTTGGATTGTATGATATTATATAATGCAAGAAATTAGATAAAGCAAAAGTGTGCGTGGAGGTGTGCATATGGGATTTTTAGCAGCATTGATACAGACGGTCATTAAGATGATAATTGTAGGCGCGTTTGCATTTGCAGGAATTAAGCTTGGGCGTTATCTGCGAAAAAGAAAAGACGATAAAGAGGCAAATGCCTAGATGTAGTGGAGTGAGATGAAAGAATCTTGCTCCATTTTTAGTTTAAATGAGATGGTAGTTGCTGGAGGAGCGAAAAGTAAAAAGATTGAAATAATTAAATCAGTTAATGTTGCAAAAGCAACAAAAAGATGATAAAGTATCAATACATATATTGTACAAATAAACAAAAAGGATGGGGAAAATGAAAAAGAAAACGTTAAAAATGACATTGTGTTCTGTCATGTCTGCTATGATGCTGACATCTGTTATCGGTTCGGTGCAGGCTGTAGAAGGGTCAAATTGGGAAACCAGCATGAAAGATCATTGGAGTTTTGATTCTTTACAAAGTGATCAGGGAGATAAGACAACAGCTACATTAAATGGCATTAGCATTGTTGATAGTGAAGATCCAGTATTTGGAAAGGTTTTACGATTTGGAAGCGGAACAGATAAGTATCTGAGATTGGAGAACTATATCAATACGGGGGAAGGTTCTACTTCTTTTTCTATGTGGTATCGTTACGATACAACAATCACAGGAGACGGGATCGATAAGTCAGCGGTATTACTTCAACACGAAGGCAATGGTCGTTCGTTGCTTACATTGCAGGCGGATGGAAAATACAATACATTTATTAATACTCAGAATGTATTGAGTAAAAAATCAGTACAAAAAGGTGATTGGCAGCATGTTACAGTAGTGTTTAATCAAGATAAGAATGAAGTAACCTACTATATCAATGGAGAATTAGATAGTACACAGAGCTTGGGTACCAATAAAGTTGATCAGAAATTAGCTCTTCGTCTTGGTGCGCATAAGACAGATGGAAACAAAGATCCGCATCCAATGCGCGGTGATGTAGATGAGTTTTATGTGTATGAAAAGGCATTGACAGCGGATGAGGCGAAAGCAATCTACGAAGATAAAGCTACTGAGTTATACAATCAGGAATTGAAGAAACTGATTCAAGAAGGAAAAGAGCTTGCGGAGAATCAGAAGCTTCCGGAAGACAATGAAAAAGCAAAACAATTACAGAATGCTTTGAAAAAATCAGAGGATGCTACAACTTTAGCTGACATGAAAGCGGCTTATGCAGAGCTTGAAAAAGCAATGGCAGAGTATGAAGCAGAGTTTCCAGTAAAATTATCAATTGATACAGCGAAAACTGTACAAACAATCGAGCCGGATTCTATTTTCGGAATCAATCACCGCTATGCATTCAATGGATATGGTACATTTGATTCGAAAGAGATGAAGATGAAAGATGAGTTCACAAAGCTGTATGAGCAGGCAGGCTTTGGCTCTATCCGTTATCCGGGAGGAACAATTTCCAACTTGTTCAACTGGAAGACTACTTTGGGAGATAAAAAAGACAGAAAAAAACAAATTCATGGTTTCTATAATAATGAAGGACAAGGTGGTATTGAACCTAATTTCGGAATCAAAGAAATCGCAGATTTTGCAGATCAGGTAGGTTCAGAAATCGTGTATGTATATAGCCTTGGACGCGGAAATGCGCAGGATGCAGCAGATTTAGTGGAATTCTTGAATGCAAAAGTTGGAACAAATCCAAATGGCGGAATCGATTGGGCAGAAGTTCGTGCAAAAAACGGTCATGAAGAGCCTTACAATGTAAGATATTTTGAAATTGGGAACGAAATGCAGCAAGCATGGGGAGATTCTGACGGAACTGCATCTCAAGGATATTGGACAACATATGTAAACGGTAATGCAGGAGCAGAGAAGGCATATACAGAAGGTGGACAGGCAAAGTTTGTACAGAAATATGCAGTCGATGAAGAAAATTGGAATAAAAAAGCTTCTCAGAGTGATGGAAAACCAAATTTAGTTCGTTATTTACGTTATGCAAACCAGAACCCAGGAAAATTGGTTGATGGAAAAATCGTAGAAGACCCAGAATATAAAGCGGTCAATGATGGAGTGAAAGTATATGTGGGTACAGATGGAAATTTAGACGAATGGACAGTAGTATCTAATTTTGAAAACTCAAAAGCAACAGACAAACACTGTGTAGTGGATTATAGCACAGGAAGAATTACCTTTGGAGATGGAGAAAAAGGTATGATTCCTCCAGCAGGAAAAAATATTTATGCGACATATACAGTAGACAGAGAAGGTTTTATTGATGTGTCGAAAGCAATTAAGAAGACGACAGAGAAAATCAATGAGATTGAGAAGACAAACTACAAATCAAATGTGTACACAAGTTTTGAATCACATGGATTTATTAATAGAATGAATGAGCTTGGTGCAAATGAGTGGTACGATGGTATGACCATCCATCCATATTCTGGCTCTGTGAGTGGTGGAACAAATGCAGAGGCATTTTATGATGATGCAATGAAAAAGGCAGAGAATGTCGGAATCCAAAATGTAAAAAATTATGTGGACAGATTACCTGCTGGAAAAGTTCCGGTTATCAGTGAGTACGGTATTTTTAGAAATACAGAATCTCAGGTGCGTTCTCAGACACATGCTATTTACATTGCAAAAGTAATTATGGAATATGTAAAACTTGGAAGTCCTTATATTCAAAAACATTGCTTGTCTGATTGGTATAGTTCAGGAGCGGATTCTTTAGGACCTACACAGCAGGCTGTGATACAGGTTGTAAAACAAAATGGGGCAGACACAACAACTGGAGAAGGAAACTTTGCATTTTTCTCAACACCATCCGCACATGTATTCCAAATGTTGAATGCAGGATTTGGAGAAAATGTTGTGGAAACAACATTCGAGAAAGCCCCGACAATGAGTAATGGTGTCAAAACATTATCATCACTTGCAAGTGTAGATAAAAATGGAAATATGTATGTTGCACTTGTGAATGTGGATCGTGAAAAAGATCAAAATGTAATGTTAGATGTAAAAGGTGTGGATGTAAGCGGACGAGATATTGAGATTCAGAGATTGGAGTCTGATAAAATCACAGACGAAAATACATTAGAGGCACCAGATAGGGTATCTGTTCAGACAGAGAAAACAAAGATGCCAGAAGGACAGATTATCAAATTGAAGAAACATTCTTTTGCGATTGTGAAGATTTTAGCTGAAGAGCAGGTAGTAGAAAAAGCAGATTATAGCAAAGTAGATGCAGCACTTGCTAATATTCCAAAAGACTTAAGCCTTTACACGAAAGAATCTGTGGCAAAATTAGAAGAAGCAAAAGAAGCAGTTGTACGTGATTTAGATATCACAAAACAGGCAGAAGTAGATAAGATGGCAGAAGCAATCCGGAGTGCGATCGAAGGCCTTCAGCTGAAAAAAGCAGATTATAGTAAAGTAGATGCAGCACTTGGAAATATTCCAAAAGATTTGAGCCTTTACACGAAAGAATCTGTGGCAAAATTAGAAGAAGCAAAAGAAGCAGTTGTACGTGATTTGGATATTACAAAGCAGGCAGAAGTAGATAAAATGGCAGAAGCAATCCAAAAGGCAATTGATAATTTGAAAAAGAAAGCCAGCGTGGAAACAACTCCTGATAACAAACCTAACAATAGTGTTACAACAGGAGATGGAACAATGATTTTGTTGATGATTATGTTAGTGGTTGTATCAGGCGGTACTATTTTCATCGCAGATAAGAAGAGAAGAAGGAACTTATAAAAAAGGCGGAGAAGATGAAAATCTTCTCCGTTTTTTAAAGACTTATTCGCCCTCTACCCTATTGCTAAATTCTATAAAGATTCCACAGGAAGCTAAATCTTTAAAAAATCCAGGATAACTTTTGTTGATTGCCTGTGCATCATCAATTGTTACTGGGGCATCAGCAAGTGTAGCCAGTATGGAAAGAGCCATTACAATCCGGTGATCGTTGTGTCCGTGAAGTGTTACATTTCCTTGCAGTTTGACAGGACCGATTATTGTGACTGTGTCAAAGGTGGAAGAGATGGAACAGCCAAGTTTTTTGAGTTCTGTTTCCATTGCTTCGATTCGATCAGATTCTTTGATACGAAGTCTTCCGGCATTTTGGAAAGTCGTTTTTCCATTTGCCTGTGTTGCAAGTGCAAAAAGCATCGGACCAAGATCAGGGCAGTCGTTGAGATCAATGACGGTTCCGTCTAATCTACTTGGAAAAAATTGATATCCATCATTTAAAAATTTCACATGTGCATTCATGCTTTGAAAAATATCAATTGTTTTCCTGTCTCCCTGAAGTGATTGTAAATCTAACCCATGCGTCTCTACAGTTTGATTTAAGGTGCCGAGTGATGCCCAAAATACAAGCTGAGAGTAGTCTCCTTCCACAAGTACATCTGTCGGTTGGTATTGTTGGTTTCCCCTGACGATTAATGTGTATGCATCTTCATATTCCACAAGAATTTGGAAACGCTTCAACATTTGAATAGTAAGCTCGACATAAGAGCGGGATTCAAATGGCGGCTCAATATGAATTTTTGAGTCTGTTTCCAAAAGTGGGAGGGCAAATAAAAGTCCTGTTATAAATTGTGAAGAAACATTTCCTTTTAAAGTCAGTTCTCCCGGTTTCAATTTCCCGTCAATTGTAATATTGGGATATTCTCGGACAAAATTAATCCCCTGTTCTTGGAATAATCTCTCATAGACGTTTTGTGGACGCTCGATGAGACGTTTACTTCCTGAAAAAGTTGCTTTTCTTCCTGTTAGGGAGAAAAGCGGAAGAAAGAAACGGAGTGTAGAGCCGGATTCATGGCAATTTACAATGTCTCCATCATATTGGAATGTCTGAATGCCGTCGATGAAAAGCGTATCTTTGTCTTCTTTGATACTGGCACCAAGATGGCGCATGCCCTCTATGGTTGCCCGAATATCTACGCTATAATCAATGTTGGAGATTACACTTCTGCCAGGAGCAAGGCAGGCACAGATAATTGCACGGTGCGCCAAAGACTTGCTCGGCGGAATAGTGATATTTCCTGAGTCTATCTTTGCAGGGGTGATTCTAGCCCTCATAGACACTTCTTCCTACAGACTGGGCAACCAGTTTGGCTTTCTCAATTACATTCTTGAATTTCTCTGGTTTTAGAGACTGCATGCCGTCGCTCCATGCACATTCCGGATTATTGTGTACTTCAATGATAAGACCGTCGGCACCTGCTGCGATTGCGGCAAGAGACATAGATTCTACAAGTTTCCAGTCTCCAGTTGCGTGGGATGGATCGATGATCACAGGAAGGTGAGTTTTTTCTTTCAGAATAGGAATCACACTCAAATCCAGAGTATTTCTTGTATATTTTTCAAAAGTACGGATACCACGTTCGCAGAAGATGACATTTGGGTTTCCGCTTGCCATAATGTATTCTGCTGACATGATCCATTCTTCGATTGTTGCACTCAAACCACGTTTTAACAAGATTGGTTTTGTCATTTTACCAACTGCTTTTAACAGATCAAAGTTTTGCATATTGCGTGCGCCGATCTGAACCAGATCTACATGTTCTTCAAATTCTTCAATTTTGTCTGCGCTCATAAGCTCAGAGACAATCGGAAGTCCGGTTTTGCTGCGGGCATTTACCATGCACATGATTCCGTCATATCCCATTCCCTGAAAAGCATAAGGAGATGTTCTTGGTTTGTAAGCGCCGCCGCGGAGCATGGAGCCACCGGCGTTTTTGACATCGACCCCAATTTCTTCCATCATTTCTCTGCCTTCCACAGAGCATGGTCCACCGATAATAACAATCGGTTCCTGTCCGCCGACTTTGATGCCGCCCACATCAATAATAGAATCTTCATGGTGAAACATTCTGTTTGCCATCTTATATGGAGCAGCGATTCTCTGTACATTTTCTACCCATTCATTTGCAAGGATTCTCCTTTCATCTAATTGTGCAGTGTCGCCGACCAAACCAAATACATTGTAATTTTCTCCGGTAATCAGGCTTACTTTCAGGTCTTGTGATTCAAATTGCTGAATTAAGTGGTCTACTTCTTGATTTGGTGTATTTTTTTTCAGTGTAATAATCATTGTCTTTCCCTACTTTCTATTAAAAATTTTCTTTTGGCTCGCTCTGGAAATAGAGTTGTCCGTATCTGGTCAGAAGAAGATCGACTAGTCCAATTGCTACCACGCTGTCGATGACTACACGCGCACGGTGAGCGATACAGGGATCATGTCTTCCCTCGATACAGATCTCCTCATCGGAACGTTCACGGAAATTGATGGTATCCTGCTTTTGATAAATAGAAGGCGTTGGTTTGATTGCCGTTGTGATGATAATCGGCATTCCGTTCGTAATACCGCCGTTGATACCGCCATTGTGGTTAGTTGAAGTGATGACTTTCTCATCTTTCATGCGGAAGCTGTCATTCGCCTCTGAGCCGTACATCCGGCTGATTGGGAATCCGGTTCCAAATTGAACTCCCTTTACGGCACCTACAGAATAGAGCGCGTGGGAGAGAATACTCTCAACAGAGTCAAAATACGGCTCACCCACGCCGGCAGGCATATTGATAATTGCCGTCTCAATCGTGCCGCCGACAGAGTCCAGACTGTGAAAGGCATCTTCAATCACTCGGTTCATCGGTTCCTTGACGGTATCATCAATCGTTGCAAAATATTCGTCATTGACTTTGTCCATCTGTTGTTTCAGCAGTTCTTCATCGGAGGAAAAAGAAACATCTTCGATATCCTTGATGCTTTTTAAATGGGAGGCAACATAAATACCCTTGCTTGCAAGCATATCAAGGCAGATGGCGCCGACCGCGACAAGCGGTGTCGTCAGCCTTCCGGAGAAATGTCCTCCTCCGCGGTAATCCTGAAATCCAAGGTATTTGCAATCTCCACTGTAGTCTGCATGAGATGGGCGGGCGAGCGCTTTTGTTTTGCTGTAATCTTTGGAGTGCTGGTTCTGATTTTGAATCAGAAGACAGATCGGTGTTCCGCAGGAATAGTCTTCAAAGACGCCGCTTATAATTTGAACCCGGTCACTCTCGACACGCGCTGTAGAAATCTTTCCCTTTGGTTTCCGCTTGTCCAGCTGTTTTTTGATAAAGCTGGAATCAATTTTGATTCCGGGAGGCATCCCGTCAATAACTGCCCCGATGGCAGGACCGTGGGATTCCCCGAAAATCGTAACAGTAATGTTATTTCCAAATGTATTTTTCATAGTAATCAAATCCTTTTATAAATAAGTTCTTAAATCTGTAATTGGAATATCTTCCAATTCTGCATGACCGATTTGTTCTACTTTTACAATCGTAATCCGGTCATGGTCTGCTTTTTTGTCTTTGCCAAGATAAGTAAAAACGTTGTCTTTCTTGGCATCACAGGTCGTGTTGATCTGAAAGCGTTCCAGTATTTTCGAGAGTCTTTCTTTAATCTCAGGGTTCTTGAGAATTGCCATCATACCAAGTGCCACACATTCTCCGTGGTAATAGTCGCGAAGGTGATAATAGCTTTCATATGCATGACCAATCGTGTGACCAAAGTTTAAAATCTTCCGCAACCCCTGTTCTGTCTCATCCTGCTCTACAACATACTTTTTGACAAGCAGTGAACGGTAAATGATCTGTTCAATATCAAGTTCGTCCTGCTCAAATAGTTCAAACAGTTCCTTATCCTGAATCAATCCTGCCTTGATTGCCTCCACAAGACCATTATAAAAATGTCTTTTTGGCAAAGTATTCAATACAAGGGGATCAATGAGAACCATCTTTGGCTGATAGAATGCACCGACACAGTTTTTGATGCCATCTAAATTGATCGCAACCTTTCCACCGATGCTGGAGTCTATCTGAGATAATGTTGTAGTCGGTATGTTTATAAAATCAATTCCTCTCATATAGCTGGCTGCCACGAAGCCGGCAAGATCTCCGATGACACCGCCGCCGAGGGCGATAACCAGATCTTTACGGGAAAAGTTTCGCTGCAGCATTTGTGTTAAACAATCTTCCATTACTGCAAAACTTTTTGCACCTTCTCCATGTGTTACAATGTGAAGATAGGAATTTGGGAATTGTTTCGATACCGTCTGTTGATAACATTCGGGTACATTGTCATCAGATATGATAAATATTTTTCGCTGACAGTCGATATAATTATGAATCTGCTCCAAAAGCCCTTTTTGAAGATAGATATCATAATCTTTACTGCATGTTACGTGAATTTTCATGGTAGCTGTCTCCTTATATTAATCTTAAATACTTTATCACTTTAAATTCATGATGTATATATATTACACCCATTTGTACGTGATGTAAACAAGAAATTTTTAGAATATTCATATTTCTTCTTGCATTTATACAGAAAAAAGCATAAAATACCATTTGAGAAAACTTTTGTGCTTTAAAGGGGGAAAGAATATGAATGATTTAGAATTATACAGAGAACGGTTAGCAGAATGCGATGACAGAATTATTGATGCTTTGGTAGAGCGTAACTCTATTATAGAAAAAATTATGGCGTATAAAGAGGAGTATGGGATTCCGATTTTACAACCACAGCAGGAAAAGAAACAAAATCGCCAGCTCAAAGAAAAATTACAGGATAATCGATATGAAAAAGAGATTGAAGATGTGTTCCACTGTATTGTAAGGAACAGCAAGCGGATTCAAGCACAAAAATTATTTTCCTACAACATTATCCTGATTGGGTTTATGGGTGCCGGAAAAAGTACGGTATCACAGTATTTAAAAGATGTATTTGCCATGCATGTGGTTGAGATGGATCAATTGATTGCAGAGCGGGAGGATATGAGTATTCCGGATATTTTTGCAACTTATGGGGAAGAGTATTTCCGCAATTTAGAGACAAATCTTTTGATTGAGATGCAGGCAACGAAAAATACGATTGTTTCCTGCGGTGGAGGTGCTGCACTTCGTGAGCAGAATGTAAAAGAGATGAAAAAGAACGGAAAGGTTGTTCTTTTGACGGCGGATCCGGAGACAATCTTAAATCGCGTGAAAGACAGCGACGAGCGTCCGCTTTTAAATGGCAATAAAAATGTGGAGTTTATTGCGAATATGATGGAGCAGCGAAGACAGAAATATGAGACAGCGGCTGATGTCATCATACATACGGACAACAAGAGTGTATTGCAGATCTGTGAAGAGATGATCGCAAAACTAAAGGAATCTTAAAAAAAAGCGATATTTGTCGGGGTATTGACGAATATCGCTTTTTTCAATTGGCTATCTTGAAAAATATTTTTCTTTAATGATTGGAATTGGCATCTCTTTCCCAGTCCACAGGCGAAATGCCTCCGCGCCTTGGTATAAAAGCATATACAGACCATTGAATGTCGGACATCCTGCTTCTTTTGCAAGTCTTAACAATTTTGTCTCTTCCGGATTGTAGATGACATCAGAGACAATCAGGTCTTTGTGGAATACGGAAGCATCTTTGATGATGGAGGCATCAGTGTTAGGAGACATACCTACAGAAGTTCCGTTTGTCAAAATTGCGCTTTCAGATATTTCTCTTTTTAAAATATCAGGATTTTCAAAATCAAATAATCTTACTTTGCAGTTTGTTCGTTCGTTTAAATCAGCAACTGTTTTTTCGGCACGCGCGAAAAAGTCGTCCCGCACATTGAATACGGAAATTTCAGACACACCATCTAGTGCAGCCTGCACTAAAATTGCAGTTGCGGCGCCGCCAGCACCGAGTAGTGTCATCTTTTTGCCGATGATGTTGTGACCGGCATCCTCCACCGCATGCATGTAACCGACACCGTCGGTTGTATATCCGGTAAGAACGCCATTGTCATTTACGACAGTGTTGACCGCACCGATGATCTCAGCAGCAGGAGAAAGTTTGTCACAGAGAGAGCACATTAGGTTTTTGTCCGGCATTGTCAGATTAAATCCGCGTACGTTTAAGGTGCGAAGCCCTTCTACAGCCGTTTTTAATTTGTCAGTCCCAACATCAAAAGCGAGGTATACATAGTCAAGCCCTAATTGTTGAAATGCCTCATTGTGCATCATTGGTGAGATGCTGTGCTCGACCGGGCTTCCTAAAAGACCGGTCAGACGTGTATGTCCGGTAATTTGATTTATCATAGTATTCATCCTTTCTTTGGTTTTCTTTTATAATTCTACACTTTAAAGCAAAAAAGTGAAAGTGTCAACAGTTTTTCTGCCATTGATTGACAAAAAACAGAAATCTATTTATAATAAATTATTAGCGAATTTAAGATGCTGAGGAGGAAAATCATGCAACAATATGGAGTAAATGAACTGAGAAAAATGTTTTTGAACTTTTTTGAGAGTAAAGAACATCTTGTGATGAAAAGTTTTTCGTTAGTTCCAAATAACGATAAAAGTTTATTATTGATCAATTCGGGTATGGCACCGTTGAAACCATATTTTACAGGACAGGAGATACCACCGAGAAAAAGAGTGACAACATGCCAAAAATGTATCCGTACAGGTGATATTGAAAATGTCGGAAAGACAGCTCGTCATGGTACATTTTTTGAGATGCTTGGAAACTTTTCTTTTGGAGACTACTTTAAAAGAGAGGCAATTCAATGGTCATGGGAATTTTTGACAGAAGTAGTAGGACTTGATCCGGACAGACTGTATCCGTCTGTATATGTGGACGATCAGGAAGCGTTTGATATTTGGAATAAAGAGATGGGAATTGCACCGGAGAGAATTTTTAAATTTGGAAAAGAAGATAACTTCTGGGAACACGGTTCCGGTCCGTGTGGTCCATGTTCAGAGATTTATTATGATCGTGGAGAAAAATATGGATGCGGAAGTCCGGACTGTACAGTTGGGTGCGAATGTGACAGATACATGGAAATCTGGAACAACGTATTCACACAGTTTGACAATGATGGCAATGGCAACTATGAAGAGTTAGAGCAAAAGAATATTGATACTGGTATGGGATTGGAGAGGCTTGCCTCTGTTGTACAGGATGTAGATTCTATCTTCGACGTAGATACAATCAAGGCTCTTCGTGACAAAGTGTGTGAATTTGCAGGTGTAGAATACAAAGCAGATGCAGATAAAGATGTATCTATCCGTTTGATCACAGATCATATTCGTTCTGCAACATTCATGATTTCAGATGGAATCATGCCGACAAATGAGGGAAGAGGATATGTACTTCGCCGTCTGATCAGACGTGCGGCTCGTCATGGACGTCTTCTTGGAATTGATGGGAAATTCCTTGCAAAATTAAGTGCAACAGTAATCGAAGGCTCCAAAGATGGTTATCCGGAGTTGGAAGAAAAGAAAGAATTTATCTTTAAAGTACTGACACAGGAAGAAGATAAATTTAACAAGACAATCGATCAGGGACTTAGCATTTTGGCATCTATGCAGGATGAGATGAAAGAGGCTGGAAAGACAGTTCTTTCGGGTGCGGATGCATTCAAGTTATATGACACATATGGATTCCCGCTTGATCTGACAAAAGAGATTTTGGAAGAAGCAGGATATACAATCGATGAAGAAGGCTTTAAGGCTTCTATGGAAGAGCAGCGAGTAAAGGCGCGTAATGCCCGTGAAGTGACGAACTATATGGGGGCGGATGCCACTGTATACGATGAGATTGATGCATCTGTGACATCAGAATTTGTCGGATATGACAGACTGACACATACTTCAAAAATCAGTGTTCTCACAACAGAAAGTGAGATTGTGGAGGCAATCACTGAGGGACAGAATGGAACAATTTTTGTCGATGAGACTCCGTTTTATGCGACGATGGGTGGTCAGGAAGGCGATACAGGTATCATCTGTACTGAGGATGCAGAATTTACTGTGACCAATACAATCAAATTGCTAGGTGGAAAAATCGGGCATGTCGGTAACGTGACAAAGGGAATGTTCAAAGTGGGAGATTCTGTTACATTGGAAGTTGCAGAAAGAGAAAGAGCAAACACATGTAAGAATCACAGTGCAACACACTTGTTGCAGAAAGCATTAAAGACAGTGCTTGGTTCGCATGTAGAGCAGAAAGGTTCCCTTGTGACACCGGACAGACTACGTTTTGACTTTGCACATTTCTCAGCGATGACGCCAGAAGAATTAGAAAAAGTGGAGAACATTGTAAATGCGGAGATTGCTAAAAATGTTCCCGTTGTAACAGAAGTTATGAATATTGAACAGGCAAAAGCAACAGGGGCCATGGCATTGTTCGGAGAAAAATATGAAGAGGATGTTAGAGTCGTATCAATGGGAGATTTCTCCAAAGAGCTCTGTGGAGGTACACACGTAAGCAATACAGGAAACATTACAACATTTAAGATTGTTTCAGAAGCAGGTGTTGCGGCAGGCGTGCGCCGTATTGAGGCATTGACAGGAGACGGTGTATTTTGTTATTACAAAGAAGTGGAAAAAGAACTCGCAGAAGCTGCAAAAGCTGCGAAATCAACTCCTGCCAACTTAAAAGAAAAAATTGAACACATGCAGGCTGAAATGAAGGCGTTGCAAAGTGAGATTGAATCACTGAAGAGCAAAGCGGCAAAAGATGCTTTGGGTGATGTGATGAACCAGGTAAAAGAAGTGAATGGAGTGAAGCTGCTCGCCACAGCTATTGAGGACGTCGATATGAACGGTCTTCGTGATCTCGGTGACCAGTTGAAAGAAAAATTAGGAGAAGGCGTTGTTGTGATTGCATCTTCTGCAAGCGGAAAAGTAAACTTGATTGCGATGGCGACAGATGAAGCAATGGCAAAAGGAGCTCACGCAGGTAATCTAATCAAAGGAATTGCAGCGCTTGTAGGCGGTGGCGGCGGTGGTCGTCCGAATATGGCTCAGGCAGGTGGAAAGAATCCGGCAGGAATTGCGGATGCGATTGCCAAAGTAGCAGAAGTTTTGGGAGAACAGATCAAATAGACTTTGTACATGCAGGAACTATTACGGTTATAGTTTTTTCAAAAAAGTAGTTGACGAATGAAAAAAATATGCTATAATTCTATATAGTGCAATAAAAAAATACCCGAACAGTCGTATGATGCACAATATAGGACTGGAGGGAGGTTAGGTGTGAGACTATGTCAAATGTAATCGTAAAAGATAATGAGACGTTAGATAGCGCTTTACGCAGATTCAAAAGAAACTGTGCAAAAGCTGGTATTCAACAAGAGATTCGTAAAAGAGAACATTACGAAAAACCAAGCGTAAGACGTAAGAAAAAATCTGAAGCTGCTAGAAAACGTAAATTTAACTAATATGTGCAAAATGAAGGAAGTGTTTTAGGACACTTCCTTTTTGTCTATGAAAACAGCAGCAGTTCAACCATTGACGATTGGGTCCGCTGCTGTCACATAAAATATTTAAGACTTTATGAAGATGGTGGATATTCTGAAAGAACTGTGATAAAATGGGACAAGTATTTTTATAGAGGAGTGAGAAAACGATGTGGTGGAATAGAATGATTTTTGGATTTGACAGTTATCACGTAATCTTGTGGTTTTTGACATACAGTATATTAGGATGGGTTGTGGAATCAATCTATATGTCTATATGCAATAAGAAATTAACGAACAGAGGGTTTGCAACTGGACCGTTTTGTCCGATTTATGGAGTTGGCGCACTGACTGTATTTTTTGCATTACGACCTTACAGCAATAATGGGCTGGTGCTTTTTATATTAGGCTCTCTTCTTGCGACAACGATTGAATTCTTAACGGCAGTCATTATGAAACGGGTGTTTGGCGAGATTTGGTGGGATTATAATGAAAAACCTTTCAACTACAAAGGTGTTTTATGTTTAGAAAGTTCAATTGCATGGGGATTTTATACACTTTTTTTATTCCTGTTTCTTCAAAGATTTGTGGAGGGAGTCGTGTCGAGAATACCGATTCAAGCAGGAAAAATTGTGGGAAGTGTGTTGCTGATTGTATTTACAATTGATTTTCTACATTCATTGTATGTTGAAAAAAAAGAGGATATCCCGGAACGTGTATGGGAGATAAAAGATACGTTGGTGGAGAAGATTTTGCGTTCGTAAAAAGAAATCACGGCAGGATTGGGTGAGAAATTTGATGAGAATATTAATTGCGGAAGATGATGAGAATTTGAGAGAGGGAGAGAGTTTTGTGAATAATTATCTTACGCTAGATAGGCTTTGTCGGCGATTAGCAAAGCTATTGCATACGACAATTCGTATATATGGAGTGAACAAGGAAAGGATTGCAGAATACGGAAAACAGGAAGAGCAACCAGATATCCTGGTGGTCGACCAAGCTTTTGAAGAGATGCTTTTGCAGAAAGCAAAGGTGTCAGAAATTTATGTACATATAGAAATGGATTCTGTCTTATATGCGGCGAGCCTGGACAAGGAGACAGGGAACCGGATTGTTATGGGACCTTATTGCTTTGATGGGGAACCGGCGTATGTGTCAGAGAGGATAAAGAGCATTCATGGCGTTGATAAAAGCATAGTCTATAGAATGGTGAAGGGACAAAAAGAAGTATTTGATGAAGGAGTGCTCATGCTTTATGATATGCTGTCAAGAGAGACATTGGATGCGGAGCAGATGTATGTACAGTATTCCAATATTTCTTCAGCTTCTACGGATATGGAGCATAATGCGGTAAAGATTTCTTATACTTATAGAGAAGAAGAGCAGCTTCATAATTCATATGATCAGGAATTGAGAGAGCAAGAAGCGATACGGACAGGAGATGTGTTTCTTTTAAAAGAGAGTCGCGCCAATGGATATAAAGGCAAATTCGGAACATTGGCTCAGGATCCTCTCCGAAGCAGAAAAAACTTAGGAGTTGTGGCTGTTGCAATTTCAGTGCGGAGCGCAATTGAAGGAGGCGTAGGAGTGGAGCGGGCGCTGACATTTAGTGATGCCGCAATTCAAAAACTGGAAAGAGCAAAATCCATTCCGGAAGTAGATACTGTGACAGTAGAGGCACAGATGTATCTGACACGTATGGTACATGAAGTGAAAAATGCGAATAAGCCATCTTCTAACAGTCCGTTAGTAGAGGAAGCGAAACTGATAATTGCCAGAAATCTTCATAACAAGATCAGCACCTCGTTTTTGGCAAAGGAGTTGAAGATTAGTCAGAGTGGTTTGTATAAAGCGTTTTTAAGAGAAGAGAACATGACAGTTTCAGACTATATTTTGAAAAAGAAAATAGAGGCATCAAAAGAGTTATTGATGTACAGCGAGGATACATATGGTGAAATTGCCGCTTGCTATAGTTTTTCCAGCCAAAGCCATTTTGGGCAGACATTCAAAAGGTTTGCAGGAATGACACCTGGAGCGTATCGAAAAAAATATGGGATACAGAGAAAATAAAAATATGCATAAAAATTGCATCTTATTTTTGTGTATAATGTCAAAAATGAATAAAGTACGGAATTTTGATATAAGGTCTTTTTCTTTGATAGAAAAAGGCTTTCTTTTTATGTATTCTAAAATCAGAAAGCAAGAGACGATAAAAGGAGTGGTTACTTATGCAGATAAAAGGTGTAAATTTGGGAAACTGGCTGGTTTTAGAAAAATGGATGAGCCCGGCAATGTTTAGAGACACAGAGGCAGAAGATGAATATTATCTGGCACAGGATCTTCCGAAAGAAAGGTATGAAGAGAGGATTAAAACGCATAGAGCAGAGTATATTACGGAGAGAGACTTTGCGGTAATCCATCAGATGGGAATGAACAGCGTTAGAATTCCTGTTCCATATTTTATTTTTGGTGACAGACCGCCGTTTATCGGTTGTGTGGAAGAACTAGATAAGGCATTTAATTGGGCAGAGCGGTTTGAGCTTAAAATTTTGATTGATCTTCACACAGTGCCGGAAAGTCAGAATGGTTTGGACAATAGCGGTATCACAGGAGTGTGCAAATGGAGCAAGAATCCAAAGGAAGTTGAGTTTGTGTTAAAACTGTTGGAAAGATTAGCGGAAAGGTATGGGCAGAGAGAAGGACTTTTGGGGATTGAAGTAATCAATGAGCCATTGACAGAGCGAACATGGAATATGATGGATATGTCCTCTAGATATCCGGCGAGAGATTTAAAAATGGCAGAGGGATCAGAACCGGTGTCAATGGAATTTTTGAAAAAATTTTATGCAGAAGCGTATAAGCGAATCCGAAAGTATACAGATAAAACAATTGTGTTTCATGATGGCTTTGAGTTGAAAGAATGCAGAGAATATCTGGCACAGAAAGAATTTGAAAATATTATGGTGGATACACACCAGTATCTGATGATGGCAGAGCTTCTTGGCTGCGAACAGACGATAGAAGGATATGTGGAATATATCCAGGAACACTATGCAAAAACAATTGAGGAGACTAAGCATTATGTTCCGGTTATTTGTGGCGAGTGGTGTCTTTTTAACAGTATGGCATGTGGTTTTGATACAAAGGGTGGACAGACTGAATTAAACGGGATAGTAGCTGAAAACAAGAAAACGATTGGCGAAGAACAAAAACGCAATATTTACCAGAAGATTGCAGAAGCACAACTGGAAGCTTGGAAAAGAGGAAATGGATATTTCTATTGGAATTACAAACTGCTGCTGGACACAGTAAATACTCCGAATTGGAGTGGCTGGGAACCATGGGATTTAGGAAGAGCCATCGCAATGGATTGGATGCCAGAAGTAAAATAACGAAATTCACACAGGAAAAGAGGGATTAGGATTATGAATAAAAGTATGGAATCAAATGCTAAATTATCATTGAAGGAACGGCTGGCATATGGATTGGGAGATTATTCAAATAATTTGATTTGTTCATCCATTAATGCCTTTCTATTAGTTTATTATGTAAGTGTTGTAGGGGTAGATGCAGTGATGGCGGCATCTATTATAGGGATATCAAAGTTTTTGGATGGAATTTCAGATTTGATTATGGGTGTGATTATCGACAATACAAATTCGAAATGGGGAAAGGCACGTCCGTGGATTTTAAGACTTTGTGTACCACTCGGAGTATGCACTGTTCTGATGTTCACTGTACCGGAGTCTTTGACCGGTGGAATGCAGTTCGCCTATATGTTTCTGACGTACAATCTGGTATCAACCGTCTTTTATACGGGCGTTGCGGTCCCTTATTCTGCGTTGAATGGATTGATGACAACCAATCAGTATGAGCGAGGGCTTCTTGGAAATTTCCGTATGCTTTTTGCCACGGCAGGTACAATGACTATAAATACAGTCGTAATGAAAATGTGTGCATATTTTGGAAATGGAGATGAGTATGCTCAAAAAGGCTGGACTATCACTTTTATCATACTAATGGTTGCTTATGTTGTGCTCGCTTTGATTTCCTTTTACTTTTGCAAGGAGCGAGTTGGGACAGAGCAGTCACGAAAAGAGAGCGTAAAGCCGATTACAGCGTTAAAATCATTGATGAGGAACAAATACTGGGTGCTTCTTATTGTACTGATGTTTTCACTGTATTTCCTGATGTCAACCTTTTATGGAGCAGGGTTTTATTATGCACAGTATGTAGTAAAAAATGAAGCTGCTTATACACCGATTGCAAATTTTCTATCGACTGCTCAGATAGCAATCATGTTTGTGACACCTTTTATTATGAAAAAAATGTCAAAAAGATACTTGGTTATGACAGGAATGGGACTTGCTACACTCGGATTTGTTCTGACGGCATTTGCCCATACAAATATACCATTTTTGCTGGTGTGCAGCGTGATTAAAGGATTTGGATTTGGATGCAGTTCGGCTGCTGTGTATGGACTTTTGCAGGATGCGATTATATTTGGAGAGTGGAAAACAGGAATTTCAGCAACTGGTATGGGAAATGCTGCTTCGTCCTTTTGCTCTAAAGTTGGTTCCGGTGTAGGAACGGCGGTTCTGGGCTGGGTACTCGGAGCTGGCGGATTTGACAAAAATCCTACGTCAGCTTCGGCAATTTGTTCGCTGGATATTTCTTTTATTTGGATCCCGGCGATCAGCACAGCAATCGCATTTGTTTGTATGTTATTTTTTGATCTAGATAAATATTATGACAAAGCAGTTGCGGATCTTGCAATTGGAAAATATAAAGAAAATAAGTAAATAAAATGAATTTAAATCAAGGAGGCGTGTGACAATGAAAATAAAATATAATATTCATATGCAGGGATCAGGTTATGAAAATAAATTTAGTCAGACAGTTCAGATGCATGAAGACACAGAAGGAACAGAGTGTCAGGTTGTGAATTTGTATCCGGAAATAACTTATGAGATGTTTGAGGGATTCGGTGGGGCAGTTACGGAATCGGCAGCATATGTATATTCACTGATGAACGAAGCGCAGAAAAGACAAGTGATAACGACGTATTTTTCACCAGAGAATATGAATTACCGACTAGTTCGTATTCATATGGACAGCTGTGATTTTTGTTTGGACACATACGAAGCCATGTCAGATCCGAACGATCAGGAACTTCTTAGCTTTTCTTTTGAGAGAACAGAAAAATATGTGATCCCAATGCTGGAGGATATAAAGAAAGTAAGAGGAGAAGACTTAAAACTTATGTTGTCTCCGTGGTCGCCTCCGGCATTTATGAAGACGAGCAACGCAAGAAAAATGGGAGGAAAATTAAAACCGGAATATCAAGAACTGTGGGCGAAATATATTTGCCGCTATATTCGGGAATTTACAGAAAGAGGATACGATGTGCAGCGAATATCGATCCAAAATGAGCCTAATGCTATACAGAGATGGGATTCCTGTCTGTTCACGGCAAAAGAGGAGAAAATCTTTTTGAAAGACTATATGTATCCTGCACTGAAAAAGTATGGTTTTGAGGGAATTGAGATTTTTATCTGGGATCACAATAAAGAAAGAATTTTTGAAAGAGTCAGAGATATTGTAGATGAGGACACAAAAAATATGACAGCAGGTGCTGCTTTTCACTGGTATAGTGGCGATCATTTTGAGGCGATGGAATTGCTGCGCACACAGTATCCGAATATGAAGATGATTATGTCGGAAAGCTGTCTGGAATACAGTATTTTTGACGAGAAAAATATTGAACAGGTAACAAGTCGTCTGTGCCATGAAATTATTGGAGATATGAATCATGGGATGTGTGCGTTTTATGATTGGAACCTTCTTTTAGATGAGAATGGAGGACCAAATCATGCAGGAAATTATTGTCACGCTCCGTTTTTATATGATACAAAAAGGAATGTACTTATGCCACAAAAGACACAGACGGAGTTTTACCAGTTTTCGCACTATATTAGGCCTGGTTCTAAGAGAATTGCTGTGACAAAGTACAGCGAGCAGATAGATGTGACTGCTTATCAGACATCAGAAGAGGAAATTGCCGTATTGCTGCTGAACAAAAGTGAGCAGCTTCTTCCGATAAATATCCGGATGCATGGAAAGGTTGGAGCGTTGCTGATTCCGCCGAAGACACTAGCAGCTTGTGTGATTACATTATTATAAATTTCAGAAGGAATAAGGAGATGAAAAAATGAATGTATTATTAGTGAATGGAAGCCCGCATAAGAAAGGGTGTATTTATACAGGACTTTCTGTTGTTGCAGAAACATTAATGAAGGAAGGAATTGGTGCAGAGATTTTCCATATTGGAACAAAACCGATTGCAGGCTGCATGTTTTGCGGAAAATGTATGGAACGAAAGAAATGTGTAATAGATGACACGGTCAATGAGTTTATTGAAAAGGCAAGGACGGCAGATGGATTGATATTTGGTGCTCCGGTCTATTATGCTTCCATGAATGGCGCTATGAGCGCCTTTATGGATCGGGCATTTTTTGCGGGGAATAATGATCCCGAACTTATGAGGCTAAAACCGGCTGCCTGTATCGTAAACGCAAGACGAGCAGGGAATACAGCTACTTTTGATCAAATGAACCGTTATTTGGAAATGTGTGAGATGCCTGTTATTTCTTCTACATATTGGAATATGACACATGGCTTCACGCCTGAAGATGTAACCCAAGACGAGGAAGGGATTCAGACATTAAAAAATCTTGGGAAAAATATGGCATATTTTTTGAAGTGTAAAGAAGCAGGAGAAAGAGCAGGAGTTAAACAACCGGATGTACCCAAGGCTGTGAGAACTCATTTTATCCGATAGGGTCAGTGGTTTAATCTAAGCGCAGATAGTGTTACAAGGTTTTCTTCTGCTATCGTGCATATTTTCCTGATAGTGCTATTACAATAATAACAGACGAAATTTCATAAAGGAGCAGGTGCCATGAAAAAAATTCTAGCACTGATAGTAAGTGTTGCCTTATGTGTTACAGACGTATGTGCAATGCCAAAGAACGAGTTGATTCTGCATGAAAACACGCAGTCTGCCACAGAAGGAACAATATCCGCTGAACCAGAGATTGACACACCGTCTGCTATTTTAATGGAAGCATCCACAGGGCAGATTATCTATGAGAAAGCGGCAGATGAACAACTCCCGCCCGCAAGCGTCACCAAGGTAATGACACTGCTATTGATTTTTGATGCATTGGATGAAGGGAAAATCAAACTGACTGACAGTGTATCTGTATCGGAGTATGCAGCCTCTATGGGGGGCTCTCAGGTCTTTTTAGAGCCGGGGGAGACACAGACGGTCGATACGATGATCAAGTGCATTGCTGTGGCGTCGGCGAATGACGCATGTGTGGCGTATATAGATAGGAGACAAAATACAAAATACCTTTATGAACATATACAATATAAATTAAACATTTGAATAATCCCATATATCTTAGAAGTATATGTGGGATTATTTTAGTGCTTAATAAGATAAAAACATAGACAGAAAGTTTTGAATATGATATTCTTTAAATGAGATAAAAGAAATGTTAACAAATCAAAAATGTGTAATTATATCCTGCTAATTTATTTCAAGTCGAAAAAAATTGATGTTTAATCGACAAATTTTTTTGTAAAAAACGAAATATGTTCTATATACTTTGGTATGAGGTGATAGAGTGGAGAGTCAGGACGATTTCAATACAAAGGAGGAACAAAATATGTATACAAATAATCAAACATATCGAAGATTAGATTTCAGTAAAATCAGTAGTAGAAATACAAAGATTGTTTCTTCGGAAGAGGCATTAAGAGATGTAAAACCTATTGAATGGTCAGAAGATGTATTAAGTGGAAAGCGGAAAATTACTATTAAAAAGAAATAATAAGATGGAGATGCAAAAGAAATATGTGTAAAATTGGGGGATATAATTTTAGTAGAATTTGAAATATTAAATATCATAGACAATCTTTAACCTAGAACAAAAGGCATATCAGAGATTAAGCTCTCCGGTATGCCTATTTTTTTACGTTTTATCGACTGCTGTCATAATCAATTTATAATATAGGGTGCTGAGATTGTAGTACCTAAATTTTTTCAATGTAAATGATACCCCTCATAGATGCTGGTCTTCATCTGAAGGAATATACCTACATATATCACAAATGTCGTAGTTAAAAATCGTTGTTTTGATTAAAAAAATGGTATAATTCATTAGTGAAGTATCATATTTTGAGCAGACAAAAAGAACAGTTCTGAACAAAACTTGAACTGCTCTAAATGTGATTTGTTGTTGACCTCATAAATTATCAAAATACTGATTTACTTGCCTGTCTCTGAATTGACCTGAACCACTATAGTGTAGCAGTAGGGTTGATTCAGCACCAGTGGAAATTTTTATGGTTTTCTGTTGGTGCTGATTGATATATTAAGTGATTGGAAAAATCAATGGAAAGATAATATAGTTTAGTGTATAATTAATTATGTATGATAAGCATATATTTAATTATACAAACAATATAATGGAAGGAATACATTATGATATATTATGGAAAACTATTTGAATTAATGAAAGAACAAGGGAAAAATAAAAAAGGGAACAGGAATATATGACGTTGGTAGAGATCCTAATAAGCTTTTGCCAGATGGGAAACAAGCTAAAAAAGTCAGAATCACAGCGGTTGATACAAAATCTATTGAATCACTATGTACATGGTTAAATTGTCAGCCAAGCGATATTATGGAAGTAATACCAAATAGAAAAGAAAATTCAGAACGACTTTGTAAAATCTTAAAATGCACACTAGAGGAACTTCCTGAGAAAGTACCGATGGAAGAGGAATAAACTATTAAAAACAGAAAACGAGGTGATTATATGTCGGATGATAGATACAACATATTGCTTGGATTTTCACGAGGAGTAAAGGCTATTTTGGGAAAGAATCTGAGAAAAGTTATTTTATATGGTTCTTATGCAAGGGGCGACTATAATGATAATTCAGATGTTGATATTATGATTTTAACAACTTTGACGGATTCGGAGATTGAAAAGGTTGAAACAAAAATATTTGATTTAGCGTTTGATTATGAGATGGAATATGGAATTGAAATCAGTGTTGTTATAAAGAATGAAGAACATTTTAATTATTGGTTAGGGGCGTTGCCATTTTATAACAACATACAGAAAGAAGGGATTTTGCTGAATGGATAATAGACAGATTGATTTGAGTAAGTATCGGATGGAAGAAGCAAAGGATAGTTTAAAGGTTGCAAAGCACTGTTTAGATGCGGAATTTTATAAGGACAGTATCAACCGCTCTTATTACGCTTCATTTTATGCAATTAAGGCTGTATTAGCTTTAGGAACAATTGACTTTAAGCGACACAAAGATGTTGTTGCTTATTTCAATAAAGAATTCGTGGCAAAAGGTATATTTGAAAGAGAGCTTGGTAGACGTTTGGGAACATTGAAACAATTACGGGAAAAGAGCGATTATGATGATTTCTATCTTGCATCTAAAGCGCAGGCAGAGGAGCAGTATCATACTGCGGAATTTATATTAGATTGTATCGGAAAATATTTAGAAACTGATGAAGTATATGAGAGTAGTAAAGAAGCTGCTCTACTTACAGAAAATATAGAATGATATAGATAAGCACTTGGAAATATAATTCTTAGTGCTTATTTTGTATTCTGATGTGTGTCGCAAATATGTTCTATAGCTTTATTTAATTCAACAGATTTCCAACGGTCACGGACGATTTGCTGTTTTAAAGATTCTATACGATTCGTGGTATAGCGTTCTGTCCAGTTCATCAAGAAGGATGGGATTAAGTGCTCAGGTATTTTTGTGATAATGGAAAATAAAATATCTTCTGATTTATTATGGATTTTATGGAAAAATATTTTTAATTAATTTTGTGGTTTGAGTTCTATCTTGATTTGTATCATCTCCCTTTGTTTGATTTACATCCATAGTATACCGTGGAACTAATGGAAAAGCAATTGATTTTCTGAATCTTGTTACCTCTGCAATGAACGATAAAAGCTATGTTCGGCAGCAGTTCGAGATTTTTATCTTCAATAGTGCGGAAATGCTTATTTTACTTGATGTGTGGAGCGTTTACTGATGTAATGTTATGTATAATCATGCTGTTATAATGCATAGCAATACACTTGTTCGAATAACCATTACACTAATACTAGTGATGATTAAATTCTGGTAAAATAGTGGCAATTAAAAACGAATAATGATGTGAGAGCGCTTATAACATAAAGGGTATTCGAGCCTTTTCTCGAACGCAATCTGTAAAAGTGAAAAACGAGAACCCTTATAGAATAGGCGGTCTAGGAGATGAATATTTAGTAAACTATTTTATTTCTTTATGTTTTTGGTTCGACTGAATAAAAAACAATACATGCATATTTATGCATACATTATCAATAATCATATGGTCAAAAACTCGACCGTGAAAAATATAATAATGAATCATCTCCGGTATATTACATATAATTACATATAACAATACAAATCAGATTGACATACAGAAAATTGCACGTTATAATAAGTACAGAAAATTGTACTTATTAATGATTGGAGGGAATTTTATGTTAGCAGTAAACTATACAAACCTCAGAGAAAATATGAAGTCTTATATGGATAAAGTAACAGATGATTATGAGACAATGATCGTTACAAGAAAAGATAATAAGAATGTCGTGATGATTTCAGAAGAAACCTATAACAATATGTTGGAAAATATGCATGTCATGGGTAACAAAAGTAACTATGATTGGTTGATGGAGTCCAAAGCACAGTTAGAAAAAGGGAAATGTGCTATGCATAATCTTTTGGAGGATAGCGTAAATGAATAAAGTTTTTACCGATAATGGCTGGAAAGACTATGTGTATTGGCAAACAGAAGATAGAAAAACTTTAAAGAAAATCAATTCCCTGATAGAAGATATTTGCAGAAATGGAAATGAAGGTATTGGAAAGCCGGAACCATTGAGAGGAAATCTTGTTGGCTTTTGGAGCAGACGTATCAATGATAAGGACAGATTGATTTACAGTATAGACGAGGAAAATGTTTATATCTTGTCATGCCGTTATCATTATAGTGATACTTAATAGCTTTGATACCCTTTGGGTTATCAACTATAATTTAACAGTTGTCGTGTATAAATTCTTGTGCTTCTTGCTCGGTTGGACACCTTACAAGTTGCTTGTTATCGGAATTATACACGACTGTTTCAATTTTATGGATGATCTCTCACCAGCAAGCTCTTTGCTTTCTGTACATTGATGCAAGTGTGTACAGGTACTGCAGAATAATCCATAATTCTTATATTCTCGATATCCTTCTCGGTTTGTTGTGCTATATTTTGAAACCTGATTCTCTGGACAGATATAGCAGTCATAATAGTCATCATAGACATATTCATATTTCTTGAAAAAACCTTCTTTTGTCATAGAACGTTTGTAAGGGAAAAGAGGTTTGATTTCGTATTCTAATAATAGGTGTGCAATCGCAGGTGTTTTATAACCAGCATCCATTATGACCAGATCTAGATCGAAGTTTTTAATTTTCTCATCTTTTTATGCTGAAATGGAAAGTAGACATTGCTGCTTAAATGAAAATGATTGTGTTATAGTACAAACTATTTTAAGCATATATTAAAACAAAAAAGTGAGGATTAAATTGACAAATAAAAATACAAAAAAAGTAAAAGTAAACGTGATTTATGGAGATAAAGCACTGGTTGAGTGTATGAAAAATATAATTAAAAGACATAGCAAATAATAATGACAATCGTTGCCCTTATGGTGTATACTTTTTATTAGTATATGTCATAAGGGTATAATATTTTAACGCTAGAGGAGCAATGTATATATGAAAAATCGTGCGGTATTATACCTTAGATTGAGCAAAGAGGATTTAGATAAATTAAGAGAAGGTGATGAGAGCGCAAGTATAAAAAATCAAAGATTATTATTGATAGAATATGCCTTGACGAATAATTTTGAAGTCGTAAAAATCTATTGTGATGATGACGAAAGTGGATTATATGATGACAGACCTGGATTTGAAGAGATGCTTGAGGATGCCAAGTTAGGACTCTTTGATATTGTAATTGCAAAGACACAAGCGAGATTTTCCAGGAACATGGAACATATTGAAAAATATTTACACCATGATTTTCCGAATTTGGGAATCCGTTTTATCGGAGTTGTTGATGGTGTTGATACAGCAGTAGCTTCAAATAAAAAATCCCGTCAGATTAATGGATTGGTGAATGAGTGGTATTGTGAAGATTTGTCTGATAATATCCGTAGTTCATTTAAAATTAAAATGAAGAAGGGGCAGTTTTTAGGGTCGTCTTGTCCATATGGATATAAACGTGATCCAAGCAATCACAATCATTTAATTGTTGATGAATATGCAGCGAATATTATAAGAAGGATATTTTCGATGTATTTAAGTGGTTGTGGTAAAGCAAAAATCGGTTCTGTTTTATCTGCTGATGGAGTATTAATTCCTACCTTATATAAACAACAAATACTTGGTGAAAATTATAAAAATTGTAGAGTCATGGAAACGACGAAGAATTGGTCGTATCAGACAATACATACAATATTAAATAATCAGGTGTATGTCGGGGATATGGTTCAGAACAGGGCAAATAAGTTATCCTATAAAGATAAGAAAAAGAAAAAACTTCCAAAAGAACAATGGATCATTGTACCAAATACCCATGAGGCAATTATCAGCCGAGATACATTTGCAAGGGCGCAGGAGATACAACAGATTAAAACTAGGAGTGTAAATGGCAATCAAGTGAATGGATTGTTTTCAGGTCTTATTTTTTGTGCAGATTGCAAACATGCCATGGGGAGACAGTATGCACGAAGAGGAGATCGTGGATTTATTGGATATATTTGTAAGACATATAAGCAACAGGGGAAACGATTTTGTGACAGTCATCGTATTAAAAATGATGAACTGGAAGAAGCGGTATTATGTTCCATACGAGAAGAAGCGAAAAAAATTTTGACAGAAAAGGATATAGATGATCTGAAAAAGTTTAAAGCAGTCGAAGCTTATCAGACAAATTATGAACTTCAGATGGAACAGATTCAACAAGAGATTCAAAAGATTGAAAGTTACAAACGAAAAACATACGATAATTTTATGGAGGAGCTGATTAGTAAAACAGACTATGTAAGTTACATCTCAGACTATGATAAAAAGATTTCGAAGTTGAAGAGACAAAAAGAAAGTATATCTGAAAAAGTAGATATGCAAGAAGAATTAAATCATCAATATGATGAATGGACAGAAGCATTCAAAAATTATATTAATGTATCAAAACTTACTAGAGAGATGGTTTTGGAATTGATAAACAGAATTGAAGTGCATGACGATGGTGCAATTGACATTTACTATCGTTTTTCTAATCCATATCTATAAAATGTCTACTATGCTTATATGACGCATGTGTGGCAATGGCAGAGCACATATGGGGCAGTGAGGAAGAATTTGTAGCAAAAATGAATGCAAGGGCAAAGGAACTCGGTATGGAACACACGAATTTTTTGAACTGTAATGGACTTGATGCAGACGGACATGTGACGACAGCGCGGGATATTGCCCTGATGTCGAGAGAATTGATCACGAGATATCCGAAAATTCACGACTATTCTACGATATGGATGGAAAACATTACACATACGACCAAGAAGGGAACAACGGAGTTTGGCCTTGCGAATACCAATAAACTGATCAGACAGTATCAGTATGCGACAGGGCTAAAGACCGGCTCGACAAGCAAGGCAAAATTTTGTCTGTCGGCAACTGCAAAGAAAGATGATTTAGAACTGATTGCAGTAATCATGGCGGCGCCGGATCCGAAGGCGAGATTTAAAGATGCGACAACGCTTCTAAATTATGGATTTGGAAAATGTACGAAATACAAAGATACCACTCCGTTTGAATTAGAGCCTTTGAAAATAAGGGGTGGAATTGAAAAAGAGGTGCCTGTCGCTGTGGAGACGGAATTTCAATATATTGACACAACAGGAGCCAATTTATCAGGGATGAAGCGAAAAATCGAAATCGATCAGGAAAAACAGGCTCCGGTAAAAAAAGGAGAAAAAGTCGGGACGGTTACATATCTGTTGAATGGAAAGAAAATTGGGGAGATTTCGATACAGATACAAAAGAGTGTAGGGAAAATGCAGTTTAAACATGCATTTGCAGAGATATTTCAAAATTTTCTATTGTAGAATGAGTTAAAAAATTATATAATGCTAGAGAAATAATAGTACAGGTTCAGATTTGGATCTGTACTGTTTTATGGAATGGAAAAGAAAAAGAAGGCGGGAGTGGCGGTATGGGAAATGTGATTATTGTACTTGGAATCGTGTTATTGACCGTGCTTATGGAATCTTGGCGGGAGAATCATGTATTTAGAACGACCTATTACAATATACAATCATCCAAACTGCAAAAGCTGAAGAGGAAACGGAAGGTTGTTGTGCTAAGTGACTTGCATAACCAATGTTATGGAAAGAATAATCAGAAGCTTTTGACGGCAATACGGAGAGAAAACCCGGATCTGATACTGATTGCCGGAGATATGTTGATTGGGAAAGAAGGAGTTTCACCAAAGCCAGCAAAAGAATTTGTCTCTGCACTTCCTGCTATTTGTGATGTATATTATGCCAATGGGAATCACGAACAGCGGATGAAGGAAAATACAGAAAAATATGGTGAGACTTATGCGGTATATCAAGAACAGTTAAAGCGTGCAGGAATTCACTTTTTGGAAAATGAAGGAGTCAGATTAAGCTGGGATGGACAGGCTGTTGATGTATATGGGTTGGAAATTCCGCATCGATATTATAAAAAATTTGAAAACATAGAACTTCCGGTGGAAGAAGTAGAAAACTGTATCGGTGAAGCTTTTGAAGGACATTATGAGATTTTGCTTGCGCATAACCCGGTGTTTGCAAAGACCTATCTGAAATGGGGAGCAGATTTAATTTTGTCCGGACATTTACATGGAGGGATTGTAAGAGTTCCGAAACTTGGCGGTGTCATTACGCCTCAGGCAAGGTTATTTCCGAAATATTCAGGCGAATTGACTATGGAAGGAGAAAAGGCTGTTGTAGTAAGTAAAGGACTTGGAACGCATACGTTTCGGTTCCGTCTTTTTAATCCGGCGGAGATGATTGTTCTTCAGATAGGAGGAGAAAAATCATGAAAGACCAGTATGGAAGATTGATTGATTATCTTCGAATATCTGTCACAGACCGATGCAATCTGCGTTGTGTGTATTGTATGCCGGAAAAAGGTGTGACGTGGATTTCTCACAGCGAAGTGTTGACTTATGAGGAATTGTTAACAGTGGGTAAGGCAGCGGTAGCACTGGGAATCAAACACATAAAGATAACTGGAGGAGAGCCTCTGCTTCGAAAGAATGTGACGGAATTTATTGGCAGATTAAAAAAGACCAAAGGAATTGAGACGGTAACGCTTACTACGAACGGTATTCTGCTTCCAAACTATATTGAAAAGTTGTCAGAAACGGGTATTGATGGAATCAATATCAGTCTGGACACATTGGAAGAGAAAAAATTTCGAAAACTGACACGAAATGGTGAGGTAAAAGATGTGTGGAAGGGAATTTTTTCGGTTCTTCCCTATGAGCAGATTAACGTGAAGATAAATTGTGTTCTAGCTGGAAAAGATTGGCAAAAAGATGCCGTATGTATGGCAGAAATTGCAAAGAAATATAGAATTCATGTGAGATTTATTGAACTGATGCCGATTCAGAATCGAAAAGAAAATGGAAGTCTGGAAGAAGAAATAAAGGCATTGCTAGAAGATGTTTATGGTTCTATGAGAAGGTGCGAGGAGCGAATCGGATTTGGTCCGAGTGTCTATTATGAATTGCCTGAGTTTTGTGGAAAGATTGGCTTTATCAGTGCAGTCAGTCACAAATTCTGTAATCAGTGCAACCGTATACGTCTCACTTGTGATGGAAAACTGCGGTTGTGCCTGCAATCAGAAAATGCGGTAGACCTAAAGAGCGCCTTGCGTCAAGGTGCCTGCGAAGAGGAATTGAAGCAATTATTGGAAAAGGGCTTACTTGAAAAACCAAGAGAACATCGATTTGGATGTGATTGCATAGAGGGAGAGGCAATGTCCAGAATCGGAGGATAAAAGAAAGGATAGACAAAATGAAAAGAAAAAAGTTAGTGTGTTTATTAACTGCGTTTGCGGTTATGATTGGTATGGCGGGATGTATAAAAGAAGAAAAGAAAGCAGAAAAGAGGAAACAAGAAGTTGAATTGCACATATTGGCGGCAGCTAGCATGACAGATGCATTGACGGAGATTTCTAAGACATATAAAAAAGAACACGAAAATGTAAAGTTTGTGTTTAATTTTGATTCTTCCGGTACATTGAAAACGCAGATTGAAGAGGGCGCTCCGGCAGATATTTTTATTTCTGCGGCGATGAAACAGATGGATGAATTGGATGAAGGTGGATTTATTAAAAAGGACAGTATTGTGAAACTTTTGGAAAATAAGGTTGTCTTGATTCAGCCAAAAGATGCGAAAACAGAGATCAGCTCTTTTGAAGACGTGGCAACAGATAAAGTATCCATGGTTGCAATTGGAAATGCCGATGTTCCGGTAGGACAGTACACAGAACAAATTTATAAAAATTTGGGATTATGGGATCAGGTCGCAGCGAAGGCGAATTTGGCGACTAATGTCAGACAGGTACTGGATTGGGTTGCCACAAACAATGTAGACTGCGGAATCGTTTATGCTACAGATGCGATGATAGAAGAGAATGTGAAAGTAATTTGTGAAGCACCGCAAGGGACATGTGATCCGGTAATCTATCCGGCGGGAGTTGTCAAATCCAGTGAGAATGCCAAAGCGGCAGAACAATTTATGGAATACTTGAAAACGGATGAAGCAAAATCTGTATTTACAGCGTATGGATTTACGAATTATGAGGAGTAATCAATGGATATCTCACCACTTCTTTTATCGTTAAAAACAGCGTGTCTGGCAACAGTCATTACATTTTTTGCCGGACTTTGGACTGCCTATAAAGTCATAAAAATAAAGCATGGAAAAGCGGTATTGGATACAATATTGACATTGCCGATGATACTGCCGCCGACAGTCGTCGGCTTTTTTCTATTGCTTTTCTTTGGAAAAAGCAGTCCGTTGGGAGCGTGGCTTTCCGAACATGGAATGCCGATTGTGTTTTCATTTGCAGGTACGGTGATCGCATCTGTGGTTGTATCTTTTCCATTGATGTACCGAACTGCACGCAGTGCATTTGAACAGATGGATCAGAATCTAGTGTATGCGGGACAAACGTTAGGTCTTTCTAATTACACGATCTTTTGGAAAGTTATTTTCCCGAACTGCTTTCCGGGAATTGCAGGAGGAACGATTTTGGCATTTGCAAGAGCTCTCGGAGAATTTGGCGCAACAATCATGCTTGCCGGAAACATTCCGGGAAAAACACAGACAGTGGCGATAGCGGTATATTCTGCTATGCAAAACGGAAACCGCACACAGGCATACCAATGGGTTGGGGTTATCATGCTGATTTCTTTTTTATCAATCTTGCTTATGAATCTTGTAAACAGACAGCAGATGAAATATGCAATTAGGAGGAAATAAGATGTCTCTTTCGGTAAATATTAAGAAAAAAATAGAAGGATTTACCTTGGATGTGGCTTTTGAGGCAGAGAATGAATTTTTTGCAGTTCTTGGGGAAAGCGGCTGTGGGAAAAGTCTGACACTTCGATGTATCGCAGGGATTGAGAGACCGGATACGGGAAAGATTGTGTTGAACGGTAAAGTGCTGTTTGATTCGGAAAAACATATTAATCTGCCGCCGCAGAAGAGAAAAATCGGTTATTTATTTCAAGATTATGCATTGTTTCCAAACATGACTGTTGAAGAAAACATCGGAATCGGTATTGAGAAAAAGCGAAGAAAAGAAGAGGTCGCGCGTTTTGTGAAGATGTTCTTTCTGGAAGGGCTTGAAAAGAAATATCCGTATATGCTTTCGGGTGGACAAAAACAGCGAGTGGCACTTGCGAGAATTCTCATTCTCAATCCTGAGATGATACTTTTGGATGAACCGTTTTCAGCAGTTGACAGCTATTTAAAATGGAAATTAGAACAGCAGATCATGGAGCTTGCAAAACTATATAACAGCACAATTCTCTTTGTTTCTCACAACAGAGATGAGGTTTATCGGCTCTGTGATAAAATGGCGGTGATTCATAACGGAAAAGTAGAAGTGACAGGTGAAAAAAAGGAAATTTTCAAAAATCCAAAGACGGTTTCAGCAGCAATCCTGACGGGGTGTAAAAACATAACAGAGATTGTAACAGAGGGGCAATATATATATTGTAAGGACTGGAACATCAGAAAAAGAATTGTATGTTCAGAAAAAGTGATTGGAAAATCACTTGGAATCCGGGCGCATGATATAAAAGTAATCAGGGAAAGAGAATATGCGGATGCAAAATGTGTTGTGGAGCATGTGATTGAGTCGACCTTTGATATGATTTATCTTCTGAGACCGGATGGAGCGAAAAAAGCTTTGCGCATGGAACTTCCAAAAAGCCAAGTTCCGATTTATCATGAAAAGGAAGAAGCGTATATTTCTTTTTGGGAAGAGGCACTTTTATTTTTGCGGTAGTAATAGCGGAATCCTTGAGAAAGAACTTGTCGAAAAGTGTACTATCCCGTATAATAAATAGCAGTGAGTAAGGGAAAAGGAAGACAGATAAATGGGAATACCGGTGAAATTGCAAGTGTTTGAGGGACCGCTTGATCTGCTTTTGCACTTGATTGAAAAAAATAAGATTGATATCTACGACATTCCGATTGTGGAGATTACCAATCAGTATATGGATTATATCCGTGAGATGCAGAAGAAGGACTTGAATATTATGAGCGAATTTCTTCTGATGGCAGCAACACTGTTGGACATTAAATGCAAGATGCTTCTTCCGAAAGAAGTCAACGAAGAGGGGGAGGAGGAAGACCCAAGACAAGAGCTTGTAGAGCAGCTTCTGCAATATAAGATGTATAAATATATGTCATATGAGCTTCGAGATCGTCAGATTGATGGTGAGCGTATGATGTTCAAAGGCCCGGACATACCGGAGGAAGTCAAAACCTACCAACAGCCATTTGATTTGGATGAGCTTTTGGATGGACTTACTTTGGCAAGACTGAATCGGATATTTAAAGATGTCATGAGACGTCAAAATGATAAGATAGATCCTGTAAGAAGTACATTTGGTAAAATTGAGAAAGAAGAAGTGACCGTGGATGATAAGATGGAATATCTGAATGAGTATATCAGAACACATCACAAATTCAGTTTTCGTAATCTTTTGATGCACCAGAAGTCAAAACTGCACATTGTAGTTACATTTCTTGCTGTTTTGGAGATGATGAAAGTCGGAGCAATCACGATTGAACAGGAGCATACATTTGGAGAGATTATGATTACTTCTCGACAAGATTCGCAATCCGGTGAAAGGTGGAATACAGAGAATGAAGATTAAAAAGATGGAAGGGATTATAGAAGCGATCCTCTTTACAATGGGAGAATCGGTTGAACTTGATAAGATTGCAAGAACATTAGAGCAGGATGTGGAGACAACACGAAAAGTAATACACAATATGATGGATCGATATGAAAAAGAAGATAGGGGAATTCATATTATTGAAATGGAAAATGCATTTCAAATGTGTACCAAAAAGGATACGTATGAGTATTTGATCCGAATTGCCAAACAGCCTAAACGTCATGTTCTGACGGATGTTGCACTGGAGACGCTCTCGATTATTGCGTATAAACAGCCGATTACAAAGCTTGAGATTGAAAAGATTCGCGGGGTGAAATCAGACCATGCAGTTAATAAGCTGATTGAATATGATCTGGTTGCGGAGGTCGGAAGACTAGATGCACCTGGAAGACCGCTTTTATTCGGCACCACGGAGGAATTTCTTAGAAGATTCAGCGTGCAGTCTGTTGATGAACTCCCGAGTATCAACCCGGAAAAAATGGAGGATTTCAAATCGGAGGCAGAAGATGAGGTACAGTTGCGTCTGAATCTCTAAACAGGAATGGATGTTTCATGCACTGCATATATTGAACAAAAGAATCAATAGGCGGGACATCGTGAAACGGATATTAGTATTTATATTGACATGTGTACTCCTTTTTGGGATAACCTCATATGCAAAAGAGGAGGAGCCAAAACAATTATACGCCCAGTCAGCAGTCCTTATGGATGCGGATAGTGGGCGTGTTTTGTTTGAAAAGAATGGATATGAACAAAAAGCAATGGCAAGTACCACAAAGATTATGACCTGTATTTTAGCATTGGAAAAAGGAGAACCAGATCAAATTGTCACTGTGTCAGAGAATGCGGCAAGACAGCCGAGAGTACATTTGGGAATGGCAAATGGAGAACAATTCTATTTGCGTGATCTTTTATACTCTTTGATGCTGGAGTCTCACAATGATTCAGCAGTTGCAATTGCAGAACAGGTGGGAGGAACAGTAGAGGGATTTGCTCGAATGATGAATGAGAAGGCAGAAGAAATCGGATGTAAGGATACATATTTTATAACACCAAACGGTCTGGATGCTTCTGATGAAAATGGGAAACATTCTACAACAGCGGAAGAACTGGCCAAAATCATGCGGTATTGTATTAAGGTTTCGCCTCAAAAAGAGCTGTTTTTGGAGATAACCCAGGCGCAGAACCACACATTTACAGATGTAGAAGGAAAGAGACAATTTTCCTGTAATAATCATAATGCATTTTTAGGGATGATGGATGGAGCGCTGTCTGGGAAAACTGGTTTTACAGGTGATGCAGGGTATTGCTATGTTGGGGCTTTAAAGCAAGGAGAACGGACATTTATCGTGGCACTTTTAGGGTGTGGGTGGCCGAACAATAAAGGTTATAAATGGAAAGATACGAAAGCATTGATGGAGTATGGACTTCAAAAATATGAATACGAGAATGTATTCCAAAAACAGGACAGTTCTTGTATCATCGTTGAAAATGGGATTCCCAAAAGTGATGATATTTTTGATGTGGCGATGGCAGAGACAAAAATCAAAACAGATACGCAGGAACTGCCATTTTTATTGAAGGAGGGGGAAACAGTAGATATCAAGACTGATATCAAAAAGACATTGAAAGCACCCGTTCAGGCAGGGGAGACTGTAGGGAGTGTTACATATTATCTGAAAGATTTTAAAATAAAAGAATATCCGCTTGTAATTACAAAGTCAGTGCCGCAAAAAACATTTATGTGGTACTTACAAAAGCTCTTCGCTATGTATATGTTAAAATAAATCAATAAAAATGATTAAATTTGTCACTGTTACGTGATGGATAAATATGGTAGGATAAATAAAGATAACAAAATTGATTTATTTTAACGAAGGGGTAAGAAAGATGAAGAATTTTGAAAAATATGAGAGAAGTTATTTTATGCCGCCTGAAATCAGCTATGATTGGGTAAAAAAAGATTATATTGACAAAGCGCCGATTTGGTGCAGTGTGGATTTGCGAGATGGAAATCAGGCACTGATTGAGCCGATGAGTTTGGAAGAAAAGATAGAATTTTTTCAGATGCTTTTAGCAATTGGATTCAAAGAGATTGAAGTCGGGTTTCCGGCAGCTTCAGAGACAGAGTATCAGTTTCTGCGAACCTTGATTGAGCAGAATATGATTCCGGATGATGTGACGATTCAAGTGCTGACACAGGCGCGTGAACATATCATCAAGAAGACATTTGAGGCAGTCAAAGGAGCACCGCATGCAGTAATTCATTTATATAATTCGACATCGGTAGCGCAACGAGAGCAGGTGTTCAAAAAATCAAAAGAAGAAGTAAAGCAGATTGCAATTGACGGTGCAAAACTGTTAAAAAAACTTGCGGATGAGACAGAAGGAAACTTTACATTTCAATACAGCCCAGAGAGTTTTCCTGGGACCGAGGTTGATTATGCATTGGAAGTGTGTAATGCAGTGTTGGAAGAGTGGAGACCGACGAAGGACAATAAAGTCATCATCAATCTTCCGACAACTGTTGAAAATGCAATGCCGCATGTGTTTGCAACACAGGTAGAGTATATGAGCAAAAATCTGCTGTACAGAGAAAATGTGATCTTATGTCTGCATCCACACAACGACAGAGGATGCGGAGTCTGTGATGCAGAACTTGGTGTGCTTGCAGGAGCTGACAGAATCGAGGGAACCTTATTTGGAAATGGAGAGCGAACAGGAAATGTGGATATCATCACACTGGCGATGAATATGTTTTCTCATGGTGTGGATCCCAAACTTGATTTTTCAAATATGAGAGAGATTTGTGAAAAATACGAGAGACTGACAAGAATGCATGTGTACGAGAGACAGCCATATGCTGGGGAATTGGTATTTACTGCATTTTCGGGATCACATCAAGATGCAATTGCGAAAGGAATGGCATATAGAGAAGAAAAAGATCGCGCCCATTGGACGGTTCCATATCTTCCGATTGACCCAAAAGATGTTGGAAGAGAATACGATTCAGATGTGATTCGTATTAACAGTCAGTCAGGAAAAGGCGGCGTAAACTACATATTAAAACAAAGTTTTGGCATTAGTCTTCCGGAGAAAATGCGGGAGGAAGTTGGGTATCTTGTAAAAGATGTGTCAGACAAGGCACATAAAGAACTTACTCCGGAATGGATATATCATATTTTTGAAGAGCATTATATTCATATCCAAAATACGTTTACAATTGATGAGTGTCATTTTGAACAGAAAGATGGCATGAAAGCAGATGTGACCATTTGCTATGGTGGCAAAAAATATGTGATGACAGGTGTTGGAAATGGACGTTTGGATGCTGTCAGCAATGCAATCAAACAATATTTTAATATCGGTTACGAGTTATCTTTTTATGAAGAACATTCTCTGACAAAAGGATCGTCATCAAAGGCAGTGGCATATGTAGGGGTGAACTGTAAAGGAAAGGTACACTGGGGAGTCGGAATCGATGCAGATATCATCAAGGCATCTATACAGGCGTTGACTGTTGCGGTAAATAAAATTGAAGAGATACAGCATGCCAACGATGAAAAAGAGGAGAGAATGATAGAAATTTTAAATTATATCCAGACGAATTATTTGCATGTGACATTAGATGATCTTTCTGAAAAATTCTTTTTATCAAAGCCGTATTTGTCAAAATATATTAAGGAAAAATCAGGCATGACATTTGGAGAAATCGTCAAAAAAGCAAGAATGAAAAAAGCAAAGAATTTGTTAAAGACAGGAAATATGACTGTAGAAAAAGTAGCATTGGCAGTTGGCTATCAGAATGTAGAGCATTTTAACAGATTATTTAAAAAGACATGTGATATGACACCTGTGCAGTATCGGAATCAAAAGGAATAAATAAAGAATATAAAAAACTGATTTGAAAATAAGCTTCAAACCAGTTTTTTTATATAGAAATTTTATTCTTCTGTCAACTTGTTTAATGGTTTTGTCAGTAAGAACATAACAACCGCACAGATGAATGCAACGATTGCAAATGTTACGAATACTGGCATAATACCCATTTTTTCAACGATTTTCTGGAACTGACCGTTGATTAAGTTTGCAAAGAATGTTGCTAAAGTCCAAACCCCCATCAATACAGATAAGTATTTCTTTGGAGCATACTTACTTACGAAAGAGTTTCCGAGTGGGGAGAAGCAAATCTCACCGATTGTAAGGAAGATTCCGAATAAGAAGATCCACATTACATTACCTTTTACAGAAGATGGAGCACCAACCCCTCTTGTTAACTCTGTCATTACAAGCATAATGTAAGAGAGTCCCAAAAATACAAATGCAAGAGTGATTTTACTGAACATGGACAAGTCACCTTGAGGTCTTTTTGCTAATTTTGCCCACAATTTAGCAGCTGCCAAACTGAGAACGATACATAACAGACCATTCCATGTTGTTGTTAAGTGAGCTGGTGAAAGTTCGAAGAAACCAAGGTCTCTGTTTACATAATCCTGTAAGTAGAATGTAAGAACAACGTCCTGCTGATAGTAAGCCAGCCAGAAAATAATTGAGATGGCAGATACCAAAACGATAGCCCATACGTTTTTCTTCTCTTTTGATGTAAGTGGAGCTGTTGATTTCTCTTTCTTTTCTTTCTTTACTTCACCGATTACATTTCCGCTTGTATCTGTAAGATATTTAAATGGCTTGATACCCTGTCCCTGTAATTTTCCATAGCAGAGTGTAAAGAAAATACCACCGATGATTACAAGAATACCGCTAAGCAAGAATACTTGACGGAAACCTAACACTTGTCCTTGTTTAAATGTGTACATGTATAATGTTGCACAAATCATAGATCCAAAGAAAGAACCAATGTTAACGAATGAATATTGGATAGAAAATGCTGAATCCAGTAAAGCCTGATCATCAAACAGACGTCCGATAATAGCAGCAAGGTTTCCCTTGAAGAATGCAGTACCGATAGATACGACTAAAATCATTATCCATACCATAGGTACGCTGTGTGCCTGCCATCCGCAGAAATAGCCAAGACCCATAATGATACATCCAAGTGTAACGGCATATCTGGCACCTAAGAAACGGTCGCTTAACCATCCGCCGACAATTGGTGTGATGTATGTAAGTGAAGTAAGCCAAACTGCGATTTCACCAGCCTGTGCTTTAGTTACTCCAATACCGCCTTCTGCTACAGATGCAGCAAGGAATAATGCTAAAAGCGGTTTTGTACCATAGAACGCAAAACGTTCAAATGTGTAAGTGATACAACAAATGTAAAATCCAATCGGATATTTTGCTTTTTTTGCTGTTCCCATAAATAAAAGTCCTCCCAATAAAGTTATTTTAAATTTCTCTCGTGTAGATGCGAAGCCATTCTTCCTCCTCTTTTGTCAGATGAGGAGCAATGATATCATAAACTTGCTTATGATATGCATTCAGCCAGGCTTTTTCATCTTCCCTCAGAAGATCTGGATTGATTGCATCCAAATCAATAGGTACATAGGTGATTGGTTCAAAGTACATAAACTGTCCATACTCAGTCTCTTCACCTTTTCGTACTACTAATTCATTTTCGGTACGAATACCATGAGAACCCTCGATATAAATACCAGGTTCATCTGTAATCACCATGCCGGCTTCCAACGGATGTGCTTCATGTCCGCGAATGCGCCATCTGAAACCAGTAGGTCCTTCGTGGATATTTAGAAGATAACCAACGCCGTGTCCGGTACCGTGATTGTAATCAAGACCTAACTCCCACATTGGCTGGCGGGCTAATACATCAAGATTATAACCGCAGCAGCCATACAAAAATTTGGCTCTTGACAGGCTCATCATACTTCTTAAAACTGTTGTGAAATGAAGTTTCAACTCATCATTGATCTCTCCTAAAGCAACAGTTCTTGTGATATCTGTGGAACCTTCATAGTAATTTCCGCCAGTATCTGTTAAGAACAGATTTCCGGCTGTCAACTCACAGTCTGTCTCTGCGGAAGAAGTGTAGTGACACATTGCAGCATTTGCCTTAAATGCACAGATTGGCTCGAAACTAGGCCACAAGAAACCGTCCTGTTTGGCGCGTAGACTTTCTAGTTTGTCTGATGCGCTCATCTCAGTTATCTTTTCTTTGCCAAGACTTGTCTTTAACCAATACATAAATTTGGTATGGGCAACGCCGTCTTTTACGTGTGCTTTTTTGATGTTTTCAATCTCTACATCATTCTTCATTGCTTTATATAAAATAGTAGGATTAGTCTTTTCAACTTTTTTCGTACTATCCGGGATATTATTATACAAAGCGTAATTGATTCTTGCAGGGTCAATCAGGACTGTGTTATTAGAATCAAAGTCTTTTACAAAAGTATAAATGTCATTATATGGATGGAAAACAACATTATCCTTTTTAAGTTCTGATTTTACATGTTCATCTAGTCTGCTTTCATCTATAAATAAATGTACTTCATTCATCGTGACTACAGCATAACTCAGAACAAGAGGAGAATACATTACATCGTTTCCTCTGATATTAAGAAGCCATGCAATATCGTCCAATGTAGTCAAAACATGTACGTCAGTACCATTTTCCCTCATTGAGTCTCTCAAACGGGAGAGCTTAGAAGTCGTGGATTCACCGGAAAATTTTTCATCCAGCAAAAATACAGGTTCGGCTGCAAGGCTTGGCCGTTCTTCCCAAACGGCATCCACAAGGTCGTAAGAGTATTCAATACGGATATTCTTATAAGAAAATTGTTCTGCGAAATCTTTTCCCTCCTGCATAGCGATGACACGTCCGTCAAATCCTAAAGTCCCATTTTCAGGGAGTACAGAGTCAAGATACTCTGAGACAGTTGGAACTCCTGCGTTACCCATGCGATAGAGTGTTATACCACTCCCGGCCAGCTGCGCTTCCGCCTGAATAAAATAACGTCCGTCTGTCCAAAGACCTGCAGCATCTTTTGTGATTACAGCGGTTCCCGCTGAACCTGTAAAACCAGTGATAAATTCTCTGGATTTAAAATGCTCACCGACATATTCACTTTGATGATTATCTGCAGATGGCACAACATAAGCATCGATGTGTTTTTCTTCCATAAAAGAACGAAGCTTCACTATTCTGTCTGATATGTTCAATCCGAATACCTCCTTAAAGTAATTTAGTAAATTATTATCCCGTAAGTTGAATTGTAGCATAAACGAAAGACAGGTACAAATGTTTTTTTAAGAAAGTAGGGTGTGTGAAAAAAATATCAAATATTGTGGAAAAAGAATTGCTATTTCTAAAAATATAAGATATACTTATAATTGGCAGAAAATTGGTTTAACTTTAAAAAAATATATAAAAATGGAGGACTAGATTTATGAGCAACACAACATCTAAAAACCTCGCAAGTACAAGAATTGCCACTTTACTTGACGAAGGAAGCTTTGTTGAAATCGGTGGTGCAGTTACAGCAAGAACAACCGACTTTAACATGCAGGAGAAAGAGACTCCGGCTGATGGTGTCATCACAGGTTATGGAGTGATTGACGGCAATTTGGTGTATGTATACAGCCAGGATGCTTCTGTTTTAAAAGGAGCGATCGGAGAGATGCACGCAAAGAAGATTGCCAATATTTATGATATGGCAATGAAGATGGGAGCGCCGGTTATTGGTCTTGTAGACTGCGCAGGATTAAGACTTCAAGAGGCAACGGATGCATTGAATGGATTTGGCAGCCTTTATATGAAGCAGGCTATGGCATCGGGGGTGATTCCACAGATTACAGCAGTTTTTGGAAAATGTGGTGGTGGACTTGCAGTTGCATCTGCGATGACTGATTTTACGTTTATGGAAGGAAAAGGAAAATTATTCTTAAATGCTCCAAATGCAATTGCAGGAAATGAGGTTTCAAAATGTGACACTTCATCTGCAAAATTCCAGAGCGAAGAATCCGGTTTAGTTGATGGAGTTGGAACAGAAGATGAGATCCTTGGACAAATTCGTTCTTTAGTATGCATGCTCCCAACAAACAATGAAGATGATGCGTCTTATGATGAGTGTCTTGACGATTTAAACCGTGTTTGTGAAGGTATTGAGAATGCAGTGGAGGATACCTCTATCATTCTTACTTTAGTATCTGATGACAATGTATTCTTTGAGACAAAGAAAGAATACGGAAAAGATATGGTGACCGGTTTTATCCGCTTGAATGGAATGACAATCGGAGCTGTTGCAAACCGCGCAAAGATATATGATGAAGAAGGTAGCGCCGTGCAGGAATTTGGCGGAACATTGTCTGTGCGCGGATGTAAGAAAGCGGCTGATTTTGTGAACTTCTGTGATGCATTCAATATCCCGGTTGTAACCCTTACAAATGTGACAGGATTTGAGGCGAGCAAATGTTCTGAAAAATCACTTGCAAGGGAAGCAGCAAAATTAACTTATGCATTTGCAAATGCAACAGTACCAAAAGTAAATGTAATTATTGGAAAAGCATATGGAAGTGCTTATGTGACAATGAACAGCAAATCTATCGGGGCTGATATGGTATATGCATGGCCAACAGCAGAGATTGGAATGATGGATTCGACATTGGCAGCAAAAATTATGTATGCGGATTCGGATGCAGAGACAATCAATGCAAAGGCTTCAGAATACAGAGAGATTCAGTCAAGTCCGATGTCTGCGGCAAGACGTGGCTATGTAGACACGATCGTTGAACCTGCAGATACAAGAAAATATTTGATAGGTGCATTTGAGATGCTGTTCACAAAGAGAGAAGACCGCCCGGCAAAAAAACACGGAACGGTTTAGTGAGGTGAGGCAAAGTGAAGAAAAGAATGAGCTTAATAGTATGTGTTTTGGCGGCATCGCTTAGTTTTGCAGGGTGTTCCCAGAAAGCAGACACCGAATATGATGAATCGGCAGCACAACAGATAACAGAGACACTTATCACTAGTTTTTCCCAGATGGGAAAAGAAGGGTTTGAGCAATTCAGATCTCTTTCAGACTACCAGCTGGATTACACGATGATGCAGTCAGGACTTCCGATTGAGGGGGATAATTTCCTGTCTATGCTTGATGCGTGGGAGGGAGCTGAAAAAGAGTGTGGCTCTTATGTAAAACATGGTGAATATGAGTTTGAAGCATCCGATAAAGAACTTTCTGTTTCTACATTGGCAGAATATGAAGACAGAGAGGCAACGATAGAATTTAAGTTTGATGAGGACCTAAACTTAGAGTCTATGGATGTTTCAGCAAAATATACAACAGCAGAGATTTTGGAAAAAGCAGGATTGAATACAGTATTAGGTATGGGAACCGTATTTGTTGTCTTGATTTTCTTGGCATTTTTGATTTCGTTGATCAAATATATTCCACCATTTGTGGAGAAACTCACAAAGAAGAGTCCGCAGCCGGTTCAGACAGCGACACCTGTAGTTGCAGAGACGGCACAAGAAGATACTGAATATGTAGACGATTTGGAATTAGTGGCAGTGATTACAGCTGCGATTGCAGCACAGACAGGCACATCGACAGATGGTTTTGTAGTGCGCTCTATCAGACGTCGCCCGTCAAATAATTGGAATTAAGTAGAAGAATTTAGGAGGAAAATAAAAATGAAAAGCTATACAATCACAGTAAATGGCAATGTATATGATGTAACAGTAGAAGAAAACGGAGCAGAACCAAGAAAGGCAGTGCCTGCACCGAAGGCACCGGCGGCACCAAGAAAGGCAGCGCCTGCACCGAAGGCACCGGCGGCAGCACCAAAAGCAGCGGGAGCAGCAGGCGGAATCAAAGTAGAAGCAGGAGCAGCAGGTAAAGTATTTAAAGTAGAGGCAAGCGTTGGACAAAAAGTTTCCAGAGGAGATACAGTAATCATTCTGGAAGCAATGAAGATGGAAATTCCGGTTGTAGCTCCGGAAGATGGAACAGTTGCAAGTATTGATGTGGCAGTAGGTGATGCAGTAGAAGCAGGAGCAGTAATGGCTACATTGAACTAACTAGGGGGTCAAAAAATGGAATACATTACAAGTACATTAGGAAACCTCATGGAGCAGACGGCATTTTTTAACCTTACAGTAGGAAATTATGTCATGATTCTGGTAGCATGTGTGTTTCTATATTTGGCAATCGCAAAAGGATTTGAGCCACTTTTATTGGTTCCGATCGCCTTTGGTATGCTGTTAGTTAACATTTATCCGGACATTATGATGTCGATTGAAGAATCTTCAAACGGGGTCGGCGGATTATTACATTATTTCTATTTATTAGATGAGTGGGCAATTTTACCATCTCTGATCTTTATGGGTGTTGGAGCGATGACAGACTTTGGACCGTTGATCGCCAACCCGAAGAGTTTCCTTCTCGGTGCCGCAGCACAGTTTGGTATCTTTGCGGCATACCTTGGAGCAATGGCAATGGGATTCTCTGGCAAAGCAGCAGCGGCAATTTCAATCATCGGTGGAGCGGATGGACCGACATCTATTTTCCTTGCTGGAAAATTACAGCAGACTGCAATTTTAGGACCAATCGCAGTGGCGGCATACTCTTATATGTCACTCGTTCCTATCATTCAGCCTCCGATCATGAAGCTATTGACAACAGAAAAAGAACGTAAAATCAAAATGGAGCAGTTAAGACCTGTTTCCAAACTGGAAAAGATTCTGTTCCCGATTATTATCACAATCGTTGTTTCTTTAATCCTTCCTACAACAGCTCCGCTTGTTGGTATGCTGATGTTAGGTAACCTATTCAAAGAATCAGGTGTTGTAAGACAGCTGACAGAGACAGCGTCTAATGCGTTGATGTACATCGTAGTTATCTTACTTGGTACTTCGGTTGGTGCTACAACAAGTGCAGAAGCATTCTTGAACTGGGATACAATCAAAATCGTTGTGTTAGGTCTTGTAGCGTTCGCGTTCGGTACGGCGGCAGGTGTACTGTTCGGTAAATTGATGTGTAAGTTGTCGGGCGGAAAAGTAAACCCTCTGATTGGTTCAGCAGGTGTGTCTGCGGTTCCTATGGCAGCCAGAGTTTCTCAGAAAGTCGGTGCAGAGGCGGATCCTACCAACTTCTTGCTGATGCATGCGATGGGACCTAACGTTGCCGGTGTAATCGGTACTGCGGTAGCAGCCGGAACATTTATGGCAATCTTTGGAGTGAAATAAATATGGAGGACAATAGAATGGAAATCACAAAAAAACCAATTAAAATTACAGAAACTATTTTACGTGATGCTCATCAGTCTCTGATTGCGACAAGAATGACAACAGAGCAGATGCTTCCAATCGTAGATAAAATGGATCAGGTAGGTTACCACTCAGTAGAATGTTGGGGGGGAGCTACATTTGATGCATCACTTCGCTTCTTAAAAGAAGATCCATGGGAGAGACTTCGTAAGTTCCGTGATGGATTTAAAAATACAAAATTACAGATGTTATTCCGTGGACAGAATATCTTGGGATACCGTCCATATGCAGATGACGTAGTAGAATACTTCGTTAAAAAATCTGTAGCAAACGGAATTGATATCATCCGTATTTTTGACTGCTTGAATGATATCCGTAATCTTCAGACTGCTGTAAAAGCTGCAGTTGCAGAAAAGGCAGATGCACAGGTAGCACTTTCTTACACATTGGGGGATGCCTATACATTAGATTACTGGATGGATATCGCAAAGAAAATCGAAGATATGGGTGCGACATCGATCTGTATCAAAGATATGGCGGGACTTTTGGTTCCTTATAAAGCAACAGAATTGATTGAAGCGATGAAAGATGCAACAGATCTTCCAATTCAGCTTCACACACACTATACTTCAGGTGTGGCTTCTATGACATATTTGAAAGCAGTTGAAGCGGGAGTAGATGTAATTGATACAGCAATTTCGCCATTTGCAATGGGAACATCTCAGCCGGCTACAGAAGTTATGGTAGAGACATTCAAGGGAACACCGTATGACACAGGACTTGATCAGAATCTGTTGGCAGAGATTGCAGATTACTTTAGACCAATTCGTGATGAAGCGTTGGATTCCGGATTGTTAAATCCAAAGAACCTTGGTGTAAATATCAAGACATTGCTTTATCAGGTACCAGGTGGTATGTTATCGAACCTGACATCTCAGTTAAAGGAACAAGGGGCAGAAGACAAATTCTACGATGTGCTTGAAGAAGTGCCAAGAGTTCGTAAGGATCTTGGCGAGCCACCACTTGTAACACCGTCTTCGCAGATCGTTGGTACACAGGCTGTATTTAACGTATTGATGGGTGAACGCTACAAGATGGCTACAAAAGAGACGAAAGATATCTTGAGCGGAAAATACGGAGCAACTGTAAAACCGTTTAACAAAGAAGTTCAAAAGAAATGTATCGGTGATACAGAAGTGATCACATGCCGTCCGGCAGATTTGATTCCGGATGAATTGGATACATTAAAAGGAGAAATGGCACAGTGGTCACAGCAGGATGAAGACGTATTATCATATGCGTTATTCCCACAGGTTGCAACAGACTTCTTTAAATACAGAGAAGCGCAGCAGACAGGCGTTGATCAGACTGTTGCTGATACAGAAAACGGAAGTTATCCGGTCTAAGATAAAAGGCAAAAAGAGGAACTGCAGATAAAAAGCAGTTCCTCTTTTTTGCATGGATTATTCACCTAAGCAGTTCATGTCGTTGATGCCGCAGGTTGTATCCTCATCCTCAGCGACACAGTTCATATCATTGATACCGCAAGTCGTATCTTCATCTTCTGACAAGCAGTTCATGTCGTTGATGCCGCAAGTTGTATCCTCATCTTCTGTAACACCGTTCAAATTTGTGATACTCAAATTGTCTGCCATAATATATTTCCTCCTTTCGCATGGTCGAACAGTTATCTGATTTCATTATAGCAAAGCTTGTTGAAATGACAAGCATAAGAAATCTTCTTTTTACAGATTTTATTGAAAAACTATACAATACGCAAAAATTGTACAAAATAAGTGAAGGATTGAGAAAACAGCTTGAACAGGAGATAAGAAATATCTATAATAAATGTAACAGTATTAAAGAAAGGTGTGTGAAATGATGCGAAGTTTGATTAATGAAGAAGTAAAAGCGTTCAAAGTACAAGCTTATCACAACGGGGCATTTGAAGAAATTACCAAGGAAGATATACTGGGGCATTGGTCTGTATTTTTCTTTTATCCGGCAGATTTTACATTTGTATGCCCTACGGAGCTTGGCGATTTACAAGATTTTTATGAAGCATTTCAAGAGTGTGGCTGTGAGATTTATTCCGTATCCATGGATACACATTTTGTGCATAAGGCATGGGCAGACGCATCGGACACGATCAAAAAAATTGCATATCCGATGTTGGCTGATCCGACAGGAGAGCTTGCAAAATTTTTTGGCGTCAGACTCAAGGAAAAAGGTCAGGCACTGAGAGGAACTTTTATTATAAATCCGGATGGAAAAATCAAAGCATATGAAGTACATGATCTTGGAATTGGAAGAAATGCAGAAGAACTTCTCAGAAAAGTTCAAGCAGCTCAATATGTAGAAGAGCACGGAGAACAGGTGTGCCCTGCAAACTGGAAACCGGGAGAAGAAACTTTAATGCCAAGTTTGGATTTGGTTGGAATGCTGTAAAAGGAGTCTTTATGGATCAGATGAAAAAAATTTCGGGACAGAGTAGATTGGTATCAGAAGAATTAAAACAACAGATTGCTCCTTTGTTTCAAAAGATGAGACGAACTGTCGTTTTGCATGCAGTTTTAGACTTCGAAGATGAAAAGAGTCTGGAACTTGGTTCCTTTTTAAAAGCAATTGCCTCTGTGAATGAACAAGTACAGGTGCATTTTTGGAGAAAGAATGAGAATGAAGTTATTTTCCAAGAACTTCATGGAGAACATTTGCCGGTTGTTGGAATTTATGATGAATCGGGAGTATATTCGGGAGCGTGTTTTCATGGAGTGCCGGGAGGAAAAGAGATCAACTCTTTTTTGGCGTCAATTTGTAATGCAGGAGGCGCCGGACAGAAACTAGAACGAAAAACAAAAAAAGAAATTGAGAAAATTGATTTTTCGGTTGCAATCAAAATTTTTGTATCCTTATCCTGCCATCACTGCCCACATGTAGTGGCTGCATGCCAAAAGATTGCGATGGAAAGCGACTATGTCACAGCGGACATGTATGATGCAAAATTGTATTCGGATCTCATTGAAAAGTATAAGATTGAGCGTGTTCCAATGACCGTTATCAATGATGAAATTGTCGTGATGGGGCAGAAAACAATTGATGAAATTGTGAAAAGTTTGACAACTATGTAAAGTGTATAAAACTGATAGCTAAATATTATGAGTTTTCTACAAAATTAATTGTTTTGTGGGAAAAGAGATTGAAATGAGAATTTTTGTGTGATATGATTTTACTAACTTAAGAACGACCATGAGAGAAGAGCGAGGTAAAAAATAGGCTTCGCCTATTCAGCTCCCCTTCCCCTCAATCTTGAGGGGTTAGGGGGTTTCTTTTTCTTCCTTTTTCCTGCATAATAGACTTATGAATATCTTACAAAGAATCTTTACCGACTATTATGAAGAAATAAAATATACCCTTCATCCCAGAAAGACTGAGAT
>NZ_JBQKED010000001.1:0-149903 GCF_052121495.1 Faecalimonas sp. LCP19S3_D12 | reverse complement strand
TGGTTTTTCGACAATTCCATTATACCAAAGGAACGTATTTATGCCTTTTTAATTGGCTGAAATATTGAATTTTCAAGGTTAATCACACCTTATTGGTGTGGGAAGTTTGAGTTATGGTATTTTCTGTTATTTTTCTTCCATACTAAAATAAAGTTAAATATACAAAATATCGTAGCTTTAGAGGCTAAGATATCTTGTTTTTTTGCAAATATCCCATATAATCATAAAATATTTGTAAAATACTCCAAAAGAAAATCAGAGTATGATATAATAAGCGAGATATGCAAATGTCAATGCTACTTTTTGAGAATGATTTAATTGGAAAGAGGGAAAATCTTGTTTGGATATGTGACAGCGTCTAAGCCGGAACTGAAGATGAAAGATTTTTACAAATATAAGGCGTATTATTGTGGACTGTGCAAAGTCTTACGAGAAAAGCATGGATTTTTAGGACAGTTGACGTTGACCTATGATATGACATTTCTTGTGATTCTGTTACATTCTCTTTATGAGAGTGACATGAGTCTTGAGGAACACCGATGTGTGGTGCATCCGGCGAAAAAGCAGAAGATGCTATATAATGAGATTACGGAATATGCGGCAGATATGAATATTGTGCTGACCTATTTTCATTTTGCAGATGATTGGAAAGATGAGAAGAGCAAGGCGGGACTTGTTGGAGTTCGGGCATTCCGAAAGACATATCTTGAGATTGAAAAAAAATATCCAAAGAAATGCAGGATAATTCGAAGATGCCTAAAAAAACTGCAGACATGTGAGGAGCAGGAAGAAGAGAATATTGATATTACGGCAAGGTATTTTGGAGAGTTGATGGCAGAACTATTGACTTACAGACAGGATGTGTGGACCAAAACTCTGCGTAGGATGGGATTCTATCTTGGAAAGTTTATCTATATTTTAGATGCGTATGACGATGTTGAGAAAGATTTGGAAAATGGCAGTTATAACGCATTGATTTCGTTGTACGGGGAACCGGACTTTGATGAGCGATGCAAAGAGATGATGACCTATGTGTTGGCAGAATGTACCAGTCAGTTTGAACGTCTGCCATGTATTGAAGATGCGGACATACTGAGGAATATTTTGTATGTAGGCGTGTGGGAAAAGTATGATAAAAAGCAGTTGGAAAAAAATAAAGAAGAGGAATAGAAGATTATGATAGCAAATCCATATGAGGTGTTAGGTGTTTCACCAAGTGCAAGTAACGATGAAGTAAAAAGAGCATACAGGGAGATGAGCAGAAAGTATCACCCGGATTCGTATGTAGACAATCCGCTGTCAGGGTTGGCAGAGGAAAAGTTTAAAGAGATTCAGGAAGCGTATGATCAGATTATGAAGGAACGGGAAGGCGGTTTTTCCGGATCTTATACAGGTGGTCAGCAGCAGTCTTATTCCGGAGGCGGTCAGGAGACTGTGGAACTTCAGGCGGCAAGAAACTATATTAATACACGGCGTTTCCGGGAGGCATTAAATGTGCTTTCTAATATACCGAATCGAAATGCGATGTGGTATTATTACAGTTCGATAGCCAACATGGGTTTGGGAAATAATCTTGTGGCGGTAGATCATGCGAAACAGGCGGCGGCAATGGAGCCGAACAATATGGAATATGTAAATTATGCAAATCAGTTGCAGTTTAGAGGACAGCGTTATCAGAATACGGGATATGGCTATGGTCGTCCATCGTATGGAACGGGAAACTTATGTTGTGATTTATGGTGTGCAGACACACTGTGCGAATGTATGGGAGGCGATCTTTGCTCATGCATGTAAATGCGAAAAAAATGGCATTCACAGGAGTGCTCGCAGCATTTGCGGTCATTTTACTTGTGTTGAGTGCAGTGATTGAGACAAGCAGCCTGTTCCTGATCGCAGCGGCAGCATTCTGTGTCGGGATTGTATTGCGGGAATGGGGAATCAAGGCAGGCGCAGCGTTTTTGGCAGCAAGTTTTGTGGTGGGGCTGATTGTGGCGCCGAATCGTCTGTACTGTATTACATTTCTTGCAATGGGGATTTATTTGGTGTTGAGCGAGATCCTTTGGGAGAAGGTTGCCCAAAGTTCCAAGATTCAGAAAAAGACAGTTGCGGTGTGGATTGGAAAATACATAATCTTTAATGCCATGTTTATTCCGGTGCTGCTTATTTTTCCGACTTTGATTTTGGCAGAAGAAGCAGTAGAAAAGATGTTTTGGATTGTCTTGATCGGAGCACAGGCGGGGGTGTTTGTATTTGACAAGGCGTATATGTACTTTCAGATTTTTATATGGGGAAAATTGCGAAACAAGGTTATGAAGTGAGGGCAGAGAAAAATCTGTCCTTTTTAGTATAGAAATAAATAAATTTCTATGGAAAAAAAATAATAACATATGGTATTATAGCATATGAAGGAAGTTGAACATATGATTAGAACATGGGTTGCAGATGTAACATCTTTATTGAAGAAAGAAAAATATTTACAATACTACAAAAAAGTTCCAGATTTTCGTAAGGAAAAGGCGGATAAGATTATATGTCAGGAAGGAAAAGCTTTGAGCATAGGGGTATGGATATTATATGAGCAGATGCGAGAAGCATATGACATATCAGAAGATCTGGTTTTTAACCTGTCTCACTCAGGACATTATGCACTTTGTTCCATTACGGATATTGAAAGCAATGCGACGTATCTTGGGTGCGATATCGAAGGTGTCAAACAGGTTAGGCTGGATGTTGCCAGACGTTTTTTTTGTACGTCCGAATTTCAAAGAATCTTGGAGCAGAATACGGAAGAGGAAAGAGCAGAGGAGTTTTATCGCTACTGGGTGCTGAAGGAAAGTTTTATGAAAGCAACTAGGCTTGGCATGAAATTAGGATTAGATCAGTTTGAGATTGCGTTTTCAAAAGAGGGGAATCCATATCTGATAAAACAACCAGAAGAATTTCCTCAGAAATATTATTTTAAGGAGTACGAAGTTGCTGATATTCCTTGTAAAATTGCGGTTTGTTCTAATTGCGGTGAATTTTCAAACACGATAGAAAAGATTGAATTATAGAAACAAAGAGGAGAAGGGTATGCGAAGTTCCAAAATGTGGAGATATTATAGCAGTTTGGTGGAGAGAAAAGTAAAACGAATACGGAGAACAAAGAGACAGCTTATGGCTGTCGGTGTAGGGTGTCTCGTTCTTGGATTGATATTGGGGACTGTATTTGGTGGTATGAGACAGAAGAAAAAAACGGAAAAACGGACGAAAGAGACAATAGCTGAGGTGCGAAAGGAAGAGAGGCAAAAAACGAAAGAAGTTCAAAGAGAGTTGGAGCGGGTACATCAGGAATATGAGGAGGAAGAAAAAGAATTGCCGTGGAATATGGTGTTGGTAAATTCTTCTCATCCGATGGAAGATGGATATGTGCCGGAACTCACGGAGGTGGCGAAAGGATATAGTGTGGATTCTAGAATTGCAGAGCCGCTCAACAGTATGCTGAAGGCAGCAGAGGCAGAAGGGATGAACATTATTATCTGTTCAGCGTATCGCTCTATTGAAAAACAGACACAAGTTTTTAATCTTTCTGTACAGGAACGGCTGAATACTGGGTTGAACTATTGGGAGGCATATGAGGATACCAAATTGAGCGTTGCACTTCCAGGGACAAGTGAGCATGGGCTTGGACTTGCACTTGATTTGATTTCCAATCAATATTCGGAATTGGATGAAAAGCAGGCGGAGACAAAAGAGGCAAAATGGCTAGAAGAAAATTGTTATAAGTATGGGTTTATTCTGCGCTATCCACCGGAGAAAACCGCTGAAACGGGAATTATATATGAGCCTTGGCATTACCGGTATGTGGGTGAGGAAGATGCAAAGAAAATTATGGAATCAGGTATGACTTTGGAAGAGTATTTGGAAGAGAGTTACTAAGGAGGAAACGGACATGGAGAATCTGACATTTGGTGAACAGGTGAAAATTATCTTAAGTCGTAAGGGGATGACGATCAAAGAGCTGGCAGAGCAGATTGAAAAACGAACCGGGAAGAATATGTCTAGACAGAACATGACACAACGGTTAAAAAGAGATAATTTTCAGGAACAGGACATGCGTATGATTGCAGAGATATTAGGCTGTTCTTTTCAGTTGAGCATTATGGAACAGGTGGAGACGATTGTGACGGAAGAACAACCAAAGCTGGCTGAGAGAGAAGTGAGGAAAGAAAACACGGCAGAATCGTCACAAAAGCCATCGGAAACTAAATCGGAGAACCGTGTCACAGAGCGTGATATTACTGTTGGAGAGCTTGTGAAAATGAGTGAAGAACTTCAGCTAGAGCCAGTAGTAGAACCGATGAAAGAGATACCAAAAAAAGTGGAGGAAAAGAAGAGTGGTTTTAGTGGAATCAGAGGATATATAAGAAAGCCGAAATTTCGGACTCCAGATACAAAGAAAGTGGCAGAGATGAAAGAGTCAGAAATACCGATTCTTGGAGAAATTAATCCGTATACTGGAAAAGAATATCAGACGAACAGTGTGCGTATGCATCCAAAGCGAATCGGTTATGTGCAAGTGTATGATCAGGAACAACATAAATGGACAGATATGACGGAGTGGGCATTTCTAGGGTATCAGGAGCGGAAGAAGGCGCTGCTTGGAAAAGATTATGATCCGCCAATCTATCTGGATTAATGCAAACAGTTTGCGTGAAGGGAAGGGGTGAAAGTATGAAGTGGAATCAATTATTATCCAGCAAAAGGAACAGAGAGTTTGGAGGGGGAAATAAGACAGCAGATCTACGAAGTGAGTTTGAAAAGGATTACCACCGGATTATTGGGAGTGCATCATTTCGGCGGCTTCAAGACAAAACACAGGTATTCCCTTTGGATAAAAGTGATTTTATTCGGACGAGGCTGACACATTCTTTGGAAGTGTCCTCTTTTGGAAAATCTTTGGGACAAAATATTGGGGAATCGATTTTGGCATATCAGAAGGATTTGAATTTTACGCCGAAGATGAAAGAGGAGATTTGCAATATTTTACAGTGTGCGGGTTTGATTCATGATATTGGGAACCCACCATTTGGACATTTTGGTGAGACAGTGATCCGCGATTGGTTTAAGAGGAACCTTCCAGTTGTGACATTTTGTGGACAGAGTGTTGAGCAGGTGTTGGATGAGCAGATGCGAGAAGATTTTTACCATTTTGAAGGAAATGCGCAGGCGCTCAGACTTGTCAGTAAGCTGCACTATCTTGTGGATGAGTATGGGATGAATCTGACGTATGCCCTGCTTGGGACAATCGTGAAATATCCGGTATCTTCTTTGGAAATCGATACGACAACAGGAAATATCAAGGATAAAAAGCTTGGATATTACTATGCAGATCAGGAACTTTATGAGGAGATTGCTAAGACCACCGGAACGAACGGAAAGCGCCATCCGCTGACCTATATTTTGGAAGCAGCAGACGATATTGCTTATAAGACGGCGGATATTGAAGATGCGTTTGTGAAAGGATTTCTTTCTTATCATCAGTTGAAAGAGGAGTTAGTTTCTCTTGCAAATGAGGAAAATGAATATTCTTTTCATGCGTTGGAGAAATTGGAAGCAAAGTATGCGAGCGGGCAGCGGCGAAAGGTGAAAAATCCGGAGGAGTATGCGGTAAAGAACTGGATTGTGCAGATGCAGGGATTTTTGATCAATTGTGCGACGGATGGATTTACTTCGAACTATGAGAAAATTATGAGTGGGACATATTGCTATGATTTGTTTCATGGGACATATGGGGAAAAGCTGATGAATCTTTTGGGAGATATCGCATATCGACATGTGTTCTCTACATCGGTTATTTATAAGATGGAGATGTCGGAGGCTGTGATGCTTGATTTTCTGTTGGACAAGTTCGTAAAGGCGGCAATTGATTACGATACGGATACAGAGTTGAGTGAGACCAATAAACGAATTATTTCGTTTATTTCGGAAAACTATAAGAGTGCATACCACTGTCATGCGCAAGGGAAAAGCGAGCAGGAAAGATTGTATTTAAGACTTCTACTTGTGACGGACTATATCTGTGGAATGACAGACAGTTATGCGAAAAGACTATACCAGGAGATGAATGCAATCATATAGAAAAGTGGCAGCGGTATGCTGCCGTTTTTTGGTTCTTTTCTTTTTGAAAGATGAATAAAGTGTCTTATAGAAGTAAGAAAGGAATGAGATTTATGAAACAGATCATCCGGTATTTGTACGAGTATGAAAATGGAAACAGGACCCGAAATGTTGGTTTTATAAAGTTAGAAAAACGAGTGGATAAATGTGCAATTCAGATACATGGAAAGAACCTTGATTTTGGACAGGAAAAGAAATTGGGTGTATTTGTGTTTTATACGCAAGGAGAGGAATGTATAGGAATTCCGCAAGGAGTAATCGAAGATGTAGCTCCGGTGATTAATTATATTTTAAAGTTCGAGCCGCAGGACGCAGGAGGAAAAGAAGTGTTTGAAGAGCTTGCGGGACTGATTTTGCAAAACAATTCTGGGAAAACATACGCTGCGATGTGGAAAGAGGAAGCAGCGGATATACAACATATGGTGACTGAACACAGAGAAGTGCAGGGGGGAAGAGAAGATACAGAAGAGGAGAATGAGGAAGAGATATCAGAGGAAATGGCAGAAGATGCATTAGAGGACAGACAAGAATTAAAAGATATGAGAGGAAATGCAGAGACGGCGTTGGAACTTACGACAGAAGAGACGAAAGAGCGAGAGAGCTTGATTGAGCATGTGGAAAAACTAGTGGAACAGCAGGAGTTTACGGAGGAGGTAGAAGCGTATATACCACCGAAGACAAGAACATACGAGAAAATTCAAAGACAGGATCTTGCAAGATTACCGAGAACACAGTGGCATTTGGCAAACAATAGTTTTTTGCTGCATGGATTTTATAATTACCACCATCTCCTGTATATTGAGGAAGGGGAAAACCGCTGGATTGGTGTGCCTGGAATTTATCATGAAAAAGAGCGAGCAGCAGCCAGAGCATTTGGGTTTCCGCAATTTCATCGTGTTATGGATGCGGATCTTGAATTATCGGTAGAAGAAAAGAATACATTTGATGATTTTGGATATTGGTGTCGACAGATTTAGAAGAAATCAGTATAATTAAGAACGAGTTTTATTTGGGAGTTTGAAGTTGGAAGATACAAAAGGTGAGTGTATGATGAACAAAGATGAAAAATATATGAAAGAGGCGATCAAGCAGGCAAAAAAGGCATATACACTTGGAGAGGTTCCAATTGGATGCGTGATCGTTTACGAAGATAAGATTATCGGACGTGGATATAATCGCAGAACAATTGACAAAAATACGATTGCGCATGCGGAGATGATGGCAATCAAAAAGGCGAGTAAGAAAATGGACGACTGGAGGCTTGAGGATTGTACAATGTATGTTACATTGGAGCCGTGTCAGATGTGTTCGGGGGCCATTGTACAGTCCAGAATGAAGAAGGTTGTTGTAGGATGTATGAATCCGAAAGCAGGATGTGCGGGATCGATTCTGAATTTACTACAGATGGAAGAATTCAATCACCAGGTGGAATTGGAAATAGGTGTGTTGGAAGAAGAATGCAGTGCGTTGATGAGGAATTTTTTTAAAGAGTTGAGGGAAAAACGAAAAGCGGAGTCGAAATGACATTCTGAATTGCATACACAATTATTGGTTGAAGTTGAAAAAGAAGCGTACTATAATAATATATATGCAACGAAGACTGATTTTTGCAAGAGGTGATGGAAGATGGCAGTAAGACAGCTTAGAATGTTTGATGATGAGATTTTAAGAAAACAATGCAAAGAAGTTACGGTAATTGATGAGAAAGTGAAATGTCTGATAGAGGATATGGGCGACGGACTGTTGAAACTGATCAATCCGAAGATTGTTGCGGTAGAAGGAGCACTTGCGAAGTGTTTTTGTCATGAGATTGATCATCTGAATGGAAAACTATTTTTGGACGAAGTGATAGAATTTATCGATTTCGATGAATAGCATTGACAAATGTACTGTCTGGAGAGTATAATATAGACTCGTGCAGCCGGGGCGTTAGCGGTGCCTTGTACCTACAATCCGCTATAGTAGGGGTGATGTTACACGGAGGGCTTTTATTTGTGGAGCTGCCTTTTGAAAGTGGCGTTGATGTTTGGGTCTCACGCGACGGGAATCTGTGAACCGTGTCAGGTCGGGAACGAAGCAGCACTAAGCAGAACCTTCCGGGTGCCGTGAGGGTGCCTGGGCTGAGTTAACTGCAAAAGTAACGTTCATGGAGCGAGTTCGAAGTGTAACGCACGAAAAGAAAAATGCTATTGTATGGACAGTTTGAGATTGTCTATACAATAGCATTTTTACTATATAAGGAAATTTGATTTTCAGATACAAAAAGAGAAGGAGAGATATGCTATGAACATTGTTTTGGCGGCGATTAATGCGAAATATATTCACTCGAATCTGGCTGTGTACAGTCTGAGAGCGTACGCGCAGCAGTATAAGGATGAGATACAGATTGCAGAATATACGATCAATCAGCAGATAGACGATATTTTGATGGATTTATATAAGAAAAAACCGGATGTCTTATGTTTTTCCTGCTATATATGGAACCTGTCTTATGTGGAAGAACTGATTCGGGAGCTTGGGAAGATATTCCCGAGTGTTCCAATTTGGGTGGGTGGTCCAGAGGTATCCTACGATACAAAAGATGTGCTGGAACGTCTTCCGGAAGTGACAGGGGTGATCTTCGGAGAGGGGGAAAAGACATTTTTGGAAGTGGTGGAGTATTATCACGGAAAAGATGTGAAGCTTTCGGAGATTAAAGGAATTGCCTACCGTGGAGAAGAGGGACAATTTTTGCAGAATTCATGGCGTGAAGTTATGGATTTGAGCGAAGTTCCGTTTGTGTATCACGATATGGCAGATTTTAAGAATAAGATCATCTACTATGAGTCGAGCAGAGGGTGTCCGTTTTCCTGCAGTTACTGCCTTTCTTCGATAGACAAATGTCTGCGTTTCCGAAAACTTGAATTGGTAGAAAAAGAACTTCAGTTTTTTATTGATGAGAAAGTGCCGCAGGTGAAGTTTGTGGATCGAACTTTTAACTGTAACCATAAGCATGCGATTGCAATTTGGAAATATATCAAGGAGCATGACAAAGGAATCACGAATTTTCATTTTGAAGTGGCGGCAGATTTGCTGAATGAAGAAGAATTGAAGCTGATTGAGTCGATGCGTCCGGGACTGATACAGCTTGAAATCGGGGTGCAGTCTACGAATGAACAGACGATTCGTGAGATTCGGCGAACGATGCGGTTTGAGGAAGTGGCACGTATTGTGCAGCGCATCAATCAGGGCGAAAATGTGCATCAACATCTGGACTTGATCGCAGGACTTCCGTATGAAGACATGGAGAGTTTTCAAAAATCTTTTGATGATGTGTATCGGCTCCACCCGGAACAGCTTCAGCTTGGATTTTTGAAAGTGCTGAAAGGTTCCTATATGGAATCACAGAAGGAACGGTATGGACTTGTATATAAGAGCCGTCCGCCGTATGAGGTGCTCTATACAAAGTGGCTGTCGTATGAAGAGATGATGCAGTTAAAGAGCGTGGAAGAGATGGTGGAGGTCTACTATAACAGCGGGCAGTTTTCTTATTGCCTGCGAAAATTGGAAGAAGAGTATGCATCACCATTTGTATTGTATCAGGGACTTGGCAGATATTATGAGAATCATGAACTGCACCTGATGAGTCATTCCAGAATTACAAGATATGAGATTTTACTTGGATTTATCAGAGAAAAACATAAAGAACGAGAGAGTCTTTACAGAGAACTTTTGACATTTGATCTATATCTTCGCGAGAATGTCAAAAACCGACCGGAATTTGCGGGAGAGCATGAAGTGTCAAAGGACTGGCTGAATGCATTTTATGAGACGGAATCAAAAGAGCATCAATATTTGATTGGATATGAAGCATACGATAAAAGACAGTTGCGAAAAATGACTCATATTGAAAAATTTCATTATGATGTACTTGGAACATGTGAAGAAAAAGAGAACTTCATTTTGTTTGATTATCAGAATAGAAGCAGGCTGACACATCAGGCGGCAGTAACTGAGGTCGAGACAGAATAACATTTCAACAATGTTTCTTGCAAAAATACGATAAAGAGTTTAGAATGTAAACAAATGTATAAAATCGAGGTGTGAATAATGAATTTTTATGATAAAAAAGTAAGAAAAATCATGGCGATTACGATCATGGTTATTATTATAGCGATGGTTGCGACAAGTGTGATTCCATATTTAGTGTAGAGAGGATTGATTATGCAAAAAACAACACAGGATAGAAAACGAAAAATGAATGCAAAAGAGAAACAAAGATTGCTTGTAGTAGCAGGAATTATTGTGTTTTCAATTCTTATTGTGTTCGGAATTGTCTATTTTGTATTTCGTAGCCGGGTGATGAGCACTGCGGACAATGAGATTTATAATAATGTCTATGTTGAGACGGTGGATGTGTCCGGTATGAAAAAAGCAGAGGCAAAAAGGGCAGTAGAAGCAAAGATCAAAAAATATCAAGAACAGAGTATTTCGCTTCATATAGAAGAAGAGAATGTACAAGTGACACTAGGAGAGATTGGTTTTACGATAAAAGATGTGGATGGACTTGTAGAAAAGGCACTTGATTATGGAAAAGATGGAAGTATCTGGAGTCGGTATTTCGAAGTGAAAAAGCTTGACAAAGGAAAAGAAGTCATTTCTGCAATATATGAGATCGACAGCGAGAAGGCGAAGGCAGTTTTTGAAGAGAAAGCGCAGCCGTTGGAAAAAGTAGCGGCAAGTGCGACGATTACACGAGAGAACGGTGCATTTGTCATTACAGATGAAGTTCAGGGAAAGACGATTGATGCAGAAGCCTCAGTAAAAGCCATTGAGACATATTTGAATAAGAAATGGGATAAGAAAGAGGCATCTGTGGATCTTGTGTCTGTCTCAGATGTACCGGATGTTACTCGGGAGCAGTTGGAGACGATTCAGGATACACTTGGAACATTTACTACATATTGCGGAAGCGGAGGCGGAAGAGTGCAGAATATAGAATCCGGAACTGCTCATATTAATGGGGCCTTGGTGATGCCGGGAGAAGAGTATTCTGCTAATGCAGCGATGGAGCCTTATACCACGGAGAATGGGTTTACAGAAGCTGGATCTTATGAGAATGGGAAAGTTGTACAGAGTATGGGCGGTGGTATTTGTCAGGTATCCACAACACTTTATAATGCCGTGATCCTTGCGGAACTGGAGGTGACGCAGAGGCAGCCGCATTCCATGCTAGTAGATTATGTGAAGCCATCTATGGATGCGGCAATCGCAGGTGACTATAAGGATTTGAAATTCAAGAATAATACAGAGACACCAATTTATATTGAGGGATATATATCGGGTGGGAATCTTACATTTACAATTTATGGAAAAGAGACGAGAAATGCGAACCGGAGTATTGAGTTTGTCAGTGAGACGTTGAGCACAACACCGGCAGGAAAGAAATTCGTCGAGTCTGGAGATTCACTTGGCGTGATGACAAAGAGTGGTTCCGGACATACGGGAAAGACGGCGAGACTTTGGAAGGTTGTCTATGAAAATGGACAGGAAGTGAGCCGAGATATTTTTAACAACAGTACATACAGTACGTCACCAGTCACAGTGAATGTGGGAACGGCATCAGATAATGCAGAGGCTTCTGCACTTGTAAAGGCGGCAATCGCCACACAGGATGAAGGGCAGATCAACAATGCAATTGCAGAGGCGAAGGCAAAGATTGAGGAGGCTGCAAAAAAGGCGGAAGAGGAGGCACAGAATGCACAGAATGCGACACCGCCGGAAGCGCCGACAGAGTAAGGAGAAAGTTATGAAGGTAGGAAAAGTATCCCAGACCGTGTTAAAGCGTTCGCTTTTAAAACCGTTGCAATTTCATAGAGAAGAATCGATGTTTCCACCGTCTGTAGAAGAGATGTGTTATGGGATAAAAGCAGGAGAAGGGGAGGAAGTGTTATCTTCTACCACCGTTCTATATGGGAACGAGAAAGATTTGGGTGTGTTTGCACTTGCGCAGGTGGCAAATGATCTTGCAACCCGGGGTGCAGTACCTGTAGGGGCAGCGGTGCATATTATGCTTCCGCCGTATGCGTATGAATCTCGTCTGAAAGCGATGATTGAGTATGTGGAACGAGCGGGAAGCGCGCATGGTATTCAGATTATATGTGCCAAAGCGGAGATAAGTCCCGCAATCAATCAGGCAATCGTATATGTGAATGGTATGGGCGTAGTAAAGAAGGAAGAACTTTTAAGAAGCTGTATGGGGAGACCAGAACAGGATATTGTGCTTCTAAAGTGGATCGCGCTGGAAGGAACATTGCGCGTGATGCGGGAAAAAGAAGAAGAATTGTCAAGACGGTTTATCCCGGCATTTTTGAATCCGATTCGAGAGATGGAAGGAGAACTGTTCTCTGTGGATGAGCTGCAGATTGCAAAAAAAATGGGAGTATCGGCGATGCACCAGATTATCGAAGGTGGGATTTTGGCAGCTTTATGGGAGATGGCGGAAAGTTCCGGTGTGGGGATTGAGGTTGATTTGAAAAAGATGGCGATTAGACAGGAGACGGTGGAGATTTGTGAATATTTTCATTTGAATCCGTATCAGCTCACATCGGCGGGAAGTGTTTTGCTCTTTGCAGAAGATGGCGAGAAGCTTGTGGAGAAATTCCAAAAGGAAGGGAGACAGGCGGTCGTTCTTGGAAGGACGACTGTAGATACTGCGAGAGTCATTTTGGGCGGCGAAGAGAGAAGATATCTTGACAGACCGGCGCCGGATGAATTATTAAAGATGTATGAGTCAAAGTAAGGAGGGTTTATGAGAACAACAATTTTAAAATATATCGAAAAAAACAGCCGTGTAGATTTGGGCGAGCTGGCAGTGTTACTTGGAACAGATGAGGTGACTGTGGCAAACGAGATCGCGCAGATGGAGAAGGAAAAGATTATCTGTGGTTATCACACGCTGATTGACTGGGATAAAGTAGGAATGGAAAAAGTGACCGCGCTTATCGAGGTGAAAGTGACCCCGCAGAGAAATCAGGGATTTGACAGAATCGCGGAGCGTATTTATAATTATCCGGAAGTAACTGCGGTATATTTGATTTCCGGAGGGTATGATCTTTTAGTGACACTGGATGGAAAGACATTAAAAGAGGTGTCCCAGTTCGTATCGGAAAAACTCTCTCCGGTAGAGGCGGTAATCAGTACGGCAACACATTTTATCTTGAAAAAATATAAGGATCATGGAACAATACTCGTGAAAAAAGCAGAATCAGAAAGGATGTTGGTGACACCGTAATGAGAAATCCATTATCAAAGAAGGTGGTTGGCATTCAGCCGTCAGGAATTCGTAAATTTTTTGATGTGGTCAATGAGATGAAGGATGCGATTTCCCTTGGAGTAGGAGAACCAGATTTTGATACACCTTGGCGTATCCGGGAAGAAGGAATCTATACGCTGGAAAAGGGGCGTACATTTTATACATCGAATGCCGGTCTAAAAGAATTAAAAATAGAAATTTGTAAATACTTAGATAGAAAAGTGAGTGTACAATATGATTACAATGATGAAGTGATCGTAACCGTAGGGGGGAGTGAAGGAATTGACATCGCACTGCGTGCCATGTTGGATCCGGGAGATGAGGTTCTCATTCCACAGCCGAGTTACGTCTCGTATCTGCCTTGTACAATTCTTGCAGATGGAGTGCCGGTCGTGATTCCGCTGCAGCATAAGAATGAATTTAAACTCACAGCAGAGGAGTTGGAAGCCGCTATTACACCGAAGACAAAGATTCTTGTTATGCCGTTTCCAAATAACCCAACGGGGTCTATTATGACAAAAGAAGATTTGGAACCGATTGTGGAACTTGTGAAGAAACATGATCTGTTTGTAATTTCAGACGAGATTTACTCAGAACTCAGCTATAAAGGGGAACACGTGTCAATCGCAAGTTTTGAAGGAATGAAAGAACGCACGATTCTGATTAACGGATTTTCAAAGGGGTATGCGATGACCGGCTGGAGGCTTGGCTATGCATGCGGTCCTGCCAATATTATCGAACAGATGGTAAAGATTCATCAGTTTGCGATTATGTGTGCACCGACAAACAGCCAGTATGCCGCGGTGGAAGCGCTTCGCAACTGTGATGAAGAAGTAAAGGAGATGCGCGAGTCTTACAATCAGAGAAGACGTTTTCTTGTGCATGAATTTAAGAGGATGAAGCTTGAATGTTTTGAGCCGTTTGGCGCATTCTATATTTTTCCGAATATCAAAGAGTTTGGGATGACATCAGAAGAATTCGCGACAAGATTATTGGAAGAAGAAAAGGTGGCGGTCGTTCCGGGAACTGCGTTCGGGGACTGTGGTGAAGGCTTTCTTCGCATTTCGTATGCATATTCCTTGGAAGATCTAAAAGAGGCGATAGGTCGTCTTGGCAGATTTATTGACCGACTGAGAAATGAAAGGTAACGAAAGATGTTAAATATTGTATTATTTGAGCCGGAGATTCCGGCGAATACTGGAAATATCGGGAGAACCTGTGTTGCTACAAATACACGTCTCCATCTGATTGAGCCGCTTGGATTTCGGGTGAATGAAAAGGCGATCAAGCGTGCAGGAATGGATTATTGGGATGATCTGGATGTGACGACCTATATTGATTTTCAGGATTTTATGGAGAAAAATCCAGAAGCAAAAATTTATATGGCAACGACAAAAGCACCGAATGTATATACTGATGTGAATTATGAGCCGGACTGCTATATTATGTTTGGAAAAGAGAGCGCAGGAATTCCAGAGGAGATTTTGATACATCACAAGGAGGACAGTATCCGGATTCCGATGGTGGGAGATATCAGATCTTTGAATCTTGGGAATTCTGTGGCGATTGTATTATACGAAGCATTGAGGCAAAACGGATTTCAGAATATGACAAAAGAGGGGCGTTTACACCGCTTGGAGTGGGATTAACACCCCTCTTTTATTGTGTGATCGTAAAAAATATGTAAATAATAGAAAACTGTTGGTTTTGTGTAATGACTAACAATCAAATTTTGGAAAAATGCGACAAATTACTAGACACAAGAGACGGGATGTTGTAAGATTGGGGTAGAAATATGAAATACAAGAAAAGTGTGCATAAAACATTTGCATTGATCAGCCAGCTCGGTATCAGTATGGTTGTTCCCATTTTAATGTGTGTATTTTTGGGGAACTGGCTGGAAGAAAAATTTGGGGTTCCGGTTACCATTCCGTTTATCATATTAGGAGTGTTGGCAGGAGGACGTAATGTCTATTTGCTTGCCCGGCATGCGAATGAAGACAAGGAAGAGGAAAATGAAGAAAGATAAAACGTTGACAGAATTGATTGTCGGAATTATTTTTTTAGGTGCGGTTGCGCAGATTATAATATTGATTGCATTTCAGAATGATTTATATAATGCAGCTGGATTGTGGAGTGGAATTGTGATAGGAATTGGTATGGCAGTTCACATGAAACATTCCATTGAAGATGCATTGGATCTTGGAGAGGAGGGGGCGCCAAAGCACATTCGAAAGACTTATGCGTTTCGTATGACGGTTGTAATCATTGCGATGGGGTGTGTGCTTTATTTTGATTTTGGAAATCCACTTACACTGCTTGTCGGGCTGATTGCATTAAAGATATCAGCGTATTTACAGCCGTATATGCATAAACTATTTTTAAAATTGAAAAAATCTAAGTAAAGGAGGGGGTTTTGTGAGAGATGCTTTGGGGATAGTTGCTGCAAAAGAGGCTGATTTTATGATACACAGTCTTTTAAGGTTTGAACTGTTTGGGCAGGAACTATACCTTACAACGACGCACGTCAGTATATTGATTGTATGTCTGGGACTGATTATATTTGCATTTGTTGCAAGGTTGAAGTTAAAAGACACTGACGGAAAGCCGGGAGGATTCCAAAATGCAGTGGAATACGTCGTAGAGATGCTGGATGGCATGGTGAAAAGTGGTATGGGAAAAAAGGGCATTCCTTATAGAAATTATATTGGAACTCTGTTTTTGTTTATTTTATTCAGCAATCTCTCAGGGCTTGTGGGATTAAGACCACCGACCGCCGATTACGGAGTTACATTTCCGCTTGGTGTGATCACATTTTTCCTGATACAGTTTAATAATATCAGGCACAACAAAGTCGGAGCGTTCACGAACTTGTTCAAACCACTGCCATTCTTATTCCCAATCAATTTGATTGGGGAGATTGCGGTTCCGTTTTCGTTGTCACTTCGTCTCTTTGGAAACGTCTTGTCAGGAACGGTTATTATGGCGCTATTATATGGTTTGCTTTCGCAGATTGCCATTATATGGCCCGGCTTTCTACACGCCTATTTTGACGTCTTCTCAGGGGCTATTCAGACATATGTATTCTGTATGTTGACGATGGTATTTGTCAGTGATAAAATACCCGATTAATTTAAGAACAAAATTTAGAACATGATTTTAGGAGGAATTTATTATGAGTCAAATTACAAACGAGGCATTAATTTTAGCTTGTTCAGCAATTGGAGCGGGGTTAGCGATGATCGCAGGTATCGGACCTGGTATTGGACAAGGTGTGGCAGCCGGACACGGTGCATCGGCGGTTGGAAGAAATCCGGGTGCAAAATCAGATATCACATCTACGATGTTGCTGGGACAGGCAGTTGCGGAGACAACAGGTCTTTACAGTTTGGTTATTGCATTGATTCTTTTATTTGCAAACCCATTGTTAGGAAAATTGTAAGAAGAAATAAAAAGAAAACAAGAAGGAAGGAGGCTGAACCTTGGATCGTTTATTTACACTCGACGCACAGTTTCTGTTTGATGCGGTTGTGCTTGGTTTGAGTATGTTGCTTTTATTTACGATTTTGTCGTATCTGTTATTTAATCCGGTCAGAAGTCTGCTCGAAAAGCGCAGACAGCGTGTTCTGGATGATCAAGAAACTGCAAAGCGTGAAAAACAGGAGGCAATCGCATACAAAGAAGAGTATGACAGAAAGCTGAAAGAAGTAGATAAAGAAGCGCAGGAACTCTTAAGCGCTGCGCGCAAAAAAGCGATGCAGAACGAAGCGAAGATCGTTGCGGAAGCAAAAGAAGAGGCAGCCCGTATTATAGAACATGCCAATGCTCAGATCGAGTTAGAGAAAAAACGAGCACTGGATGATATGAAACAGGAAATGATTACCATTGCATCTTTGATGGCGGGAAAAGTGGTAGCAGCTTCAATTGATACAAAAGTACAAGAAAGTCTTATTGATGAGACATTGAAAGAGATGGGTGATCATACATGGCTAAGTTAGTTTCAAAGACATATGGAGATGCATTATTTGCAGTCGCCTGTGAAGAAGATTGCATCGACGAATTCTTTGAGGCGGCAGTGTGCGTAGCGGATAGTTTGCGGACAAATGAAGAATTCGGCAAACTGATGAATCATCCGAATATTGGAAAAGAAGAAAAAATAAAAATTGTCGAGGAGACATTTTTGCAAAAGATTCCAAAAGAGATCATCGGACTGATGACACTTCTTATCAAAAAAGGACATGCGAAAGACATGTGTGCCGTGTTCGAATATTTTATCGGACTTGTGAAAGAAGAAAAGAAGATTGGAAGTGCCCGTGTAGTGACGGCAATTGAACTGAGCGAGGATCAGAAAGAAAAAGTAGAACAAAAACTTTTGAAGACAACCTCTTATGAGCAGTTCGAGATGAATTATGAAGTGGATGCGTCACTGATCGGCGGCATGGTCATTCGGATCGGGGATCGCATTGTTGACAGCAGTATTCGGACAAAGTTATATGAGCTGTCGAAAAATTTAAGAAAAATTCAACTATAAAAACAGAAGGAAGGTGGATTCGCTCCATGAACTTAAGACCAGAAGAAATCAGCTCTGTCATTAAAGAACAGATTAAAAGATACGCATCGGAGTTAGAAGTATCGGATGTGGGAACGGTTATTCAGGTAGCCGATGGTATTGCACGTATCCACGGACTGGAAAATGCGATGCAGGGAGAGCTGTTAGAGTTCCCTGGTGAAGTGTATGGTATGGTGCTGAACTTAGAAGAAGACAATGTAGGTGCAGTTCTTTTAAGTGACCAGAGAAATATCAACGAGGGAGATATGGTAAAGACGACAGGAAGAGTAGTAGAGGTTCCGGTAGGAGACTGTATGCTTGGACGTGTCGTGAACGCATTGGGACAGCCGATTGATGGGAAAGGACCAATTCAGGCGACAAATTTCAGACAGATAGAAAGAGTCGCTTCTGGGGTTATTGCGCGTAAATCTGTAGATACGCCACTTCAGACCGGAATCAAAGCGATTGATTCTATGGTTCCGATTGGAAGAGGACAGCGTGAGCTGATCATCGGGGACAGACAGACCGGAAAGACTGCGATTGCGATTGACACGATTATCAATCAGAAAGGGCAGGGTGTAAAATGTATTTACGTTGCGATTGGTCAGAAAGCATCAACAGTGGCAAATATTGTAAAGACATTTGAAGAATACGGCGCGATGGATTACACTACAGTTGTTGCATCAACGGCAAGTGAGCTTGCGCCGCTTCAGTACATCGCACCATACTCAGGTTGTGCGATGGGAGAAGAATGGATGGAAAACGGAGAGGATGTATTGATTGTATATGATGACCTGTCGAAACATGCGACAGCTTATCGTACCCTTTCCTTACTTCTTCGCAGACCGCCAGGACGTGAGGCTTATCCGGGAGATGTATTTTATCTGCACTCTAGATTATTGGAACGAGCAGCCAGATTATCGGATAAATTAGGCGGTGGTTCATTAACTGCGCTCCCGATCATCGAGACACAGGCGGGTGACGTATCTGCTTACATTCCTACAAATGTCATTTCGATCACGGACGGACAGATTTTCCTTGAGACAGAGATGTTCAACGCAGGTTTCAGACCGGCGGTCAATCCTGGGATCTCTGTGTCGCGTGTAGGAGGATCTGCACAGATCAAAGCAATGAAGAAGATTGCAGGACCGATTCGTATCGACCTGGCACAGTACCGTGAGCTTGCGGCATTTGCACAGTTTGGATCTGAATTAGATGCAGATACAAAAGAACGACTTGCACAGGGAGGACGAATCAAAGAAGTATTAAAACAGCCACAGTACAAACCAATGCCGGTAGAGTATCAGATAATCATCATCTATGCGGCGACGAGAAAACATCTGCTTGACATTGCAGTGGAAGATATTTTACGTTTTGAGAAAGAACTGTTTGAATTTATCCAGACAAAATATCCGGAGATTCCGGAATCAATTAAGACGGAAAAGGTTATCACAGAAGAAAATGAAGCTGCACTTGTAAAAGCGATTGAAGAGTTCAAGTTACAGTTCACACATCAGTAAAAAAGGAGGAAGACGATCATGGCATCCATGAGAGAGATAAAAAGACGCCGCGGAAGCATTCAAAGTACGCAGCAGATTACCAAAGCCATGAAGCTTGTCTCGACTGTAAAGCTGCAAAAAGCGAGAATGCGTGCAGAGAACTCGAAGGCGTATTTTGAATATATGTATCAGACAGTGACTTCCATGCTTGCGAAGGCGGGCAATATAGAGCATCCGTATTTGCAAAAAAGTGATTCCAAAAATGTTGCGGTTGTGGCAGTGACCTCGAACCGTGGTCTTGCGGGCGGATACAATGCAAATATTGCAAGGCTAATCGTGGAAAGCGGGATAGAAAAGGAACATATCCGGCTCTACACAGTCGGCAGAAAAGGTGTGGAAAGTCTTGCAAGAAAAGGATATCAAATTGCAGAGGATTACTCGGATGTCATTGATGAACCGACGTATGCAGATGCACGCCGGATCGGAGAGCGGCTGCTTGATGATTTCTCAAAAGGAGAAATCGGAGAAATCTATGTGGCGTATACAGAGTTTAAAAATACGGTCAGTCATATTCCGAAGCTGATGAAATTGCTTCCGGTGAGCACAGAAGCTGTGCCTGCAGAAGAAAAGAAAGAGTCAGCATTGATGAATTTTGAGCCGAATGAAGAGGAGGCGATTGGTCTTCTCGTTCCGAAATATATGACAAGTATTTTGTACGGTGCTTTTGTGGAGGCGATTGCAAGCGAGAATGGTGCCCGTATGCAAGCGATGGACTCTGCAACAAACAATGCAGAAGAGATTATTGATGATTTGGAATTAAAATATAATCGTGCCCGTCAGGGAGCGATCACACAGGAATTAACAGAAATTATAGCCGGAGCGGAAGCTATCGGATAGAGGAGTGAAAAAATGGCAGAAAAAAATATAGGAAAAATCACTCAGATTATCGGTGCGGTCTTAGATATCAAATATGCAGACGGACATCTTCCGGAGATTAACGAAGCAATTGAGATCACAAGACAGGATAACACTAGACTTGTGGTGGAGGTTGCACAGCATCTGGGAGATGATGTGGTGAGATGTATCGCTATGGGACCGACAGACGGTTTAGTCCGGGGGATGGAAGCGGTTGCCACAGGGGCTGCGATTTCCGTGCCGGTAGGAGAGAACACACTGGGGCGTATCTTTAATGTTCTCGGTGAACCGATTGATGAGAAACCGGCTCCGACAGATGTTGAGTATGAGCCGATTCACAGAAAGGCTCCTTCGTTTGAAGAACAGGCAACTGAGGCGGAGATGCTTGAGACGGGTATCAAAGTCGTAGATCTTCTCTGCCCGTATCAAAAGGGTGGAAAGATTGGTCTGTTCGGTGGAGCAGGTGTTGGGAAAACCGTATTGATTCAGGAGCTGATCACAAATATTGCAACAGAACACGGTGGATATTCTGTATTCACAGGTGTTGGAGAGCGTACAAGAGAGGGAAATGACCTCTATTATGAGATGCAAGAATCAGGGGTAATCAATAAGACTGCGATGGTGTTCGGTCAGATGAATGAGCCGCCTGGAGCGCGTATGCGTGTAGGGCTTACAGGTCTTACGATGGCAGAATATTTCCGTGACAAGGGCGGAAAAGACGTACTTTTGTTTATCGACAATATTTTTCGTTTTACACAGGCAGGCTCGGAAGTGTCTGCACTTTTGGGACGTATGCCTTCCGCGGTAGGATATCAGCCGACACTGCAGACGGAGATGGGTGCTTTGCAGGAGCGCATCACATCGACAAAGAATGGATCAATCACGTCTGTTCAGGCTGTCTATGTGCCTGCGGATGACTTGACTGACCCGGCTCCGGCTACGACATTTGCCCATCTGGATGCGAAAGTCGTACTTTCTCGTGCAATCACAGAACTTGGTATTTATCCGGCAGTAGACCCACTTGATTCTTCGTCCAGAATGCTCGATCCAAATATTGTGGGAGAAGAGCATTATAAAGTGGCGCGTGGTGTACAGGAAGTGCTGCAGAAATATAAAGAATTACAGGATATTATTGCAATGCTTGGTATGGATGAGCTTTCAGAGGAAGATAAACTGACTGTATCACGTGCGAGAAAGATACAAAGATTTTTATCTCAGCCATTCTTTGTTGCGACACAGTTTACAGGACTTGAGGGGCGCTATGTGCCGATTAGCGAGACAGTGCAGGGATTCAAGGAGATTCTGGAAGGAAAACACGATGATATTCCAGAAGGCTATTTCTTGAATGCAGGAAATATTGACGACGTACTTGCCAGAGTAAAGTAGAGGTGCGCGTATATGGCAGAAAATAACATGTTTGAGTTGAAAATTATTTCTCCAGAGGAGATGTTCTACGAAGGGGAAGGCAGCTTTTTGGAGTTTACATCCGTAGGTGGGGAGATGGGAGTCTACAAGAACCATATTCCACTGACAACAATTCTGGAGCCTTGTGTGATGAAGATACACAAGGGTACAGAGGTGAAAAAAGTAGCTGTACTTGGTGGTTTTGTAGAAATTTTGCAGGAGAAGATTACAGTGCTTGCCGAGGGCGTACAGTGGCCCGAGGAGATTGACGTAGAACGCGCGAAAAGAGCGGAAGCACGTGCTCGAGAACGGTTGGAGCAAAAGGAAACAGGAATTGACATTGCAAGAGCTGAAGCTGCATTAAAGCGAGCGATTGCAAGGCAAAACGCAGTGAAATAGAGATAAGAAGGTACTAAAATGCTGTCCTTATTTGGACAGCATTTTAGTTGTATAAAGTATTATTTATAATTAGTAGGCGTAACGCCATAGTATTTTTTAAAAACAGTATTGAAGTGTTTGGTGGAGACAAATCCAGTTTGCGCAGCTACGGTATAAATTCGAATATTGGGATTTTGTCGGAGTAATCTTGCAGCTTGTTCCATTCGAATTCGAAGTAAATATTTAGAATAAGGTTCCTTTAATTTTTTGTGAAACAAATCACTAAGGTAACTGCTGGAAACGCCGCAGTATTCTGCCGTATCGGATAATGAAATATTTTGGTGGTAATGAGATAAAATATATTTTTGTGCAGTAGTTACAATCTGCATAGACTCTGAAAGGGCAGAATTCTCGTTGTGTGCAAAGAGAGACGCAACTGCAAGTGAAATAATCTGAACGGCAGAAGACTCATCAGGCATCCCAAGAGGAAGACAGTCATCTACTTGCAGAGTGAGTTCTCTGTATGCATGGCGAATAAAGTCGGGGGTTATATCGGCGCGTTCGGCAATGTATTGAATTAAGAATGAGGCGAAACGCAAAATGTTGGCTAAATTATGTTCTTTTAAGAAATCATTACAGAAATTTTGGATATCCACAAATAAATGTTCTGTGGAATTTTCAAGATAATCTGAAAAGATGTTTTCACTGACTTTATTAATGTTTTGCAAAAATGTTTCATATGTCTTAGACAAATGAAAATAAATAGGGAATGTTTTTTCACATAATGTGATAGGGGTTATTTCATAAATACTTTGCATGGACAGTGGTAAATCCATGATATCTGTGATTGTTTTTCCGCAGATGGCTGTTCGTTTTGGCAATTGCTGTATTTCAGCTTGCGTTGATATTTCAGCGTATAGGTGATTTATTTTTCTGAAAAGCAATTCTTCGGTAGAATCGCTAATGAAAATAAAAGTGGAACCATTTTTGTTGTATAGTGAAGTGCATCCCCAGTCAACACAAAGCTTGGAGATTAATTGATTCAGCTTTAAATGGTTAGTCGTTACATCTAGGGCTGAATTATTTTTCAGTATCAAATCTAATTCATCAATGGTGCATTTCAATAGACATCCATAATTAGACATCACAGAAATACCTTGCTGCTGTAATTGTGGATATAGTTCATAAATTAGATTAGAATTCTCCTCTAAAATAGCAGAAAGATATTTTATTTTTAAATTTTCAGATGTTGAAAAATCTTCTTGAGTGATAAAAGTAGGAGTTTTTTGCGGTTTAAGCCGTTTACTAATATCTTCCAAAAGATTTATTAAATGTTGGTCTATCAATGGTTTTAAAAGGTAGTCTGTAACATGATAACGAATTGCTTTTTGCGCATATTCAAAATCGTTATATCCTGAAATGATAATGACAATAGTATCTGACAAATTTTCATGGATATATTTGGAAAGAGCTAATCCATTGATTTCAGGCATTTGAATGTCAGTAATGACCACATCATAATGTTGTTTTTTTAGCAAGTCTAAGGCTTCACGTCCATCTTTTGCAATGCCGCTGACTTGGAAATTATTTGTAAATCTAGGAAGATTGTTAGCGAGATAAGTTCTCATTAATTTTTCGTCATCTACGATTAAAATATTATACAAGTTATTCACCATCCTTTTTATATATTGTTAGGAAGAAATAGGGTAACTATTGTTCCATTTCCACTGGAAGAATCTAGTTCTAATGTTGCTTTTTTATTAAATTTTAAGGACAATCTACGAGCAATATTGATTAATCCGATGTTCCCTATAAGTTGTGTAGTTTCTAGCCCAATATCGAGGTTCTCTTCTTTCAATCGTTGTCGAACTTTTTTTAATACATCTGCTTCCATACCTATTCCATTGTCGGAAACAATGATTTTATACCCACCATCTGTAGAAAAGCAATTTATTTTAATTTGGGTTTTTCCACGTTTAGGCTCACAACCATATTTTATTGAATTTTCTACTAATGGTTGTATAGAGAGAGAAGGTATTTTTTTGAGATATAAGCATTCCTCTATTTCGATTTTATAGGTTAATCTATCTTCATAACGCATCTGCATGATAGAAAGATAGGATTGGCAAATGTTCAATTCCTCTTTTAAAGAAATTTCGTTGTTGACATTCATGATACCGCCAAGATATCGGGAAAGAGCTTCTATTACATGTACTGCCTGATTATTTTCATTGCATTTAATCAAAAGACTGATTGTGTTCAAAGTATTATAGAGAAAATGAGGCTTAATTTGGCTGCAAAGTGCATTGTACTGTGATTCTTTATATAGATATTGGGTTTCATAAATTTCTCTTACTAGTTGAGTATTTTTTTGGACAAACTTTTGTAAATTTTGCACCATTTTATTGAATGATAGTGCAAGGTATCCTATTTCATCTTCTCTTTCTACAGTTGCCTGGATAGTTAGGTTACCAATTTCAACCATTTTCATAAGTTGTATGATTTCTGATAAAGGATTTAGAAATCTTTTTATAAAAACAGTAAAGAAAGAAATGATTAGTATAGCACAAAAGAATGCAAGTAAAATCGTCTTTTCTAAATTTTTTTTAACTGGTGCCAACAGCTCTTCGTACGAATTTAATGCAATAATTTTTAATCCAGAAGAGCTAATGGAGTATTCATTGAAAATGTATCTATTCCCAAAGTCATCGCGGATAAGAGTGTTATCAAAATAGGAATTCTGAATAAGAGTGTTTATCATATTGGTATTCTGAAGATTTTTGGTATGGTAGATTACCTGATTATCATCATTAAGAATCAAAAGAATACCATGATTTTTTAGCTTGACACGATCGCAGATTTTTTTAATCCCGCTATAATCAGCATCAACTTTTATGACACCTAATATTTTTTTGTTGTCCTGAATACCTCGTATTTGACGGACAATGGAGAAAATTGGTGTTTCTTTGTCACCGAATGCTTTTTCAAAATGAGGAGGTATATATATAGGCTTGGTAGTGGATAATGCTTCTTGATACCAGGAACTTTGTAAATAAGAAGTATAATCGGACATTTCGTATGGTGTTCGTGTATAGGAGTAAATGTCTTCTGTATTCATTATATAAACTCGCAGAATTTCATCTCTTGGAAGAATCATTGCGGAAGAGAGAAATTCTTCAATAACCCTCTTGTCCTCTAGTTGCTTTTCAGGAGAGGATGCTTTGTTTTCTAATGCTGTTAGGAGTGTGTCATTATAATAAGGCGTTAGTGTTAATCGGTTCAATTCATCTAGGTAAACATTGATATTAGATCCTGTCTGTTCAATAATTTGCTGTGTTTGGCTAATAGTCTGGCGAGTCAGCTCTTTAGAATACCAGTGGTAGTTTAAGAAAGACACAGCTAATACCATTAAGATGCTGAAAAGACAAATCATGATAATCAGTTGGATTCGGAATCCTATTTGCTTAAAACATTTCATATAAAAGTCCCCTTTTGAAAATCTATTTTTATTATTATATAGTTTTAGAAAAATAGCAAGAGAAGTCAGCCGGATATAAAAAAGTGAAACCATTATCTAAAATATATGGTATTTGAAGTGGCAGTAATGAGTGCTAAGATAGAGTTAGAAAAGAAAAAGACAGGTGAAGTGCACAAAACCTAGTGAGGAGAAAGAACATGAGAAAAAGAAAAGTGACGGCATTGGTAATGTCTATGATCCTAGCAGTGGGAAGTTTGGCGGGATGTGGGAATTCAGATTCGACAAATAAAGCAAATGGAGATAAGAGTGAAAAGGTAAATATTAAATTATTTACAGGCAAAATTGAGACCATTGATGTTATGAATGAAATTATTGATGATTTTAATGCATCACAAGACAAAATTGTTGTAGAGCAAGAATATCAAAAGGATGCCAGCAATATTATAAAAATTAAATTTGCTTCAAATGAAGTTCCGGATATTATGACAACTTATGAGCAGGGATTTGTAGATGAAGGAAAGTACATGGACTTATCGGAACAAAGCGAATGGTGGGACAGAATGAGTCCTGAGATGAAGGAAGCCTGCACAGATGTAAAGCAGGGGAAAACATTCCGTGTATGTACAAACCGAACAATGGCGGGGTTCTTTTATAATAAAGAAATTTTTGAAGAACTGGGTATAAAAGAATTCCCTACTCAGTGGGATGAATTTGAAAAAATGCTGGAGAAAATCCAGCAGGAGCAGACCGATGTGACGCCATGGTTTATTTTTGGAAGTGAAGCATGGCATTTGGGACATTTGATTGAATTTATTCCACATGGTTATATCAAATCCAGCCTTGGAACATTAGAAGCCAAAAAGGCGATGCTGGATAACGATGAAGCCAAACTGAAATTTGGCGACCCTGATGGGGCAATGGCAGTGTTTGCAGAAAAAATGAAAACTTTGCAAGATAAAAAATTGATCAATGAAGATATACTGACTGCGACAAATGATAACTGTGTGCAAGAGTTTGTCAGTGGAAAGACTGCAATGTTCAGTAATGGAATGTGGGCAATTTCTAGTATTTTAGAAGCGAATCCAGAGATGCAAGATAAAATTGGATTTGCACCATATCCCGCGTATATGCCGGGATCCCAACCGGTTGTATTGAGTGCAGAAGATTCAGGATATTCCATTTCGGCAACCACAAAGCATAAAGAAGAATGTATTGAATTTTTGAACTTCTTATTCAAGCCAGAAAATCAGAAAAAGTATTGTGAAGCTGCAAAAGCACCAAGTGCCTTTGATGATGTCGAAGCAGAATGGGCGCCAAAGGCAATTACCGAAGAGGTTACAGGGGCATTAGATAGTGCTGCTAATATTGGATATACAAATGAAAAACCGTCTGGTTTTTCAGGAGATGATGCAGGAAGATTATTACAAAATCTTTTTGCGGGGCAGTATACACCAAAGCAGTTTGCGCAAGAGTATGAGCAATCATGGAATGACGGATTTAGTTCAAGTCAAAAAGAGGAATAGGAGGAGGCAAAGGCGTGCTTGAAGGTGTGTGTACATTCGAGCACGCCAATAAAATATAATAAGTGATGAAAGGAAATAAATGAAGATGAAAAACCGGAAAGTAGGAATACATCAGTTTATGGCGGTTCCAGCATTTTTACTGTATTTTCTTTTTTTTATTTATCCATTGATAAAGGGAATTGGAATGAGTTTTACAGACTGGGATGGAATAGGAAAAGCCAATTTTATAGGACTAAAAAATTTTGTGGATTTTTTTAAAGATGAGAGAGCTATGTCAGATATAAAAACAACGGTATTATTTGCATTGGGGAGTGCACCATTACTTAATGTTGTAGGATTGACGTATGCGCTATTAATGAATTCTAAGTTTAAAGGAAAGTCAATAGCCAGAATGTGTATTTATATGCCGGCTATTATTAGTCCTTTGATTATGGGATATATTTGGTATTTATTACTACAGCCAGGGAGAGGATTTATCTATCATATCTTTAATAATATAGGACATCCGGAATGGTTTGGAAATTGGATGGGGGGGTATGGTACATCACTTTTGGTATTAATATTAGTGAATGTATGGCAATATGCAGGAATGACAATGGTAATCTATCTGGCGGGACTTCAGGGAATACCCAAAGAGTTGAGTGAGTCTGCAAAGATAGACGGTGCGAGTGCGGTGCAGTGTTTTCGGTATGTAACATTACCTTTTCTTACTCCTTCTATTCGTATCAACGTAATTACAAATATTATCGGTTCGCTTTCGGTGTTTGACATTGTTATGTCTCTTACTGGCGGAGGTCCCGGATATCAGACAGAAACACTTAGCATTTATATTATGAGAATGTGCTATGGAAGCAAAACTGGATATTCTACAGCAGTCGCAGTCATTATGTTTTTTATTGTATTGATACCAGTTCTGATATCGCTGCGGCTTATGAAACAAAAGGATTAGTGCGAGGAGGAGAAGTGATGAAAAAAGCAATATTAGGGATCCGTTATTTTGCTATTATATTAATCTGTCTGTTTTGTCTGCTTCCGTTTGCTATATTGCTGATTTTGGCATTGAATACGCCGCAGAGAAATTTCTATGAGGGAAATATGTTCATGCCTGATTTTTATTTTCAGAATTTTGCAGAAGGCTGGAATCAGTCGCATATAGGGCGGGCAATGATCAACTCTGGAGTCATTACGATTATTGCAATTTTGCTGATTGTTTTGTTGGGAACAATGGCTGGATATACAATTGCAAGATTTGCAAACAGATTTAATCGGACAGTATACGTAATTTTATTGTGTTGTATGATGGTGCCGGGAATTATTAATACGGTTCCTCTTTATAGCTTAATGATTCGATTAAACGCAATAAATACATTATGGGGAATGGGATGTGTCTGTGCAGTTCAGGCAATTCCGCAGGCTGTGTTTATATTTACCGGATTTGTCAAATCAATTCCTATTGAAATAGAAGAAGCGGCAATTATTGATGGGTGCAGCCGCTTTCAGACTTTTGGAAAAATCATTTTACCATTATTAAAACCATCTATATCGGCAGTGGTTATATTAAATGGATTTGGAATCTGGAACAATTATGCACAGGCGGTATTTTTCCTGCAAGATAGTTCAAAACATAATGTTCCGCAAGCGTTATCAGTATATTTTCAACAATTTGCAGGAGCAAAATGGAATTTGCTTGCAGCTACAGCAGTAATTGCAATTATACCTGTAGTAGTTGTATTTTTAATTTTTCAGAAAAATCTGATGAGAGGTTTGACAGATGGAGCATTAAAAGGATAGAGAGTGATTGTGAAGGGAGGGTATCCAAATGGATTTGTATCCGGTAAAAGCACAATATTTGTGCGGAGAAAGCGTAGTTTTGCGATTGGAATTAGAGGAAGAGTACGATTTTGGGATTGTGTATGTATTTTCCGTTGAAAGCTGTATTTGGAGTAAAAAAATTGAAAATTTGCGGGAAATAAACGATATTGAGGTGGGAAGATTTGAAAATCAATTTGCAGGATATGGTGTGCAATTGATTTTAGAGTCGAATGGAAATCGGCAGGTTTTAGAGACGGCTTTTGATGTGACAGACAATCCAAGAAGATCTTTGAGATACGGTTTTGTCAGTGATTTCCAAACAAAGGACAAAAACAATGGTGCTATAGAGCAATTAAGAAAATACCATATCAACATGGTACAATTTTATGACTGGTCGTATAGGCATGATAAGTTGGTAACTTTACAGGAACGGTATCAGGATATGATGGGAAAAAATATTGATATGATTACTGTAAAGGAAAAAATAAAGCAGGCAGAGAGCTATGGAATGAAAACAATTGGATATGGTGCGATATATGCCGCTTCAAAAGAGTTTTTTGAGTCTCACAAAAATTGGGCGTTTTATAATGCCAATCAAGAACCATTTCGATTTATTGATATTTTTTATATTATGAACATAAAGAGAAAATCTCCTTGGAGAACACATTTGATTGGACAATACCAAAAGGCTATGGAGTACGTAGGTTTTTCTGGTATTCATATGGATACATATGGATTTCCTAAAACAGCTTTTTCGCATTTAGAATCACAACCTTGTCTAGTAAAGCTTGAAGAAGAATTTGTCAGCTTGGTTGATCAGACACGCAATACTTTAGAAAGTCAAGGAAAAGATCCTTATCTTATATTTAATAACGTCGGCAACTGGCCAGTTTCGAAAACTGCGGTCAGTCAGGTGGATGCAGTATATCTTGAAGTGTGGCAGCCTTATGAGCGATATTTTCACATAAAGCAGTTGATAGAAAATGCAAAAAATTTGTGTGAAAATAAAAAACCTGTAATATTGGCAGCATATCTTGCGCCATTTAGACTGGAAGAACAGCTGCCGGCAGCATATGCGGCATATATTCTTACGGCAGCTATTGTGTCAAACGGCGCGTATCATTTGTTATTGGGAGAAAATCAGGCTGTTCTGACACAAGGGTACTATGGGGATTATAGTATTATGTCGCCGGAAACCGGCAGAATAATGCGAAAATATTATGACTTTATGATTCGTTATTTGGAATTGTTTTATGATAGCACTCTTCAGGATGTATCAATGACACATATTGGATGGGATAATTATGAATATCAGTGTAAAGGCACTGAGTATAGTATGTGGGGAGAACCAGGGAAAGTCTGGATAACAATTCGAGAGAATGCAAATTACAAATGCTTATATATGGTGAATCTATGTGGAAATGGAGAAGATTACTGGAACAAAGGTAAAAATAAACCCCAAAAACAAAAAAATATAGTGTTTACGATAAGTGCAGATCATGACATTCAAGGAGTATATATGGCAAGTCCTGATGCGGAAACATTACAAAGTGCGGAACTTGAATTTGAATATGAATTCAATGAGAAAGGGAAATTTGTTACTTTCTGCGTTCCGGAACTTCTAGTATGGACAGTAGTTTATTTGAAGCTATAGCAAAGGAGAGTAGTGGAATATGGAAAAAGAAAAATGGTGGAAAAATGCGGTTATATACCAGATTTATCCTAGAAGTTTTCAAGACAGCAATCACGATGGGATAGGTGACTTACAGGGGATTGTCCAAAGACTAGATTATCTTAAAGAATTAGGAATTGATGCCATATGGTTGTCACCGGTGTATAAATCCCCACAAGATGATAATGGATATGATATATCAGATTATCAGGATATTGACCCTGTGTTTGGCAATATAGAAGATATGAAGTGCTTGATAAAAGAAGCCGCGGAATACAATATACGTATTATTATGGATTTGGTATTGAATCATACTTCTGATGAACATAAGTGGTTCCAAGAAGCAAAACGAAGTAAACAAAATCCATATCATGATTATTATGTTTGGAGGGATGGAAAAGAAGGGACTCCACCTAATGATATGAAGGCGACTTTTGGAGGATCTGCATGGGAATGGGTGCCGGAGTTAGGACAATACTATTTTCATCAGTTTTCTGTGAAGCAGCCTGATTTGAACTGGGATAATCCGGAAGTACGCAGTGAAATATATCAGATGATTCGCTGGTGGATCGAAAAAGGTGTCGGTGGCTTTAGGCTTGATGTAATTGATCAGATAGCAAAAGAACCGGATAAAAAAATTACAAATAATGGATCGAAACTCCACGATTACATCAAAGAGATGAGTCGGGAGCTCTTTCAAAATACGGATTTGATTACAGTGGGCGAAGCGTGGGGGGCGACACCTGAAAGTGCAAAATTATACAGCAATCCAAATGGAGGTGAATTTTCGATGGTATTTCAATTTGAACATATAGGTCTAGATCAGCAGGAGGGGAAAGAAAAGTGGGATTTAAAACCACTGTCCCTTAAAAGTTTAAAAAATGTAGTGAAACGGTGGCAGACAGAGTTATATGGATGTGGATGGAATAGTTTGTTTTGGAATAATCATGATTTGCCGCGAATTGTATCGCGCTGGGGAGATGATGAGAAGTACAGGGTAGAGTCAGCAAAGATGTTTGCAATTCTTTTACATGGTATGCAGGGAACACCATACATCTACCAAGGGGAAGAACTTGGGATGACAAATGTGAAATATGAGATAAACGATTATCGAGACATTGAAACTTTAAATTTATACAAAGAACGTATAGAGCGAGGATATGATAAGCGGGCAGTAATGAATTCGATTTATGTAAAAGGGCGTGACAATGCACGTACACCTATGCAGTGGAATGTCTTGCAAAATGCTGGATTTACAGATGCAACACCGTGGATAAAAGTAAATCCGAATTATATAGACATTAATGCAGAATCCCAAGTGAGAGATCAAGATTCGATTTTTTCATGTTATAGGGAGCTGATAAATTTAAGAAAGAAATATAGAGTATTTATAGATGGGTGCTTTAAAATGTTATTGGAGGAAGATGACAATTTATTTGCCTATTGCAGGGAAAATGAAAATTCTAAGCTACTTGTTATCTGCAATTTTTATGGAAAGGAAATAAAGAATCCTTTGGGTAATATATGTAAGGATATGAGCTTGCTTATAGGGAATTATAAAGAGGTTTGTACAACGAGTAATTATCGTCCTTACGAAGCGAGAATGTATTTCAAAGAAAAAGAATACCATATGACGTAAAAGATTTTATGCTGTTAGAATGTTTCTAGCAGCATTTTTTCATGGAGTTGATCTCGAGTATTGGATTGATGAGTTAAGTAATGAGAAAAGAGAGAAATTACCTTGCTAAAAGAGCACATAACAAGCTATAATGTTAATAAATAGCAATGCGGAAGGGAAGTGAGAAAGTGGGATTTAAACCGTTTCCAATCGGAGTGGATAATTTTAAGGAAATGATACAAGAGGGGTATTATTATGTAGACAAAACGTTGTTGATAAAAGAACTTTTGAAAATTGGAAAATTGACGGAAGAAGAAAAAGAACGCTTTCTTGCAATACGTGATGTTAAGGGAACAGATGCAGATTATCTGGATGCATTGCGTTTTCTATCAACTTGTCTGGCGAAAAGTTATAGAGAAAAAGTAATTATCCTGATCGATGAGTATGATGTCCCACTGGAGAACTCTTATTTTGGATGCTTTTATGAGAAGATGATTCCGCTGATCAGATCTCTTTTCGAGTCTGCACTGAAGACGAATGACAGCTTGGAGTTTGCTGTGATCACAGGCTGTCTTCGAATCTCGAAAGAGAGTATTTTTACAGGATTGAACAATCTGAAGATTATCTCCATTACCAATCCAATGTATTCAGAGCATTTTGGTTTTACACAAAAAGAAGTAGATGAGATGCTTGCGTTTTATGATAGAAGTGATTTTGCAGATGTAGTGAAAAAATGGTATGATGGATATGTATTTGGACGGACGGAAGTATATAATCCCTGGAGTGTATTGAATTTTTGCGCGATGGATACCGCGAAGTATTATGCTATGGCATTGCTTTTTATAAGAAAAATTGTAAAATTACAGTAAAAAAACAAAAGATAGAATTGTAGAGTATAAGGAGGAAGAGAATATGTTTTGCAGAAATTGTGGAAAACCGATTGATCCGAATGCGGCAGTGTGTATAAACTGTGGATTTTCGAATGGGACTGGGGATAACCATTGCCCTAATTGTGGAAATGCTACCAATGTCGGTATGACATATTGTACGATGTGCGGCGCGAGTCTGATGCATCAAAGACCTATGGTGGAACAGAAATCAAAACTGGCAGGAGGGTTGCTGGGGATTTTTCTTGGATCATTAGGTGTGCATAATTTTTATCTGGGATATACAACAAAAGCGGTCATTCAACTCGTTCTGACAGTGGCGACTTGTGGAATCGGAAGTATCATCTCAGGGATATGGGGATTTATAGAGGGAATCCTCATTTTGACAGGAAGTATCAATACGGATGGAAGAGGAATCCCACTCAAAGAGTAGCACATATCAAATATTTTGACATACTATATACTAGATTGTATATAGAAATGGAAGTGTAGGTCTGTGGATTATCGATTACCGTATTATATGGCATATCCAATGCCCTTACAATATGATGATGAGAGAATAGAACAGCGTGATTTTGAGTATATGAAAAGTATGTATCCGGAGACGGCAAAGAAGTTGCTACCTTATGTGGAAGATGAGTGTGACAGGATGGCATATGAAGGCAGCGTTGTCTATGATGAATATCCGGATCAGCTGCAGATGCGGATGATGTGCAGAAGGATTTACGATAGAGTGAAAGAGCTGGACGGGATAGAGCCGGAAGTAATGCAGATGGAAGCACAGGAACGTATGGGGAGCAGAAGAAGCCGGAAAGAGGACTGGTTAGGAGATATGATTCAGATTATGGTGTATCAGGAGTTATTCAGACGAAGATGTGACCATAGAAAATGCCGAAGAAATTTTTATTTTTGATAGAATGATGGAATGGAGAAATACATATGAAAAATATTGTTTTGATTGGAATGCCTGCTGTGGGGAAAAGTACGGTAGGTGTTGTGGTTGCCAAACGGCTTGGATATGAGTTTGTGGATACAGACCTGTTGATACAGAAACAGGAGAACCGATTGCTTAAAGAGATCATTGCACAAGAGGGAAATGACGGATTTCTTGCAATAGAGAATCAGGTCAATCGGGACTTGGATGTGGAAAAAGCGGTGATTGCACCAGGAGGCAGTGTTGTGTATTGTGAAGAAGCAATGGAACATTACAAAAAAATAGGAACAGTTGTATATTTAAAGGCATCCTATGAGACAATAGACAGAAGAATCCAAAATGCGAAAAGCCGTGGAGTTGTCTTAAAAGAAGGGCAGACTTTAAAAGATTTATACGAAGAAAGGGTTCGATTATTTGAAAAGTATGCGGATTGTACGATTTGCGAGGATGGACTAACAATTGAAGAGACAATAGGAAATGTATTGGAGTTATTTGAAGAATAGGAGGCACAGACCTCCTATTTCGGTTTATAATTTGGAAAAATAATTTTACAAAAATACATTTTGTGTTATAATAGCAAAGAAGTATAAATAATATTGGGAGAAATATGACTGAAAAAGATTCAGTATCGAATGGAAATCTGATAATTGAGGTGTGAAATGGAACAGTATATTATTAAGGGTGGAAATCCGTTAGTAGGGGAAGTAGAGATAGGCGGAGCAAAGAATGCAGCATTAGCTATTTTGGCGGCAGCAATTATGACAGATGAGACTGTTACGATAGAAAATTTACCGGATGTCAATGATATTAATGTATTGTTGGAAGCGATGGCAGGGATAGGAGCCACTATTCAGCGAGTAGGCCGCCACACAGTACGGATTAATGGAGCAGGTGTGCAGGATTTCAGTATTGAGTATGATTATATTAAGAAGATTAGAGCATCTTACTATTTGTTAGGGGCGCTACTTGGCAAATATAGAAGAGCGGAAGTTGCACTTCCGGGGGGATGTAATATTGGAAGCAGACCAATTGATCAGCATTTAAAAGGATTCAGAGCCTTGGGAGCCGGAGTGGAAATTGAGTATGGAAAGATTATTGCCGAGGCTGAGAAGCTAGAGGGAACGCATCTTTATTTTGATGTTGTGAGTGTTGGAGCTACAATCAACGTGATGATGGCTGCTGCGATGGCGGATGGTATTACGATTCTTGAGAACGTTGCGAAAGAACCACATGTAGTGGATGTTGCGAACTTCCTGAATAGTATGGGAGCCAATATTAAAGGCGCTGGAACAGATGTCATCAAGATTAAAGGTGTGGAAAAGCTTCATAAGACAGAATATTCGATTATTCCAGACCAGATTGAGGCAGGAACATTTATGTTTGCGGCAGCAGTGACAAAAGGTGATGTGACTGTTTTGAATGTAATTCCAAAGCATTTAGAAGCGACGATTGCGAAGCTTGAAGAGATTGGATGCGAAGTGGAGGAGTTTGATGATGCAGTGCGTGTAGTTGCAAAGACACGTTTGAAGCATACACAGGTAAAGACACTTCCATATCCTGGATTCCCAACAGATATGCAGCCACAGATTGGTGTGACGCTTGCACTTTGTGAGGGAACAAGTATTATTGCAGAGAGTATTTTTGAAAATCGTTTTAAATATTTAGATGAATTGGCTCGTATGGGAGCGATAGCTAAGATTGAAGGAAATTCTGCAACGATTGAAGGTGTTGAGAGATTTTCGGGAGCAAGAGTAAGTGCTCCGGATTTACGTGCAGGTGCAGCGCTTTGCATCGCAGGACTTGCGGCAGATGGAATTACGATTGTGGATGATATTGTTTACATTCAGAGAGGATATGAGAGGTTTGAAGAAAAGCTTAGAAGTCTTGGCGGAATGATAGAACGAGTGTCCAGCGAAAAAGAGATTCAAAAGTTCAAGTTGAAAGTGAGCTAAAACAGAAGAGTGAAAGGGGTGAATGTATTGCATTCACCTTTTTGTACATTAAACAAGAAGGAGTAAAAAGAGATGGCGGAAGAAAACAGAAAGAAACATCATCGGGGAAGAAAGAAGAAAAAGGGTGGAAGCAATATTGTTTCGAATATCATCCTTGTAATTGCAATTGTAGTATTTGCGGTTTCGGCGTACAAATTATATGGTATTTTTTCGGAGTACAATAAAGGGGACAAAGAATACCAAAAGATTCAGGATTTGGTCATCAATACAGACAAGAAGGATGACACGAAAGAAGAGACATTTTCCGTTGATTTTGAAAAATTATTGGAAATGAACTCTGATGTGGTGGGATGGATTCGGTTTGACGAACCGTCGGAGATCAATTATCCGGTTGTTCAGGGAAGAGATAATGAAGAATACTTAAAAAGAACATTTGAAGCTAACACAAATAAATTGGGAACACTGTTTGTGGATGTGAATAATCCGGGAGATTTTTCGGGAAGAAATACATTCATTTATGGACATAACATGAAGAATGGATCCATGTTTGCGCAGTTGTTGAAATATAAAGATGACAGTTTTTACAAAGAACATCCATATTTTTACATCTATACACCGGACGGAAAAGTAAGAACATATGAGATTTTTTCAGCAGGCGTAGTAAAAGATACTTCCGACAGCTATATTATGGAATATTCAGACGATGCGGCGTTTCAGACTTATATCGATTACATAAAGCAGCAGTCGGCATATCCGACAAGTGCTGAAGTGACGACAGCGTCTAAGATTGTAAGTCTGTCAACGTGTACTAATGTCAGAGATGATGAACGTTTTTTGGTACATGGAGTGATGCTCAAAGAAGAAGCAGTAAAATAGGAAGGGGCAGAATATGGCTGATATGTATGAAGTTGGCGATGTTGTGAGGCTGAAAAAAAAGCATCCATGTGGAAGCTTTGAGTGGGAGATATTAAGAGTCGGTGCTGATTTTCGTCTCAAATGTACAGGATGCGGACATCAGATCATGATTGCGAGAAAGCTTGTAGAAAAGAATACAAGAGAATTAAAGAAAAAATAATAAAGTGCTTGCGCCGAGCTTGAAAATGTGGTAAAATGCCAAATTGTGATATATTATTTTATTCCTTGTTCCTGAGACATTCAGGAGCCAGAGACCATAAGGAGGTGCAAGTGACATGAACAAATATGAATTAGCAGTTGTTGTCAATGCAAAAATCGAAGACGACGCTAGAACAGCTACAATCGAAAAAGTGAAAGAATTAATCGCTCGTTTCGGTGGTAACGTAACTGACGTTGATGAATGGGGTAAGAAAAGATTAGCTTACGAAATTCAGAAGATGAAAGAAGGATATTACTACTTCATCCACTTCGAATCTGATGCTACAGTTCCAGCTGAGATGGAAGCAAGACTTCGTATCATGGATAATGTACTCAGATATTTATGCGTTAGACAGGAAGCATAAGAGAAGAGAGGAAATCGTATGAATAAAGTAATTTTAATGGGACGTTTAACAAGAGATCCAGAAGTTAGATATTCGCAGGGCGAGAGTGCAAATGCAGTTGCCAGATATACATTGGCAGTTGACCGCCGTTTTAAACGCGATGGAGATGCAACAGCAGATTTTATCAACTGTGTATCTTTCGGAAGAGCGGCAGAATTTGCAGAGAAGTATTTGCGTCAGGGAGTAAAGATTGCGGTAACCGGTCGTATTCAGACGGGAAGCTATACGAACAAAGACGGCGTGAGAGTTTACACAACAGATGTTGTTGTTGAGGAACAGGAATTTGCAGAGAGCAAAGCAGCCAGCGCATCAAACAGTGGATACCAGGCAAGTCCTAGTCCATCACCAAGTGCAGACATTGGAGATGGATTCATGAATATTCCAGACGGAATTGATGAGGAATTACCATTCAGCTAGACGATATTGATTGTGTAGTAAATTTTAACAGTCGTATTCGATGAGTAAAATAGGAGGTATTGACAATGGCTTACGATAAAGGTAATAAAGCAGATTCTCCAATGAAGAGAAGAGGCGGACGCAGAAGAAAAAAAGTTTGTGTATTCTGTGGAAAAGAAAATAACGAAATCGATTACAAAGATGTGGCTAAATTAAGAAAATATGTTTCTGAAAGAGGAAAAATTCTTCCAAGAAGAATCACAGGAAACTGTGCAAAACATCAGAGAGCTCTTACAGTAGCAATCAAGAGAGCAAGACATATTGCTTTAATGCCATACGTTCAGGAGTAATTTATTAAGTAAAGAAACTGTTGCTTTCGCAAATATTATTTGCGGGGCAGCAGTTTTTTTGTATAGAAAATACAAAAAAAGAAATGTAGAAAGAAGGTATCTGTTATCTATTGATGTATTGATGGAGGAACATAGCATTTTGTAAAAGAACTAAGGATTTTATTTGCACAATAGATATATTTTTTTGTACAAAAAACCACAAATGCAAAAAGTATATTGATAAAAATTAGTTATTTGGTATAATCTGAAATGAAAGTAAGTAGATTTGGTTGTCAAAACGACTAATCGAAAAATAGGAGGTAAAATATGAAGAAGAAAATGGTCTTAAGACTATTGAGTCTGGCTATGGTTGCATCTATGACAGGTACAATGCTTCCGTCGAATCTTCAGATTGTATCAGCAGAAGACGCTGTAGTTGCAGAAGAAAAGACAGAAAAAGCAGAAGAGACAACAGTGCTGGAAGATGGAATCAATGATAAGTGGACTCAGGAAAACAAAGTTGGTGAAGATGCTGTTTGTGCAGTAGAAGATGGATGGCTTCATTTAAAGTCTGGAAAAGGGAATGGAAACGATCCGGGAACAAAACCAGCAATGTTTGTGAATCCTAACGTATTCGATTTTACGAAAGAGGGTTATTTTGAATTTACGATGAAATCGAATAATGAAAATACTGATCAGAATAATAGTGACAGATTTGGTATTTATCTTGGATATAATACAGACACAACAGGACTATTCATTGGCTATGATAATGGCGGATGGTTCTGGCAAAAGTATGGTTCACCAAATAGTCCGTGGTATAAGGGTGAAAGAATATCAGCACCAACAAAGGAAGCAGAAGTAAAAGTACGTGTTGATTGGACAGCTGATAAAAAAGTGACTGTGAAAGTGAATGATAAGGTGGCTTTTGCAAATGAAGAATTTGCAAGCATTGCTAATTTGGGGAATAAAATTGCGTTCAAATGTGGAAGCTTTTCTCAAAAAGTGTCAGATGTATTTTTGAAAGACATCCACTATACAGAACAAAAAGAAGCTGCAAAATATGCTGTAACTGGAAAAGTAACAGACGCAGATGGAAAAGCTTTAGAGGGAGCAACGGTCACAGCGGGAGATCAGACAGCAAAAACAGGAAAAGATGGTAGCTATTCTTTAAATCTGACAGCTGGAACATACGAGCTGAGTGTGAAAAAAGGCGGATATTATACAAAAACGCAGAACATAACAGTAAAAGATAAAGAGTTGGAAGTAGGAACTCTCAAGATTGAGAAAATTGCAGAGACGGAGGAAACAGAAATACTGTCTACAGATGACATGGATGTCTATGTGGCAAAAGATTTCCCAAATGTCGTAAAGTATCAGATGAAAAAGGGAGACCTGAAAGGAAAAGTTTTTGAAGGTCAGAGTTACAAGCTTGATACAATCCGTATCAATGGAACAGATGTAAAACTTTCTAAAGATGATGTAAAAGCAACATTTGAAGGTAAAAAAGCAACTTATGTAATGACTGTAAAAGATGAAGCAAAGAACATTGACGCAGTGATCACAGCAGAGTTAGTTGCAAAAGATAACACAGTTGCATTTGAGATCACAAAAGTTGAGAACAAATTGGATGAAGCTGCTCCGGGAAAAGAAGTAGCAGAAGGAAAATTAGGACATCCGATTCAGACAATCGAGATTCCAAACCACAGCCTTGTATCTGTAAACAGTAAACAGGAAAATGCGAATTTGATGGGAACTGCGATGTCTACAAAGACACAGGTAAGCGGTGATGAGTATGTGGAAGTGACAGCCGACACAGAAATTCGTAACAGAGATTATATGTATGCGTTTGTTTCCAATGATGAGATGAGTGCCGGTCTTTGGAGTAACTCAGAGTATGAAGGACGTAATGCTGGAGCAAGTTCTTCAGGTGGTTCTAGCAATACAAGAGTTATGTCTACATCGGAACAAAAAGATGGATATGTATCTATGGGACTTGGAAGTTCTGCATGGTATTGGCACAGAGTAATGACAGACTCTCACAACCGTACATGGGTATTAGAAGAGACAGAAAATCCAAAGATGAAAGTTACGATTACAGGTGATATCAACGAAGATAAAGATATTGACTGGCAGGATGGTGCCATTGCATTCCGTGATATTATGAATAATCCATTCAAGAGTGAGGAAGTTCCGGAATTAGTTGCATATCGTATCGCAATGAACTTTGGTTCTCATGCACAGAATCCATTCTTAACAACATTGGATAACGTAAAACGTGTGGCAATGCACACAGATGGTCTTGGGCAGTCTGTGTTGTTGAAAGGATATGCAAATGAAGGACATGACTCTGCACATCCTGATTATGCAGACATTGGTAAGAGAATCGGTGGACCAGAAGACATGAAGACTTTGATGGAAAAAGGTGCTGATTACGGCGCAAGATTTGGTATCCATGTCAATGCAGGTGAGATGTATCCGGAAGCAAAAGCATTTAAAGATGACAATGTTCGTCGTAATAAAGATGGAAGTCTACGTTATGGATGGAACTGGATCGATCAGGGAATCGGACTTGACAGTATCTACGACCTTGCAACAGGTGAGAGAGAAGCTCGTTTTGATGAACTCCACAAAATCCTTGGTGGAGATGGAAAAGATATGCTTGACTTCATCTATGTAGATATCTGGGGAAATAACACAGGTAGCCCGAATGATGACTCTCAGCAGACACGTAAGTTGTCAAAAGAGATTAACGACAATGGATGGCGTATGTCCAACGAATGGGGTGGAGCTAATGAATATGACTCTACATTCCAGCATTGGGCAACAGACCTTACATACGGTGGAAAAGACGCAAAAGGTGAGAACAGTGATGTGATGCGTTTCTTGCGTAACCACCAAAAAGATTCATGGGTAGGAGATTATCCGTCATATGGCGGTGCGGCAGTAGCTCCACTTCTTGGCGGATATAATATGAAAGACTTTGAAGGATGGCAGGGACGTAATGACTATGATGCGTATATTACCAACCTTTATACACATGACTTGACAACAAAATTCATCCAGCACTATGAAGCTGTGGACTGGGTAGACGGAAAACCAGTTAATGTAGGCGGGGCAGCAAACTGGACACCAGAGATGAAGATCACATTGAAAGATAAAGATGGTTCTACATTAGTTCTTGAGAGAGGATCAAACGATCCAAGCAGTGCGGCATATAGAGACAGAACAATGACTTTGGATGGAAAAGTGATTGCGAAAGGTGCAGTATCACAAGGTGACAGAACAGACGATGATATCCGTAACGGCAACAAGAAAGGAACAGAGACTTATCTGTTACCATGGATTTGGGATTCGCAGACAGGAGAAAAAGTAAAATCAGAAGATGAAAAACTGTACCACTGGAATACACAAGGTGGAACAACTGAGTGGGAACTTCCGAATAGCTGGGCAGGTCTGAAGGATGTAAAAGTATACAAACTGACAGATCTTGGGAAGACAGATGAGAAGACTGTAAAAGTCGTTGGCGGAAAGATTACATTAGATGCAGAATCAGAAGTTCCATATGTAGTATGTAAAGGTGAAGAAGGAAACATTGAGGTAACCTGGAGTGAAGGAATGCACATCGTAGATGCAGGATTCAACAGTGGTAGCCTTAATATGTGGAAAAAAGAGGGCGAAGGAACAGCTGAGATTGCAAAGAGTCAGCACAGTAATCCAATGATGAAATTGGACGGAAAAATTTCTATGACACAAGAACTGACAGATTTAGAAGCTGGAAAACAGTATGCAGTTTTAGTAGGTGTGGATAACAGAAGTGATGCAAAGGCATCTGTTGAAATCAAGTCAGGAGACAAAGTGCTCGGATCTAATTACACAACACGTTCCATTGCAAAGAACTATGTAAAAGCATACACACATAATACAAACAGCTCCACAGTAGATGGAAACAGCTATTTCCAGAACATGTATGTATTTTTTACAGCGCCGAAGTCAGGAAAAGTAACACTCACAATTTCACGTGCGGCAGGAGAGGGATCTTCTTACTTTGATGATATTCGTATCGTTGAAAATGATTCTAAGAACATTACAACAAACGATAAAGGTCAGGTTGTAAAATTTGAGCAGGATTTCGAGAAGAGCGTACAGGGACTTTATCCATTCGTTGTTTCTGGAATCGAAGGTGTAGAAGATAACAGAATCCACCTTTCTGAGAGACATGGTGACTATACACAGGCAGGCTGGGATGTGAAGAAGATGGATGATGTTCTTGGCGGTGACTGGTCAGTGAAGATCAACGGATTGACACAGAGATCTACATTGGCATACCAGACAATTCCACAGAACTTCCGTTTTGAACCAGGTGTGACATACAATGTAAGTTTTGACTATCAGGCAGGTAGTGACGGAATCTATGCAGCAGCAGTAGGAATCGGCGAATATAACGGAAATGTTCAGCTTACAGAACTTCCAAAACACATGGGAGCAGATGCAGATGGACACTTCACAACTCAGGTTACAGGTGATTCTACAGGACAGACATGGTTTGGTATTTACTCTACGGACAAAGCACCGGATCTTCAGGGAGCACAAGGTTCGGCACAGAACTTTGGCGGATACAAAGAACTTGTTCTTGATAATCTTGTAATCGAAAGAGTGGAGGAAGATGTAACAGAAGATTCTTTGAAAGGATTACTTAAAGACGCAGAAGGTAAATATAACGAAGCAGACTATAGACCAGAAGTATGGAATAACTTCCAGAAAGAGCTTGCAAAGGCACGCGTTGCTCTTGACAAAGACAACTCTACACCGGAAGATATCGAAAAAGCGTACTATGCATTAAAAGCTGCAATGGTTACAATGGATAACTCAAAGGGTCTTGATGCAACAGATGCCTCAAGAGATATTTCAACAGAAGGTATGACTGCTACAGCAGGAAGTGAACAATCTCAGACAGGCTCAGAAGGACCTGCAAGCAATGTATTGGACGGTGATGAGAACACAATCTGGCATACTGTATGGGCGGGAACACCTATTGAGAACCATTGGATTGATATTGCAACTGCTGAACCAACGACAGTAGGTGGAGTGAGACTTCAGCAGAGATCTTCAAAGAATGGTGTAATCAAAGAAGCACAAATATGGGTGAAGACAACAGATGCAGCCAATAATGCGAAAGAAACAGATGCGGAAGGATATGTAAAAGTAGCAGACGCAAGCTTTGGCGGAAGCGGATGGCAGGTAGTTACATTTGAAGACGTTGAGAATGTAACAAACGTTAAAATCAAACCAACAGCTACATTAGGGGATACTCCAAACAAGTTCTCGGCAGCAGCAGAAATTCGTTTGATGGGTGCAAAACAGGAAGTAGAATTTGAAGTTGATAAAACAGGCTTAAAAGAAGCGATTAAAGCAGCAAAAGACTTAAGCGCAGAAGACTACACTCCGAATACATATAAAGTATTATTAGACAAGATTAAAGAGGCAGAGAAAGTTGATGCTGATGAAGCTGCGACAGATTATGATGTGCTTCTTGCGATTGCGAATTTAGAAGAAGCAATTGAAGGTTTGGTAGTAGTAGAAAGACCAGAAGCAGGTGATAAAACAGCATTAAATGATTTGATCGCACAGTACAGTGGATTGAATGCAAAAGACTATACAGCAGAGAGCTGGAAAACATTTGCAGATGCATTGGAAAATGCAAAAGCAGTTGCAGCAAAAGAAAATGCAAGTCAGGGTGAAATTAATCAGGCAGTAGCAAGATTAACAGCTGCACATGCAGGTCTTGTGAAGGTAACTGACGAGACAACAAAAGCAGATAAGTCTAAACTTCAGAAGTTCTATGATGAATGCGTTGCTTACTACAAAGAAGCAAATCATTCAAAAGCAAACTGGAAAGCATATCAGGAAGCACTTGCTACAGCGAAAGCAGTTTTAGCTGATGGAAATGCAACACAGAAAGAAGTAGACAGTGCATTAGAAAAATTAATCGATATTACAGCTAAGATGAATGCTGAATTGAAAGATTCTTCGAAGGCACCAAAAAATCCATTGACAGGTAAAGACAATGTTGTTAAGACTGGCGACACAACATCTCCAATTGCATGGACAGTTGCAGGGTTAGCAGCAGTTCTTGCAGTCGTAGCGGCATTCTTTGCAAGAAAAAGAAAAAACACTAGATAAACAGCTGAATAGACTGTAGTTAAAGGGAGCACGATAGTGCTCCCTCTTTGTGCGTGCTTTTTTACTTTCCTTATAAGCAAAATGGTGGTATAATACAAATTGAAACTTTAGGATTTTGAGGGCAAAGAGATGAAAAAAGACGTACACTTAAAGGGAATGCTGAGGCTATATATGCAATGGCCGGCGATTATGTCAATATTGTTGATTGCAATGAATTTGTGGATATATTCTGTGGACAAACGTGCAGGGATAATTATGAGTTTGTGTGTTGCAGTGTATATTGTGATAGTCGGAGTGTTATATTTTTATAATAAGACGATTATTTTTTCAGATCTGGTTGATTTCGCGGCTCAGTATGGTTCCGTACAGAATGTGTTGTTAAAGGATTTACAGTTTCCGTATGCGATTCTTTTAGAGGATGGACAAATTATATGGAATAATACTTGCTTTTCAGCAGTATTTGGGAATGAGGCAAAAGCAGGAACATATCTTAGCAAATATATTCAGGAATTGAACCGAAGCGTATTTCCGAAAGACGAAGATAAGCCAATTGAAAAAGAAGTAAGTTATAATGGAAGAGACTACCGTGCGGTTATGTCTAAAGTACCGGTGAAAGATTTGCAGGAAGCGGAGAATATCTTGCAGATGAGAAAAGGGCGGGAATATTTTGTGACTGTTACATTGAATGATGTAACAGAACTGAATGAGTATATCCGTTCCAATGAAGATCAAAAGCTGGTTGCAGGATTGATTTATATCGATAACTATGATGAAGTTATGGAGAGCATTGAGGAGGTACGTCAGTCATTGCTTGTCGCGTTGATTGACAGAAAGATTAATCAATATATGTCTATTAATGACGGAATTGTTAAAAAGATGGAGAAGGACAAATACTTTTTCGTAATTAAAAAGGCATATTATAAAGAGATGGAGAAGAACAAATTCCCTGTATTGGATGAGGCGAAAAGTGTAAATATTGGAAATACAATGCCGGCTACATTGAGTATCGGCATAGGAATAGCAACAGATACTTATGCTCAGAGCTATAATTATGCACGTGTAGCGATTGATTTGGCACTTGCACGTGGTGGTGACCAAGCAGTTATAAAGAGTAGTAATGGAATTACGTATTTTGGTGGTAAGCGGGAGCAGACGTCAAAGAATACGAGAGTCAAAGCAAGAGTAAAGGCGGAAGCACTTCGAGAGTTCATCACGGCGAAGGATCAGGTTATTGTCATGGGACATAAGATTGCGGATGTGGATTCGTTTGGGGCAGCGGTTGGAATTTACCGTGCTGCGCTGACGATGGAGAAGAAAGCTTACATTGTGTTGAATGATATTACGACATCTGTCCGCCCGCTGTATCAGGCGTTTTGCGAGAGTCCTACATATCCGGACGACATGTTTATTCGATCAGAGGATGTGAGTGATGTTATCAATGACAGTACAGTTGCAGTTGTTGTTGATACGAACAAGCCAGAGATGACAGAATGTCCTGAGTTGCTTAAGATGACAAAGACGATAGTTGTATTTGACCATCATAGACAGAGCAGTAATATTATTGAAAATACAGTTCTTTCTTATATTGAACCTTATGCTTCGTCTTCGTGCGAGATGGTAGCAGAGGTTCTACAGTATATTACGGATGATGTGCGTATCACGAATGTAGAAGCAAACAGTATGTATGCCGGAATTGTGATTGATACCAATAATTTCATGAGCCGTACAGGAGTACGAACATTTGAGGCGGCTGCATTTTTGAGAAGATGTGGTGCAGACATTACTTATGTGCGAAAGATTTTCCGGGATAATATGGAGTCTTATCGTGCAAAGGCAGAGATTGTAAGCAGTGCGGAAGTGTTCTGTGACGAGTATGCAATTGCAAGATATGAGAATACAGAAGTAGATAGTCCGACGATTATTGGCGCACAGGCGGCAAATGAGTTGCTTAATATTGATGGTATTAAGGCGTCGTTTGTATTGACAAAATATAATGGAAGGATTTATGTAAGCGCAAGGGCGATTGATGAAGTAAATGTGCAGATTATTATGGAACGTGTCGGTGGTGGAGGACATATGAACACTGCGGGAGCCCAATTCCAACATACGAATATGGAAGAGGCAATCGAGACGCTGAAAGAGACAATCTATAAGATGAAAGAAGAAGGAGATATTTAGTTATGAAAGTAATTTTGTTAGAGGATGTAAAAGCACTTGGTAAAAAAGGTCAGATTGTAAATGTAAATGACGGATATGCAAGAAATTTTATTCTACCTAAGAAATTAGGATTGGAAGCAAACAACAAAAATCTGAATGATCTGAAATTAAAAAAGGCAAATGATGAAAAAATCGCACAGGAACAGCTGGAAGAAGCTCAGGAACTTGGAAAGAAGATTGAGGCAGGAAAAGTGGAGCTTGCGATTAAAGTAGGAGAGGGCGGCAGAACATTTGGTTCGGTATCTACAAAGGAAATCGCAGCTGCTGTAAAAGAACAGATGGGATATGATATTGATAAGAAAAAGATACAGTTAAAAGAAGCGATCAAGACGCTTGGAACACATAATGTACCTGTGAAACTTCACACGAAAGTAACAGCAGAATTAAAAGTGGTCGTGAAGGAAGCGTAGGAGGCAGACTATGGAAGAAGCACTCATAAAACGAGTTCTCCCACACAGCATTGAGGCTGAGCAGGCAGTCATTGGGGCGATGCTGATGGATAAGGAAGCAATACTGACGTCTTCTGAGATCATCAGCGGTGAGGACTTCTATCAGTCAGCATATGGAATTTTGTTTGAGACTATAGTGGAATTGTTCAATGAAGGAAAACCGGTTGATTTGATCACTTTACAGAACCGTCTCCGGGAAAAAGATGTGCCGGCGGAGGTTAGTAGTTTGGAATTTGCGAGAGACTTGCTGAGTGCAGTACAGACATCTGCAAATGTCAAATATTATGCGGAGATTGTCTCGGAGAAAGCGATGTTGCGCCGCTTGATTAAGCTCAATGAGGAGATTGCCAATATCTGTTATTTAGGTAAAGAGCCGTTGGAGGCGGTGCTTGAGACAACCGAGAAAAAGGTGTTTGAACTTGTTCAGAGAAGAAATACCGGAGATTATGTGCCGATTAAAGATGTCGTCCTAAGTGCATTGGAAAAGATTGAAAAGGCATCAAAGACAAATGGAAGTGTTACCGGAATCCCGACCGGATTTTTGGATTTGGATTATAAGATGTCAGGACTTCAGCCTTCGGATTTGATTCTTGTGGCTGCAAGACCGTCTATGGGAAAGACGGCATTTGTGCTGAATATTGCGCAGAATGTGGCGTTTAAAGAGAATAAAACGACTGCCATTTTCAGTCTGGAGATGTCAAAAGAGCAGTTGGTAAACCGCCTGTTTTCTCTGGAGTCTCAGGTGGATTCTCAGTCGCTTCGTACAGGTAACCTGAAGGATTCGGATTGGGAAAAGCTGATTGAAAGTGCGGGAATCATCGGGAAGTCGAATCTGATCATCGATGATACACCGGGGATTTCGATTTCGGAACTGCGTTCAAAATGCAGAAAGTACAAGCTGGAACATAATTTGGAATTGATCATTATCGACTATTTGCAGTTGATGACAGGGCGTGTGGGAGGAAGAAGCGAGTCCAGACAGCAGGAGATCTCAGATATTTCGAGATCGTTAAAAGGTCTGGCGAGAGAGCTGAACGTGCCGGTGATTGCATTATCGCAGTTAAGCCGTGCGGTAGAACAAAGACCGGAGCATAGACCGATGCTTTCCGACTTACGTGAATCAGGAGCAATCGAGCAGGATGCCGATGTGGTAATGTTTATTTACCGTGATGACTATTATAATAAAGACACAGAATTAAAAAATGTAGCAGAGATTATTATTGCAAAACAGAGAAATGGTTCGATTGGAACAGTCAATTTGACATGGCTTCCGAACTATACGAAGTTTGCGAATTATCTGAAACAAGATAGCTGAGTATTTAGGGGACTATTCTACGAAATAGTCCCCATTTGTTATATGTTATTTCACTTCTTTTTTTCGTTTTGAAACTATAGTGAATGCAAGTAGTGCGAATATAGCCGTGAAGGCTGGTATTGAGGTATGGCTGCTGTCGCCCGTTGCTACTGCATTTTGTTTTGTATTTTGACGCAAATCCTTTGGCACATCATTATCAGACATTTTCTGTTTGTTCATAACAATTACGTAATCGGATGCATGGCTGAATGTCAACGTTACATTTCCGTTCTCATCAATCATTCCTGCATTGATAAATACAACCTTTCCGTCACTGTCATAGTAGAACAAATTACCGTACTGTCCGTGGTATTGGCTTCCGACGTTGATTGTCAGACTTGCCTTGAAACCAAAATCTCCATTGTGTGTCAATGATAACTGCTGAGTCGGATTATCACCTGCTAGAGATTGAATTACTTTATTTGGAATGGCATTAGAATTTTGTTTTACTTCCAAATTGATGTCTTTCAAATCTTCTGCAAGAATATCTTTTCCGTTGATTGTCCAAGTATATCCACCCATATCTAACTTGATCTCAACATCTTTGCCCTGTACGGCTTCTAAAACATCTTTCGGAACGACCGTGGCGCCATCCATAGAGATTGTAATGCTTTCGCCACCGGAAGCATTGTTCAGATCGTTTACAACATTGTCAATCACATCTTGAGGAAGCTGTGGATTAGTTGGCTGTTCAGGAACAACTGGCTCTTCCGGGTTAGTCGGTTTGTCTGGCTCTTCCGGGTTAGTTGGCTTATCTGGCTCTTCTGGCTCTTCTGGATCAGTTGGTTTATCTGGCTCAGAACCATCTTTGTCACCATATCCATAAAAGTGCATATCGTGCTCTACCTTGAAAGTAGTTTCTTCTGTAGGTTTTTGAACCCATGTTATATTTTTATAGCCATCGAAAGAACTTGGTATTGTTACAGTCTCACCTTTTTCGGCAAGCTGACAGTAGATATATTCAAAGTCAGGTTCTCCACCGCCGTACGAACCAGGATTTTTAAACATGTCATCTAAGACATAACGAACCATATAATTTTCATATTCTGCATTCAAGTAAACTTCTTCATAGTTTGTAGAAATTACTCCTGACTTTTCGGAAATGTTCCAACCACTGAATCGAAGTCCTTTATACATAGAAGGGAGTTCTTGATTGCGTAAAGTCTGGTACGCTGTCTCGTAGGTTGTGCCTTTCTCCAAGACGAGTGCTTTTTCAATTGACCAGAGTTGTTGCCCTTTGGTGTCATAATAAAGTTTTGTAGGATTTATGACAACCTTTCCGGTGTAAGAAGCACTGAATCTCAGAGAAACTCCGCCTGCTTCACCGAGAGGAGTGTCTAAGTCCGGCAAATAACTTGTAGTTTCCCATGCTTCAAATTGGACTCCAGACAGACCGTCTTTTATCTGATATTGCTCTGCCTGCTCGATAGCCTGTTGATAAGTTGTTCCCTTGTCAAAGAGTAACGTATCTTGGGCATGGTTCCAAATTCCTTCATGATTCAAGTATCCGTACGATGCGTTTACAATATTTTTATTGTAGACAGCCTGAACAGATAGATAAATATTTCCCGCAAGAGGTTTATTCGCATCGGGAATATTTGTAATTGTCCAATGATCAAACTGTAAATCTTTATAAGTTGTCTCCGGGGCAGGTTGTTTTGCAAGATACTCTTCTACATCCTTATATGTGCTTCCATTTGGAAATAGAATGATATGATTGCTATCGTATTCCCATCCACCATTTTCATTTACATATTCATAAGAAAAAATTACTGGAGTTTTTTCATATTTGGCGTATAAGCTTATATATGAATTGCTTATAATAGGTGTGTTTTCGTTAAAGTCCTGTCCGTTTTGATCTACCCATCCAATCTGTTTTAATCCCTGATATCCGTCTTGCATTTCAGGTACTGTCAGTCCGGTTTCTTTCCAGGTTGTTCTTCGTTCCACATCTGCCTTTGAAAATTCTTTTACAGTATTCCAAGTGCCATCTTTTCCAAAAGCATGAAATCTGACATTTACATTATAAGTTGGGGTTACAAATGTTGTTCCATCTGTCACATTCACATAGAACGGATAGTCTGTAGTCAAATCAGGATATTTTTTGGATGCATCTGCTTTCATGTTTGAATTGTTTCGTACATCGATATCCGACAAAAACCATTCACATGGGTAAGTATCTTCTGTGACCTCAAAGACTCCTGTATATGTACTGCTTTTTGCATCATATTCTAATGACACAAATTGAGACCATGTGTCAATATCAGCAGAAGGTCTGAAATAAGCAGAACCATAGTCTCCCATTGTTTCTTTGCTTTCTACTTTGACAGATAATGTGACTTTTTCTCCCTTTTTCAATACTTCTCCATTTTTTTCTAATGAAATAGAAGTGATCTGTGGAATGGAGCTTTGAGACTCTGGAACTTCAAACCAAAAGTTTTTCATATTCTCCATTTGAAGATTCCATGTTGCACCGTCAACATTTTGATAAATCGCATTTAATTCCCATTTCCCGGCAGGATAATCGGCATAAACGAGTCCTTTGTACTTTCCGTCGGTGCTGTCAAAATCTGCCGTAGTTCCAAAGGTGTGATGATTTGCGTCATTTCTAAATTCAACTGTAATACCGCTTTCATCTGTTGGAAGTGTATCTCCCTCTAATTCAAATGAGTAGGCAAGTTGGGTTCCCGCTTCTACAGTTTGCTGATTAGAAGCCAGTGTGAAATTTCTGACGGATACAGTTGGAAATTCAGAAAGCTCAATTTTAACAGCATATTTATGAGTACCAGCACTAGAATCCCAACATTCCCAGTTTACATAATTTGAATTTTTATCAACAGCTTTAATAGTAGTGATAACAGCTGAGTCAACATTTCTTTCTGAAAGTGTGCAAGTCAACTCATATCTCTTTTCAGTCTCATCATAAGTGCATGTGAGAGAATTTCCGGATACATACTGTCCACCTTTTTGATAATTCAGATAAGCGTATATTGAGTTAATACCACTATCTGCATCGTAGGCATACACATAAAATTTAAGCGTATCCCCCACTTTTAAAGTCTGCCCGTTTTGAGGAAATTCTACTCTTTCAATTACTGGTTTTGTAGTGTCATATTGGTTGTCAGCAACGGTCTGAACGGAATCCCCTTTATCCCCTTCTTTCTGTGCTGTCTGAGTATCATCGGTCTGCTCAACCGACGGTTTTGCTGAAGTTTCTTCAGCGCTTGCAATTCTTGGGACTGCCATTGACAGTATAAGCGACATGGCAAGTAGAACTGCACTGCATTTTTTGAGTTGTTTTCGTTTCTTCATGTTCCTTTCTCCTTTTTCCTCTTGATTTTGAAAGATGATGTCCCAATGTTACGTTTGCCAAAACTTTTCTTTCTATAATCTAGTATAACTCTGAATATATTTTTTCAAGGGAAGATGAAGTAAATGTAAAAAATGGCATAAATTAGTAAAAAAATAGTGTTTCATTTGGAAAAATATGCTAATATAAAAAAGTAAAATAAAAGTGTACAAAGTAAAAAGAACAAAAATTGTACGAAAAAGGAAAGGAGAAAGTATGAAAAAGTTAATGAAAAAACTTTCGGCAATCTTATTAGTAGCTGCTATGGTGTGCACAACATTCCTCAGTTATATGCCATCACTGGATGTGTTGGCAGCACCAAAGATGATGGCGCATCTGAAAGCCGGAAGTGGTAATGCAAATGGGCATTTTGGCAGTGCAACGCCGGAAGCATTTGTTTTGTCTAGTCAAAAGGTTACTGGAGAAGATTTAAGTGCAAAGATAAAGGTGGCGAGTGAAAAGGCTCAGACAAGACTACGCTTTGTGACGAAGTATGTGGATGATACACATTGGGGGTTCTTAGCTTACGATGGGGCAAGCGGATGGTTCTACCAGTATAAGAATGGAACAGCAGAAAGTTGGCCTTCGTTAAGTGATCTTCCGGTTGTGAACAAAGAAGATGTGTTAAGTATTAGCACTTCCTATAAAGAAGATGGTCTTAACATTACAGTGGAAAATGAGACTACAAAACAAAGTGGGAAAGCTGTGGTAAATAATGAAAATGTTACAGCTTTGAAAACACAATCTGGAAAGATTGGATTTGGTGCCGGAAAATACAATCAGGAGTATACAGATATTTATTTCTCAGATGTGAAAGCGGGTGAGACTGCATACACAGACTACAGCAGTTGGACTCTGTACAAAGACCTTGTAGGTCAGGTATGGGAACCATCTGTGGAAGTACCGGATGGCGGAGATGGAGGCACAGATCCGGAACCACCTTCAGGTGAAGGGAGAGCATGGATTGAACTAAAAGGTGGAAGCAACAATGGTGGCGGACACGCCTATGGCGATGCGAGCAAAGCTGCACCGGTACTGCTTCTTGATGATGACAAGAAGATGGAAGAGTCAGGAGAACTTTCACTTGCTGTAAAGCCAAGCGGTAACTGGGGAGTATTCTATACTTATGTAAATGATAATAACTGGCTGTATGTTGGATATGATCCGAGTAGTAAATGGTATTATCAGTATAAGCTGAATGGGGAAGAAAGCTATCCGGGAATTCCTGGTCTGCCGACGCCGGTAGAAGGAGAAGAGCTTCAGATGTCTATCTCATTAAACAGAGAGACATTATCCGTGACGGTAAACGGAGTGACGCAGCGTGTGACAAATCAGTCATTGATCAAATTCAGCGAGCAAAATGCTGGAAAAGGTCGTTTTGGTGTGAAAACAAACGGTGCAACAACAATTTCTTTTGCCGACGTTAAATACGGAGAAGAAAACTGTATGGAAGACAAATGGGTATTCTGTGCAGAGCGTGATGGACAGAGTTTTAAGAAAACATATTCGAAACTTGTACCACTTACAGGTACTGTTACGGAAAAAGGAAAAGGTGCATTGGCTGATGCAACTGTTCGTGTGGGAAATAAGTCTGCAACAACTGATGCAAATGGAAAATATCAGTTTGACGGATTGGAGCTTGGGACTTATAACATGGCTGTTTCCAAACCAGGATATCAGGCGTTTTCCGGTGAAGTAAAAGTAGAAGATAAAGAGAACAATGTAAAAGATATAGAACTGGAATTAAAAGCTCCGTTGGATCTGACTAAATACGATTCGATTTCATCTGACGAGATGAAAGTATATATTGGAAAAGAGTTTCCGGTTGTTGCAAGATACCAGATGCTTGCAGATGGACAGGAGATTGCAGATACATATTTCCGTGGAAATGAGACAGAGTTGAATCAAGTGGCGATTAATGGTGTTTCTATTGTTCCGACAGTGAAAGTAAAAGAGACCACAGCTGATTCTAGAACATATGCGATGCATATGGAGAAAGACAATATCAATTTGGATATGGATGTCAAAGTCAGCGTAAAAGAAAATGACCTGACTTGGGAAGTTGTAAAATTAGAAAAGGCAGAAGGATGTGCGAAAATCGCAACAATAGATGTTCCGGGACTCAACCTCCTGACTGTAGATGCAGTGGAGACAGGAGCGAACTTTGCAGGAGCAAAGACATCTACAACAACAACTGCTTCTGGAGATGTGTTTATTGATTTTAAAGATGGATTTGTACCATCTGAGACAGATGGATATCTGTATGGATTCCTGACAAATGAAAAACTAAGCGCAGGTCTTTACAGCAATTCCGAGATAGAAGGAGACAAACGTGTCATCCGCAATAATGGCGCAGATACAATGAGTCTTACAAGCTCTGCATGGTACTATGAATTAGGAGATAAAAACGGACAGAAGAATGCTTCAAAATACGATGCTTATCCGGTAAGTGAACTTCCGTGTACAAAAGTTGCAATCGCAGCAGATGCAAACGGCGATGAGACAATTGACTGGAATGACGGTGCACTTGCATTCCGTGATATCATGAACATTCCATATGGCTCAGAAAATATCAAAGATTTAGTAAACTATCGTATTGTTATGAACTTTGCAAGTATGGCATCGAACCCATACCATACAACAGCAGATAATATTAAGAAAGTATATCTTGCAACAGACGGTCTTCCACAGGCAGTTATGTTGAAAGGATACGGCAACGAAGGACATGACTCTGCAAACTCTGAGTATGCTGATATTGCAGAAAGAGAAGGCGGAGTGGAAGATTTTCAAGAGTTAATTAAGATTGCACATGACTATAATACTGAGATTGGTATTCACGTCAATGCACAGGAAATCTATCCGGAAGCAGCATCTTTCAATGAGAAGATGATTGAAGGATCTTCAAGTTATGGATGGGGTTGGTTAGACCAGTCTGTGACAATTAATAAGCTGTGGGATTTATCAAGTCAGGCAAGATGGAAACGTTTTGTACAGTTGTATGACAGAATTAACAATACAGAGCACCTGAGTATTAAATGGCCGGAAGCTGTTAAAGACTCTCAGGGAACAGTAGATGCTTCAAAAGCGGAATTAAAGAAAGAAGCAGAATCGCTGGAAGATAATATGGATTTCATTTATCTTGATGTATGGTATCAGGATGCGTGGGAGACAAGAAGAATCGCAGAAGAAATCAATTCATTAGGATGGAGATTCTCTACAGAGTTCAGTGCACAGGGGGAATATGATTCTACATGGCAGCATTGGTCTACAGATGCAGCGTATGGTGGAGCAACTTCAAAAGGATTTAACAGTGATATTATTCGTTTTATCAGAAATGATCAGAGAGATTCTCAAGTATTGAATTATCCACAATTTGGTGGAACAGCAGACAATCCGTTGCTTGGCGGATATCGCCTGTATGGATTTGAAGGATGGGGCGGAGATAAAGATTACGACAACTACATTCTTCAGACATTTAACCAGAACTTACCGACAAAATTCTTACAGCACTATTATGTGACAGATTGGGAGAATTACGAAGAAGGAAAGTCTCCGGTTGGAAACCATGAAAAACAGATCACATTGAGAAATGATAATGGCGATAAGGTTGTTGTCACAAGAAATGAAGAACAGCGTAATGATGAAAACATTGAGCGTACAATTACATTAAATGACAAGAAAGTATTAGATGATGTAACATATCTGCTCCCATGGACAGACAATCAGAATGGCAATGAAAAGTTATATCATTGGAATCTGGACGGTGGACAGACAACATGGGAACTTCCAAATGGATGGGAAGGACTTGCAAATGTTGTGATGTACGAGCTTTCTGACCAAGGACGTATCAATGAGACAAGCGTGGCTGTATCTGGCGGTAAAGTGACATTGGATGCAAAGGCTGCTACTGCTTATGTTTTAGTAAAAGGCAATGCGGCAGGAGTGAAAGAACTTGCAAATGATTTTGGAGAGTACGATTATGTGACAGATCCAGGATTCAATGGCTATGCAGCCGGTGAAAGATTATCTGCAGATGAGTGGTCAGGAGATATCAATGACAATGCAGTTGTAGTAGAAAAAGCAGACACAGGTGATCAGAGATTGGCATTTAACAGTCCTATGGATAGCGTATCTGTGACAACTACAATTTCAGGTTTGAAAAAGGGTACAGATTATGTAGCAGAAGTTTATGTGGAAAACAACAGTGATGCAAAAGCTTCGATTGAAGTCAATGCAGGAGAAAAGAAAGTTTCTAATTATACAGAGCGTTCGATTCTCAATAACTATGTAAAGAGTGACCAGAAGAACGGAAGCAAGATGCAGCGTATGCAAGTTTCCTTTACGGCAGAGAGCGAGACTGCACAGTTGACACTTTCCAGGGCTTATGGTGATGGCTCTACTTATATGGACGACATTCGTGTAGTGCAAAAATCTTTGAATAACTTCCAAAAAGATGGTGTGTTTAAACAAGATTTTGAGACAGTCGTACAGGGATTGTATCCATTTGTATTGAGTTCGGCTCAGGGAATCTCTGACCCGGTGACACATTTGTCTCAGAAAAATGAGCCATATACACAGGCAGGATGGGGCGGAAGACTTATTGATGATGTCATTGAAGGTGAATGGTCGGTGAAGCATCACGGAGCAAACACGGGCATTATTTATCAGACACTTCCACAGAATTTCCGCTTTGAGCCGGGTAAAGTGTACACGGTAGAATTTGATTATCAGTCAGGTCCGGATAAAGGATATGCAATGGTAATCGGTGATGGAACAACTTACACAGCTCCGACAGAAGAAAATTGTCTTGCACAGGCGCGCGGTAAGAGTGAGCATGTGAAAATGGAAGTAGTCGGCAGCGGAAGTGGGCAGACATGGATTGGTCTTTATTCGAATGGAAAAGCCGGAAACACAAAGGTCGGCGAGACAGACTTTACATTGGATAATCTTGTAATCACAGAAGAGAAAGATGCAGTATCCGTTATATTGGAAAATACAGAACTTTACAAAGGTGAGACAGCAAAAATCTATGGCAATAATCTGGATCAGATTACATGGAAAACAAGTGATGACAAAGTTGCAGTGGTAGACAAAGAAGCGGGTGTTGTAAAAGCACTTTCAGCGGGAACAGCAACTTTGACAGCAAAATTGCCAAAAGATAAAGAAGTTACATTTGAGGTGAAGGTGGCAGACAGCGCTGTCATAGAGATTCCAAGAGAGGAATTGAAAGATATGACATCTTCTGCAAACACAGAGGAGACTCAAAGTGAGAATGCGGGAGCAATCAATGCTTCTGATGGAGACACATCTACAATCTGGCATTCAGGATACAGTGGAGGACAATTTGTAGTAAGCAAAGATAATCCGGCAGTTCTTACAGTAGATTTGGGAAAAGAATTGTCCGTAGATGGATTCAAATTCCAGCAAAGACCGTCAACAGCAAATGGTATAGTATATCAGTATCGCTATGAAGCGTTTGATGAGGCAGGAAATAAAGTTGCTTCCAGTGAGACAATTTCCGTTGATGATGCACAGAGAGCAGGCGGAAAGTGGATTACAAATATGTTTGAAGATGTCTCTGGAGTGAGAGATGCTAAGCGTATGGTAAGAACAATTAAGATTTACGTAGAAGAAGGAAAAGGAAACTTTGCGGCAATTGCAGAAGTAGTCCCACTTCGTATACAGAAGGTTGCAGAAACAGTAACATTAGATGATGCTACAATCAAGGCTGGAGAGAAAGTGAAACTGGAAGTAAAACATGAAGAAGGTACTATTTTGACAGGACTTGTATGGACTTCTTCGAATGAAAAGATTGCAAGAATCAATCAAAATGGAGTGGTCGTTGGAGTGGAAGCCGGAACAGCAACGATTACAGTTAAGAATGCGGCAGGATTAAAGGCGGAATGTACAGTGACAGTTATACTGAATACAGAAGTGTTAAAAGCTTTAATTGAAGAGTATGAGAAGTTGGATCTGTCTCAGTATCAAGATGGAAAAGAGAAGGAAACATTCATACAGGCATTGAAAAATGCAAAAGCAGTTATCAATACAGCAAAGACTCAGGAAGAGATTGATGCAGCGGTAAAAGCATTGCAGGAAGCGAAAGGTGCTTTGAAACCGATTGATAAACCACAACCATCTGTAGATAAATCAAAATTAGAAAAATTCTACAAAGAATGCCTTGCCTACTATAAAGAGATGAATCATTCAAAAGAAAATTGGGCAAAATATCAGGCGGTACTTGCCGATGTAAAAGCAATTCTTGAGAATGAAAGCGCAACACAGAATGATGTTGATAATGCATTGAAAGCACTTATAGATATTACAAAAGTAATGAACAAAGAGCTGGAAGATGCAGGTAAAGAGCAAACAACACCAGAAACAGGAGGAAATGGTGGAAATAACGGTAGCAACAACGGTGGAAATGATAGCGTGACAACTGGTGATATGACAACATGGGGAATGACAGCTGTTATAATGCTACTGGCTGCAGGTGCGGTAGTTGTTGTGATCAAAAAAAGAAGCAAAATAAGTTAAATATAAAACATTATGTATACTAAATGACACGAATCATTTTTTTGATTCGTGTCATTTTATATAAAATGATTATTTTTATGGATAATAATGGAAAAAATATGTTAAAAAGTTAAAAAGTGTGGTATAGTGAAAAGTGTATATGTGCAAATTGCAAAAAAAAATGAGGAGGGTAGAGAAAGAATAGGAAAAAATGTAAAAATATTAAAAGGGAAATTATGAAAAGAAAACATTTGAGACGTGCTTTGGCAGGTGCATGTGCTGTAGTTGTGGCAACATCTGGAATGGCATTTCCACAAGCAAGTGCACAGGAGAAAGAAACAAACAATAATGAATTGAAACTGTGGTATAACAGTCCTGCAGCTGATAGCTATGATGGATGGGAAAAATGGTCTCTGCCAATAGGAAATAGTGGAATTGGTGCGAGCGTATTTGGCGGAGAGACAAAAGAGCGTATTCAGCTGAATGAAAAATCATTATGGTCAGGGGGACCAAGTGACAGCAGAAAAGATTACAATGGAGGTAACTTAGTACAACAAGGGAAGAACGGAGAGACACTCAAAGAAATTCAAAAATTATTTGCGGAAGGGAATAACAGTGCCGCAAGTGCAAAATGTGATCAGCTTACAGGTGTTTCTGATGATGCCGGAGTGAATGGATATGGATATTATTTAAGTTACGGAAATATGTATCTTGATTTTGACTATGCTTCAAATGCTGAAGTCAGTAACTATGAGAGGTATTTGGATCTGAATACTGCTATTACAGGCTTGGAATACGACAAGGGCGGCACACATTACACGAGAGAGAATTTTGTGAGTTACCCTGACAATGTTCTTGTGACAAGATTGACAGCAGATGGAGATGAAAAACTCAATCTAGATGTCAGTGTGAAGCCGGATAATGAAAAAGGTGGCGGAAGCAATAAGCCACAGGAACAATCTTATAAGAGAGATTGGGAGACGACTGTAAAAGATGGGTTGCTCTCCATAGATGGACAGTTGAAAGATAACCAGATGCAGTTCAGTTCTCATACAAAGGTTTTAACTGAAGGAGGAAAGACGGAAGATAATAAAGATAAAGTAACAGTAAAAGATGCAAAGACTGTTACAATTATTACGTCTATCGGAACGGATTATAAGAATGATTATCCAGAATACCGTACAGGAGAGTCAAAGGAAGAAGTGTCAAAAAGAGTGAAAGCTTATGTGGATAAGGCTTCTGCAAAATCATATGATACTTTGAAAGAGGCTCATGTAAAAGATTATTCATCTATTTTCGGGCGTGTAAAACTTGATCTTGGACAGGTTCCATCTGAGAAGACTACCAATGAATTGTTAAATGCATATAAAGCTGGAAATGCTACGGATGCAGAACGTCGTTACTTAGAAGTGATGTTGTTCCAGTATGGACGTTATCTGACCATTGAATCTTCAAGGGAAACTCCAAAAGATGATGCGTCGAGAGCGACATTGCCATCGAACTTACAGGGAATTTGGGTTGGTGGAAATAATTCTGCATGGCATTCAGATTATCATATGAATGTAAACTTACAGATGAATTATTGGCCGACCTATTCAACAAATATGGCAGAGTGTGCAGAACCACTCATTGATTACGTGGATTCTTTGCGGGAACCGGGACGTGTGACTGCGGAAGTTTATGCGGGAATTAAGAGTGAAGAAGGTCAGGAAAATGGTTTCATGGCTCATACACAGAATAACCCATTTGTATGGACTTGTCCGGGATGGGCATTTAACTGGGGATGGTCACCGGCAGCAGTACCGTGGATTTTACAGAACTGTTGGGAGCACTATGAGTATACCGGTGATTTGGAGTATATGAAAGAAAACATTTATCCAATGATGAGAGAAGAAGCAATTCTGTATGATCAGATGCTTGTAAGAGATAAAGATGGGAAACTAGTGTCAGCTCCAAGTTACTCACCAGAGCATGGACCAAGAACAGAAGGGAATACATATGAGCATACTTTGATTTGGCAGCTGTATGAGGATACAATCAAAGCAGCAGAGCTTCTCGGCGTCGATAAAGATAAAGTGGCGCAGTGGAAGAAAAATCAAGCTGATTTGAAAGGACCTATTGAGGTCGGAGCAGATGGACAGATTAAAGAATGGTATGAAGAAACAACTTTAGGAAGTGTACCGGGAAGTGATGCGGCAGGACATAGACATTTATCGCATATGCTTGGATTATTCCCAGGAGATTTGATTTCTGTAGACACACCGGAATGGTTTGAGGCTGCAAGAGTATCTATGGAATACCGTACAGATGAAAGTACCGGTTGGGGTATGGGACAGCGTATTAATACATGGGCAAGACTCGGAGATGGAAATAAGGCTTATAAATTAATCACAGATTTGTTCAAAAAAGGAATTTTGACAAACCTTTGGGATACACATGCACCATATCAGATAGACGGTAACTTTGGTTATACATCAGGTGTAGCTGAGATGTTATTGCAGAGTAATATGGGATACATCAACCTTCTTCCGGCATTACCGGATGTATGGGCAGATGGAAGTGTAGATGGATTAATTGCACGTGGCAATTTTGAAGTCAGCATGGATTGGGCAGATGGTGCTGTAACAAGAGCTGATATTTTATCAAAGAATGGAGGAACAGCAACAGTTCAGATGGATAATGCATCTCTTGCAACAGTTGTTGATGAAGAGGGAAATGTTGTAGAACTGAAATCACTCAGCAAAGATAAGATTTCTTTTGAGACAAAAGCCGGAAAGACATATACAATCAAGGATGTTCCAAAATCTATTACTATTCCATCTGGTCTGACAGTAGAGCGTACTGTGGACGAAGGAATTGATCTTACATGGAATGCGATAGATGGAGAAGGTGTTAAATATAACGTGTATCGTCAGATTGATGGTGGAGATGTTCAGAAAATTGAAACAGGTCTTTCAGAGACAACTTACAGGGATACAGCGATTGATGAACACTTTGAAAACATTCAATATCAGGTGTCTGCGGTTGTAGGCAAAGAAGAATCTGAAAAAACAGAGAAAGTATCTGTGAGAGATTTAAGGAATATGGCGGGTATGATTGATAACGCAGATTCTCGAATTGTATACGAAGGAGGATGGGGAAATTGGACACAGCCAGAAGGAAACTACAATGATACCTGTCAGTTTATCAATTCACCAACGGGTGGAGAGACTGCGACTTTGGAATTCGTAGGAACCGGAATAGAAGTGATTACAGTTACCAATGCGGATAGAGGACTATATGAAGTATGGATTGACGGTAAGAAGGATAAGGATGTAGATACTTATTCAGCACAGACAAAACGACAAGTAAAAGTATATGAGAAAACGGACCTAGAATATGGAAAGCATACGATTAAATTAGTTGTTAAAAATGAAAAATCTGAAGCCAGCAGAGGAACAAAGGTTGAGTTGGATGCATTTAAAGTGCTGGATAAGACAGCGGAGCAGCCAAGTGAAGTAAAAGTATCCAGCGTATCAGGAATTACGACTGTTGGAAAAGCAAATAGTACAGTTCAGATGAAAGCTGATGTACTTGCGGCAGTTGCAAAAGCAAGAAAAGACACGAAAGCGGAAGTGAAAGACCAAAGTGTTACATGGTCTTCGTCAGATGAAAGCATCGCAACAGTTGATGGAAATGGTCTGGTAACATTTAAAGAGAAAAATGGAACTGTGAAGATTAAAGCGGTATCGAATGCAGATACTTCTAAGTTCGGAGAACAAGAGTTTAAAGTGGCAATCAAGAAAGATGGAGAAGTCACAGAAACGATTGTAGAAGATGGAACAGTGCCGGCAAGTGGAACTGAGGGAACGAAAAATCCGAATATTACATGGAGTGAGCATAACTGGAGTAACTGGGCGGGTGAGCGAGATAAACATCATGGTGGTACAAAGACGGAGTGTAGTGTAAAAGGCGCCTACTTTGAATACAAGTTTAGCGGAACCGGAATTGAAGTATATGTTCAGAAACATGAGAATTTTGGAGCGTTAGAGGTATTTATCGATGGTACAAGCTATGGAAAGCAATCTTTGAATGGGTCTAGTAGTGGAGACAATCAGCAACTCTTATTTTCAAAGAAAGATTTACAGAATAAAGAGCATACAGTAAAATGCGTGATTGTTGAAGAACGTGGAAAGACACAGGCAAACCTTGATTACTTAAAAGTGCTCAAACCAGCACAATCTGTTACAGTAGATAAAGCTAAATTACAGGATGTAATCACAGCAGCTTCTCAATTGTCGGAAACAGCGTATGATGAGACAAAATGGGCAACGTTCAAGAATGTATATAATGAAGCAGTAGCAGTCATGAACAAAGATAATGCGACAGACCAAGAAGTTAAAGACGCAGTGAAGAAATTGGAAGATGCGATGCAAGCGCTTGGAAAAGCACAGGCACCAGTTGTAGACAAGGAGCAAGGAAAAGCAGTCTTAGTGGAAAGCACTTCTGTTGCATTAAAATGGGATGCGGTACGTGGAGCTACTTCTTATAAAGTTGTATACGGAGACAAAGAACTTTCAGCAAATGAGGAATATTTGAAAGTGACAGATCTGAGCCCTGCGACAGAATATACATTCAAAGTGTATGCGGTCAATGAAGGTGGAACATCCCAAAAAGCAATTGAAGTGAAGGTGACAACAACAGCAAAAGAAGAGAATGTAGTTGTACCGGAAGTAACGGATATTCAGAAAGTAATCTTAGATGGCTCTTCTGTGAAATTGGCATGGAAAGCACCAAAAGAAACAGAAATAGGCGGATATATTATTTATGTCAATGGAGAAAATGCTGCTACAGTTGATACAGAAGAATATACGATGAAGAATTTAAAAGCAGGCGAGACATATGTTGTAAAAATCATTGCAGTAGATAAAAACAATAACCAATCACTGCCGACACAATTTTCATTTGTATTTAGTCAGGAAGAGGGACAGAAAATTGTAGGAGTTGGAACACTTGAGCCTATCGAAGTTTCAAAAGGAACAGCATTTAAGGATTTGAAACTTCCAGAAAAAGTTACTGTTACATTAGAGAAAGTAAGATTAGATGCAGAACTTGTAGTAAAATGGACTGAAGGAAATTATAATGGAGATGTAGCAGGAACTTATACATTAGAAGGAACACTTCAATTGATAGATGGCATTCAGAATCCGAAAGACATGAAAGCAGAAATAGAAGTGACAGTAAAAGATTCAACTACAGATCCGAATCCAGATCCAAAACCGGATCAGGTGGATAAAAAGGCATTGAAGAGTAAGCTGGATGAAGTAAACAAGTTTACAAGCGACTTAAAAGAAAACGTATACACGAAGAAATCAATTGAGGCATACAAGGAAGCATTAAAAACAGTTCTTGTAGATGCACAGGCTGTATATGATGATAAAGATGCGAAACAAGAAGAAGTAGACAGTGCGGTTTCTCAGCTTACAAGTAAGTTTGAAGAAGCGAAAAAACTTCTGAAAAAAGTTGACAATCCAACACCGGAAAAGCCAGACAATACAAATAAAGACAAAACGGATAAAAATACACCAACTACAGGAGACAACAATTCCTATTTGTGGTTAATGTTATTTATGTTGGCTTCAGTTGGAACCGTCGGTATTGTGAGCAGACGTAAAAGAACAAATTAAATTGATTAATATGGGCTATCAGTTAATATGGATTTTTAGCCCATTCATTTCAAAATAGAAATCTCCCGTAGAATTCAATGCTTTTTAGCATCTTGTTTTCTACAGGAGATTCTTCTTTATCAGGAGTGGAGAGATGACTTCGGCGACGTATGGAACAGCGATTCAGGTAGATCTGTATAATGCAGATACTCATCAGGTAGCTAATCAACTAAGGGGAGCATTTCAATATGATGGAACAAGAAGAATAAAAGGGAGTAAGAAAGTATTTAGTTTTTATCTAAAAGGAGAGAATCCGGGTGCTCCAAAAGGCACTGTGTTTCAAAACGTAATAACTTTTCAAATTTCTAAAAATCGCTATTAACTGATAGCGATTTTTGTATATAATTGTATTTTGAATGAAAATATAATGGGCGAAATAAATTAAAAAAATGATTTTATGGTGAAAAAATTGTTGTATTTGCCATGCTAAATAGATATAATAAAAAGGAAAATTATGTAAATAGCATTATTTTAGGAATGCGGAAAGTGAGAAAAAGCATGATGAGATGGAAAAAGCAAGGTAAAACATGCGTTAAAAGAGTGCTTGGCGGAACGATGGCAGCAATGTTAGCGGTATCTGGAATGAATTTGACAGGGACATCAACTGCACAAGCGGCTTCCGTAAAGACAGAGCAAGATCCGATGAAGATTCGTTTTGATGAACCATTATCAAAGGGAGAGCTGACAGGCTCTTCAGGAAACTTTACAGGGGCAGGAAGTGATACAGACTGGTGGCAGCAATTGTCTCTTCCGATTGGAAACTCTTATATGGGGGCAAATGTATACGGCGAAGTGGAGAAGGAACATCTTACCTTCAACCAAAAGACATTGTGGAATGGTGGACCTTCCGAGACACAGGAACATACGGGAGGAAATATCGACAAGGTTGGAGAACAATCGATGTCAGATTATGTGAAATCAGTACAAAATGCATTTCTGAACGGAGATAGCAATGCATCAAATATGTGTAATTCATTAGTTGGAGCAAACACAAGAGAATATGGCGCTTATCAGGGATGGGGAGATATTTATCTTGATTTTGACCGCATAGATCCGCCAAAAGAAGATAGTCAAATTATCGGCGATAATAGCGACCAGATTACATATGGTGATGGTTGGGCTTCATATCCACAAGGCAGTTGGGAAGGTGGTTCAGAACACTATAATCCAAATCCGGGAACATTGACTGTAAAATTTACAGGAACCGGAATTCAGATGATTGGTGTAAAAGGTCCGGATATGGGAAATTTCACAGCAGTTGTCGATGAAGATGAGAAGACAAAAGTTACAGGAACGATGACTCAGGAGACAAGACAGGAAGGACAAGTTCTTTTTGAAATCTCTGGATTGGAATATGGGGAGCATACATTAAAATTTGAATCTTCTGCAAATGGAACTGCTAAGAAGACATCATTTGATTGTTTCAAAGTGTTAGAAGGTGAGACAATCGATTGGAATCCGACAAGCCAAAGCGATAAGACTCAGTTTAAGGGAGAATGGGCTCGTTACGACCGCAGCAAAGAAACTGATGCTAATTCTTGGTTTGGCAAGGATGAGGTATTTGTAGATGCTGCTAAGGCAGAGAATGCAACGATTACTTGTAAATTCAAGGGAGCAGGATTTGAGCTTTTTGGAGCAAAAAGTAATGCAGTTGGAAAATTCCAATACCAAGTAGACGGCGGAGAGTGGAAAGAAGTAGATACAAACGATAGTGCATTTGCAAGACAAAGCCTTTTGAAAGTGAATGGACTTGATAAATCGAAGGAGCATACACTTACGATTAAAGGCGTAAAAAACAACAAAGTATCGTTTGACGGTATCGTGACAACGATGAAAGAGACAGAACCTGAAAAACCGCAGGAAGAACATACAGAGACAACGAATTATGAAAGAGCGTTGGATATCGATACAGCACTTGCAACAGTGTCTTATGATAGAGATAATACACATTATTATCGTGAATATTTTGCAAGTTATCCGGACAATGTGATCGCGATGAAACTGACGGCTGAGGAAATCAAAGGCTCAGAAGGAAAGATGCGTCCATTAGAGTTTGAAGTGAGTTTCCCTGTAGATCAACCAAGCAATGCAGCTCTTGGAAAAGAAGTGACGTATACAACGACAGATGACTCTATTGTTGTTGCAGGTAAGATGAAAGATAACGGTCTGAAATTAAATGGAAGACTGAAAGTCGTAACAAAAGATGGAAAGGTTGCTCCAATGGAAGATAAAGAAGGAACACTTTTTGTCAGTGGTGCAACAGAAGTATACATTTATGTGACAGCAGATACAGATTATGAGATGACATATCCAAAATATCGTACCGGAGAGTCTGACGCAGAACTTGCAAATGATGTGAAAGCGGTCATGGACAAAGCAGTAGAAAAAGGCTATGACAAAGTAAAAGCAGATGCTCAGGCTGATTATAAGAATATTTATGACAGAGTAAAGATTGATTTTGGTCAGGAAGTATCAGATAAGACAATCGATGAATTGATCAAAGCATATAAAGATGGTAAGGCAAGCACAGAAGAAAAAGCCTATTTAGAGACGATGATTTTCCAGTATGGACGTTACCTGCAGATTTCTTCTACAAGAGAAGGAGATAAACTTCCGGCAAATTTACAGGGAGTTTGGCTAGATTGTACAGGTGCAGCAAATAGTCCGGTAGCATGGGGAAGCGATTACCACATGAATGTAAACCTTCAGATGAACTATTGGCCAACCTATGTGACCAATATGGCAGAGTGTGCAGAGCCATTAATTGACTATGTAGAAGGGCTTCGTGAACCGGGGCGTATCACGGCATCTACTTATTTTGGAATTGATAACTCAGATGGAAAACAGAATGGTTTCATGGCAAATACACAAAATACACCATTTGGATGGACTTGTCCTGGTTGGGCATTTAGCTGGGGGTGGTCTCCTGCAGCAGTTCCGTGGATTTTGCAGAATGTATATGAAGCATATGAGTATTCAGGTGATATAGAAAAATTAGAATCTGAAATTTTCCCAATGTTGGTGGAAGAAGCAAAGTTCTATATGTCAATCTTAAAAGAAGTGACGGATGCAGACGGAACAAAACGTTATGTAACAATTCCGGCATACTCACCAGAGCATGGTCCATACACAGCAGGAAACGTATATGAAAATGTACTTGTATGGCAATTATTTAATGACTGTATCGAAGCGGCAGAGGCGCTGAATGCAAACAAGGCAGGAACAGTTTCAGACGAACAGATTGGGGAATGGACGAAATATCGTGATGGATTAAAGCCAATCGAAATCGGAGAGAGTGGACAGATTAAGGAGTGGTACGATGAGACTGCACTTGGTCAGACAGCAAGTGGAAAGATTTCAGGATATGATCCAAAACACCGCCATATGTCGCATTTACTTGGTGTATATCCGGGTGATTTGGTAACTGTAGAAAATAAAGCTTATATGGATGCAGCAAAAGTTTCTTTGACAGAACGCGGCGATAATGCGACAGGATGGGGAATCGCACAGAGATTGAATACATGGGCAAGAACAGGTGATGGAAATCACTCTTACCAGATTATCAATCAGTTTATTAAAACAGGTATTTATTCAAACCTCTGGGATTCTCATGCACCATACCAGATTGACGGAAACTTTGGATTTACAAGCGGTGTGGCAGAGATGCTATTACAGTCTAACGCAGGATATATCAATCTGCTTCCAGCGATGCCGGATAATCAGTGGACAACTGGTTCTGTGAGCGGACTTGTTGCAAGAGGTAACTTTGAAGTAAGCGAGAGCTGGAAAGATGGAGCTTTGACAGAAGCAACTATTCTTTCTAAAAATGGTGGAACTTGTACGGTACAGGCCGGAGATTGGAAATATGTTGAAGTAAGAGATAGCAAAGGCGATAGAGTACCTGTATCAGATGTTGAAGGAAAAGACGGACGAGTTACTTTTGAGACTACAAAAGGAGAACGCTATGTTCTGACAAAATCAGAAACCCCGAGTGCTGAAAATGTGATTGTTACATTTAAAGACGGGGACAAGACGATTGAGACAAAAACGGTAGTCAAGGGAGAAGCGATTGGAAGTCTTCCACAAGCACCGGAAAAAGAAGGGTATACTTTCAAAGAATGGAATACCGAGAAAGATGGCAAAGGTGACATTGTCACAGCAGAGACAACAGCTGAGGGAGACATGACAGCATATGCAATATTTGAACAAAAGGGTCCGGTAAGTCCAGAAAAACCGGACAAGACAGAAGCACAGAAATATTATGATGCGTGTTTAAGCTATTATCTAAAAGGCGATTATACAGCAGAGAGTTGGAAGGTTTATGAGTCTGCTATGAATGCGTTGAAAGCTGCACTTGCAGATGAAAATATTTCAAAAGAAGATTTGCAGGCGGCAATAGATGCAGTTGCAAAAGCAGCAAAAGAGTTAAAGGCAATAGAAACTTCAGCACCAGATGAAAATAAAGATTCCAATGAGTCAAATAAATCAAATGATGTGAAAACTGGAGATACAGTTTCGGTAGGGGGGACTGTGAGTGGACTTGCAGTGGCGATTTTAGCGATAGCAGTGGTAATTTTAAAAAAAAGAAGAAAATGCTAAAATGAATTAAGGCGGTTCGGAATTGAACCGCCTTAATTAGTGTCGTATATTTTGTTTATGTCTCGAACAGTTTTCTCAACTTCCTAATTGGTGCAGAACGCGAAGATTCTTTGCGATAAGTCTGTTGTTGACGGATTAGATGATCAAGTTTCTTATAACGATCTTCTTCCTGCCGATCCTGAGCTTGAAAAAGATAATTCATTTCTTTGAGGATGCTTTGGGAAATAGCCTGACTGACAGATTCCTCAAGAAGTTTATTGTTTTCAAGCAGTGCATTTTGAAAGACTTCTTCTATTTGCGATTGAATTTTTTCCAATGACTCATTAGAAGGCATATCCGGTTGTTCTTCAACAGTGGAGTTTGAAACAGTTAGCTCTTCTTTAGTTTCTTTTTGAAGTTTAAGTTTATCTCTCGTTCGAAGCATATCAGGGATGAGTCCCTTTAATTCTTTCAATTGTATTCCTTGCTCTTTTAGTTCTTTGATACAGCAAAAAAGCTGTATGTCATCTTCTGTATAGTACCGATGTCCCATTTCCGTGCGCCCTATAGATAGTGAAAGTTCTTCTTCCCAATATCTTAAAACATGGGTTTCAACATTCACACGTTTGGCAGCTTCTGAAATCATATAATGAACTTCGCCCATACAATATTAACCCCCTATTAAATTAGAATGAATATGTAACACATATATCATACCATAAGATAGTCCATAAACTATAAAAAACCGCTCATCAAATTTCGACAGATTTTAAAGAATCAAGAGGTTAGGAGTGAACAGTAATAATGATTACTTTTTGAGGATAGTTTGTGTTAAGTTGTATTAGCTACTGAAAAAGCTTGATAGTTTACTAGAAACTCTGAGAAACCGGATTATCTGCCAGTCTATTACAAATCAAAAATCAATTTAGAACTCAGTAAAACACAGATTAAATTTACCGAGGAATTCTTATAGAATAAATATTGAAAATAATTTTATGCAGTTCAAACGGTGGCTATTGACAAAAAGATATAGGCATGTGACAATAAATTTATCCGATAAATGATACCGGAGAATTAAAACAAAAGAAGGAAGGAAAAGAAGTGTGAAAAAGAAAAAGTTAATGAGCTTATTTGCGGGAACACTGGTGTTCTCAATCGCGTGCTCTACTGTGTTCACTTCGCCGATGAGTGCAGTTTTGGCTGAAGAGCAGGCGGTGGGGGAAAGCGGCTCAGAACGGGAAAGAAAAGCAGCAGACGCATCTGTGGAAGAAGGTGTGATTGCCAAAAACCCAAACATTCAGTACTTGTCGGATTTGAAAGAAGAGTCTGCAAGCGTTGGATACTGGGGGCAGATTTTTAAAGACTGCGTTGTCAATAAGGGCAACGAAAAGAAAGATAATCTCTGGGTGCGTTATAACAATGAGACGTTGAAGTTCGCAAAAGGTATTGGCGCACATGCGACATCGACAGTTATCTATAATATTACGGATGTTGTAAAGACAAAGAAGTATTTTGTAGGTTATTTGGGAATTGATGCGAGAACAACTTCCAGTGACGGCGTTACATTCAAGATTTCTCTTTCTGATGACAACAAGAATTGGGAGGAGGTATATAATAGCGGAGTTGTCAAAAATGAGGCTAAATATGTCAAAATTGATCTTAAAAATAAAAAATATATTAAATTTTATGCAGATCAAAATAAAAGCAATGGAAGTGACCATGCAGTTTATGCCAATGCAGGATTCGTGGCAGAGAATTATAAGCCGTCGGACGGTTATGATCTTCCGGTGCAGACAGTGGAAGAGCTTGATGCGGAGTTGAGTAAAATTGATTACAATAATGAACAGCAGGTAAAAGATAACACGCATAAGATTTATCAGCGGGAACTTGTGGACAAGGCAGGTTTTTACACGCTTCACAACGTGTATACGATGCAGAATGGCGTCTACAAAGATGCGATTGATTATCTCTTGAAGAATGAGGATGCGCTGTCGTATTACATCAATGGCGGTCCGAAGCCGGCGCAGGGAACTTACTACAACTCGCTCGTGGCATTTGGAAAGATTTACAACGCGCATAAAGCAGATTTTGAAGACAAGAGTGAGAATAACTTTAATCTGCGTCTTGCAATCTCGGTAGCCTCAGTCTATGCGAATCCGGAGGGAGTCCGTTTTTGGAATGGAAAATATCAGGGACAAGACCCGGCGAAGCGATATGCGACTTATAAAGAGCTGTCTAAAGACGGTGGAAGGATGGATGCAGGTGCGGCTGTGGCGGCTGAGAATAAGATTGATAATGGGAAGTGGTCTGCGAAAGAATTTCGTGCACTGTCAGTGCCGATGATGCGCTGGGTGGTTGACGCCCGCATGAACGAGGATGAGTTCTACTGGCTTGCGGACTATTCCATGGCATGGGGGAAAGAACATAAAAAAAATTTCCTGGATTCTTATATGTATATGAAATATGAATTGAAGGATTGGAAATACGAAGACGAGAAGTATTACAGCGCAGAGAACAAGCAGAAATGGACAACAAAATATAAGCTCGACGGATATTTTGACGAGGATAAGAAATACGGAGCTTCAGTGAATGGCAAGAAGATTATCCGTCTGTGGACAATTTGGGAAGAAGGCGGCGTGTGTGGGGCCTTTGCGAAGTCGTACACGAACCTTGCGGAAGTATTCGGGCGTCCATCTATTACATGCGGACAACCGGCACATGCAGCGGCAGTTACATGGATGTGGAATCCGAAGGGCGGAAAAGCCGGCACAGGACAGTATGAGTGGCACATTCAGAATGACGTATTTAACTGGCGCGAGACACACAGCGAATATTCAGACTATATGCTTGGCTGGGGAAATCGGACGAAAGATAAAGACGGTCAGGCGTCAAGTTATGTGACACTTGTGACGGATGTATTGGAAGGCAAATGGGATACATATGTAGAGGCAAAGAAATATACGCTTCTTGCGAATAGCTTTACAGATGCAGCGAAAAAAGAAGAGATTCTTAATAAAGCGCTGAAAAAAGAACCAAAATTCTTAGACGCATGGTATGGCAAGTTAGATATGCGCCTTGACAATGAACAACTTACAAGCGAGCAGGCGTTAAGCTTTGCGAAGGAGATTGAGCGTACATTCAAATACTATCCGATGGTTATGAGTGATCTGTTATCAGAGATTCGGGCGAAAGTAACAGATACAAGTCACCAGATGGAATTGGATACGCTGCGTCGTAATGCGTTGCTAGAGGCATCAACACTAAAAGATAATGATTATGAAAAGAGTGGAACAAGACAGCCGAACGTGGCAAGAATTGTTGCGGAGGGATTGTTAAAGGGCGACACGACTGCTTTGGCGAGCTTCTCATTTGACGGTGAGGATGCAGGGAAACTGGTACTTAACAGCAACTATGATACGTCTACTGTTCGTGTGAGATATAGCTTGGACGGCGGAAAGACATGGACAGAGGCGACATTGCAGGGCACAGAAGAGCATAAGATTTCACTGGCAGACAAGTTGGCAGAGATTAAGCCGGATACGGATATTAAGGTTGGTCTGGTAGGAACAGATGTCGTTCACACGATTGACATTTTACCGACAGAGTCGCCGAAGAATAAAGTATACTTGAATGATCAAGAAGACTTGTTCGTCGGAGATGTGAAGAGCTTGGAATACAGCAAAGACGGCGGCAAGACATGGCAGGCATATCCGCAGGATGGACTGAAAAATGAGCTTCGTTTCACTGGAGATCAGAATGTGTTGATTCGTTATGGGGCTCACGGAACCTATGTGACAGGGGAGTCGGAAGCGTATGCGTTCAAGACAGCAGAGGTGAATGAGAAAAATCAGTACTTGCAGCTTCAGCATGTGACGCTGGAAAAATTCTCTTCACAGAATAATAACACAACAGAGGCGGCAGCGAATCTGCTCGACGGAAATCCGAATACAAAATACCACTCTAATTACAATATCACGGATGAGAAAGAACTTGTATTCAAATTTGATCAATCACGCTATATTTCATCAATCGAATATGTGCCATCTTCATCTGTGAATGGACGTTGGAAACAGGTTAAGATTTTTGGAAGTAACGATGGAGCGGCATGGAAAGAACTGACGACAAGCGAAGTGTTGGAAAATAACATGAATGCAAAACAGATTCCATTGAACTCGGATGAGGCATGGACTTATCTGAAAGTGAAAGGTCTTGAGACATACAGCAGTGACAGTCGTAAAAATATGTTCTTCAGCGGAAGTATGGTAAATTTCTATGAGGATGTTACAAAAGATGTTGTGGAAGCGCCGCAAAATGTAGCGGTAAGTGAGGTCAAAGAGACTTCTGCGACTGTGACATGGGATGCAGTGGAAGGCGCAAAGGGATACAACGTATATGTTGACGGAGAGAAAGTGAATACGGAACTTGTGACAGAGACAAGCCGCGCACTGACAAATTTGACAGCCGGCACAAAATATACAGTTTCTGTTGAGGCAATCAGTGAAAAAGATACGCTATCTGCGAAAACGAGTGTGGAATTTACAACTGCACAACATGTTGCTGCAAAACCGACAGAAGTAAAAGCAAATAGAGTCGGTGAGACAACAGCGACCATCATATGGAAAGGGGTAGCCGAAGCTGATGGTTACAATATCTATGTAGGCGATGAGAAAATGAATCAAGAGCTTGTGAAAACGACAAGCTATGACTTGACAAATCTGGCAGCGGAGACAGAATACACGGTATCAGTTGAGGCGGTTGAAAAAGATGGAGCGGTTTCTGAAAAAGCAGCTGTGAAGTTTACCACTGCGAAACATGGAGAAGAAATTTTCGTAGAAAAACCGACAAAAGTAAAAACAGATCAAGTTGGTGAGACAACAGCAGCCATTACATGGGAAGCAGTAGAAGAAGCAGAAAGTTATAACATCTATGTCAATGGTGAGAAAAAGAATGAAGCGCCGGTGACAGAGACAATGTATGAGCTGGTTGGTCTGACAGAGGGAACAAAGTACAAAGTTGCAGTAGAGGCTGTTGGAAAGAACAATGTACTTTCTGAGAATGCGGAAATAACGTTTACTACGAAAGAGCATGTTGTGGCTGTGCCGACAGAAGTAGAGGCAATAAATATCACCGAGACAACAGCGGATATCACATGGAAAGCGGCAGCTGGAGCAGAGGGGTATAATATCTATGTTGGCGACAAGAAGGTGAATACAGAACTTGTTATAGGAACAGACTATGACTTGACAGGTCTTGAGGCTGGAAAAGAGTATACTGTATCTGTTGAGACTGTGGAAGCAGGTGGAAAAGTTTCTGAAAAAGCAGCTGTGAAGTTTACCACTGCGAAACGAGAGGAAGTTGTTGTGCCAACACCGGAAGAAGTGAAGGCAGACAAAATTACAGCGCATTCTGCGGTGATTACATGGGCAGGCGCAGAGGGTGTTGCCGGATACAACGTGTATGTGAATGGAGAGAAGATTAATACAGAGTTGATAACAGGAACAAGCTGTGAATTGAAAGATTTGAAATCTGAAACAGTGTATACTATAAATGTGGAGGCTGTCGGATTAGACAATCAGACATCAAGTCAGACGACAATTACATTTACGACTGAGAAAGAAGATACAACAATGCCAGACGGTGGAGGGACATCCGGGACACCAAATGGAGCGGATGAGACACTAGATGGTGGTGATAATACAGTAGATTCAAACGACAAGATAGCAGGTAGTGGAGATACGTCATCTGAAAAACCAAATGGTAATGGTGGAAAACCAGCGCCACAGACAGGGGATATCTCAGGAGTTGGAAATTCTATGATGATGCTTGGGGTTTCCGTAAGTGCAATTTTAGCAGCAGTGAAAAGAAAGATTCAAAAGTTCTAAATCAGCTTTATGAAAGGGAAATTATCTTTTATACAGATAACGTTAAAAGGGGTTGTCGGGAAATGATAGTCCTCAACAGAGAGAAAATGATTAACGACAATCTAGTCTATACTCTGAAAAAAGTAATGGATTTAGATTTTCTAGCTTATTAGCCAATTGTTCAGACAAGGGAAGAACCGGGTATAATCCAATTATGATGTATGCTGTAGTTACTTACGCAAACATGCGTGGGATAAGAGCCGTTGACCGTATTAAAATTGACATCCGAAGTACAAAGTAAGAGAGGTCATTGAAAAAAATCTGACGCAGACTGCAGCGGCTGTGAGTATAAAGCTAAATGTCTTTAGCAATATAATGCCGAAAAAGTGTGTTTTCAAAAATGCAGTTGAGGGGTTTTTGTGCCCTAAAATACATACAGAAAAGAAAAAATACGAATCTCTCGTAGAAAATCAGGTATGAAAAACACTGATTTCTATGGGAGATTCGTATTTTAAGATTTAGAGGCTAAAAATCGATATTAACCGACAGCCCCTTTTTGTTTTGGTGATCACTTTTCGATTATTTATTATTCAGCAGAAATTGCTCCTGTTGGGCATTGTGCTGCACAAGCGCCACAGTCAACACATGCATCTTTATCGATTTCGTAGTGGTCAGCACCCTGAGAAATAGCTCCTACAGGACATTCAGCTTCGCAAGCTCCACAGCTTACGCATTCATCACTAATTACGTGTGCCATAGTATGTATCCTCCTTTTTGTACATTTGATAGATATGAAATATATCTACCCTTTCATTTATTTTAATACAAACAGACTAAATATACAAGCGATTTTATGCTTTCAATTTAGTACATTTATAGGCAGACAAAATAATATTTTTTGCTGCTGATGCCTCTTCCTTAGTTGCTTCCGGTGTATCTTTTAAAGGATAATCCATGTTAAGATTTTCGTATTTTACTTTTCCCATGGAATGATACGGAAGCACGTCCAATGCATGGACATTGTTCAGTGTACCAAGAAAATGCCCTAATTCTTCCAAGTATTCTTTATATAAAGTAATCCCTGGAACTACAACATGACGAATCCAGACTGGAATATGCTTTTTATCAAGATATCTTGCAAATGCAAGAATACGCTCATTCGAATGAGCAGTAAGTTCTTCATGTTTTTGAGGATTGATGTGCTTGATGTCAAGCATAATTAAATCTGTCACTTCAAGAAGCATATCTAGTTTCTTCATAAATGTCTCATTATCTGGTTGAAACATGATACCGGAAGAATCAATACAAGTGTGAATTCCATCTTTGTGAAGTTTGGTAAATAGTTCAATGAGAAAATCCATCTGCATCATAGGTTCTCCACCAGTCACAGTAACACCACCGTTGTGATAAAATGGCATATTACTGTAGAAGCCTTCTAACACTTCATTTACGCTCATCTGAGTGCCTTTATTTGGCTCCCAAGTATCTGGATTATGACAATAGAGACATCTCATAGGACAACCTTGGAAAAAGATTACATAACGGATTCCGGGACCATCTACTGTACCGCAACTTTCAATAGAATGAATATAACCTTTGGTCATAAAAAAGTCTCCTTTCGCAAACCGTACCTTTTGGCGCTTCTTTTGTTGCTACGCAACTATGTTTGCTCATATACGTTCGTCCACCTCATTAGTAGAAAACCGGCCAGGTTTCCATGCGAGCATGATCCTGTCCGGCTTTTACTAATGTGTGAACTTTATCTCTTACATGCCTTCGTGGAATGTACGTGAGATAACATCGTCCTGCTGTTCTTTTGTTAATTTGATAAAGTTTACAGCGTATCCTGAAACACGTACTGTTAATTGTGGATAGTTTTCAGGGTGTTTTTGAGCGTCTAATAAAGTCTCTCTTGTAAATACGTTAACGTTTAAGTGGTGTCCACCTTGTTCTACGTATCCGTCTAACATGTTTACTAAGTTATCTACTTGTTGTTGGTTTACTGCCATCTTAAATTCCTCCTTCAATATTATTCGTTGTCGATGCTTTCCATGATGTTTGGAATATTGCAAGCCTGATTTCCGCATTCTTCGATTCTGTCAAGATCTAAGTCTCCAACGAATATCTGGTCTTCTTTTCCAAGAGCACCTGGAATGATTGAGAATGTATTTGAAATACCGTCTTGTGCGTGTCTGAATGGAATCTTAGCAACTGAAGCGAGTGATGCTAAAGCACCGTGAGTATCACGTCCGTGCATTGGGTTAGCACCTGGAGCTAAAGGCTCTCCCATTTTTCTACCATCTGGTGTATTACCAGTTTTCTTACCATATACTACGTTAGAAGTAATTGTTAAGATAGAAGTTGTTGGCACACCTTGGCGGTATGTATGGTGTTTTCTTACCTTGTCCATAAATGAACGGACAATTTCAACTGCGATTTCGTCAACACGGTCATCATTGTTACCGTATTTCGGGAATTCACCTTCTACTTTGTAGTCCACAACTAATCCGTCTTCATCTCTTACTGGTGTTACTTTTGCATATTTGATAGCACTTAATGAGTCAGCAACAACAGAAAGTCCTGCAATACCTGTTGCGAAGTAACGTTTTACTTCTCTGTCATGAAGTGCCATCTGAAGTTTTTCATAGCTGTATTTATCATGCATGTAGTGGATAATGTTCAATGTATTTACATAAAGTCCTGCTAACCATTCCATCATGTCATCGAATTTTGACATTACGTCATCGTAGTCAAGATATTCGCCTTCAACCGGACGGTATTTTGGTCCAACTTGAACTTTCAGTTTCTCGTCAACACCACCGTTGATTGCGTATAATAAACATTTTGCAAGGTTTGCACGAGCTCCGAAGAACTGCATCTCTTTACCAACTTTCATAGAAGATACACAGCAAGCAATTGCGTAGTCATCTCCGTGAGTCTGACGCATTAAATCATCGTTTTCATACTGGATAGAAGATGATTTGATTGACATCTTAGCACAGTATTCTTTGAATGCTTTTGGTAAACGTGTTGACCAAAGGACTGTTAAGTTCGGCTCTGGAGCTGTACCCAAGTTATCCAATGTATGAAGGTAACGGAATGATGTCTTTGTAACAAGTGGACGTCCGTCAACACCAACACCGGCAATGGATTCTGTTACCCATGTAGGGTCACCTGAGAACAATGCGTTATATTCTGGTGTACGTGCAAATTTTACAAGACGCAACTTCATAATAAAGTGGTCAATGTATTCCTGAGCTTGTTCTTCTGTGATTAATCCTCTGTCTAAATCACGTTGGATATAGATATCAAGGAATGTAGAAGTACGTCCAAGGCTCATAGCTGCACCATTTTGTTCTTTTACAGCTGCAAGGTATCCGAAGTATAACCACTGGATTGCCTCTTTTGCATTTGCAGCAGGTTTGGAAATGTCATATCCGTAAATCTGACCTAATTTTGCTAAGTCTCCAAGTGCACGGATCTGTTCTGACAATTCTTCACGAAGACGGATGTTTTCACCAGTCATTCTTACTAAAGAAGTAGCAAGTTGTTGTTTTTTGTCTTCGATTAACCAATCTGTTCCGTATAATGCAACACGGCGGTAGTCACCGATGATACGTCCACGTCCGTATGCATCTGGAAGACCTGTGATGATAGCTGATTTTCTGGCTAATCTCATCTCTGGTGTGTAGGCATCAAATACCCCCTGATTGTGTGTCTTTCTATATTCAGTAAAGATTTTTACAACTTCAGGATCTACTTCGTATCCATTTTCATGGCATGCGTTCTGAGCCATACGGATACCACCAAATGGTTGAAGAGAACGTTTGAAAGGTTTATCTGTCTGGAAACCAACGATCTGCTCTAGGTCTTTGTCTAAGTATCCCGGTCCGTGAGAAGTGATTGTAGATACGATCTTTGTATCCATATCTAATACTCCGCCTGCTTCACGCTCTTGTTTAGAAAGTTCCATAACCTGAGCCCAAAGTTTTGTAGTAGCTTCTGTAGGTCCGGCTAAGAAAGAGTCATCTCCTTCATACGGAGTATAGTTTTCCTGAATAAAGTTACGGACATTTACAGATGTACGGTTCCAACGTCCCGGTTTGAACCCATCCCAATTAGAATTCCAATTTTTTTCCATTGGTAAAATCCTCCTGTTAGATATAATTTATTAGATAAAAAATGAATAATATTTCAATCGAACTCATTATAACTTAGATGGTAATGTAACGCAAGGCATATATTGTACAAAAACGGATACAGTATACAATTTTTGATAAAAATTTATCAAAAATTAGAATGGTGATAAAAATTAAGAAATAATTTATCCCATTTTTTTTGATTTTGGTGTATAGTGGTAAAGGATAAATTTAAGAATTGACTTAGGAGAATTATAAATATGAAGAAAAGATGGAAAATAATTGTAGGAATTCTTTGTATTGCTCTAATAGGAACAGCATGTTCGAAAAAAAAGGTAAACGATGGAGAAGAGCAGCAGACAACCATTAACAAGACTGGAAAAGAAGAAAATGAGAATCAGAGTAAGCTTGATGTACTTCGTCCGATTGCATATTCGAATGTTGAGAATCTGAATCTGGAACCAGGGTCATATATCTCTATCATAGGAAGAAACAGTGGTGACAGTTATTGGAATGAAGTGAAAGCAGGTGCGGAAAGAGCTGTTGCGGATATAAACTCCATGCTTGGATATAAAGGAGATGACAAGATTCGTTTGAATTTTAGTGGACCAAGCGAGAGCGATGATGTGGATGAACAGATTAATATTTTAGACGAAGAACTTGCCAGATATCCGATTGCAGTTGGGATTTCAGTGGTAGATGCGACAGCATGCGAGGTACAATTTGATCTTGCTGCAGAGAATGATATTCCGATTGTGGCATTTGATTCGGGAAGTGAGTATCAGGGAGTCGTAGCTACATGTTCCACGAACAATCAAGAGGCTGCAAAGACGGCGGCGTCAAAGCTTGCTTCTATCATGGATGAAAATGGGGAAGTGGCATTGATTATGCCGGATTCTCAGGCTATGAATACGAAGGAAAGAGAAAAAGGCTTCCGGGACGAAATTGCAGCATCGTATCCGAATGTGCAAATTGTGGATGTGTATTACATGGATCAGTTAGAGGAGAAGGCAAAGGCGATTGCGGAAGAAAAGAACGCAGCTAAAGCAGAGGGAGAAGAAGAGGTTCAGGCGGAATCACTGACACAGGAAGATGTTATAAAATATATTTTGGAGCAGCACCCGAATTTGAGAGGAATTTGTGCGATGAATCTAGGCGCGACAAAACTGGTAACAGATGTGTTGACTGAGTTGGAACGGGATGATATGAGTGTGGTTGCATTTGATGGTGGGAGCGATCAGATGAAATTGTTAAAAGAAGGCAAGGTGAATGGTCTGATTGTACAGAATCCGTATGGAATGGGATATGCGACTGTTGTTGCAGCGGCGAGAGATGTGTTAGATCTTGGTAATGAAGCGGTGATTGACAGTGGATATACATGGGTAACAAAGGAGAATATGAACAAGAATGCAATAAAAAGGATGCTTTATTAAGCATCCTTTTTAGCTCTTTTTAGCGAAAATGTAAATTCCGTGCCTACACCTTCGGTACTCACGACATTGATATTTTGCTTGTGTGCCTGAATGATTTCTTTTACGATGGAAAGACCAAGTCCCGTTCCTTTTTTGTCCTTTCCACGAGAGAGATCAGATTTGTAAAAACGCTCCCAGATTTTATTCAGACTTTTTTTGGGGATGCCGATTCCGTGGTCTTTAACAGATACAAACACCTTTTCATTGTGTTCTGTTGTTTCAATTATAATTTCGGAATCGTTTGGACTGAATTTGATTGCATTATCCAAAAGGTTATACAGAACCTGCTGGATTTTTCGTTTGTCTGCAGAGACATACAGTGTCTTTGCTGCAAAAAGCAGTTTGATAGAGATATGTTTGGCTGTACAGGTTCCTTCAAACGTAGCTGCTGTATTTTTGATGACTTCATGAATATCAAAGGACGTTTTTTCAAGAAGTAAATTCTTAGTATCAAACTGGTTCAGCGTCAGAAGATCCTGGGTTAAGTCGGTCAAACGTTCTGTCTCGAATAAAATAATCTTGAAATATTTGTCCTGCATTTCTACTGGAATTGTTCCGTCTGCCATCGCTTCCAAATATCCTTTGATGGATGTAAGTGGAGAGCGAAAATCATGGGAAACATTAGCAACAAATTTTTTTTGATAGTCATCCATATCTTTTAATTGCGTAGACATATAGTTTAGGGAAGCAGACAAATATCCAATCTCATCCTGTGTGTTGACCGGTATCTCGTACTCCAAATTGCCAGAGGCATATTGCTTTGCTGCTTCTGTAATTTTCCGAAGAGGGCGGTAGACAAAGAACTGAAATGCCGCCAGAATGGAAAAAGAAAGCAGGTAGATGACGAAAGCAGTAATATAAACCGGAAGTAAAAGAGTCTTACATTCTTCTTCTAAGTGTGAAACCGGTTTGTGAATGAGTAGATATCCTTTCACAACATAGCCGTTTGTCACAGGTGTAATGGTTGTAATCATATTTTCATCAAAATAATTGTGGTAGTTACCAATCTGATAAGTATCACTTCCGTTTTCGGCCGGATTAAAATTATCAATTTTATCTGGAGCCAAAGGCTGCCCGGATAAAGTAGAGGAGGTAATCAGTGTTCCATCAGCTTCCACAAACCATAAATTAGCAGTAGTATATTTTTGCATTCCTTCTAATTGCATATGGACATCTGGAAAAGAAATATCTTCTGAAAAATATTGGGGAAGATATTCCGAGGATAAGGTCGAAGCGTCGGTGTAAAGCCTCTCAGCAGTTGTTTTTTCCAAACGATAGGAGAGCATTTGAGGAGCAATTGCGGATACTGAAAATAAGATCAAGAACCCAAATGCAATGTAAACAATAAAAAATTTTAAATGTAATGCACTGCGCATATTATTTTACCTCGAATTTATAACCAATTCCCCAGACAGTGGCAAGTCCCCAGGTATCATGGTTCTTAATCTTTTCGCGAATTCTCTTAATATGGACATCGACAGTCCGCGTATCACCGACATATTCATATCCCCAGATTTGATCTAAAAGTTGTTCTCTCGTAAATACCTGATTTGGAGAAGAGGCCATGAAATACAAAAGTTCAAGTTCTTTTGGAGGCATCTCCACCTGTATGTTGTCGACAACAACAGAATAATTTGTAAGGTTGATGACGATCCCTGGATAGGAAACGCATTTGCCCCTTTCTTCAGAAGAGGTATCCGATTTTCCGGACTGATATCTTCGGAGTACGGCTTTTACACGGGCAACTAATTCCTTGGCATCAAATGGTTTGATAATATAATCATCTGCACCTAGTTCCAGACCGAGTACTTTGTCGAACACTTCACCTTTGGCTGATAGCATGATAATTGGAACGTTTGATTTGGAACGAATTTCTCGGCAGACCTGATAGCCGTCGATTCCCGGCAGCATCAGATCTAAAAGAACTAGATTCGGACTGTAACTGTCAAAGGCAGACAGTGCATCTTCACCATCGTGAACCATCATTGTATCAAAGCACTCTTTTGTAAGGTAGAGTGAGATTAGCTCTGCGATATTCTCGTCATCATCTACGATTAGTATTTTTTGTTTTGTTAACATTGACCTTCTCCTTTTCCATTGCGACTAAATGACTATTTGAATTCTACGATTGTAACACCGGCATCCCCTTCACCAAAAGCACCAAGACGGTAGGATTTCACATGTTTTTGGCGTTTCAGGTAGCTGTGGATTCCGTTGCGAAGCGCTCCGGTTCCCTTTCCATGGACGATACGAACAGGACTCACATGCGCAATGTATGCATCATCCAGATATTTATCCAGTTCGGCGATAGCCTCATCCACAGTCTTTCCAAGGAGATTGATCTCCGGGCTTACTGCAAGCGATTTGCTCATCTTCATCTTGCCGGTGGAGGTACGTCGCATCTGTTTGGCTGTGATGGTCATCGGTTCCTCGATGATCTCTAAATCCGAAATGTTCACTTGCGAACGAAGGATTCCCATCTGTACAAAAAGATTTCCTTTGGCGTCTGGGAGGGAGCTTACCGTTCCGGTCAGATTCATGCTGAGAACTTTCACGGACTCTCCTAATCTGAAATCGCTTGGTTTGTGCTGTTTCTTTGGTTTCTTCTTTTCCAATGTCATGCCGGATTGTGTCTTTGCCATTTTTTTGCGTAAACGTTCCCGTTCTCGTTCCATATCGGCTGCAGAGATATTTTCTTTTCCGAATTTTCGGAACTGCTTCATCGTCTCATCGGCAACTTCTTTTGCTTCACGCAGGATGGCATTGGCTTTTTCGTTTGCTTCTTTTATAATACGTTCTTTTTGTTCGGCTAATTTTTCCTGTTTGGCATCAAGACTATGTTTTAGCTTTTCAATCTCGCGTTTATAAGAGGCAATCTCAGCCTGCTCTTTTTCGATGGTGCGTCGGCTTGTCTCTAAATCGGCAAGTAAGTCTTCAAAAGATTCGTCTTGTTCAGACAGATGGCTTTTCGCACTTTCAATAATATAATCTGGAAGTCCAAGCTTGCTGGAAATGGCAAACGCATTACTTTTTCCCGGAATACCAATCAATAAATGGTAAGTTGGACGTAACGTCTCTACATCAAATTCACAGCAGGCGTTTTCCACACCTTTGGTGGATAGTGCAAATACTTTTAACTCACTGTAGTGCGTTGTTGCCATCGTTCGGATTCCTCTTTCATGCAAATAAGAAAGGATTGCGATTGCAAGCGCTGCTCCTTCTGTTGGATCGGTTCCTGCACCGAGCTCATCAAAGAGTACAAGAGAACGGTCGTCTACATCCTGCAGGAAAGATACGATATTCGTCATGTGTGAAGAGAATGTACTGAGACTCTGTTCAATACTCTGCTCATCCCCGATATCGGCGTATACATTTTCGAATACAGAAAGCTTGGAGCGGTCAAGTGCAGGAATATGCAAACCTGCCTGCCCCATCAGTGTAAATAAGCCGACTGTTTTTAAGGAAACAGTCTTACCGCCCGTGTTCGGCCCGGTCACGATGAGGAGATCAAATTCCTTACCGAGCATAATCGTAATCGGTACGACTTTTTTCTTATCTAAGAGTGGATGGCGTCCTTCACGGATATGAATATATCCGTCTGTATTAAAAATTGGACGGCTTGCATTCATGGAAAGTGCCAGAGCACCTTTTGCAAAAATAAAATCCAGTTCTCCGAGAATTGTGTAATTGCTGCGAAGTTCTTCGATGTATTCCGCAGCATCCACACTGAGTCTTGCCAGAATAATCTGAATTTCCTCCTGTTCCTTTCCGTAAAGTTCTTTTAAGTCATTGTTAAGTTTTACGACAGCCATCGGTTCAATAAAAAGTGTGGAACCGGTAGAAGACTGATCGTGAATCATTCCACTTACCTGACTGCGGTATTCTGCTTTCACCGGCAGGCAGTAACGGTCACCCCGCATTGTGATAATTGGATCTTGTAAATAGGAACGAAGCGACCCATTGACAAGGGAGGTCAACGTGGAATGTACTTTATCGTTGATCATTCCGATACTTCTGCGGATATGTTTTAAATTGCTGCTTGCATCATCACTGATCTCATCTTCTTCGATAATGCATCTTCGTATCTCGGTTGTAAGTGGAGTAAGCGGAGCTAACTGCTCGAAATAGCTGTCGAGGCAGTCGGCAAGTTCGTCCACGGTATCATGACGTCCGTAAGATTTGGCACGCCCCGCAGTCTCTGCTAATTTGCAGATGCGAAGAAGTTCTGCGCTGCTAAGAGCCGCACCGATCTCAAGGCGTTTCATGGAGTCTTCCACAGAGTAACATCCACTAAAAGAAGGTCGTCCTTTTTTCACAATTCGTGTAAATGCGGCGGCAGTCTGTTCTTCTGCTGTATTGATTTCTTCTAAGTCAGTCATAGGCAACAAAGTCTTGCAGCGTCTTTTTCCGCTGTCCGAAGATGCCTGATCTGTCAGAAGATTGATTATTTTGTCATATTCTAATTTTAATAATGTTTTTTGATTCATTTTTCTCACCCTGAGTATATTTTAACCTATTTGAGTTGCAAAGGAAAGAAGAAATATTGTATACTATAAAAAGGATTAGAAATAAGGAGAAATGAGTATGTCTATGGAAACGGATCACGGACCAGATCAGGAGCCGGAGAAATATTCTTTTTTACAAGAAAAAATCAAGGATGAAGTATTTAGCAGGAAAAAGGTGTTATATAAGATATCTTGGTTGGTTGGAAAAGGACTTCTCTTTGGAGTTACTGCCAGCATTGGTTTTTTTGCGTTAAAACCATGGGCAGAATCTACATTCCAGAAAAATCCGGATAAAATTGAAATTCCGAAAGATGAAGATATACAAGATACATTAGCAGAAGATACTCAGCCAGTGCAGCAAGAACTCACAATAGAAAGTTATAAAGAATTGAACAGTCTCCTTACACAGACATCTATAGAGGCAAAAAAGTGTGTAGTAGAAGTGGAAGGAATGCATGAAGATGGAAATCTGTTGAAAGAGGACGCTGGTGACGATTATAAAAGGGCAGGTGTTATTGTTGCAGATAATGGACAGGAACTTCTTATATTAACAGACGTGGGTGTGTTGACGGATGCATCGGAATTACAGGTCAGATTTGCAGATAATACAAGATATGTTGCGACGCTGAAAAAGAAAAGTGCAAACATCGGTATGGCGATTGTCGGGGTGGACAGAAGTTTGATAACAGACGCGACATGGTCAAGAATTAAGGTGGCAGATCTTGGCAATTCCAATGCGATGAGTCAGGGAAAAGCAGTGATTGCGCTCGGCAATCCATTTGGGTATAGTGATGGGATGGGTGTTGGAATCGTAAGCTCGATTCAGGAGAGCGTGATGCTCGCAGATGGAGAGTACAAAGTGATTGTGACAGATATGCCGGGAACAGCTCAAGGCAGTGGAATATTGTTTAATGTGGATGGAGCTGTTGTTGGAATTATTAATCCAAAGCTTGGTGGAGATATGGGCGTGATGACAGCATATGGAATTTCTTCACTTAAAAGCGAGATTGAACTGATGTCAAATGCAAAGGAAGTTCCATATATCGGAATTGTCGGGACACTAGTTACAGAGGAGATTTCGGCAGCTCAGAACATACCGAAAGGTTTTTGTGTAACAGAGGTGGAGACAGATTCGCCAGCGATGAAGGCGGGAATTCAAAATGGTGATATTATCACACACATAGATAAAAAGAAGATAGAATCTGTTGTCGGGTATCACAGTACAATGATTACACAGGATGTCGGTACCGAAGTTACGCTGACAGGGCAGCGTCGGGGGGCTGAAGAATATGTGGAGATTGAATTTACCGTCACAATCGGAATAAAAGAATAGAAAGAGGAAAGATATGAGATTTATTAACACATTACGCGAGGGAGAGACAATCAGGGGCATCTATTTATGCAAGACAAAACGCACGGCAGAGACAAGAAATGGGAAGCCGTATGATAACTTACTTCTTCAAGATAAGACAGGAACTTTGGACGGAAAAATCTGGGATCCAAATTCGGGGGGGATTGCAGATTATGATGAGATGGACTTTGTGGAAGTTCTTGGAGAGGTAATCAACTATAATAACAATTTACAACTCAATATTAAACAGCTTCGCAAACCATACGAAGATGAATACAATCCGGCAGATTATATGCCGACTACAGAAAAAAGCGTAGATGGCATGTATGAAGAACTGTTATCTTATATTGGTAAAGTAGAGAATACATATCTTCATCAGTTGCTTGAGTATTATTTTGTGAAAGATGAGGCGTTTATCAAACGTTTCAAAAATCACTCAGCAGCAAAGAGTGTGCATCATGGATTTGCGGGCGGACTTTTGGAGCATACATTGAGTATCTTGAAAATGTGTGAGTATTATGTCAGTGCATATGAGATTTTGAATCGAGATTTGTTATATACAGCAGCTATTTTTCATGATATAGGAAAGATAAAAGAGCTGTCATCCTTTCCAGAGAATGATTACACAGATGACGGGCAGTTGTTGGGACACATTGTGATCGGGGTTGAGATGATTGGAGAGGGAGTGCGTACGATTGACGGGTTTCCGCAAAAGCTTGCAAGTGAATTGAAACACTGCGTAATTGCACATCATGGGGAGTTGGAATATGGTTCTCCGAAAAAACCAGCACTTGCCGAGGCGGTAGCATTGCATTATGCAGATGCGACAGATGCGAAAATGCAGACGCTGACAGAGATATTTAAAGAAAAAGAAGGCAATAAGGATTGGCTCGGATACAGCCGTTTGTTTGAATCGAATTTAAGAAGGAGTAGTATCTAAAAGATTGAGTTTGATTAGGGGGGATTGAGAAATCCCCCCTAAATCATTGTAATTAAGTATTAAATGTATTATAATAAATAATACTTAAATTATGACGAAATAAAAGAGGTGATTGTATGATTTTATCATTAGATATGGGAAGTGATATTCCAATCTATGTGCAGCTGCGGAACCAGATTGTGACAGGCATCGGTAGGGGGGAGTTAAAAGTGGGAAACCGACTCCCGACTGTTCGGCAGCTTGCACAGGATGCGGGGGTAAATGTGATGACTGTCAATAAGACGTATCAGTTGTTGAAGATGGAGGGATTTGTTGAGATTGATCGAAGAAAAGGGGCGACAATATGTCCGGCGTGGGAGACTGCAGGACGATTTCGAGAAAAACTGGAATCTGAGTTGGAACTGCTTTCAGCGGAAGCGTGCCTAAAGGGCATGAGTCAAGAAGAATTTCTGAAAATTTGCAAAGAGATGTTTCAAAATATGCATCCGACGTCAGTGGAGGGGTGAGTTTTATGGAAATGGCAATTATAATGTCGATTATTTTCTTGTTTACAGATGCGATGATGGTTGGAGTCTGTATGTTTGCATATGGGGGAAAAGAAGAGTACAGTGAAGGGATGATTTTTGGTGTTCACATTCCGAAAGGGAACGTGGAAGAAGAGGTTGTACAAGTAATCGCACAGAAATATAAAAGGCAGTTCAAAAAATTTCAACACTGGAACATGCTTTTGGGAATATTGGTATGTGGGTTGGCATTTGTCAGTATGGGAATTTTTATGATTGCTTGGACAGTCTGGCTTATCGAATATATTGGGGGAATCTATTGGTTTGTCTATGGGACACACCAGAAAATGTATCAATTGAAAGTGGAAAGGGGATGGATTGTGGAGACGACGAAGCAGACAATCTATATTGATACAGAGGTTTCTGTGTATTCGGATAAAATGCCGTTGCCTAAAAAATGCTATATTCCTATATTTTTGTTGACTGTTGTGATGATGCTCTTTCCGCAGATGAAAAAATATCTAAGAGAAGATGTAACTGGTTATGTGCTGTTTGGAATTGCGGTTGGAATGAATTTGTTTTTCTTACTTTTTCACTGGTGGGTGGAACGAAGACCGAATGTAGTATATAGTAAAGACAGTAAGACAAATTTGGCATTGAATCGATTAACGAAGCGAACATGGACGATGTGTCTGTTTATCTGTGCAGCAGTGAATACGGCGGCATGGGTATATATGTCTATCTGTATGATGAAAGATCAATGGCTGGCCACGGGGGACTTTTTTGTATATATTGCATTACACATGACTGCCGGTATATTTCTTGCGGGGGACTATGTTGGCTTTTGAAGAAGAAAAAAGAGATTGCATCTACGGATGTGGAAATGATTGAAACGGATGATGATGTGTACTGGAAAAATGGATGGTACAGTAATCCTCACGACAAAAGGCTGTTTGTGCAGGATTGCATGTGTGGTATGAATTATTCTATGAATATGGCGAAGACATCGGCGAAAATATTTACGGCGGTAATAAGTGCCGTGGTCATAGGATGTGCTGTATGGATTGCAGCGATTTTAGTTGAATTTGCGACCACAGAGGTGACAGTCGAAATGAAAAATGGTATTATGGATATACGTGCAGCTTCTTATGATTATCAGATTAAGACAGAGGATATTCTGGCTGTAAAAATGATAGAGGAAATGCCGAAAGATAATTTTTACAGGAGTAACGGTGGAGATACTGACAAGTATTTAATTGGACATTTTAAAGGAAAAGAAATTGGAAAATGTATGTTGTTTCTTTATAAGGAAGAAACTCCGATTTTGGAAATCCAATTAAAAAATATGACCGTATTCTTAAACAGTGAAAATGAAAAAGAGACAGAGGAGTGGTATAACTATGCGAGAGACCGTGTTGTTGATTAATTTTGAAGATCAGAAACAGTTGAGAGAACTGAAAATGATTTTGTTTACACTAAAGATTCGAATGAAGAAGGTTGAGAAAGAAGACTATTTACAACAGATTGGCTATTTGGCAGGGATAAAAGAAATGGAAGGCATAGAGGCAGTTTATGAAGGAGAAGAACTGGAAAAAGAGATGATGGTATTCGCTGGAATATCCAATCAAAGACTTGATCAGATTCTCCTTATGATGAGAAAAAATGGAGTAAAGCGAGTAGATTATAAAGCGATTCTGACCGAAACGAACAAGACATGGACAGTTCCAAGGCTCTATGAAGAGATTTCGAAAGAGCATGAGCAGATGCGTAGAGTATAATAATGCCAAAGATTTTTGTGTGAGAGATGGAAAATATGGATAGAATTGATAAAAAATAATGAAAAAACCAGTTTGAATTGTTGAAAATGTTGGTCTGATGAGATATAATAATATGCAGTTCTAAGAAAATGATACTAAAAAGATTGGGGGATACTATGGAAAGAAAAGAGATTAGACGCGTAGTAGCGTCGGCATTGGCAGCAGTGTTAATTGCACCGAGCTTTGGCAGTATGACTGTTGCGTATGCAAAAGAAGCGCAGAACCCAGTAAATCAAGAAACACAGATGTCATCAGACAAAGAAGTGGTATATGTGAATACATATAGTGATGCCACAGTGCGAGAACAGAATTTTGATGATAACTGGAAATTCTATCTGGGGGATGCGAGTGGCGCAGAAGGCAAAAACTTTGATGATTCTCGTTGGAGAAATGTAAATTTACCACACGATTACAGCATTGAGCAAGAGTATTCTAAATCAATGGAAGCAGAAAGCGCTTATCTTCCAGGAGGAACAGGCTGGTACAGAAAGCACTTTATAGTGTCGGAAGACATGAAGGGAAAAGAACTCCGCATTGATTTTGGTGGCGTTTATATGAATGCTACCGTGTGGGTGAATGGTGAAAAGCTTGGTACGCATCCATATGGATACACACCATTCTCGTTTGATATTACTGACTTGGTAGAATACGGAAAAGAGAATGTAATTACAGTGAAGGTGGATCATAAGACACCTTCAAGCCGCTGGTATTCAGGAAGCGGTATTTACCGCAGCGTGAATCTTTCTGTAATGGACAAAGTTCACGTAGACTTGTACGGAACAAAGATTGAGACACCGAATTTGAAAACAGAAAAAGGCGGAACTGTAAATATGTCTGTAAAGACAACAGTTGCCAATGAAAATAAAGAGGCTGCAAATGTTGTGCTTACACATACAATTTACAAAAAAGGAACAGAGGACAGCATCGGAACTGTGACAACAGAGGCGAAGTCGATTGAAGCAGGACAAAGAGCTGATATTGAAGCGACTCTGCCGGCAAATAAGCCTGCTTTATGGAGTACAGAGAATCCAAATCTTTACACTGTTAAGACGGAAGTGAAGGTAGGGGATACTGTGGTAGATACATATGAGACAGAGTATGGATTTCGCTATACAGAGCAGAATGGAAGTACCGGATTCAAACTGAATGGTGAACCGATGAAGTTGAAGGGTGTATGTATGCACCACGATCAGGGTTCGCTCGGTGCGGAGGCGAATCGTCGTGCAATCGAACGTCAGGTAGAGATTCTGCAAGAGATGGGTTGTAACTCTATCCGTGTGACACATAACCCGGCGGCAGACGAATTGATTGAGATCTGTAATGAAAAAGGTATGCTTGTCATCGAAGAGGCATTCGACGGTTGGATGTATAATAAAAATGGTAATAATCAGGATTATGCAAATTGGTTTGAAAAGGCAGTTGAAGAAGATAATAAGATTATCGGCGGAGACGCACAGCCGTTAGAAGCAGCATCAAGTGATGACATTCTTGGAAAAGTGGGTGGATTGTCATGGGCGCAGTTTGATTTGACAAGCATGATTAAGCGCGGACAGAATGCTCCATCGATTATTATGTGGTCTTTAGGTAACGAGATATGGGAAGGCGCTGGTGGTGAAAATGATTTCCCGAAAGTTGCGGAGACGCTGATTGATTGGGCGAAGAAGCTGGACAGCTCTAGACCGGCGACTATTGGTGACAACAAGCTGAAAGCGCAGAACCCTAATTCATGGGCGATGGCAGCTTCATTGCAGAAAGCAGGTGGGGCAATTGGTGCTAACTACTGTGATGCAGAACAATATAAGACGGTGCATGACAAATATCCAAACACGATGTTATATGGTTCGGAGACTGCATCAGCAATCAACAGCCGCGGCGTATACTACAAGGCGGATGGCAATGAATCGAATCAGGATTTGACTTCTTACGATGAAAAGTCAGTCGGCTGGGGAGCGGTAGCAAGTTCTGCTTGGTATGATATTATTACGAAAGACTATATGGCGGGCGAGTATGTATGGACAGGCTTCGACTATCTTGGAGAGCCGACACCGTGGAACGGTACTAATGGAGGCGCGAAAGGAACATGGCCTTCTCCGAAGAACTCATTCTTTGGTATCGTGGATACGGCAGGACTTCCGAAAGATTCTTACTACTTCTATCAGAGCCAGTGGAATGAGGGTGTGAATACACTGCATGTGCTTCCGGCATGGAATCAGGATGTTGTGGCAAATGTGAACGGACAAGTTCCGGTTGTCGTATATTCCGATGCGGCAGCAGTAGAGCTGTTCTTTACACCGGCGGGAAGCGATGAGAAAAAATCACTTGGTAAAAAGACATTTACAGAGAAAACGACGGATGCAGGATACAAGTACCAGATATATGAAGGGGAAGGCAAGAGTAATACAGCGCATAAGAATTTGTATCTGACATGGAACGTTGCCTACGAAGACGGAACGATTACAGCGGTTGCATATGACAAGTCCGGCAAAGAGATTAAAGAGACGGAAGGGCGTTCTTTCGTGACAACAACAGGTGACGAAAAGAAACTAGATGCAAAAGTTGACCGCAAAGAGATTGATGCAGACGGAAAAGACCTTGCATATGTTCAGGTGGACGTGACAGACAAAGATGGTAATATCGTACCGGATGCAAAGAACCGTGTGACGTTTGATGTGGAAGGTGACGGAGTTCTTGTTGGTGTGGATAATGGATGGCAGACAGACCATGATTCTTATCAGGCAGATAATAGACGGGCATATAATGGTTCTCTGATTGCGATTGTACAGTCTACAAAGACAGCAGGAGAATTTACGGTAACTGCGAAAGCAGATGGTTTAGAGTCTGATGCTGTGAAAGTGACTACAAAAGCAGTTGGTGATGGAGAAGAGACAGAAAAACGTGTGGACAGCTTCTATATGTCAAAGACATATTATGTGAAGACAGGCAATGAAGTGGTGCTCCCAGAGAAGATTGAGACTCGTTATACAGACGGCGCATCGGAGGAACTTCCGGTAGTTTGGGAAAAGAAAGAACTTCCAGAAGAGGGTGTGGTTGGTATAACAGGCACAGTGAATGGTCTTTATTCGGTGTCCGTAATCGTGTATGTAATCGACCAGCTTGGCGGTCTGATGAACTACACAACGACAACACCGGTTGGCACAGTGCCAGTAATTCCAGAAACAAGACAGGCGATTGCGGCAGACGGAACAATTATGGATGCCTCATTCCAAGTGGCATGGGAAGATGTGGCAGAAGATGCTTATAACAAAGAAGGTTATGTAACTGTACATGGAGTTGCAACTGTTCTTGGTGATGTGTTGCCGGTGACAGCGACTGTACGTGTGCAGAATGAACAGATTAAGATTGAAGGAAGTATTGATAAATATTTGACGTTGACACAGAATATTCCAGAAGGCAGCCAGTCAGATACATTGACAGCTATTTGGGATGGAAAGACAGAGATTGGTTCAAATACAGGAGGCGGACCAAATCCGACTGCTTGGACGAACTACCAGTATTCTCAGGAAGGTCACAATACTGCAGAGATTACATTTGAATATGCAACACAGCAGAGACTTGGAGAAGTGGTGATTCACTTCTTTAAAGACAGCAATTCCGCAACTTATCCGGGTGCGGGCAAGACAGAGATTTATGTTGCTGAATCGGCAGACGGACCATGGACTAAAGTGGATACAACAGAGAAGATTGGCGAGGAAAAGAATAATGTAAAACCATATACATATTCATTTGCGCCAGTGACAGCAACATTCATAAAGTTCAAACTGACCAATGCAGAGAAGCAGACAAAAGCAGACGTGAAACCATGCACGGGTATTACAGAGATTGAGATTAAAAAAGCGGTGGGAAGCTTTGTGACAAATACAACAGCAGGCTTAGAATCTTTGGTTGTGGATGGAAAAGAAGCGACAGAAAAAGATCTTGAGGCAGGCACATATTACTTGCCGGCAAAAAGTGCAACTGTAACAGCAACAGGCGCAGATAATGCGTCGGTGACCGTTCTTCCGGCAAACGATAAGAAGATTCTTGTATTGCTTGAATCGGAAGACCATAAGACAAGAGATGAATTTACTGTATATTTGGAGCAGGAAAAGCCACTCGCTCCAGAAGATAGCAGCAAAGACTATCCGGTGAACAAACTGACGGCATTTGCGGATAGCGCATTCGCCGGAACGGGAACTGAAGGACCGGCGAATTTGGTTCTTGACAATAATGCTAGTTCACATTGGCATACAAATTATGCTAATGGTTCACAGGACGGAAGCGATGTCGAGAAACGCTGGGTTGGCTTGAGACTTGACAAAGCGTCAGAAGTGACCGGTATCCGTTATCTTCCAAGAAATGGCAATGGAAATGTTACAGAATATCGTGTAGAATATCGTGATACGGAGAATGGTGAATGGAAAGAAGCGACAAAAGGAACATTTGAAAATCCGAGTTCGGGATGGAAGTTAGTGACATTTGATGCTGTGACAGCAAAAGAGGTACGCTTGGTGGGCGTTCACACAAATGCAGCGGATGGCGCAGATAAACATATGACAGTGGCAGAACTTCGTGTCGTATCTACAGAGACGACAGGAGCGGGAACGTCAGAGGATTATCCGGTAGGGAAGATTACGGGAACAGCAGGAAGCACGCAGGGCAGTAACCCAGTGGAGAAAGCGTTGGATGATAATACAGGAACATGGTGGCATACGTCATGGGCTCAAGATTCTAAACCTGAAAAAGCTGATCTTTGGTATCAGATGGAACTAAAAGAGACGGTGAAATTAGACCAATTGCGTTATTATCCTAGATATGAGAGTGATGATGTAAGTAAGGGACATCAAAACGGATTTATAAGCAAATACAAAGTGGAAGTAAGCACAGACAAACAGAAATGGACGACTGTTGCGACAGGAGATTGGACACCGAAAGCGGGATGGCTGGAAGCAAACTTTAATGAGCCGACAGAGGCAAAATATATAAAAATCACAGGCGTAGAGACGATGTCAAATGGTCAAAAAACAACATCAGACATGGCTATCGCAGAAGTCCGCCTCCGCATGGTTGCTGATGAAAGCACAGAAGAACCGAAACCGGGAGACAGAACAAAGCTTGATGAGGCAATCAAAGCGATTGAAGAAGAAGGATTGAAAGAAGCGGATTACACAGCATACACATGGAGCATTCTCCAAGATAAATTAGGTGAAGCAAAGAAAGTCAACAACAATGAAAAGGCAACACAGGAAGAGGTTGATGATGCACTGAAGGCTTTGAATGCGGCAAAAGGTTCTATTGTGAAGAAAGCAGATAAAACAGAACTTACTAAGGCAATTCAGGCGGCAAACGCTTTGAAGCAAGAGGATTATACAGCGAAATCTTGGGAGGCAATGCAAAAAGTATTGGCTATTGCGGAGACAGTTCTGAATGGCGAAAATGTAACACAGCCTTCAGCGAAAGCGGCAACAGATGCGCTGAACAGAGCGGTTAAAGAACTTGTTTCGGCTTCGGCAGAAGCGACAGTTACAATTGATATTGATGGAACTGTGACAGAAGAAAAAATCCTTAAGGGAGAAAAACTCGGAGAGGTCCTTCCGAAAGATCCGGCTAAAGATGGATACACATTCCAAGGCTGGTTTACACAAAAAGATGGAAAAGGAGACAAAGTTACAGCTGAGACAATTGTAAAAGATGACATGAGTATTTATGCATACTTTACAAAAGATGGAGGTACAAATCCACCGGAAAAAGGCGAGTTTACAGTTACATTCAATGTAGATGGAAAAACTCAGGAAGTAAAGGTGGAAGAAGGAAAAGCAATTGGAGACAAACTTCCTGAAAATCCAACAAAAGACGGATACACATTTAAAGGCTGGAACACGAAAGCAGATGGAACAGGTACGGTAGTGACAAAAGATACAATTGTAAATGCAGATATGACCGTATATGCAGTATTTGAAGAATATCCGGTGCCTCCGACTCCAGAAGAAGTAGACAAAGAAAAAGCACAGAAATATTATGATGACTGTCTTGAGTACTACAAGAAAGACAACTATACAGCAGAAAGCTGGAAAGTTTACGAAGAAGCTATGAACGGATTGAAAGCAGCTCTTGCAAATGAAAACATTTCAAAAGAAGATTTGCAGGCAGCGGTTGATGCGGTTGCAAAGGCGGCGAAAGAACTGAAAAAAGTGGATGTTGTAACACCTGACAAGGACAAAGATAAAAATTCTAAAGGTGATGGTATTAAGACGGGAGATAACACCTCAATAGGTGCAATCATAGGAGTTGTAGTTGTGGCAGTTCTTGCAATTGGTGCAATTGTTGGTGTGATTATCAGCAAAAAGAGAAAAAAATAAATCAGCATATTGAGAAAATCGATATGAAAAAATAAGACTTGACGCCCATTCGCTGGTATGGTACACTGTACTAGCGAATGGAAGTAGGTCTTTTTTTTATGCCTAAAATTGGGCGGTCTCGCAAACTGCCAAGTAACATGTAAAAGAAATAAATAAAGCGAGGTGGAAGTTGTGCGCACAAGAATCACATTGGAATGTACAGAATGTAAACAGCGTAACTACAATATGACAAAGGATAAGAAAACTCATCCGGAACGTATGGAAACAAAAAAATATTGTAAGTTCTGCAAATCACACACAATGCACAAAGAAACAAAATAGTTTGTGGAAAGGAAGTGAATGGAATGGCTGAAAAAAAAGAGAAAGCCAAAAAGACAAGCTGGTTCAAAGGTCTTAAAGCAGAGTTTAAAAAGATCATTTGGCCGGATAAAAAAACACTTGCTAAGCAGACTGTGGCAGTTACGGCGTGCTCAATAGTATTAGGAGCGATTATTGCGGTTGTTGATGTCATTGTGAAATATGGTATTGACTTCTTGGTGAAGTAATAGCTGCCAGCAATTATGAAAGGTGATTTTATGTCAGAAGCAAAATGGTATGTAGTTCATACCTATTCTGGGTATGAAAACAAAGTAAAAGCAAACATTGATAAGACGATTGAAAACAGACACCTTGAGGATCAGATCTTAGAAGTAAGAGTTCCTATGCTGGAAGTTGTTGAGATGAAAAACGGAACGCAGAAAGCAGCTCAGAAAAAAATGTTCCCTGGATACGTGATGATTCATATGATTATGAATGATGATACATGGTATGTCGTGAGAAATACTAGAGGGGTGACAGGATTTGTAGGTCCGGGATCCAAACCGGTTCCGCTTACAGAGGCTGAGATTGATGCTCTTGGAATTATGGATGCAGACATTGTTGTAGACTTTGAGATTGGTGAGGTTGTAAAAGTTACCAAGGGAGCATGGAAAGATACGGTTGGAGTAATCCAGGAAGTGAATGCTCAAAAACAAAGTCTTGTAATCAATGTAGAATTGTTTGGTCGTGAAACGCCAGTAGAAATAAGTTTCTCAGAAGTGAAAAAAATGTAACAAGTAAAAGTGGGAGGGAAATCCCCGCGAATACCACAAGGAGGTACACAAAATGGCAAAAAAAGTACAAGGTTATATTAAATTACAGATTCCAGCTGGAAAGGCAACTCCAGCACCACCGGTTGGTCCAGCACTTGGTCAACATGGTGTAAACATTGTTGAATTTACAAAACAATTCAATGCTAAAACTGCAGATCAAGGTGATTTGATCATCCCTGTAGTTATCACAGTTTACAATGATAGAAGCTTTAGCTTCATCACAAAGACACCACCGGCAGCAGTTTTGATTAAAAAAGCTTGCGGATTAAAATCTGGTTCAGGTGTTCCAAACAAAACAAAAGTAGCTAAGATTACAAAAGCTCAATTGCAGGAGATCGCTGAATTAAAAATGCCAGACTTAAATGCTGCAACAGTAGAAGCTGCTATGAGTATGATCGCAGGAACATGCAGAAGTATGGGTGTAACAGTAGAAGAGTAAAATTGTAAACATGTAACGTGGGAGGGGCTCTCCCGATATTACCACTAGGAGGTTATTGAATATGAAACGAGGAAAGAAATATGTAGAAGCTGCGAAATTGATCGAAAGAGGAAATCTTTACGACAAAGAAGAAGCAGTTGCATTAGTTAAAAAATCTGCAGTAGCGAAATTCGATGAGACAATTGAAGCTCATATCAGAACAGGTTGTGACGGACGTCATGCAGACCAGCAGATCCGTGGTGCTGTTGTATTACCACACGGAACAGGTAAAAAAGTTCGTATCTTAGTATTTGCAAAAGATGCAAAAGCTGAAGAAGCAAAAGCAGCAGGAGCAGATTACGTAGGAGCAGAAGACTTAATTCCGAAGATTCAGAACGAAGGATGGTTTGAATTTGATGTTGTAGTTGCTACACCAGATATGATGGGTGTTGTTGGACGTCTTGGTCGTGTACTTGGACCAAAAGGTTTAATGCCAAACCCGAAAGCTGGTACAGTAACAATGGATGTTACAAAAGCTGTTAACGATATCAAAGCTGGTAAGATCGAATACAGATTAGATAAGACAAACATTATCCATGTGCCACTTGGAAAAGCTTCTTTCACAGAAGAACAATTAGCGGACAACTTCCAGACGCTTATTGATGCAATTATGAAAGCGAAACCAGCAGCTGTTAAAGGACAGTACTTAAAGAGCGTTACTTTAACATCTACAATGGGACCGGGTGTGAAAATTAACCCAGCTAAATTAGTATAATTGATATTCAAAAATATATGAAAAGAGTTATTGCCAGACTGGTTTTCGGTCTGGTAATAACTTTTTATATTACCGGGAGTCACTTGTTTTGGCTCTACCTATAAATAATTATTTAAAGAATTTGAAAAACAGCTTGACATATAGAAAAAAACATGATAATTTGTATTAGGAAACTGCCGAAGACAGTAGGTGCCGAAAGGCATAAGTAGTGAAACGCCTACCGAGGAGATTTGAATTCGATGAATTATGTGAATTTACTGTCCTCTTGTCGTATGGCGAGAGGATTTTTTATCTTTATTCGAACGGCGGTACACAATAATCTATAAGGAGGTGCACCATTCGTGGCAAAAGTTGAATTAAAACAACCAATCGTTGCAGCAATCGCTGAGGACGTAAAAGATGCAGCATCAGTTGTATTAGTTGATTATCGTGGATTAACTGTAGCTCAGGATACAGAATTACGTAAACAATTAAGAGAAGCAGGAATCATCTACAAAGTTTGCAAAAACACAATGATGAAAAGAGCGTTCGAAGGAACTGATTTTGCAGGATTGAACGAATACTTAGAAGGACCAAGTGCTATTGCTATTTCTAAAGATGACGCTACAGCACCAGCTAGAATTATTTGCAAATTTGCAAAAGGAGCTGAAAAATTAGAAGTAAAAGCAGGTGTGGTTGAAGGAACAGTATATGATGTTGCTGGAGTTCAGGAATTATCAAAAATCCCTTCAAGAGAAGAATTACTTTCCAAATTCCTTGGAAGCATTCAGTCACCTATTACAAACTTCGCTCGTGTTCTTAATCAAATCGCTGAAAAAGGTGGAGAGGCAGTAGAAGCTCCAGCTGAAGCAGCAGAAGAAGTAACAGCTGAGTAATTGTAAGACTCAGAGAAGATTCAAGAAGAATCAGACAGGATACAGTCCTGAAAATCAAAACATTTAAAACAATGGAGGTAAATAAAATGGCAAAATTAACAACAGCTGAAATGATCGAAGCGATCAAAGAATTATCAGTATTAGAATTAAATGAATTAGTAAAAGCATGTGAAGAAGAATTTGGTGTATCTGCAGCAGCAGGTGTTGTAGTTGCAGCAGCAGGTGGAGACGCAGCTGGAGCAGCTGAAGAAAAAGATGAATTCAACGTAGAATTAACATCAGCAGGAGCATCTAAAGTTAAAGTAATCAAAGTTGTTCGTGAAATCACAGGACTTGGATTAAAAGAAGCTAAAGAAGTCGTAGACGGAGCTCCTAAAGTAATCAAAGAAGGTGTTTCTAAAGCGGAAGCTGAAGAAATCAAAGCTAAATTAGAAGCAGAAGGTGCATCTGTAGAATTAAAATAATTGTTTTGATCGATAGAGACAAAATATATTTTGGGGCGTTGTAAGAATTAACTTGCAACGCCCCAATTCGATTAAACAGAAATATTAATAGAAACACTAACAGTAACAGGCGAAGTTTCGATGGAAGAAGCGGGTGAAACTGGTGTATAACTCGGTGGAAGAGCCGATGGTGAAGAAATCTGTGCTCCTATGATATTCTGATATTTGAGTTCTTCTGCAGATGGATTTGGAAAAATATCGTCCATGCAAATCGTCTGGCAATGTTCCTGCCCTTTGCGAGCAATCCGTTTTTTTTGTAATTGTTCGGTTAGAAGTTTTTCGAGTTTTATTTTTTGCCGTTTGGCTGCGAGTTTTTTTTGCTCATAGATTCGTTCTTCTTTGTGAAGTCTTGCAATTTTAATATTTCCATTTTGAATCACTGCTTTTATTTTTCGGATAATGGATGCGGCTTCTGCCTTGTCTGTGACTTCCAGTTTTACTTTTGATATTTCGCTGTATTTGGATGCGATGAGTCCGCGTACAGAAGTTACATTTTTGGCGTTGGCGAGACGCATCATATTAGAGCTATGAGAATATTTGTAAGGTGTTTTATAGGGTGTGTCTTTCTTTGTCTCATAATGTGAAAAGTCAAATCCATAAGGATTTTTCTCGGAAGATGGAACATAAGGAAATTGTTCACGATTTTCTGAGGATGCTGTCCATGTGGATAAATTGGCATTTTCATCTAACACTAATCCCATAGAAGTCAGTGTTTTTCCCGATAACAATGTTTCGAATTGAGCGTTTTCCTTATACTTTGAGAAATTATCCAATATGCCTGTAACTTTGTTATAGACAGATGTATCTGCAAGCATTTTGTCTAAAAGCTCCGGTGCGATTATAACATTGTTTGTTCCGCTGGATGCAGAAGCGTAGTCTTTTAACTCCGATTGATTAGCAAATGATAAGAATGTAAAATTTAGATGGTTGTACTTGCTCTTCAGTTCATCTATGAGGCTGTCTACGGTTTTGAATGTGTCGGAACCAGAGGGGATTTTCGAATTTTCAAAGGAAGAATGTATCTGAGGGGAATTGCCTGATAAAGCCTCTAATTTCAATTCTTGACCTCCTTTCTGTTATGAATGTCTTTGATTAATATATCGGTTTTAAATCGCAAAAATAAAGTCTTTCTAAAAAATAATTGACAAGCCTGTTTTTTTGTGGTAGGGTTAAAGATGCACTATTGTGGAGTAGTATGGACTATTGAATGCAATGTAACCCAGAAAAATATATATACGAGGAGTGAAACGTCAATGGAGAAAAACAGAATTCGTCCCATCACAAACGGAAAAAGTTCGCGTATGAGCTATGCAAGGCAAAAAGAAGTATTACAGATGCCGAATTTAATTGAAGTTCAGAAAAATTCTTATCAGTGGTTTCTGGACGCAGGATTAAAAGAAGTGTTTGAAGATATTTCACCAATCTCTGACTACAGCGGTCATCTGAGCCTTGAGTTCGTAGATTTTACACTATGCGAAGATGATGTAAAGTACACCATCGAGGAATGCAAAGAGCGTGATGCAACTTACGCGGCACCTTTGAAAGTGAGAGTAAGACTTTATAATAAAGAAACAGATGAAATTAACGAGCACGAGATTTTCATGGGAGATCTTCCGCTTATGACAGCGACAGGTACTTTTGTGATTAATGGTGCTGAACGTGTTATCGTAAGTCAGTTAGTTCGCTCTCCTGGAATCTACTATGCAATCGCGCACGACAAAGTAGGTAAAGAATTATATTCTTCTACAGTAATCCCAAATCGTGGTGCATGGTTAGAGTATGAGACAGATTCGAATGACGTATTTTACGTTCGTGTTGATAGAACAAGAAAAGTACCGATTACAGTGTTAATTCGTGCACTTGGTATCGGAACAAATCCAGAGATCTTGGAACTGTTCGGTGAAGAACCTAAGATTTTAGCAAGCTTTGGAAAGGACGTTGCTGAGAATTATCAGGAAGGTCTATTAGAGTTATACAAAAAGATTCGTCCGGGTGAGCCTCTTGCGGTGGACAGTGCAGAGAGCCTTATCACAAGCATGTTCTTTGATGCAAGACGTTATGACCTTGCAAAAGTAGGACGTTACAAATTCAATAAGAAGTTAGCGCTTCAGAACCGTATCACAGGTCAGGTATTGGCAGAGGATGTTGTGAATGCGATGACAGGTGAAGTGGTTGCTGAAAAAGGTGAGAAGTTATCGAGAGAAAAAGCCACAGCAATCCAGAATGCGGCAGTTCCATATGTATGGATTGACGTAGAAGGTGAGGAACGTAATATCAAAGTGCTTTCTAATATGATGGTGGATTTGGGAGCGGTTGTAGATATTGATCCAGAAGAGGTTGGCGTGACAGAGGCAGTGTACTATCCGGTGCTTGCTGGATTATTAGAAGAAACAGCTGGGGACATTGACGAATTAAAAGAAGAGATCCATAAAAATATACATGAATTGATTCCAAAACATATTACAAAAGAAGATATTTTAGCGTCTATCAACTATAATATTCATTTGGAATATGGAATGGGAACAGATGACGACATCGACCACTTAGGTAACAGACGTATCCGTGCGGTCGGAGAATTACTACAGAACCAGTACAGAATCGGTCTGTCAAGATTGGAAAGAGTGGTTCGTGAGAGAATGACGACTCAGGACTTAGAGGGAGTTTCACCACAGTCATTGATTAATATCAAACCGGTAACAGCAGCTGTAAAAGAGTTCTTTGGTTCTTCACAGCTGTCACAGTTCATGGATCAGAACAACCCTCTTGGTGAGTTGACGCATAAGAGACGTTTGTCTGCACTTGGTCCAGGTGGTCTTTCAAGAGACAGAGCTGGATTCGAGGTGCGCGACGTGCATTATTCTCACTACGGAAGAATGTGTCCTGTTGAGACACCGGAAGGTCCTAACATCGGTCTGATTAACTCGCTTGCGACTTATGCGAGAATCAATCAGTATGGTTTTATTGAAGCACCATACCGTAAGATCGACAAGACAGATCCGAAGAATCCGGTTGTGACAGAAGAAGTAGTTTACATGACAGCAGATGAAGAAGATAACTATCATGTGGCGCAGGCTAATGAACCTCTTGATGCAGAGGGACATTTTATTCACAAAAATGTGGCTGGTCGTTATCGTGAAGAGACACAGGAATATGAAAGAACAGCATTTGATTACATGGATGTATCACCGAAGATGGTATTTTCCGTGGCGACAGCGCTGATTCCGTTCCTTGAAAATGATGACCCTACCCGTGCGCTTATGGGATCAAACATGCAGCGACAGGCGGTGCCTCTTATGATGACAGAAGCTCCGGTTATCGGTACAGGTATTGAGACAACAGCAGCGGTAGACTCTGGTGTATGTATTGTGGCAGAGCAGGCTGGTGTGATCGAGCGTTCTACTTCGAAAGAGATTGTTGTAAAGCATGATGATGGAACAAAGAAAACATATAAATTGACAAAATTTTTGCGCAGTAACCAGAGTAACTGCTACAACCAAAGACCAATCGTTGTCAAAGGGGAAAAAGTAGAAGCCGGACAGGTGATCGCAGATGGTCCTTCGACATCTAATGGTGAGATGGCTCTTGGTAAGAACCCATTGATCGGTTTCATGACATGGGAAGGTTACAACTATGAGGATGCTGTATTGCTGAGTGAAAGATTAGTACAGGATGATGTGTATACATCTATTCATATTGAAGAGTATGAGGCGGAGGCGCGCGATACGAAATTAGGACCTGAGGAGATTACACGTGATATTCCGGGGGTCGGTGATGATGCGCTTAGAGATCTGGATGATAGAGGTATTATTCGTATTGGTGCAGAGGTTCGTGCAGGGGATATCTTAGTTGGTAAAGTAACTCCGAAGGGAGAGACAGAACTGACAGCAGAAGAGAGATTACTTCGTGCAATCTTTGGAGAAAAAGCAAGAGAAGTAAGGGATACTTCCCTGAAAGTACCTCACGGAGAATATGGTATCGTTGTAGATGCGAAAGTATTTACAAGAGAGAACGGTGATGAGCTTTCACCAGGAGTAAACCAGGCAGTTCGTATTTATATCGCGCAGAAGAGAAAGATTTCTGTTGGTGATAAGATGGCTGGTCGTCACGGTAACAAGGGTGTTGTTTCCCGTGTACTTCCTGTAGAAGATATGCCATTCCTTCCAAACGGACGTCCGCTTGATATCGTGTTGAATCCGCTTGGTGTGCCGTCGCGTATGAATATCGGACAGGTGCTTGAGATTCACTTGAGTCTTGCAGCGAAAGCACTTGGATTTAATATCGCAACACCGGTATTCGATGGTGCGAACGAGATCGATATTATGGATACATTAGATCTGGCAAATGACTATGTAAACCTTGAATGGGAAGAGTTCGAGAAGAAACATGGTGAAGAGTTACTTCCGGAAGTATTACAGTATTTATCAGATAACAGAGAACACAGAAAATTGTGGAAAGGTGTTCCGCTGTCACGTGATGGTAAAGTTCGTCTTCGTGATGGACGTACAGGAGAATACTTTGACAGCCCTGTTACAATCGGACACATGCACTATCTGAAACTGCACCACTTAGTAGACGATAAGATTCATGCTCGTTCTACTGGTCCTTACTCACTGGTAACACAACAGCCGTTAGGTGGTAAGGCTCAGTTTGGTGGACAGAGATTCGGAGAGATGGAAGTTTGGGCACTGGAAGCATATGGTGCATCATATACATTACAGGAGATCTTAACTGTGAAATCGGATGATGTTGTTGGTCGTGTGAAGACATACGAAGCAATCATCAAAGGAGATAATATACCAGAACCGGGTATTCCGGAATCATTCAAGGTACTCCTGAAAGAACTTCAGTCATTGGGACTTGATGTGAGAGTATTGCGTGAAGATCAGACAGAAGTTGAGATTATGGAGACAATCGATTACGGTGAAACAGATTTACACTCCATTATTGAAGGAGATAGAAAGTATAACTCTGAGAATGAATCTTATGGAGAGCATGGCTTCAGCCAACAGGAATTTGCAGGTGAAGAGCTTGTGGACGTAGAGGAAGAGGAATTTGAAGAACCGGATGACATCGATTTTGACGATATGTTAGACGAAGAATAGGAGGATTGCCAATAATGCCAGTAACAAATAATGAACCAGCATACCAGCCGATGACCTTTGATGCGATTAAAATCGGTTTGGCGTCACCTGAAAAAATCTTGGAATGGTCAAGAGGCGAAGTAACAAAACCAGAGACAATCAACTATAGAACTTTGAAGCCGGAAAAGGACGGACTTTTCTGCGAAAAGATTTTTGGACCTAGCAAAGACTGGGAATGTCACTGTGGTAAATACAAAAAAATCCGCTACAAAGGTGTTGTGTGTGACAGATGTGGTGTTGAAGTAACAAAGGCAAGTGTTCGTCGTGAACGTATGGGGCACATCGATCTTGCCGCACCGGTATCACATATTTGGTATTTCAAAGGAATCCCAAGCCGTATGGGATTGATCCTTGATTTATCACCGCGAACACTGGAAAAAGTATTATACTTTGCATCTTATATCGTATTAGACAAAGGTGAGACAGATTTACAGTACAAACAAGTATTGTCAGAGCAAGAGTATCAGGAAGCAAGAGAAAAATGGGGAAGCGCTTTCCGTGTAGGCATGGGAGCTGAATCTATTCAGGAACTTTTGCAGGCGATTGATTTAGATAAAGAATATGAAGAGCTACAGGCAGGCTTAAAAGGAGCTACGGGACAAAAGAGAGCGAGAATCGTAAAACGTCTTGAAGTAGTGGAAGCTTTCCGTGGTTCAGGAAACAAACCGGAATGGATGATCATGACAGTCATTCCAGTCATCCCACCGGATTTGCGTCCGATGGTGCAGTTAGATGGTGGACGTTTTGCAACATCTGACTTGAATGATTTGTATAGAAGAATCATCAACAGAAATAACCGTCTGAGAAGACTGTTAGAGCTTGGGGCACCGGATATTATCGTGCGTAATGAAAAGAGAATGCTTCAGGAAGCTGTTGATGCGTTGATTGATAATGGTCGTCGTGGCCGTCCGGTAACAGGACCTGGTAATAGAGCGTTAAAATCATTGTCCGATATGTTAAAAGGTAAGTCTGGACGTTTCCGTCAGAACTTACTTGGAAAACGTGTTGACTACTCAGGACGTTCCGTTATCGTGGTAGGACCGGAACTTAAGATTTATCAGTGTGGTCTTCCAAAAGAGATGGCGATTGAGCTCTTCAAACCATTTGTTATGAAAGAGTTAGTGGCAAATGGTACTGCTCATAATATTAAAAATGCAAAGAAAATGGTAGAGAGACTTCAGACGGAAGTTTGGGATGTTCTAGAAGATGTTATCAAAGAGCATCCGGTTATGTTAAACCGTGCCCCTACCCTCCACAGACTTGGTATTCAGGCATTTGAACCAATTCTGGTAGAAGGTAAGGCAATCAAGCTTCATCCACTCGTATGTACTGCGTACAATGCCGACTTTGACGGTGACCAGATGGCTGTCCATCTTCCACTTTCCGTAGAAGCTCAGGCAGAGTGCCGTTTTTTACTGTTATCTCCGAACAACTTACTGAAACCGTCTGACGGTGGTCCGGTAGCCGTTCCTTCACAGGATATGGTTCTTGGTATTTACTATCTGACACAAGAAAGACCGGGAGTAAAAGGAGAAGGAAAGTGCTTCAAGAACTTAAATGAAGCAATTCTTGCATATGAAAATGGAGTAATCACACTTCATTCGCGTATTAAAGTACGTGTGACAAAGTCAATGCCAAACGGCGAGACACTTACAGGAAATGTAGAATCTACACTTGGACGTTTCTTGTTCAATGAGATTATCCCTCAGGATTTAGGTTTTGTAGACAGAAGTATTCCGGGCAACGAATTGTTGTTAGAGGTAGATTTTCTCGTAGGTAAAAAACAGAATAAACAGATTCTTGAAAAAGTTATCAATACACATGGAGCAACTGTTACAGCAGAGGTACTTGATAAGATCAAAGCGACAGGATACAAATATTCTACAAGAGCTGCGATGACGGTATCTATTTCTGAGATGACAGTGCCGCCACAGAAACCACAGATGATTCAGGAAGCACAGGATACTGTGGATAGAATCACAAGAAACTTCAAACGTGGTCTTATCACAGAGGAAGAGCGTTACAAAGAAGTTGTTGAGACATGGAAGAATACCGATGATGCACTTACAAAAGCGCTTCTTGACGGACTTGATAAATACAACAACATCTTTATGATGGCGGACTCCGGAGCCCGTGGTTCTGACAAGCAGATCAAACAGCTTGCAGGTATGCGTGGTTTGATGGCAGATACAACAGGTCGTACAATCGAGTTGCCGATCAAGTCAAACTTCCGTGAAGGTCTTGACGTACTCGAATACTTCATGTCTGCGCATGGTGCTCGTAAAGGTCTTTCCGATACAGCGCTTCGTACAGCCGATTCAGGATATCTGACAAGACGTCTTGTTGACGTATCTCAGGATTTGATCATCCGTGAGATTGACTGTGTGGAAGAAGGGGCAGAGATTCCGGGAATGTATGTAAAAGCATTCATGGATGGAAAAGAAGAGATTGAAAGCTTACAGGAACGTATCACAGGACGTTATGTATGTGAGACAATTTATGATAAAGATGGAAATGTCATTGTAAAAGCAAACCACATGGTAACACCAAAACGTGCAGAACAAGTAATGAAATATGGTGTGAGCAAAGACGGCGGTCCAATCACAGAAGTGAAGATTCGTACGATTCTTTCTTGTAAATCACACATCGGTGTCTGCGCGAAATGTTATGGTGCGAACATGGCGACAGGTGAGCCTGTTCAGGTTGGTGAAGCTGTTGGTATTATCGCAGCTCAGTCAATCGGTGAACCGGGTACACAGCTGACCATGCGTACATTCCATACCGGTGGTGTTGCCGGTGGCGATATCACACAGGGTCTTCCTCGTGTCGAAGAGCTTTTTGAGGCAAGAAAGCCAAAAGGACTTGCAATTATTACAGAATTTGGTGGAACTGCTACAATTAATGACACAAAGAAGAAGCGTGAGATTATTGTTACGAATAATGAGACGGGAGAATCAAAAGCCTATTTGATTCCATATGGTTCAAGAATTAAAGTTCAGGATGGAGCAGAATTAGGCGCTGGAGATGAATTGACAGAAGGTAGCGTGAATCCTCATGATATCTTGAAGATCAAAGGCTTACGTGCAGTACAGGATTATATGATTCAGGAAGTACAGCGTGTATATCGTCTTCAGGGTGTAGAAATCAACGATAAGCATATTGAAGTTGTTGTTCGTCAGATGTTGAAGAAGATACGTATCGAGGAAAATGGTGATTCTGAGTTCTTACCGGGAACAATGGTGGATACACTTGATTTTGAAGATACAAATGAAAGACTGATTGCAGAAGGAAAAGAACCAGCAGTCGGAGAACAGGTAATGCTTGGTATTACAAAAGCTTCTCTTGCTACGAACTCCTTCTTGTCAGCAGCTTCTTTCCAAGAGACAACGAAAGTTCTGACAGAGGCGGCAATCAAAGGGAAAATCGATCCGTTGATTGGTCTGAAAGAAAATGTAATTATCGGTAAATTGATTCCGGCTGGTACAGGTATGAGAAAGTATCGCGATGTAAAATTAGATACAGAACTTGACATGGATGATGAGATTACTTTGGAAGATTTTGAGGAATTATCAGAAGAAACCGTGGAAGAGAGTGTTGTGGAAGAAATTTTAGAAGAAACCACAGAGGAAATGGAAGAGGAAGTTACAGAAGAAAATGCGGAGGAACTGACTGTTCAAGAATAGAGAAAAAGGAATGTGCTTTGCACATTCCTTTTCTGCGGTCAGAAGAGGTGAGAGAAATTGAATAATAATTTGGTGGAAGAATTTTCATATGACACAAAATTGTTATATGATGCTTTAGTTCGAAGTACAGATGAATTTATTTATATCTGTAATATGAAGACAGGTGTATATCGTTATCCTTCTGTAATGGTAAAAGAGTTCCATTTTCCTGGGGAACTGTTGAGAGATCCATTTCCCTATTGGAAAGAAGTGGTACATCCTGAAGATTGGGAACATTTTTATTTGTCGAATAAGGAACTTGGAAAAGAGGGAAGAGATAATCATCTTGTAGAATTCCGAGTCAAATCAAGAGATGGGGAGTATCGATGGATGAAATGTCGGGGATATCTGATGCGTGACGAGAACAATGAACCGGCAGTTTTTGCCGGAGTTTTAAGTAAGCTTGACAGAAAGCCGAGAATTGATGCACTTACTTCACTTTACACAAGTGAGGTTTTTCTAGAAGATTTCACTAAAATGTTGGAAGAAAATGTATTTGGTGAGATTGGAATGTTTATTTTAGGAATTGACACATTTCGAAATATTAATGAAGCTTATGGAAGGCAGACCGGAGATAAGGTGTTAAAGACAGTGGCAAAATTAATTTTAGAGTTGGTGCCGGAGGGAATTCGTGTCTATAGGTTAGAAGGAGACCATTTTGGAATTCTTGTGAAATATCCGAATGAAGAAATGGTGAAAAAATTGTACGATGCGATACGTTCACGTAGCCAGTGCTACAGGGGAAACGGAAAGCGGAGACTTTTGATGACGGTGTCCGCAGGATATGCAGAATATCCGAAAGATGCAGGTTCTTTTGTTGATCTGTATGAGTATGCGGACTATGCGCTGCAATATGCTAAGGAAAACGGAAGAGACTGCCTGCAACTGTTCTCGCAAGAAATGTTGGCGTACAGGTCCAGAGAACTGGATATTCTCCGTCTGTTAAAGGAAGATATTTCGGATAATTTTCGAGCATTTTCTTTAAAGTATCAACCGATTGTAGAAGGAGAGACGAAAGAAGTCATAGCTGTGGAAGCACTTTTGCAGTGGGAGAACCCTCAGATTGCAAATCTAGAGTATGATGAGTTTAGTAAGTTTTTGGAAAAGAACAGGCTATTGAATCCAGTCGGACGATGGATGTTCCAGACTGGATGCATGGCATTGAAAAAATGGATGTCAGAGGGGTGGAATCTGGCTTTGAACCTGAATGTGTCTTATGCACAGCTTTCGGATTGGAATTATATTCAGGAAATTATAATGATCGTAAAAAACTCGCGGGTTCCATCGGAAAAGATAGTAATTGAAGTGGTGGACAGTTATTTTATCAGCGATATGAAGATTTACGAACAGGCTTTCAGGGCTATCAAAGAAAGCGGGATGAAGATCATGTTGGATGATTTTGGCGCAGATTACGCATCGATTGGTCTGCTGAAAAACAATCTGGTAGATATCGTGAAGGTGGACAGGACAATCGTGCGCCGTGTCGTCAACAGCAGTTTTGATTTGGATTTCATTCGGTTTATAGTAAAAATATGCCATGATATGGAGATAGAGGTCTGCCTCGAAGGAGTGGCAGAGATGGAAGAATTAAAGCTCGTAGAAGATATGATTTTTGATTATATGCAGGGGGATTTGTTTGGAAAAGCGACCGATGCCAGATTGACTTTTAAATAGCGGGAGCTTATAATGAATTTGACTAAAAAAATGAAGACGAGGTGTGTAACCATGGATCAAAACAAATTAAACAGAGTATTAGAATCAATGAAAGAGACAGGAATTGAGCAACTGCTCATTTCAGACCCGGCATCTATCAATTATCTGACAGGACGCTATGTAAACTGTATGGAAAGAATGCAGGTATTGTATCTGGATGTGGAAGGAAATCACAAATTTGTTATCGGAAAGTTATTCCCACAACCTGAGATGGGAGTAGAAGTTATTTACTTTGACGATACAGAGGACTGTGTAGCAAAATTAGCAAGTTACATGAGAAAAGGAACAAAAATCGGAGTTGACAAGATCTGGCCTGCAAAATTTTTACTTCGTCTGATGGAGCTTGGCGTGGGAACAGAATATATCAATGCTTCATTCATCGTTGATAATATCCGTCAGATTAAGAGTGCAGAAGAACAGGACTTGATGAGACAGGCTTCCAGATTGAATGATCTTGGGTGTGAAAAACTGATTCCGCTTGTATCAAAAGGTTATACAGAACTTGAGATGGGAGATAAGCTTTTAGAGATCTATCTGGAACTCGGAGCAGAAGGACACTCATTTGAGCCAATTATCGCATATGGAGATAATGCAGCTGACCCACATCATGAGTCAGACAATTCTACAGGAAAAGTCGGAGATGCGGTAGTGCTTGATATCGGATGTATCAAAGACGGATACTGTGCAGATATGACAAGAACAGTGTTCATCGGAGAGGTATCTGACGAAGCGAGAAAGATCTATGAGATCGTTTTAGAGGCAAACAGACGTGGAATTGCAGCGGCAAAACCGGGAGCAAGATATTGTGATGTTGACAATGCAGCGCGTGACTATATTACAGAGATGGGATACGGAGAATATTTCACGCACAGAACAGGTCATAACATTGGTATGGAAGTTCATGAATACGGTGATGTTTCTGGAATCAATGAAAATGTATTGAAACCGGGTATGTGTTTCTCAGTGGAACCAGGTATCTACGTTCCGGGTGTAGCAGGTGTTCGTATTGAAGATTTGGTACTGATTACAGAAGACGGATGTGAAGTACTGAACAATTTAAGCAAAGAATTAACAGTTGTACCGGTTTAAGGAGTAAAGATGACAGATTTAGAAAAGATTATTTCTTATTTTAAACAGATTTCAAAAATACCAAGGACTTCAGGAGATGAGCAGGCAATTAGTGATTATTTGGTGGCGTTTGCAAAAGAACGTAATCTTGAAGTGATTCAGGATGAATACAACAATGTCATTATTAAGAAACCTGCGTTTCCTGGAGAAGAGCATAGAAGACCAATTATTTTTCAGGGACATATTGATATGGTCTATGTGAAGACCGAAGATTCCGATCATTGTTATGAAGATGGAATTGGGGTGCTTGACAATGGAGAGTTCCTTTACGCAAAAGATACGACACTTGGGGCAGATAACGGAATTGCAGTTTGCTATGCATTGATGCTTTTGGACAGCAAAGATATCAAGAACCCGCCGTTGGAATTCATTTTTACGGTGGATGAAGAAGTCGGCATGAAAGGTGCAGAGAATTTAGATATGAGTGTGCTGGAAGGAAAGGCGCTGATCAATCTAGATTCGGAAGAAGAGGGAATCTTTTGTGTCGGATGTGCCGGTGGAGTGCGCAATACATTTGAACTTCCGATAGAAAGAGAAGAAAAGCATGGCAAATATGTGCCGGTGGAAGTGTCATTCGGCAAATTGAAAGGTGGACATTCCGGCGCGGATATTCACTTAGAGAGAGGAAATGCAATCAAGCTTTTAGGACGAATCCTCTATGCGCTGAACGATTTCGATTTTGAAATCGGGGCAGTAGAGGCGAAAGGAAAGATGAACGTCATTTGCCATTCTGCAAAGATGGAATGCTTTGTGAGACCGGAAGATGTAGAGCGATTTACAGAACGCCTGAAAGCATGCGAAGCTATATTTCAGAATGAATTGCAGTTCTCAGATGAAGTAGAGATTCTTAGCAAGATCAAACCAGAAGTGGACAGCTGTATGGTTTACACAGAAAAGACAGCTTGGAATGTGAAGAATGCGTTACTGCTTTTGCCAAATGGAATCATAAGCTGGTCAATGGGCGTAAAAGGTCTTGTTCAGACATCGACAAACTTAGGTGTGATGGAAGAAGAAGACGGAAAGCTTGTGATTGGAAGTCTTGTCAGAAGTTCGGTAGAGTCACAGAAATCCATTGTTAAGAGCCAGATTGAAGCAGTTGCAGATGTACTTGGTGGAAAGAGTATCTCTTCAAGTGATTATCCGGGTTGGGAATTTAAAAAAGAATCGCCACTGCGTGATCTTGCAATTGAAAAATATGAAACGTTATTTGGAAAGAAGGCGGTGATCGAGGCGATTCATGCAGGGCTGGAATGTGGCTTCTGGGATGGTAAGATGGAGAATGTAGATATTATCTCTATGGGACCAGATATGATGGATGTGCATACGGTCAAGGAGCGTGTGTCGAAACAGTCTATTGACAATGTATGGAAATTATTGAAAGAGATTGTCGAAGCATATTAAAAGTGATTTTAAAAGAAAAAGTCATCGGAATCTTTTTAGAGACCGATGATTTTTTCTTTTGTTTGGGGAAATTAACGATGTTTCATGCGAAGATAGTCGGAAAGAACAGCAATGAATTCGGAATTTGTAGGTTTGCCAGTGGCGGGATTGATACTATAACCAAATAAAGAGGTGATAAATTCTGCGTTTCCTCTTGTAAATGCGATTTCAATTGCATGCCGTATAGCTCGTTCAACTCGACTTGAAGTTGTGTTGTTTTTTGTCGCAATCTCCGGATACAGTACTTTAGTGATTGAGTTGATGGTATCTCGGTCGCGCATTGTGATGTGTACTGCATCTTTTAAGTACTGATACCCCATGATGTGTGATGGAATACCAATTTCGTGAATGAGTGATACGACATGGGTTTCCAAATGTTCGCCAGAAGTGTCGTGTATAGCTTCGGGAAGGGTAAAAGACGTATTGATATCAGTGTCTTTTGTAAGTCTGGATAGTTGTTTTAGAATTTCCAACATATTTGAACTGGAGATTTCTAAATTCAATTGAAGTTTGTAAGGTCCTGAGTAATGCATAATTATTCTCCTAATTCTTTAAAATATTTGTGTGTTTTTCAAACTGTTCCTATTATCCTATGACTTATGACAAAATACAATTGTATATCTTGGCATTATTTGCCAATTCTTAGTGTTATGGGGGAAAAACAAGAAATAGAATAACTTATTGTAGAATTATTGAGAATTTACTCAAAAATAAAGAGTATTTACAGAAAGTAGGATTTGTATTAGAATAGATGAGAAAAGTTTTGGAAAAGGAGTTTGGAAAAATGAGTATTTCAAGAGAACAGGCACATGGTATTTTGATGAAATATATGAAAGGAGAGGCTTACATTCAACATTCTTATGCGGTGGAGGCGATTATGAAAGGGATTGCAAAGAGACTTGCGCCAGAGGAAGAAGAGTTTTGGGGAGTTGTAGGTTTGTTGCATGATCTAGATGAAGAACATTGTGATTGGAAGAACCATCCGGAAGTACACGGACCTACTTCTGTTGAAATTCTGAAAAAAGAAGGAGTGGATGATAAGGTGCTACATGACGCAATCTGTGCACACAATCCAAAATGTGGTGTAAAAGCAAAGACGAATCTTCAGTACGCAGTGCTGGCGGCAGACCCAATGAGCGGATTTGTAAAGGCAGTTGCACAGATTTATCCGGATAAGAAGATTGCAAGCGTAAAGCACAAATCCGTTATGAAACGTTTTAATGAGATGAGATTTGCGGCAGGTGCGAACCGTGATTACATGGAATCCATCGAGTTTACAAAGTTAAGTCTGGATGACCTGATTGATATTGCATTGGAAGAGATGGGAAAAATTTCAGATGTATTAGGACTATAGCAGATGGTAATGTTTCTGTTTGTTTTGCTCAACGTTTTGATGCGAAAACAAAATAGTGTCGAGAGAGAAGGAAGGAAAAATATGGTGGATTTGTGTCTTTATACGACACTTCCCTTTCATATTTTGAATTCCTTTTTTGTCGGTTGGAAATAAGAATAGAGGAGTGTTTTGTTTTGAGAAAAAAAAGAAAAGAGTGGGGAAAATCGTTGAACAACAGACTTATGGGACTTATCGTGCTATGTGGGATTGTGCCGGTGCTCTTTATTGTCCTATTTGTAACAAGCTCCTATAGACAGGGAATTATCGAAAAGACAGAATCTATGGTGGAAAGTGAAATGAAATATGTCACATCACTGATTTCCGGGAGACTGAACCATGCAATTGAAATTTGCAAGGCAGCAACGTATGATGAAGAATATGAGGATGCGTGGATAGAATATCACAGTGGGGAAAAGTCAGAAAATGTATTTTATGAGCGTGTAAAAAAACGTCTCGACCGGATGTTTCAACTGGATCAGAGATATGATGCGCTTTCATTTTATGAGGTGAACCAAGAAGGACCTTTCTGTTATAGTGCGAGGCAAGAGTCTACTTATTTTGACTATATGGAAAAGATAGATCCTACAATTCAGGAATTTAGACAGCAGGACTGTTCGGATACACAGATATTTGTGATTAGTGGGCGCATTTTTATTGTGCGTAATTTGTATACTGATTTTGAAAATGAGAAATTTGGAACGTTGGCAATTGAGATGAATGTATCCAGATTGTTTCACGATATCAAATCCCAAATTGCAGAAGAGACTGCTATTTATTTGGATCAATCCCAAAATCGGGTGATGATACATGGAAATATTGAGGGTGAATGGCAGAAAGAAATTGAAGAAAAGCTTTTAGAAAAGTTTGATCAGAATCAATCGGAACAGTATATTAGCATACATAATCTGGAGTACAGCGGCTATATGAGAAGTCATGGGCAGAACGATTATAATCTGGGGATTATCTATATGTCACAGAATAAGCAGTTGTATATTGAAGTATATGAGTTTTACAAAGCCATTATTTTTATTATTCTAATTATGATACCATTGCTGATATATGTATTTTATTTTTTGAGACTTCATATATCAGAGCCGATTACAAAGATGATTGAAGCATCAAAAGCGATTGAGCGAGGGGCAATAGGGACAGTTGTGCAGGATGAAAAGATGCCCAATATCGAGTTTGAATATTTGCGGGAAGCATTTAATAAGATGTCAAAACAAGTGAAATATCTGTTTGATTATGCTTATGATGAAAAAATGGCAAGGAAAGATGCAAAAATCATGGCGCTTCAGGCGCAGATCAATCCTCATTTTTTAAATAACACGCTGGAAATGATGAACTGGCAGGCAAGAATGTCAGGCAATCTGGAGGTGTCGAGCATGATTGAATCTTTAGGGGTTGTGCTTGATTATAATATGAATCGGGAATCAAAGCGTCTGACAACGCTTTCGCGGGAACTTCGCTGTGCGGATGCATATTTTCATATTATATCAAAGCGTTTTGGAAAGAGACTTACCGTGGAGAAGGAGATTGATCAGAAACTGCTTCCTGTCAAAGTTCCTCAGCTTGTGCTCCAGCCAATGATAGAGAATGCGGTCGTTCACGGTATTGAACAAATAAAACAGGGGATGATCAAAATAAAAATATACAGTAATGCAGAAAATCTGTATCTTCAAGTAATGAATAGCGGAAAGCCACTCACAAAGGATGTAAAAGAAAAAATAGAGACATTATTGAATCAGAAACCTGAGGAAGTTGCCGAGGGAAGGGGACATCATATTTCGCTTGCAATTCGAAATATCAATGAACGAGTGAAACTGATTTATGGAGAACAGTATGGTCTTTGTATTGAGCAGAAAGGAGAATATATTGTCTCTACAATCACAATTCCGATGGGTGAGGAGAAAAGCCATATGGAACAGGATAGCCGAGAAAATGTGAGGAAACGTTTGGAAGAGACAGGGCGTTTTTAGATGCGATTTTAACTAAATTGAAGGAAAAGTTTTGACAAGTTTTAGTGGATGTGTATAATAAAAGATGGTTTGTTGATGTAAGGCAGAGGGTGTGAGAAGTGAACAAAGTAGTAATTGTTGATGATGAATCGATTATCGTAGAAGGATTATGCAAGACACTTCCTTGGGAACAGTGGAATTGCAAAGTTGTTGCAACAGCAAGTGATGGGGAAGAAGGTCGCAAGATTATCGAACAGTATCAGCCTGATCTTGTTTTTTCTGATATTGCCATGCCGGGAGTTGACGGGTTAAAGATGATAGCAGGCTTAAAGTCAGAGTTTCCGGATATGGAGATCAGTATTTTGACCGGATATCGCGATTTTGAATATGCACAGGAGGCAGTGCGGCTTGATGTGCGCAGATTTCTTTTGAAACCATCCAGCATGGAAGAAATTGAAGAAGCGGTAGAGGCAATGATTCAAAAACTTGAAAAGAAAGCAAAACTTCCTAAGGCGGAAGAGCCAAAAGAAAAGTGTGAGATGGCGAATAGTTTTATTGTAAAAAATGCAATGAAATATATAGAGATGCATTATGCAGAGCGGCTGACTCTATCGGAAGTGGCAGAGCAGACTTATGTGAGTCAGTGGCATTTGAGCAAATTACTGAATAAACATATGGGACACAGCTTTTCAGAACTTTTGAATATGACAAGGATTAGAAAGGCGCAGGAGCTGTTGAAAGATCAGTCCCTTCGAATTGGTGAGATTGCAGAGTTGGTAGGTTTTCTGGATATGGCTCATTTTTCCAGAGTATTTAAGAAAATTGCCGGAATGTCGGCAAATGAATATAGAAATATGATGAGTTAGCTTGAAAAGAGTAAGGAATAATTGAGTTTTTGGGATTATTTCTTATTTTTTTGATTTCGATACTTGACTTTTGGGAAGAATCATACTACACTGTCTAAGTGTGCAAAGAAACGCGTTGTTTTTTGTGCACTTAGAACTTAGAATAAGTTTAAACAGCAACCAACAGTATTCATAGGAGGTGAAAGGAATGCCAACATTTAACCAGTTAGTAAGAAAGGGACGTCAGACTTCTGTAAAGAAATCAACAGCACCAGCTCTTCAGAAAGGATATAACTCTTTAAGAAAGAGAGCTACGGATGCTTCAGCACCACAGAAGAGAGGTGTTTGTACAGCAGTTAAGACAGCTACACCTAAAAAACCTAACTCAGCTCTTAGAAAGATTGCCAGAGTTCGTCTTTCTAACGGTATCGAAGTAACAAGCTATATCCCAGGAGAGGGACATAATCTTCAGGAACATAGTGTTGTTCTTATCCGTGGAGGTCGTGTTAAAGACTTACCAGGTACAAGATACCATATCGTTCGTGGAACACTTGATACAGCAGGTGTTGCAAAGAGACGTCAGGCTCGTTCTAAATACGGAGCTAAGAGACCAAAAGACGCTAAGAAATAGAATATTAGCAAGTGCATAGCGCGAGTGTAGTGCGAACTACATTTTATGTAACAATCGTATCACAAACAGAACTATGATTCCTGTAGGTTGCGGGTTATATCGATAGATAGTAAGTCCCGCGCGAACACATTCATATTTCAGAAAATGTGAGTACCGATGAATTAATTTTATTAGAAATGAAAATTTCGAAACCATAATTAAGGAGGGAAGAACCGTGCCACGTAAAGGACATACTCAAAAAAGAGACGTATTAGCGGATCCATTATACAACAACAAAGTGGTTACAAAACTTATCAATAACATTATGTTAGATGGTAAAAAAGGTGTAGCACAGAAGATTGTATACGGAGCATTTGAAAGAGTTGCTGAGAAAGCTGATAAACCAGCTATCGAAGTATTTGAAGAAGCAATGAACAACATTATGCCGGTACTTGAAGTAAAAGCAAGACGTATCGGTGGTGCAACATACCAGGTGCCGATCGAAGTAAGAGCTGACAGAAGACAGGCTTTAGCGCTTCGTTGGATTACATTGTATTCTCGTAAAAGAGGAGAAAAAACAATGGAAGAAAGATTGGCAAACGAAATTCTTGATGCAGCTAACAACACAGGCGCATCTGTAAAGAAGAAAGAAGACATGCACAAAATGGCAGAAGCAAACAAAGCATTTGCTCATTACCGTTTCTAATTTCAGCTTGCTGAAATTGATTCAAATAATAGGAGGAAAAAATCTTGGCTGGAAGAGAATATCCATTAGAGAGAACAAGAAACATCGGTATTATGGCTCATATTGATGCTGGTAAAACAACAACAACAGAGCGTATCTTATACTATACTGGTGTTAACCATAAAATTGGTGATACTCACGAAGGTACTGCTACTATGGACTGGATGGCTCAGGAGCAGGAAAGAGGTATCACAATCACTTCAGCAGCTACAACATGTCACTGGACATTGCAGGAAAACTGCAAACCTAAAGCTGGCGCTTTAGAGCACCGTATCAACATCATTGATACTCCGGGACACGTTGACTTTACTGTAGAAGTTGAGCGTTCACTCCGTGTACTTGATGGTGCAGTAGGTGTATTCTGTGCAAAAGGTGGAGTTGAACCACAGTCAGAAAACGTATGGCGTCAGGCTGACACATACAACGTACCAAGAATGGCATTCATCAATAAGATGGACATTTTAGGTGCCAACTTCTACGCAGCAGTTGAACAGATTAAGACAAGATTAGGTAAAAATGCAATCTGCATTCAGTTGCCAATCGGAAAAGAAGATGACTTCAAAGGAATCATCGATTTATTTGAAATGAAAGCTTATATCTACAATGATGATAAAGGTGATGACATTTCTATCGTTGATATTCCGGAAGATATGAAAGATGATGCTGAGTTATATCGTACAGAATTAGTAGAAAAAATCTGCGAATTAGACGATGATTTAATGATGGCATATTTAGAAGGAGAAGAACCATCTGTAGAAGAATTGAAAGCAGCATTAAGAAAAGGAACATGTACTTGTGCAGCTGTTCCGGTATGCTGTGGTACAGCTTACAGAAACAAAGGTGTTCAGAAACTTCTTGATGCAGTTATCGAATTCATGCCTTCACCACTTGACATTCCTGCTATCCAGGGTGTTGATGAAGACGGAAACGATGTTGTAAGAGAATCTTCTGATGAAGGTCCTTTCTCAGCATTAGTATTTAAGATTATGACTGACCCATTCGTAGGTAAGTTAGCATACTTCAGAGTTTACTCTGGAACAATGAACTCAGGTTCTTATGTATTGAATGCAACAAAAGGAAAGAAAGAACGTGTTGGACGTATCCTTCAGATGCATGCAAACAAAAGAGAAGAGCTTGACAAAGTATATTCAGGAGATATCGCAGCTGCGATCGGATTCAAATTCTCTACAACTGGAGATACAATCTGTGATGAACAGCATCCGGTAGTTCTTGAATCTATGGAATTCCCAGAGCCGGTTATCGAGTTAGCTATTGAACCAAAAACAAAAGCTTCTCAGGGTAAACTTGGTGAATCCTTAGCAAAACTTGCAGAAGAAGACCCGACATTCCGTGCTCATACAGATCAGGAAACAGGTCAGACAATCATCGCTGGTATGGGTGAGCTTCACCTTGAAATCATCGTAGACAGACTTCTTCGTGAATTCAAAGTAGAGGCGAACGTAGGTGCACCGCAGGTTGCTTACAAAGAATCATTCACAAAAGCAGTTGATGTAGACAGCAAATATGCAAAACAGTCAGGTGGACGTGGACAGTACGGACACTGTAAAGTTAAATTTGAGCCAACAGATGTCAATGGCGAGCAGACATTCTTCTTTGAATCTACAGTAGTAGGTGGAGCGATTCCAAAAGAATACATTCCAAAAGTAGGAGAAGGTATTGAAGAAGCTATGAAATCTGGTACACTTGGTGGATTCCCGGTAGTTGGTATTAAAGCTACTGTATACGATGGTTCTTACCATGAAGTCGATTCAAGTGAAATGGCATTCCATATTGCCGGATCTTTAGCATTCAAAGATGCTATGGCAAAGGCGGCTCCGGTACTTCTTGAGCCAATCATGAAAGTTGAAGTAACAATGCCGGAAGAATATATGGGTGATGTTATCGGTGACATCAATGCACGTCGTGGACGTATCGAAGGTATGGATGACTTAGGCGGCGGTAAGATCGTAAGAGCTTACGTTCCATTGTCAGAAATGTTTGGATACTCTACAGACTTACGTTCAAGAACTCAGGGACGTGGTAACTACTCTATGTTCTTTGAGAAATATGAACCAGTACCGAAGAACGTTCAGGAAAAAGTATTATCTAATAAAAATGCATAATTCTTACTAATTTTCGGGACGAAAATCTTAAAAAGACTTGAAAATCTATATGATTTGAAATATAATCAGAGATAACCGAGTAAATCAAAAATATGAAAAAAGCCCCTTTATAAGGGGCATATAATTAAGGAGGATTATTCAAAATGGCTAAAGCTAAATTTGAAAGAACAAAACCACATGCTAACATTGGTACAATCGGACACGTTGACCATGGTAAAACAACTTTAACAGCTGCTATCACAAAAACTCTTGCAGCAAGAGTTGCTGGTAACGCTGCTGTAGATTTCGAAAACATCGACAAAGCTCCAGAAGAAAGAGAACGTGGTATCACAATTTCTACAGCTCACGTTGAGTACGAAACAGAAAAACGTCACTACGCTCACGTTGACTGCCCAGGACATGCCGATTACGTTAAAAACATGATCACAGGTGCTGCTCAGATGGATGGTGCTATCCTTGTTGTAGCTGCTACTGATGGTGTTATGGCTCAGACAAGAGAGCACATCTTACTTTCTCGTCAGGTAGGTGTACCTTACATCGTAGTATTCATGAACAAATGTGACATGGTTGACGATGAAGAATTATTAGAATTAGTAGAAATGGAAATTCGTGAATTATTAGATGAATACGAATTCCCAGGAGATGATACTCCAATCATCCAGGGATCAGCTCTTAAAGCTCTTGAAGATCCAAACGGAGAATGGGGAGACAAAATTATGGAACTTATGGATGCAGTAGATAGCTACATTCCAGATCCACAGAGAGCAACAGATCAGCCATTCTTGATGCCAGTAGAAGACGTATTCTCTATCACAGGACGTGGTACAGTTGCTACAGGTAGAGTAGAACGTGGTACACTTCACGTATCTGACGAAGTTGAAATCGTTGGTATCAAAGAAGAATCTCGTAAAGTTGTTATCACAGGTATCGAGATGTTCCGTAAACTTCTTGACGAAGCTCAAGCTGGTGATAACATCGGTGCATTACTTCGTGGTGTTCAGAGAACTGAAATCGAAAGAGGACAGTGTCTTGTTAAACCAGGTAGTGTAACTTGCCACCACAAATTCACAGCTCAGGTTTACGTATTGACAAAAGATGAAGGTGGACGTCATACACCATTCTTCAACAACTACAGACCACAGTTCTACTTCAGAACAACTGACGTAACAGGTGTTTGTAACTTACCAGAAGGTACAGAAATGTGCATGCCTGGTGACAACGTAGAAATGTCAATCGAATTAATTCACCCAGTAGCTATGGAACAAGGTTTACGTTTCGCTATTCGTGAAGGTGGACGTACAGTAGGTTCAGGAAGAGTTGCTACAATCATTGAGTAATCGTTGATTTGTGATTTGAACTAATTGAATTTATACCCCGGAAACGCAAGTTTCCGGGGTTTTTCTTGAATTTATAAGAAATACAAGCAGCTGAATACACAGAAATAGCAAATTGAATAAGGAAGATGAAAGAGGAAATCTAACGATATAGGATTTAGAATAAAATATTCACTTGCAAATTTTGGCAAAAAGTGCTTTAATAAAATTAATATTATACAGGCGGGTTGTTACTTTTTAGGCAAAACCGAACTTTTGGAACAGAGTATATAATGTAAAATTGTATAGTCTGTTCCAAAAGTTCGGTTTTTTAGTGCAAAGCAGAATATTTTCCTGCTGTAAAGATTCGTCTGATAATAAATAATGAGGAGGAAAGATATGAAGAAAAAAGGAACATGGATGCGTGCAAGTGCAGGCGCCCTTTCTGCGGCAATGGTATTGGGGTCTGTAACTGTAGCGCCGGCTGTAAAGGCAGAAAATGTGGAAGAGAAAGCGGGTTATGAGGTTAACTATGCTCTTAATTCAAAAGTAACTGCGAGCAATCAGGAACTGGCAAATCAGTGGGGACCGGAGAAAGCGGTAGATGGCATTGTGAATCGTGATGCTGAGAAACCGGAACAGTCACGCTGGTCAACAGCACAGAGCACCACACAGGAAGCGAGAACGTTGACATTAGACTTGGGGGCTGTAAAGACATTCAGTCAGTTTGTAATTGAGTGGGAGAGAACCAATATTACAAATTTCAAGATTTCTGTTTCTGACACAGAAGATGGTACTTATAAAGATGTTTATGTAAAGGAAGATGGTAAGAATATTACATCTCTTACAAGCAGGATCAATCTTGAGAAAGCTGCAACAGGACGTTTTGTTCGTTTGACGGTGAACGGGTATACGTTGAACCCGGGTAACTGGCAGTCTGTATCTCTCTATGAGTTCAAAGTACTCGGAGAGGCTGAGAACTTGAGTGAAGGTGCAACAGTAGCAGCAGACGGATATGAAGATAATCTTGAAAAATTCCAACCTAGTAAAGTAGTTGACGGAGATGATACAACGCGTTGGGCAAGTCCGGCTAAGTTAGGACAACACTGGATTAGCTTAGATTATGGAAAAGAAATTTCTATCCAGTCATTCAAGATTCACTGGGAGCGCACGAATGCAACAAAATATCGTTTGGAAAAATCGTCAGACGGTACAAACTGGGAGCCGGTTGTAAGTTTTGAGAAAAAACCAGACAGCTATCAGCAGATTATCAACTTAGATGAACCGATCAACACACAGCATGTACGCCTTTTCATTGAAGAATTCGATCCAAAAGGGGCGCCGGAAAACGGAGCTGAGGTAACATGGAACACAGTTGGTATCTGGGAGTTTGAGACTTATGCCGGAAAATTAGAAGAGCCGGAAAACACTCAGGATCCACAGGAAGTTGCAGATAACTTAGAGCTGCCTGAATCGATCGAAGGTGATTCTAAGAAATTTACAATGCCGGAAGTTCCGGAAGGGTTTGAAATAAGCTTTGTCGGAGCAGACTATGAGCAGATTTTAGACAGAGACTTGACAGTTTATCAGCCGTTGGTTACACAGCAGATTAAGATGAACTTCAATGTAAAAGCAGAAGGAAAAGATGGAAAAGCAGTTGACTCGAAAGAATATACAATGACTGTTACCGGTAAATACGAGCAGGAAGAGGGAGACAACGCAAAGCCAGCAGTAATTCCGGAACTTGCTGAGTGGAAAGGTGCAAAAGGCGGAGAGTTTGCAGTGAAGGACGGCAGCCGTATCGTTGTTGCAAACAAAGATAAAGCAGCGCTTCAGAGAGCGGCAACAGAGTTCCAGAAAGATTATAAAGATTTATTTGGAAAAGATCTTGAAATTGTATATGCGGACAGCGCAAATGCCGGAGATTTCTTCTTTACACTTGTAGAAGCAGGAACAGGTCTGAAAGAGGAAGGATACAATCTGAAAATTGATGATTCAGTTACAGTGGAAGCAGAAACTTCAACAGGTGCATACTGGGCAACAAGAAGTATTCTTCAGATTTTAAAACAGACAGATGGAACAATCGCAAAAGGTGAGGCGCGTGACTATCCAAAATACGAAGTGCGTGGATTCATGCTTGATGTCGGAAGAAGACCATTCTCTAAGAAAATTGTCAATGAAGTTGCAAAGACAATGGCATGGTACAAGATGAACGACTTACAGCTTCACTTAAATGACAACTATATCTTCTTGGAAGATTACACAACTGCAGGAGAAGATCCGATGACTGCATATGAGGGATTCCGTTTGGAGTCTGATATCAAAGCAGATGGAAATCTGAATAAGGCAGATTTGACAAGTGATGACATGTACTGGACAAAAGATGAGATGCGTCAGGTGATTCAGGATTACCGTGAAATCGGTATGGATATTGTACCTGAGTTCGATACACCGGCACACTCTCTTGCATTTACAAAGGTTCGTCCAGACCTTAAAATGGGTGGAAATGGACGTGAGAATGATCACTTTAATTTGGCAACTCCTAGTGGGGGTGATGCAAGTGAAACGCCATATGCGAAGTCTTTAGAATTTGTAGAAGGTCTTTGGGATGAATATTTGGAAGGTGAGAATCCTGTATTCGATGAAGAGACAATTGTTAATATCGGAACAGATGAATATTCAGAAACATATAAAGAACAGTTCCGCCAATTTACAGATGATTTGTTAGCACATGTTCAAGAGAAAGGTAATCAAGTTCGTCTTTGGGGAAGTCTTACTGCAAGAAAAGGTCAGACAGATGTAAGAAGCGAAGATGTACAGATGAATATCTGGAATGACGGTTGGGCAAATCCAAAAGAGATGTACAAAGAAGGATATGATCTGATTGATATGAACGATGGAACAGTTTACATTGTTCCGGCAGCCGGATATTATGGTGATTATTTGAATAAACAGCACTTATACAGCAATTATGATCCGGCAAAACGTATGGGAGTTCCGGTTGGTTCTGAACAGACACTCGGTGGAGCTTATGCAATCTGGAATGACATGGTAGATAAGAAAGCGAATGGTCTTTCTGAGATGGAAATTTATGACCGTTTCAACGATGCAGCTCCATTCTACGCATCAAGTTTGTGGGGAGATGAAGAAAAGACTTACGCAGAGGCAACAGAAGTCAGCGAAGCAGTTGGAGAAGCTCCTCGCACAAACGCATACGATAAAGTGGACAGCAAAGGTGACACAATCGTTTCTTATGATTTCGATGAAGGATTGAATGACGAATCCGGAAACGGATATGATGCAAAAGATGCAGTGAATGCAAAAGTAGAAGATAAAGCATTTGTATTGAACGGAAAAGAAAGCTATGTTTCTACTCCGCTTGACCGTGTTGGCCCTGGAAAGGAACTTTCTTTCGACATTACAATGAAAAAACCTGGAATGCCTGGAGAAATTTTATTCGAGGCAGACGCAGAATATGGAACATATGATATCCGTATTATGGAAGATGGAACACTTGGATTTACAAGAGAAGGTTATGACTATTCCTTTGGATATAAACTTCCGGTAAATCAGAAAGTATCTCTGACAATCAGAACAGACGGAGATGTGACTTCTCTGATTGCAGATGGCAAGAAATATTCTGCAACAGGAAGCTACACATATGAAGGCGATTTGAAAGCATCTAATATCTCACGTGCGTCATTGTCATTGCCGACAGAACGAATTGGTTCTAAGACAAATGCGGTAAACGCAGTGATCGATAACATTGTGTTGACTTCTAAAGTGGTAAAAGAAGATTTGACAGAGGGAGCAATCGATTCAAAAGACTTCACAGTGACAGCTGACAACGAAAACTCAGATGGAAAAATTACAAATGCATTTGATAATAATATTTCTACAATCTGGCATACACAGTGGTCGCCAAACAAGAAACCACTTCCGGCTGTGATCACAATTGATATGAAGAAGAATTACGATATCAATGGATTCTACTATATGCCAAGACAGACAGGAAATAATGGATATATCTTAGAATATACATTGGAGTATCAAGATGCTTCCGGAAACTGGCAGAAAGCTGTAGATAAAGGAACATGGTCTTCTAATGGATCTGAGAAAAATGTGAGATTTAAACCAATCAACACATCAAAATTAAGACTGACAGTTACAAAAGGACAGAATGATTTCGGTAGTGCGGCAGAGTTCAAAGTGCTTGGAGGAACAGAGGACTTGACAAAAGTACCACTTCGCATCAGCACATATGTGGAAGGAAAAGGAACAGCAGAAGTTTCAAAAGAGCAGATTAACAAAGGCGAGGAAGTTACATTTACTGCAAAAGCAGATAAAGGAAACAAATTCGTTGGCTGGTATGACATTTTCGGAAACGAAGTGAGCAAGGAAGCTTCTTACAAAGTAACACCGGAGGATAACCTGACATTGGTTGCTAAGTTTGAAGAATCTGACACACCGGTAGATCCGGATGAAGTAAACAAAGACAAATTGGAAGACTTAATCAAAGAAGCAGAAAAGATGGATCTGAGCGGATATACATCAGAGAGCATAAAAGTATTTGAAGATGCACTTGCTCAGGCGAAAGTAGTTATGGAAGATCCGGAAGCTGATCAGGATGCTGTAGATGCAGCAGAGGGACAGTTGGCAGCAGCAGTTGAACAGTTAGAAAAAGCTGACAAACCTGTAGTACCGAGCGAAGTAGATAAGAGCGCTTTGGAAAAATACTACAATGAATGTGTTTCATACTACAAAGAAGCTGACTACACAGCAGACAGCTGGAAAGTATATAAAGAAGCACTCACAAATGCCAAGACAGTGCTTGATGATGAAGATGCAACAGCAGAGGAAATCAAGGCAGCTACGGAGAAACTTGCAAAGGCGGCTAAGGATTTAGTGAAAAAAGAGGAAAATAAGAAACCAGATACTCCGTCTACCGGTGGCTCAGATGAAACTGGAAAGAAACCGGTGACAGGAGATTCGACTGCGGCGCCAATGATGATGGTTCTTGCGGCAGCAGCATCCGTAATTGCAGGAAAAGAAATCCTAAAAAAGAAAAAAACGGTTGAATAATAAAATAGCCGGCAATGAAAGTTGCCGGTTGTTTTAAAAGGGAAAAGGGAAAAGGAAAAAGAAAAAAGAAATGAAAAAGAAAATATATAAAGGATTTCATAAGATTCTTGCAGGAATATTTGTATTGAGTCTTGTGATGACTTCGATCCAGGTACCGACACTTGTCGCTGCTGGAGAGAAAAAAGGAGAGGAAAAATTGGTGAATATCGCACCGGAATCAGAGATTACAGTCCCAAGTTCGGAAGCGGGGAAAGAAAAAGAAAATCTGGTTGACGGTGACGATACGACCTTGTGGGTGCAAAACGGTGATACATGGCCGAGTGAGGTATCATTGAAGCTGCCTGCAGATAATACAAAAAAGATTAAAAAAATCGTTGTAAAGTTTGAACAGGGACATACTCCTTGGACGGTGGATATTCAACTGTCACATGCATTGAATAACGTCACGAGTGATCTTGTTGTGGATGATACAAAAGTGAATCACTGTTTTGATGATGTCTATGAATTTGAATATGAGACACCTTTGAATTTTACACACACGTATATTACATTGTCTAATCCGCAAAACGATGGACAGCCGGGAGCGTTCTGGCCGGCTATTGCAGAGGTGGAAATCTGGACGGAGGCATCTTCCGAGGAAAGTGATCTGACCAATGTGGCGCCGCAGGCGGCAATCACATCTGTTGGCGGGGATGCCGGAGTAAAAAGTAATCTGGTTGATGATAATTATGAGACGTTGTACGTTTACAACAATGGAGGTATCTCCGGTTTGAAAGACGGAGCATGGATCGAGATGGAGCTCGACAGAGAGTATCCGGTAAAATCTATGGAGGCGGCTTTTGAACTTGTGGATCCGGATGAAAATGGCTTTGAATTTACATTTGACGTACTTGGGAAGAGTAAAAATGACACCGAGTGGCAGACGTTATTTGCAGGAGTGAAGGCAACGCGTCTGGAGGATGGACATATTCAGACATTATCTTTAGACAGTGTCAAGAATTTAAAGAGCATTCGCATCAATGTGACTGATATTGCGAGCACAGGCGGAGATCCGTGGCCGGCGCTGGCGGAATTTAAAATCTTTGCAGATGCAAACGGAAGCAATGTAGAAGATACTGAGAGTATCGCATATAAAAAACCGGTTCATACTAACACAGGTCAGTCTACAGTATCCAGAGTGAATGATGGCTCTACAACGAATGTGTGGTCGGGGGACAGATATCCGGCATACATTGATATTGATTTGGAGAAAAATTATAATCTGGATGAGATTCAAGTGTTTACACCGTCCACAGGATATTCCCAGTATTCGATTTATACGAGTATGGACGGAAGAGATTTTGATAAGCTTGCGGAAAAAACAAGTAAAGAAAGCTGTCCGGCAGACGGTGAAAAATACGCTGCTGATGGAAAAGAAGCAAGAATTGTTCGTGTATATATGGAATATCAGTCGACTTCGGAAAAGTCTTTGATCAATGAGATCCGTGTGCTTGGAAAGGAAAGCGGAACGAAAATTCAGGAGACACCAAAAGTTCAGGTGGAAGATTTTGCAGGTTCCGCATATGATGTGCAGATTACAGAACAAGATACGATTGATGAAGTGAAAGGGATCATTGAAAGAAGAATCGGCTCAGCGTATGTTGACTGGTTTACCTTGGAAGTGGCAGAAGGCGACAATGCATATGATTACTTTGAGTTATCTCAGAAAGATGGAAAGATTCACATCAAAGGAAACGATGGTGTCTCTCTTGCGACGGGGCTGAACCATTATTTGAAATATTATTGTAACGTAAATATTTCTCAGGTTGGGGATCAGGTGAAGATGCCAAAGAGCATTGTTCCAATTGAGGGAACGGTACATAAAGAGACAAAATTCCCGGTCCGCTATTCTTATAACTACTGTACGCTTTCATATTCCATGGCGTTCTGGGGTGAGAAAGAATGGAGAAATGAATTGGACTGGCTTGCATTGAATGGTGTAAATGTTGTTCTCGATGCAACAGCGCAGGAAGAAGTGTGGAGAAGGTTTTTAGGAGAACTTGGATATTCGCACGAAGAAGCAAAAGATTTCATCGCAGGGCCTGCATACTATGCATGGGCATATATGGCAAATCTCTCCGGATTTGGAGGACCGGTACATGACAGCTGGTTCACGGAGAGAACAGAACTTGCGAGAAAAAATCAGCTTATTATGAGAAAACTTGGCATGCAGCCGGTACTGCAAGGTTATAGCGGTATGGTTCCTGTTGATATTACAGATAAAGACCCAAGTGCACAGGTAATCAAGCAGGGGACATGGTGTTCGTTCCAAAGACCGAGTATGCTGAAGACAGATAGTGAGACATTTGACAAATATGCGCAGTTGTTCTATAAGGTACAAAAGGAAGTATATGGAGATGTATCTGACTACTATGCAACAGACCCGTTCCATGAAGGTGGAAACACAGGTGGTATGAGCCCGACAGTCATTGCCGAGAAAGTGTTGGCAAACATGATGGAGGCAGACGAAAATGGTATCTGGATTATTCAGTCATGGCAGGGAAATCCGTCGACGGCTCTGCTTCAGGGATTAGATGCAGCACGTGACCATGCGCTTGTACTTGATCTCTATGCAGAGAAAACTCCGCACTGGAACGAGACAGATCCTGGCTCTTACGGTGGAGCAGAAGGCGGTGGAGAATTTTTGAACACTCCTTGGGTTTACTGCATGCTGAATAACTTCGGAGGGCGTCTCGGACTGCACGGACATATTGAGAATTTTGTAAATGGTGTTGCGCAGGCAGCGGCACAGGCGGACCATATGGCGGGAATCGGTATCACACCGGAAGCATCTGTGAATAATCCGGTACTGTATGATCTGTTCTTCGAGACAATCTGGTCAGATGATGGTGAGAATTTATCAGCGATCAATCTGGACGAATGGTTCAAGGATTACACAACGAGAAGATATGGGGCAGAGAGCCAATCGGCGTATGAAGCAATGCAAATCCTGAATGATACTGTGTATAATCCAGAGCTGAATATGAAAGGACAGGGAGCGCCGGAGTCGGTTGTCAACGCCCGTCCGGGATTAGATATTGGAGCAGCTTCCACTTGGGGAAATGCGGTGATTGATTATGATAAGGCTGAGCTGGAAAAAGCGGCAGCACTGTTGCTGAAAGATTATGACAAATTAAAAGACAGTGCCGGTTATCGATATGATCTTGCAAATGTATTAGAGCAGGTGTTATCGAACACTGCGCAGGAATATCAGAAGAAGATGGCAGATGCATTCCGCGAGGGGGACGCTGAAAAATTTGAAAAAATGTCAAACAGTTTCCTTGAAATTATTACAAAGGTAGAGGAAGTAACTGGAACACAGGAAGAATTTATGCTTGGCACATGGCTGGAATCGGCGAAAGCACTTGCGAAAAATGCAGACGATTTCACAAAAGAATTGTATGAGCTAAATGCACGTGGTCTTATCACAACGTGGGGAAGTATCGAGCAGGCAAACAGTGGAGGCTTGATTGATTATTCCAATCGTCAGTGGTCAGGACTTACAAGCGACTATTATAAACCACGCTGGGAAAAATGGATTGCCGAACGGAAAAAAGAATTGGCAGGAGAAGAGTCAAAAAATTACTCAGCAGCAGATTGGTTTGAAATGGAATGGGCGTGGGCTCGGAGCAATAACGAATATCCAACGAAAGCAAACGGTATGGATTTGGAAAAGCTGGGGACAGAGATTCTTGATAAGTATTCTGTAAGCCAGATTCCGAAAGATCCTGCAGAGAACAATGAGTTTGATATCTCTCTGGAAGGAATGACTGCAACTGCCGGAAGTGAGCAGGCAGGAAGTGAGACGGAAGGCTTGGCAAATTATGTTCTGGATAACAATACAGGAACGCTGTGGCATTCTTCATGGGCTGGGGCAGAGAGAGAAGACCTGTGGATTGATATCCGGCTTCCGGAAAAACAACTGGTGGATGGAATCCGTTTGTTGCCAAGAACAAGTGGAACAAATGGAGTTATCACAAAATACAGAATTGAAGTGAGTGCTGACAACGGACAGAGTTATCAGGAAGTGAGCAGTGGAACATGGAGTTCTGGAAACAGTTGGAAAAAGGCAAGTTTTTCAGAAGTGGAGGCAACAAATGTCCGTGTCTATGCGGTAGAGTCGCTTTCGACGGATTCTAATAATTATGCTTCCGCTACTGAGATTCGCATTACCGGACCGAAAAAGGTAGAAGTGCCGGTTGACAAGGCAGAACTACAGGAAGCCTATGATAAGGCAGCTAAAATGGATCTGAGTATGTACACAGAACAGAGCCGCAAAGTGATGGAAGATGCAATTGCAAACGCAAAAGCAGTATTGGACGATGAAAAGTCAGCACAAGAAACAGTTGATGAAGCATTAAAACGGCTGCAGGAAGCAGAAAAAGGGTTGGAGTTGATTCCGAGCACGCCTGTGAAAAAAGAAGATCTTAAGAAGAAACTGGATGAGGCAGAACAATACAGGAAAGAGCTTGATTCCTATACACCTGTAACGAGAGAAGCTTTTGTGAAAGCTTATGAACTTGCAAAAGAGGTATATGAGGATGAAAAGGCAACTCAGGAAGCGGTAGATGCAGCATTTGGACAATTGCAGAAGGCGATTTTTGATCTGAGACAAATTCCGAGCAAGGAAAAATTAGAAGAGTTGATCAAAGATGTGGAACAAATGGATCTTACAGGATATACTGAGGAATCAGCAGGCAAGGTGGAATCAGCATTGGAGTTTGCAAAGAAAGTTGCATTTGATGAGAATGCGACAAGTGCTGATGTGAGAAAGGCATCAGATATGCTGAGAGCGGCAGTTCAGGGATTGGAAGAAAAATCTGAAAGTGGCACAACACCGGATAAGCCGGAAAGTGGAAATCAGAAAGAAAATCCAAAAGAAAATCCAAAAGAGCAATCGAGTGTGAAAACAGGAGATAACAATTCTATGATTGTTTGGCTTGCAGTAGCAGTATCGATGTTAGTTGTCCTAATGGAAAGAAAGAGAAAAGAGAAGCGATAGTATTATAATAAAGAAGAAACCGGAGCTTTTGCTCCGGTTTCTGTTTGCGTATATAGAACTATGAAAGTTTTTTCGCATCTTTGAAGAATGTAAGTGCTGTGTAAATCATTACTACGATAACAATCCATGTCAACACTGTAGTTGGCATCTCTTTTACTAAGAAGTAAGCGATGAATACACCGATCATACCACCAACTGTTAACATAACAGAAGCTTTTCTGTCGTATTTTCCTTCTTTGATGAATTTGATACCACAAGATGGCATTAAGAATGCACAAGAACCCATCATAATAGGGAATGCAGATTTAATATTCATACCAAGTGCACCAATCATAGCCATACATGGAGCGTAAAGTCCAACACCGATTGTCATTAATGCACCTAAGAAGAAGTTGATTACGATACCAAGAACAAGTTTTACGCCTGTAAGACCTGTAGCTGTTCCGGCAGCACCGAATGGTCCAACTTCCATTAATTTACAACCCATCATCACTGCAAGGAAAAGTAATGCAACACCTAAAGCGATACGGATCTGTTTTACAGGAAGTTTTGAAACGATACCTGCACCGATGTAAGAACCGATTGCAGCTGCTGCAAGTAAACCTACTAATGTAACTGTGTCTAAGTCAATCAATCCAAGGAAGAGTACGAATTCTGTTACGACAGGAATCGCATCTCCGACGTTCAAAGTACCTGGCATTACTTCGTCATCACAAGACTTTGTAAATTTGAAACCTGCCTGAGTGGTAGCGAAACTACCAATTCCTAATGTATCGAAAAAGTTAGTGATAATACCAATAAGTAACAATGAGATAACTTTCTTGCCTGTAAATTCTTCTTTATGTTTGATACAGTCGGCAATCCAGTAAATAGCAAAAACTGCAGTATAAGCAATAATAACGATACGTAAAATAAGAGTAGCGTTCATATAATATCCCTCCAGATTAAATATTAAATTTTCAAAATTGGTAAAAAATAGAGACATATCAAAGAGATAGTATATGCAAAGCCCCCGATATTGAATATACCTTGTTAAAAATATGTCTTTATCTATTGATAATTGTAACAAGTTTAATAGGAAAAGTCAATGGATTCAAAGGTGAAATTTAGTTCAGTAAAGTGCCGAAAAAAGCCTAAGATTCAGCGTTTCTTCCTATTTATAAATATGAGGATAACGGTTTGACTGCAAAAGCTTGGAACAGTGGTATAATAGTCGGTTTTGCAGCAGATTTATGAGAAATTTTCTCTTGTAAACAAACTGGCAGAAAAAAATAAAAAAAAGTCTTGAAAAATGAAAAGAAATCATGTATACTAAAAAAGCTGTGACATGATAGCGTTGAAGCGTGAGGTTGCTACTTATAATAGTAGGTGTTCCGTGGAGCGAATGTCAAGTTAGGAAACTGGCGACAAGTCACTGTACGAATCAATAACAACCGATGAAAAACGGTAACAACGTGTGAGTTCTCACGACACACACGGGAGAGTGTACAGTCACCGCTTGTCGTACTTGAGTTTAATAGTACGAAAAGGAGGCGACTTTTTTTATGGCAAGTCAAGTAATGAGAATTACACTGAAAGCATATGATCACCAATTGGTTGATGCATCTGCAAAGAAAATTATCGAAACTGTAAAGAAAAATGGATCACAGGTGAGCGGACCGGTACCACTTCCAACTAAAAAAGAAGTAGTAACAATCTTAAGAGCCGTACACAAATACAAAGATTCCAGAGAGCAGTTCGAGCAAAGAACTCACAAAAGACTGATCGATATCATCACACCAACACAGAAAACTGTTGATGCATTATCAAGATTAGAGATGCCAGCTGGTGTTTATATCGACATCAAAATGAAAAACAAATAAGAGTTCGATCAAATTAAGAGACAGTAAGTATCCTATAATTTAGGATGAACACGAAAGTGTTCCGCTGTAAATCACAGGAGGTAATAATAATGAAGAAAGCTATCTTAGCTACAAAAGTCGGAATGACTCAAATCTTCAACGAAGACGGAGTGTTAACTCCAGTAACTGTTCTTCAGGCTGGTCCTTGTGTAGTAACACAGATCAAAACAGTTGAGAACGACGGTTACAGTGCTGTTCAGGTTGGTTTTGTTGACAAAAAAGACAAAATCGTGAACAAAGACAAAAATGGTAAAAAAGAGATTGTACACAGACATGGTACAACAAAAGCAGAAAAAGGACATTTTGACAAAGCTGGTGTTTCAAGCAAGAGATTTGTAAGAGAATTCAAATTTGAAAATGCTGAGGAATTTACATTAGCACAGGAAATCAAAGCTGACATCTTTGCAGCAGGAGACAAAGTAGATGCTACTGCAATCTCAAAAGGTAAAGGATTCCAGGGTGCGATCAAGAGACATAACCAACACAGAGGTCCTATGACTCACGGTTCTAAATTCCATCGTCATGCAGGTTCTAATGGTGCTGCATCTGATCCAAGTAAAGTATTCAAAGGTAAAAAGATGCCAGGACACATGGGAAGCAAGAGAATTACAATTCAAAATCTTGAAATCGTAAGAGTAGATGCTGAAAACAACTTAATCTTAGTAAAAGGATCAGTTCCGGGACCTAAGAAATCTTTAGTAACAATTAAAGAAAGCGTAAAAGCAATCTAGTCTTTAATAGGAAAGGAGGAACACACAGATGGCAAACGTATCTGTTTATAATATCGAAGGTAAAGAAGTTGGAACAATCGACTTGAATGATGCTGTATTCGGTGTTGAAGTAAATGAACACTTATTACACATGGCAGTTGTGAACCAACTTGCAAATAAACGTCAGGGAACTCAGAAAGCAAAAACTCGCTCAGAAGTTTCAGGCGGTGGTAGAAAACCATGGAGACAAAAAGGAACAGGTCATGCAAGACAAGGTTCTACAAGATCTCCGCAATGGACAGGCGGTGGAGTTGTATTTGCTCCAACACCAAGAGACTACTCTTTCAAATTAAATAAAAAAGAAAAGAGAGCAGCTCTGAAATCAGCTCTTACAACAAGAGTATTAGAAAACAAATTCATCGTTCTTGACGAAATGAACTTTGGTGAAATCAAAACAAAGAATTTCCAGAACATGTTAAACAACTTAGAAGTATCTAAAGCATTAGTAGTGTTAGAAGACGGAAACACAAACGCAGCATTATCTGCAAGAAATATTGCAAATGTGAAAACAGCTTGGACAAATACAATTAATGTGTACGATATCTTAAAATACAACACAGTAATCGTAACGAAAGCTGTTGTTGCAACAATCGAGGAGGTGTACGCATAATGGCTAACATTCAATATTATGATGTAATCCTTAAACCAGTAATTACTGAAAAATCTATGGAGCTTATGGCTGACAAGAAATACACTTTCTTAGTTCACACACAGGCAACAAAAAATCAGATTAAAGAAGCAGTTGAAAAAATGTTCGCAGGAACAAAAGTAAAAAGCGTAAATACTATGAATCTTGATGGGAAAACAAAAAGACGTGGTATGACATTTGGAAAAACTGCTAAGACAAAAAAAGCAATCGTTCAGTTGACAGCTGACAGTGCTGATATCGAAATTTTTGAAGGACTGTAAGAAACAGCCTGATATATTGAAACCATACGGATTAAAACCGTGATAATAAATAATCGTAAACGAAAGGAGTGACAGTAATGGGAATTAAAACATATCGCCCATATACACCTTCCAGAAGACATATGACAGGTTCTGATTTTTCAGAAATCACAAAGACAACTCCAGAGAAATCTTTGTTAGCTTCTAAAAGCAGAACAGCTGGTCGTAACAATCAAGGTAAAATCACAGTAAGACACCGCGGAGGCGGAGCTAAAAGAAAATATAGAATTATCGACTTTAAGAGAAAGAAAGATGGTATTCCGGCAACTGTAATCGGAATCGAGTACGATCCAAACAGAACAGCGAATATCGCGCTTATCTGCTACGCAGATGGTGAAAAAGCTTATATTCTTGCGCCTCAAGGCTTAACAGATGGAATGAAAGTAATGAACGGACCGGAAGCTGAAGTGAGAGTAGGAAACTGCTTACCACTTTCTGAGATCCCAGTAGGTACACAGATCCACAATATTGAGTTATATCCAGGAAGAGGCGGACAGTTAGTTCGTTCAGCTGGTAACAGCGCTCAGTTAATGGCTAAAGAAGGAAAATATGCAACATTAAGATTGCCATCAGGCGAAATGAGAATGGTGCCGATCATCTGTAGAGCATCAATCGGTGTTGTAGGTAACGGAGATCACAACCTGATTAACATTGGTAAAGCCGGACGTAAACGTCACATGGGTATCAGACCTGCAGTTCGTGGTTCTGTAATGAACCCTAATGACCATCCACATGGTGGTGGTGAAGGTAAGACAGGAATTGGTCGTCCGGGTCCATGTACACCTTGGGGTAAACCGGCACTTGGTCTTAAGACAAGAAAGAAAAACAAACAGTCTAACAAGTTAATCGTTAGAAGAAGAGATGGTAAAGGTATTAAATAAATCAGTTTACAAGGAGGTTAGAACCTATGGCTCGCTCACTTAAAAAAGGACCATTCGCGGATGAAAGCTTACTGAAAAAAGTAAAAGCTATGAACGAAGCAGGTGACAAATCAGTTATCAAAACTTGGTCACGTCGTTCTACTATTTTCCCACAAATGGTTGGACATACAATCGCAGTTCATGACGGAAGAAAACATGTACCTGTATATGTAACAGAAGATATGGTTGGACACAAACTTGGAGAGTTTGTTGCAACAAGAACATACAGAGGACATGGAAAAGACGAAAAGAAATCAAGAGTTCGTTAATTAATCGTAATTTGAAAGGAGGGTTCATCCATGGCAAAAGGACATAGATCCCAGATCAAAAGAGAGAGAAATGCAAATAAGGACACTAGACCATCAGCTAAGTTATCTTACGCTAGAGTTTCTGTTCAGAAAGCATGTTTCGTATTAGACGCCATCAGAGGTAAGGATGTACAAACAGCACTTGGTATTTTAACATACAATCCAAGATATGCTTCTAGCTTAATAAAGAAATTATTAGAATCAGCAATTGCAAACGCTGAGAACAACAACGGTATGAATGTTGAGAACCTTTACATTGAAGAATGTTACGCAAACAAGGGACCAACAATGAAGAGAATTAAACCGAGAGCACAGGGTAGAGCTTACAGAATCGAAAAGAGAATGAGCCACATTACTTTAGTGCTGAATGAAAGATAAGGAGGGCAATAATGGGACAGAAAGTTAATCCTCATGGCTTGAGAGTCGGTGTTATCAAAGATTGGGACTCTAAATGGTATGCAGAAGATAAATTTGCAGATTATTTAGTAGAAGATCATAAAATCAGAACATTTCTGAAAAAGAAATTATACAGCGCAGGAGTTTCTAAGATTGAGATCGAAAGAGCTTCTGACCGTGTGAAAATCATCATCTACACAGCAAAACCGGGTGTTGTAATCGGTAAAGGTGGAGCTGAGATTGAAAAAGTGAAAAAAGAACTTCAACAGTTCACAGATAAAAAATTAGTTGTTGATATCAAAGAAATCAAAAGACCAGATAAAGATGCTCAGTTAGTAGCTGAAAACATTGCATTACAGTTAGAGAACCGTATCTCTTTCAGACGTGCTATGAAATCTTGCATGTCAAGAACAATGAAATCTGGAGCACTTGGTATCAAAACAGCAGTATCAGGACGTTTAGGTGGAGCTGATATGGCTCGTACAGAGTTCTACAGCGAAGGAACTATTCCACTTCAGACACTTAGAGCTGATATTGATTATGGATTCGCTGAAGCAGACACAACTTACGGTAAAGTAGGTGTGAAAGTTTGGATTTATAAAGGCGAAGTTCTTCCAACGAAAGCAACTAAGGAAGGGAGCGATAAATAATTATGTTAATGCCTAAAAGAGTAAAACGTCGTAAACAATTCCGTGGTTCTATGAAAGGAAAAGCTTTACGTGGAAATAAAATCACAAATGGTGAATATGGTATTGTTGCAATGGAACCATGCTGGATCCGTTCAAACCAGATTGAAGCTGCCCGTATTGCGATGACACGTTACATCAAACGTGGTGGTAAAGTTTGGATTAAAATATTCCCTGATAAACCTGTAACTACGAAACCAGCTGAAACACGTATGGGTTCTGGTAAAGGAACTCTTGAATACTGGGTAGCAGTTGTAAAACCAGGACGTGTAATGTTTGAACTTTCAGGAGTACCTGAAGAAGTAGCTCGTGAAGCATTACGTCTTGCTATGCACAAATTACCTTGTAAATGTAAGATCGTTTCTCGCGAAGATTTAGAAGGCGGTGATAACAGTGAAAATTAATACATTTGTAAAAGATTTAAAAGGAAAATCAGTTGCAGAATTAAACGAAGAATTAGTAGCTGCTAAAAAGGAACTTTTTAACTTAAGATTCCAAAACGCAACAAATCAATTAGAAAACACAAGCAGAATTAAAGAAGTAAGAAGAAATATTGCTAGAATTCAGACAGTTATTACAGAAGCTTCTAAAGCTGAATAATAATGAGATTGTGTTGAAAATTGTGAAAGGAGCAAAACTGTGGAAAGAAATTTAAGAAAAACACGTGTTGGTAAAGTTATCAGCAACAAAATGGATAAAACTATTGTAGTTGCAGTTGAAGACCACGTTAAACATCCTCTTTACAACAAGATCGTAAAGAGAACATATAAATTGAAAGCACATGATGAAGCAAATGAATGCAACATCGGTGACAAAGTAAAAGTTATGGAGACAAGACCATTATCAAAAGATAAAAGATGGAGACTTGTTGAAGTTATGGAAAAAGTAAAATAGTATTGAAGGAGGTTTACCTGCATGATACAGCAAGAAAGTAGACTTAAAGTAGCAGATAATACAGGTGCGAAAGAATTACTTTGCATTCGTGTGTTAGGTGGTTCTACTAGAAGATATGCAAACATCGGTGATGTAATCGTTGCTTCTGTTAAAGATGCAACACCAGGTGGCGTTGTTAAAAAAGGTGATGTGGTAAAAGCTGTAGTTGTTCGTACAGTAAACAAAACTCGTCGTAAAGACGGTTCATACATCAGATTTGATGAAAATGCTGCTGTAATTATTAAAGATGACAAAAACCCAAGAGGAACTCGTATTTTTGGACCAGTAGCAAGAGAGCTTCGCGATAAACAATTTATGAAGATTGTTTCATTAGCTCCGGAAGTACTATAAGGAGGTGCCAAAGGATGTCAACTATGAAAATCAAAAAAGGTGATACTGTTAAAGTAATCGCTGGAAAAGATAAAGATAAAGAAGGCAAAGTAATTGCTGTTAATAAAAAAGATAACACAGTATTAGTTGAAGGTGTAAACATGCTGACAAAGCACACAAAACCAAGTGCTGCTAATCAGAATGGTGGCATCATTCATCAAGAAGGACCTATTGATGCATCTAACGTAATGTATCTTCATAAAGGAAAAGCTACAAGAGTAGGCTTCAAAATGGATGGAGATAAAAAAGTACGTGTTGCAAAATCAACAGGCGAAGTTATTGACTAATCTAAGGAAGGAGGAAATAAACTTTGAGTAGACTGAAAGAACAATACCAGAACGAGATCGTTGACGCAATGATCAAAAAATTTGGTTATAAAAATATTATGGAAGTGCCAAAACTTGATAAAGTTGTTATCAACATGGGTGTTGGCGAAGCAAAAGATAATCACAAAGTTTTAGAATCAGCTGTAGCTGACCTTGAGAAAATTGCAGGTCAGAAAGCGGTTCTTACAAAAGCGAAAAAATCAGTAGCTAACTTCAAACTTAGAGAAGGTATGGCTATCGGATGTAAAGTTACATTAAGAGGAGAAAAAATGTATGAGTTCGTTGATCGTCTGATTAACTTAGCATTACCTCGTGTACGTGACTTTAGAGGTGTTAATCCTAACGCATTTGATGGAAGAGGTAACTATGCTCTTGGTATCAAAGAACAATTAATCTTCCCTGAAATCGAATACGATAAGGTTGATAAAGTAAGAGGTATGGACGTAATCTTTGTTACAACAGCTAAGACAGACGAAGAAGCTCGCGAATTGTTGACTCAGTTCAATATGCCATTTACAAAATAGTAGGGAGGAAATATTTCATGGCAAAAACATCTATGAAAATCAAACAACAACGTAAACAAAAATTCTCTACTAGAGAGTACAATCGTTGTAGAATCTGTGGTCGTCCACATGCATATTTAAGAAAATACGGAATCTGCAGAGTATGTTTCCGTGAATTAGCTTACAAAGGACAAATTCCAGGAGTGAAAAAAGCTAGTTGGTAGGTACTGAGCACTTAATGAGTGCAGTAGCACGAATTTAGTACGAAGACCGTTCTTTGAACTTGGCGAGGTATTGTCGAGCTTAGTGAAAAGAACTTCCGTAACTTAGTGAAGAACTAGGATATCCGTAGTAGAAGTGGTCGGTTTTCTCCGGCTGCATCTGAAGGATGTAACAATAAAAGCAAAGAATAAGGAGGCAACTTCAAATGACTATGAGTGATCCAATCGCAGATATGCTTACAAGAATTCGTAATGCAAACACTGCTAAACATGATACAGTAGATGTTCCAGCGTCCAAAATGAAAATCGCTATCGCTGATATTCTTTTAAACGAAGGATACATTACAAAATATGACATCGTAGAAGACGGAAGCTTTAAGACAATCCGTATCACATTAAAATACGGTGCTGATAAGAATGAAAAAGTTATTACAGGTCTTAAGAGAATTTCTAAACCAGGACTTCGTGTATATGCAAATAGAGACGAACTTCCAAGAGTTTTAGGCGGACTTGGAACAGCTATCATTTCAACAAATCAGGGTGTTATTACAGATAAAGAAGCTAGAAAACTTAACGTAGGTGGAGAAGTTTTAGCATTTGTTTGGTAGCCCGAAAGCAACTGAAAACAGAGAAGCCATAGCCGCTTCTCCGAAAATTTAAGTGTAGGAGGTAAGGGTATGTCACGTATAGGAAGACTGCCAGTAGCAATTCCAGCAGGTGTAACTGTTGAAATCGCTGAGAATAACAAAGTGACTGTAACAGGTCCAAAAGGAACTCTTGTAAGAGAACTTCCAGTAGAGATGGAAATCAAAAAAGAAGGCGAAGAAGTTGTAGTAACGAGACCAAGTGATTTAAAGAAAATGAAAGCTTTACACGGTCTTACAAGAACACTGATCAACAACATGGTTGTTGGTGTTACTCAGGGATATGAAAAAGTTCTTGAAGTAAACGGTGTTGGTTACAGAGCCGCAAAATCAGGAAACAAATTAACATTAAACTTAGGATACTCTCATCCAGTAGAAATGATTGATCCAGAAGGTGTTGAGACAGTACTTGACGGACAGAACAAAATTACTGTAAAAGGTATCGATAAAGAAAAAGTAGGCCAATACGCAGCTGAAATCAGAGATAAGAGAAGACCAGAACCATACAAAGGTAAAGGTATTAAATATGCTGATGAAGTTATTAGACGTAAAGTTGGTAAGACTGGTAAAAAATAATTAAGGAGAGTGTGAAGATGGTTAGTAAAAAATCAAGAAGCGAAGTTCGTGTAAACAAACATAGAAAATTACGTAACCGTTTCAGCGGAACTGCTGAAAGACCACGTTTAGCTGTGTTTAGAAGTAATAATCATATGTATGCTCAAATTATTGACGATACAGTTGGAACTACTCTGGTATCAGCATCTACTGTACAGAAAGATGTAAAAGCAGAATTAGAAAAAACTAACAACGTTGATGCAGCAGCATATTTGGGAACTGTAATTGCTAAAAAAGCAATTGAAAAAGGTATTAACACTGTTGTCTTTGACAGAGGTGGATTTATCTACCAGGGAAAAATCAAAGCGTTAGCAGATGCAGCTAGAGAAGCTGGATTAGAATTCTAGGAGGAGGAACACACATGAAACAAAATCGTATTGATGCTAGTCAATTAGAACTAACAGAAAAAGTGGTATCAATCAAACGTGTAACAAAAGTTGTTAAGGGTGGTCGTAACTTCAGATTCACAGCTTTAGTAGTTGTTGGTGATGGAAATGGCCATGTTGGTGCAGGTTTAGGAAAAGCTACTGAAATTCCGGAAGCAATCCGCAAAGGAAAAGAAGATGCTATGAAAAAACTCATTTCTGTTTCCTTAGATGAAAACGAAAGTATTACACATGATTTGATTGGTAAATTCGGAAGTGCTTCAGTATTACTGAAAAAAGCTCCGGAAGGTACTGGAGTTATCGCCGGAGGACCGGCTCGTGCGGTAATTGAGCTTGCAGGTATCAAAAACATCCGTACAAAATCATTGGGATCTAACAATAAACAAAACGTAGTACTTGCTACAATTAATGGATTAAGTCAGATCAAGACTCCAGAAGAAGTAGCTAAGCTTCGCGGTAAATCTGTAGAAGAGATCTTAGGCTAAGGAGGAGATTGAAAATGGCAAATTTAAAAGTTACATTAGTAAAATCTACAATCGGTGCTGTACCAAAACACAAAAAAACAGTTGAAGCTTTAGGTCTTAAAAAACTGAACAAAACAGTTGTTTTACCAGACAACGCTGCAACAAGAGGAATGGTACAACAGGTAAGACATTTAGTAAAAGTAGAAGAAGTATAAGAAAAAGATAAGGAGGTGTCACGATGGACTTATCAAACTTAAGACCAGCAGAAGGATCAAAACATAGTGATAATTTCAGAAGAGGCCGTGGACACGGTTCTGGAAATGGTAAGACTGCCGGAAAAGGACACAAAGGTCAGAAAGCACGTTCAGGCGGCACAAGACCAGGTTTCGAAGGTGGACAGATGCCATTATATAGAAGAATACCAAAAAGAGGTTTCACTAATAGAAATACAAAAGAGATCGTTGGTATTAACGTAAGTGCATTAGAGGTATTCGATAACGATACAGTTGTTTCAGTAGAGACTCTCATTGAGGCAGGTATTGTGAAGAATCCTAGAGATGGAGTGAAAATTCTTGGAAACGGAGAATTAACTAAGAAACTTACAGTTCAGGCAAATGCATTTAGTGCAAGTGCAGCAGCTAAAATTGAAAGTCTTGGTGGAAAAGCTGAGGTGATCTAATGTTAAAGACATTTCGGAAAGCATTCCAAATAGAAGAAATTCGAAAGAAAATTTTCTATACATTTGCAATGCTGGTCGTTGTTAGACTTGGATCGCAACTGCCGACACCGGGAGTAGATCCAACATTTATTCAAAATTTCTTTGCAAATCAGACTGGGGAAGCGTTTAACTTTTTTAACGCTTTCACAGGCGGTTCATTTGAACAAATGTCAATATTCGCTTTGAGTATTACGCCGTATATTACATCGTCAATTATTATGCAGCTGCTTACAATTGCAATTCCAAAATTGGAAGAGATGCAAAAAGACGGTGAAGAAGGAAGAAAGAAAATTGCAGCATTTACGCGTTATGTGACAGTTCTTTTAGCTTTGATTCAGTCAACCGCTATGGCAGTTGGATTCGGACGCAGCGGATTACTTGTGGAATATAATTTTGTGAATGCAGCAATTGTAGTTCTTACTTTGACAGCTGGTTCCGCATTCTTAATGTGGATTGGTGAGAGAATTACAGAGAAAGGTGTTGGAAATGGTATTTCTATTGTATTGTTAATCAACATTCTTTCACGTATTCCAGATGATTTCAACACATTATATAACCAGTTTATGAAGGGGAAAAGTCTTGCAACAGCTGGACTAGCCGCTTTGATTATTGCAGCGATTATTATCCTTGTTGTTGTATTTGTTATCTTCCTTCAAGATGGACAGAGAAAAATTGCAGTTCAGTATTCACAGAAAATTCAGGGAAGAAAGAGCGTAGGTGGTCAGTCTACATTCATTCCGTTGAAAGTGAATACAGCAGGAGTAATTCCAGTTATTTTTGCATCTTCTTTAATGCAGTTTCCAATCGTAATTGCATCATTCCTTGGAAAAGGTGATGGGGATGGTATTGGAAGTGAGATTTTAAAGGGATTGAACTCAAATAACTGGTGTAATCCAGAGAATATTAAATATTCATGGGGATTGATTGTATATATTATTTTGACAATTTTGTTTGCATATTTTTATACATCAATCACATTTAACCCACTGGAAATTGCGAATAATATGAAAAAGAGCGGTGGATTTATTCCAGGTATCAGACCGGGAAAACCAACTGTAGATTACTTAGCAAAGATTTTGAGATATATTATTTTTATAGGTGCTATTGGGTTAGTAATTGTGCAGGTAGTTCCATTCTTCTTTAACGGAGTATTGGGAGCACAGGTTTCATTTGGTGGAACTTCTATCATCATCATTGTGGGTGTTGTATTAGAGACGTTGAAACAAATAGAATCACAGATGCTTGTACGTAACTATAAAGGATTTTTAAATAGTGGAAAAGGTTCTGTAAGCAGTAACAGTTTCCTTGGATACTAAAAAATATATGTAGGCAAGTAATTGTTTAGCATTTAGCTCGTTGAATTTCAGTCTTGGTATGAGAGAAGTTCAGCGAGTTAAAATGCTATATAGATGTTTTTATGGAGGAGAGCATATGAAAATTATAATGTTAGGTGCACCTGGTGCGGGAAAAGGGACACAGGCAAAGAAAATTGCTGAAAAGTATTCGATTCCTCATATCTCTACAGGAGATATTTTTAGAGCAAATATTAAGAATGGGACAGAGCTTGGAAAGAAAGCAAAGACATATATGGATCAGGGACTTTTAGTGCCGGATGAACTTGTTGTAGACTTGGTTGTAGACCGCGTGAAACAGGATGATTGCAGTAATGGTTATGTCTTAGATGGTTTCCCGAGAACTATTCCTCAAGCAGAGGCTCTTGACAAAGCTTTGGCAGCGATGGGAGAGGCGATGGACTTCGCGATCAATGTGGAAGTTCCAGATGAAAATATTGTCCGCCGCATGTCAGGACGCAGAGCATGTGTGGACTGCGGTGCTACATATCATATTGTATATGCACCTACAAAAGAAGAAAATATATGCGATAACTGTCATGGAGAATTGATCTTAAGAGAAGATGACAAGCCGGAGACAGTACAGAAACGTCTGAATGTATATCATGAACAGACACAGCCATTGATTGATTATTATACAGAAAAAAATATTTTAGTAGAAGTAGATGGTACTGTAGATATTGATGAGGTATTTGCTGCTATCGTAAACGTGTTGGGAGCGTAAACGTTATGCCAGTTACAATAAAATCAGCAAGAGAAATTGAATTGATGAAGGAAGCCGGAAGAATCTTGGAGATCGTTCACGATGAATTGGGGAAAGCATTACATCCGGGAATGACAACACTTGATATTGACCGTTTGGGGGAAGAGATTATACGCAGCTATGGATGCGAGCCTTCTTTTTTGAACTATAACGGGTATCCGGCATCGATCTGTGTTTCTGTAAATGATGAAGTTGTTCACGGAATTCCAAGTGCTAAAAAAGTCCTGAAAGAAGGAGATATTGTAGGTTTGGATGCAGGAGTTATCCATAAAGGTTACCATTCAGATGCGGCGAGAACCCATGGAATCGGAGAGATCAGCAAAGAGGCAAAGGACTTGATCCAAGTGACAAGAGAATGTTTCTTTGAGGGCATAAAATATGCAAAAGAGGGTAACCATCTATTTGAGATTTCTTCTGCAATAGGAAGACATGCAAAAGAACATGGATATGGTATTGTCCGGGATCTATGCGGACATGGTATCGGTGCAAAGCTACATGAGGCTCCTGAAATACCAAATTACGAAATGGATCGAAAAGGAATAAAACTTCGAAAAGGAATGACTCTGGCGATAGAACCAATGATCAATATCGGGGGTTATGCAGTTGACTGGTTGGACGACGATTGGACAGTTGTGACAAGGGACGGTTCGCTGTCAGCACACTATGAAAATACGGTGCTGATTACAGAAGACGAACCAATACTTTTGACCTTATCGAAGTAAAAGAGGATGCAGTATGGAAAGATATGAAATTGGAATGCTTGCAAGATCCAAAGCAGGACATGATAAAGGACATGTATATGTAATATTTCAGGTAGATGAAACATATGTATATTTGATGGATGGTTCCAGCAGAAAACTAGAGAACCCGAAAAAGAAGAAAAAGAAACATGTACAGCTCATTTGTGAAAAACATGAGTTGTCCGGGCTTGATGATGTTGCAATAAAGCGAATACTAAAATTATTTGATAAGGAAACAGGGAGGAATTAGAAATGTCAAAAGCTGATGTAATTGAAATTGAAGGAACAGTAGTAGAAAAATTACCCAATGCAATGTTTAAAGTAGAATTAGAAAATGGTCACCAGGTATTAGCGCATATTAGTGGGAAACTGCGCACAAACTTTATCAAGATCCTGCCGGGAGATAAAGTAACTTTAGAACTGTCTCCGTATGATTTGACAAAAGGAAGAATTACTTGGAGAGATAAATAAAAAAGTATTGACTTTAAATAAAAAATAATGCTATAATGTAAAACGAACGTTTTCTAGTATTTAATATTAGAAAACGTGGTAAATACAGGCAAAGCAGTGGATGAAAGGAGGATTTGACGTGAAGGTTAGATCATCAGTTAAACCAATTTGCGAAAAATGCAAAATCATTAAAAGAAAAGGAAGCATCAGAGTAATCTGTGAAAATCCGAAACACAAACAAAGACAAGGATAATTATCGTTGTCGATTTTGTGCGTGAGAGCACAAACATTATTTAGGCGGCTGTAGTGTGACACGCCAGGCGGTGTGGAAGCACTATTAATATACAGGGAAACTATTCCTCGATGTATATTGCTTATAATACCCGGTGTCATTTCCGGGAAAGGCTGTAGTATCTAGCAGCTGGGTACGTTATGATGTACCCCAATTTGAGACAATATTAACCAATGGGAATAAATATCTGCACACATTTCAGACGATATTTTATCGGGCTGCAGTTATTTATTTACTAAAATTCAAGATGGAGGAAAATTACATGGCTCGTATTGCTGGTGTAGACTTACCAAGAGACAAACGTGTAGAAATCGGTTTGACTTACATCTACGGAATCGGTAGAGTAAGCGCAACAAAAATTTTGGAGGCAGCTGGAGTAAATCCAGATACTCGTTGTAGAGACTTAACAGACGAAGAAGTAAAACAGATCAGTGCTGTTATCGATGAAAGCTATCAGGTAGAAGGTGATCTTCGTAGAGAGATTGCTTTAAACATCAAGAGATTACAGGAAATCGGATGCTACCGTGGTATTCGTCATAGAAAAGGACTTCCTGTTCGCGGTCAGAAGACAAAGACAAACGCAAGAACAAGAAAAGGTCCTAAGAGAACTGTTGCAAATAAGAAAAAGTAGAGCACTTAGCGAAAGCAAGTTGTTAAACGCAGCTTGAGGTTAGTGCGAACTTTGTTCTTCGGAACTTAATGAGTGCGAGGAGTACCGAAGCACGAATTTAGTAAGAAGAACTACCTTATGAAAAGAAACAATATAACAAAAACAAAGAAAGTAGGTTAGTTTAAATGGCTAAAAAAGTTACAAAAAAAGTGACAAAGAAACGTGTCAAGAAAAACGTTGAACGCGGACAAGCACACATTCAATCATCTTTTAATAATACAATCGTAACATTAACAGATGCTCAGGGAAATGCTCTTTCATGGGCAAGTGCTGGTGGTCTAGGATTCAGAGGTTCAAGAAAATCTACTCCTTATGCAGCTCAGATGGCAGCTGAGACAGCAGCTAAAGCAGCATTAGTACATGGTCTTAAATCCGTAGACGTTATGGTAAAAGGACCAGGTTCTGGTAGAGAGGCAGCGATCCGTGCATTGCAGGCATGCGGTATCGATGTAACAAGTATCAAAGATGTGACTCCGGTTCCACATAACGGATGTCGCCCACCAAAACGTAGAAGAGTGTAATAGGAGGATATAGAACATGGCAGTAAATAGAGTTCCAGTTCTTAAAAGATGTAGATCACTTGGTATGGATCCAATCTATTTAGGAATCGATAAAAAATCTAACAGACAATTAAAAAGAGCTAATAGAAAAATGAGCGAATATGGACTTCAATTACGCGAAAAACAAAAAGCGAAATTTATCTATGGCGTTTTAGAAAAACCATTTAGAAATTACTTTGCAAAAGCTTCTAAAATGAACGGTATGACAGGTGAAAATCTTATGATTCTTCTTGAGTCAAGATTAGACAATGTTGTATTCCGTATGGGATTCGCAAGAACAAGAAAAGAAGCAAGACAAATTGTTGACCACAAACATGTATTAGTAAATGGTAAACAAGTGAATATCCCATCTTACTTAGTAAAAGCTGGAGATGTTATCGAAATCAAAGAAAAACACAAAGGTTCACAGAGATATAAAGATATCTTAGAAGTAACAGGTGGAAGATTGGTTCCAGAATGGTTAGATGTGAATGCAGAAGGCCTTCAGGGAACTGTAAAAGAACTTCCTACAAGAGAAGTTATCGATGTTCCTGTAGACGAGATGTTGATTGTCGAATTATATTCTAAATAATCCCTAGGATTATTTAGAAACTGATTCACCCTCAATACTTTAATAACCCAAAAGGAGGGGCTTTGTAGTGTTTGATTTTAATAAACCAAATATTGAAATTACTGAGATTTCAGAAGATAAGAAATACGGAAGATTTGTTGTAGAGCCTTTAGAGAGAGGTTATGGAACAACACTTGGTAACTCTTTGAGAAGAATTATGCTTTCTTCATTGCCGGGAGCTGCAATCAGTCAGGTGAAAATCGAAGGAGTCTTACATGAGTTCAGTTCAATTCCGGGAGTAAAAGAAGATGTTACTGAGATTGTAATGAATTTAAAATCATTAGCTATCAAAAATACTTCGGAAACAGACGAACCAAAGACTGCTTACATTGAGTTTGAAGGTGAAGGTGTAGTTACTGCAGCTGATATTCAGGTGGATCCGGATATTGAAATAATGAATCAGGACGCAGTTATTGCGACTCTGAATGGCGGAGCTGACAGTAAATTGTACATGGAACTAACAATTGCAAAAGGCAGAGGTTATGTGAGTGCGGATAAGAATAAAAAAGAGGATTTACCGATTGCAGTAATTCCGATTGATTCTATCTATACACCGGTAGAACGTGTGAATCTCACAGTGGAGAATACACGTGTTGGTCAGATTACAGATTATGATAAGCTGACACTTGATGTATATACAAATGGTACATTACTTCCGGACGAAGCAGTCAGTCTTGCAGCCAAAGTGCTCAACGAACACTTAAGATTATTCATCGATTTATCTGAAGTTGCTCAGGCAGCAGAAGTTATGATTGAAAAAGAAGACGATGAAAAAGAAAAAGTGCTTGAGATGAGTATTGATGAATTAGAACTTTCTGTTCGTTCATATAACTGTCTGAAGAGAGCAGGAATCAATACAGTTGAAGAGTTAACTAATAGAACTCCTGAAGATATGATGAAAGTACGTAATCTTGGACGTAAATCTTTAGAAGAAGTATTAGCGAAATTAAAAGAACTTGGCTTGGAATTGAGTCAAGGAGAGGAATAAAAAGAACTACCTTATAAATTAAAATGATGTCTCAGGTAAACCCGATGAGTGCTGAGACAGCACATGGCTAGTAAGCCCGAAGAAGCATAACCACGTGTCAAATGGAGGATAATTATTATGGCAAAATATAGAAAGCTTGGCAGAACATCAAGCCAAAGAAAAGCATTAATCAGAAATCAGGTAACAGCTTTACTTAACAACGGTAAAATCGTTACAACAGAAGCAAAAGCAAAAGAGATTCGCAAAGTTGCTGAAGGTCTTATCGCTTTAGCTGTAAAAGAAAAAGATAACTTTGAAGAAGTAAAAGTTATGGCAAAAGTTGCTCGTAAAGACAAAGACGGTAAGAGAGTAAAAGAAGTTGTAGATGGTAAAAAAGTTACTGTTTATGATGAAGTGGAAAAAACAATCAAAAAAGATATGCCTTCAAGATTACATGCAAGAAGACAAATGTTAAAAGTTCTTTATCCTGTAGTTGAAGTAAAAGATGGAAAGAAGAGAAGTGCAAAAGAAGTTGATTTAGTGGAAAAATTATTCACAGAGATCGCTCCTAAATATGAGAACCGTAACGGTGGTTACACAAGAATCGTAAAAATCGGTTTACGTAAAGGTGATGCCGCTATGGAAGTTCTTCTTGAATTAGTGTAAAAGAGGAATAGAAAAGAGACTGCAATCTGAGGTGACCCCTCAAAGTTAGACTTTCACGAGACGACTTCGGTCGTCTCGTTTTTCTTTATGCAGCTAGAAGATGGAGCCTGTATTGAACAGGACTCATCCATCCTAACT